>CAMKSE010000005.1 GCA_946415365.1 uncultured Prevotellaceae bacterium
GTCAGAATACCATACACCCTCATAGTATGCAGCCTCCTTTGTCCAGTCGATCTCACCAACGATAGCACCACCCTGAGAACCACCACCTTCACCGTTGAGGGCAATGCCGTCAGAAGTAATGTTTACATCGTCAGCTGTGCTGAATGCGAAGCCGGCAGCAGTAATCTTAGAACCATTGGCGTTAACAATGTACTTGCAGTCCTTGTAAACGGGGAACTTGATGACACCGAGGCCATTGATCTTAATGGGATCCCATGTGTCTGCGCCTTCCTCATTCTTTGACCAGCGTGCAGCGTACTTGTCGGGAGCAGTGATCTTCAGGAACTCCTGCTCTGCCCACTCGATGGGGTTCTTCACGACAAACTGCTCGTTCTCAACCTCGTAGGGGAGAGTGAAAGAATAAACAGCGCCCAGGTCAGAATCGGCACTACCGATAGCGGTGAATGTGTAGCTGATGGCCACACCTTCCTCAAACACGGTGTATGCCTTGTTTGAAGAGGCCTTGTGCATCACATAGAGGAAACCGTCGGCCTTAGCCTCGAACACGAGGAAAGCACCACCGGCAGGCTGTACCAGCGAAGTAGCGGGAACAAGACCGTCGGCATCCTTCGGGTTTGTACCACCCTGCAGACCACCAGTGATGTCTGTACCGTTAACTGTAAACGTAGCTGACTGTGGCTTGTAGGTGTCATCGCCACCAACTGTAGCAACAATGCTTGCTGTCTCGCCTAGTACGGTTCCTGCTGTGAGAGCAGTACCGTTCTCGGAATCCAGACCCATTGCGTTGTCAGCGTTGAATACACATACTTCCTGTGCATTCATCGTCATTGCTGCCATAAGGGCAGCAGCACTGAGTAAAAATTTCTTCATACTGTTAATTTTTTAATTAGTTGTAATTAGTGGGTTTATAAAAACGTTGCAAAGATATGCTTTTTTTTTGAAACTAGCAAGAATTTAACTTTTTTTTCTTAAAAATAGAGGGGCATGGTTGTTGCCCCCCTATTTTAGTAGTGTTATTTCTTGCCTCTGAACTCGTATCTGAACTCGTAGTTCTTACGTCCAACCTTCTGGCTGAGTGTGAAGGAGGCGTTCATGTTCCCGGCATCGTCGATTCTTCCGGAAAAGGATGCACCCAGTCCGTTGGCATCACTTGCCGTCTGGTTGAAGAACTCATAGCCATAGTTAGCGTGCCACACGTTGGCGATGGATTTTGCATCGAGGGAGGCCTCAGGGCAGGAGAAGGTCACGTTGGTGGCGTTGGTGCCAGCGGCCTCGAGGGTGATGCTGCCGCTATAGGTAGCGGTGCCATCGTCGCCAGAACGGGTCCATTCGCCGGTATAGGTTCCTGCTGATCCCTGCTCTGCAGTCTTGTCATAGCTGATGTTGGGATCATCGTTGTCGTCGCCGCAGGCTACGAAGGTGAAGCCTAATGTGAGCAGTGCTACGACTGAATATATAAATCTTTTCATAATCTTCAATTTTTCAATTTTCAATCTTCAATCTTTTAGTATCCCGGGTTCTGGTCTGCGTTTGAGATGCCAGTGTTGGCGCTGATCTCGTTGGCGGGAATCGGACGATACCACTTGATATTGCCGTCGCTGCCCTTCATGGCTGCCTCGTCGGCGATGTACTCGCTGAACTGCACGGCGTAGCGTACGAGCTGCTTGGTGCGGCGGAGGTCCATCCAGCGGTGACCCTCGGCATAGAGCTCACGGGCGCGCTCGTCGAGAACGAGGTCGATTTCCTTCAGGGTGAAGTTGCCGGTGGTGGCGTATTCAGGCTTGTAGGCGCTGAATGAAGCGAGGGCGGGGAGTCCTGCACGACCGCGAACGGCGTTGATCTTCTCCAGGGCAGCGGAACTATTGCCTGCCATCAGGTAAGCCTCAGCGGCAATCAGGTACATATCGCTCACGTGGAAGAGCACGATGTCACGGTAGTTGTTGGAACCGCCGGTGAAGTCGGCAGCAGCGTCGTCGAACTTCTTCACACAGGCACCATTGCTGGTCTGGGCGTTGTAGTCGGCGATGGCCACCTGGGTCTTGGTCCATTTGGCAACACCCTTGTCGTCCTGCACGTAAACCCAGTTGGTCACCTTCGGCAGAGTGAGCAGAGAGATACGGACGTCGGCGTTGGCGTACTTGTCCTTGTCGGCGATGAGCTGGCTCTCGTGTGAGTCAATCCAGGCCTGAACTTCTGCCTCAGTGTAGTAGTAGGGGAAGTAGACCTTGCAGATGGGCATCGTCTTCAATTGGTCGGCAGAGCAGTTGTAGTAGGCATAGTAGCCCTCTGTGCCCCATGCGGGCTTGCCGCTGTCGTCCTTCTTGGCGTTGTACATCACCATCATATAGGTGGCGTCGTAGCGGTTGTCGCCCTTCTCGTAGAGGTACATGCTCTTCTGCGACTGGCAGTCCTCAGAAAGTACACCCTTGATGCCGCTGGCGTCGTAGGCGCCATAGTAACCGCCGAAGTAGCTGTGCATTCTGTGACCACCATCGATGATATCGCCGGGATAACCGTTACGCTCGTACTGAACGGAGAAGATCTCCTCGGCATTACCCTCGTTGAAGGGTGACCACTTGTCCTCGAATGACATCGTGAGACTGATGCCGTTGATGGCTTTCTCTGCCCAAGAGGCAGCCTGGGTGAAGTTGTTAGTGCCGTTGACGGTGTAAGAACCCTGAAGGGCATCGCCCAGCGAGGTGTCGAGATCCCAGCCTGCTGCCAGATAGACCTTGGCGAGCAGAGCTGCCACAGCCTGCTTGCTGGCCTTACCGGTATGATTCTGAGCGTCGAGTGAGGAACTGTTGTAGAGGTTGGTCAGATCCTCGACGACGGCGCTATAGATCTCGTTCAGCGGGGTGCGGGGGAAGTCCTTCTCAGCACTGTTGATGTATTCCGTGATATAGGGCACGCTACCGAATTGCTGGGTAAGCAGGTAGTAGCCGTAGTTGCGGAGGAAGCGGGCCTCCTGGCCTAACTGTGAGTCGGCGCCTGCATAGGAGATGACACCGTTCGACAGGTTGATGGTCCTGTAGACGTTGGAGTAAAGGTTGGTGATAGTGCTGTTCTCCGTGTTGAACGTGTAGGTGTCGAAGTCGGACACAGACTTACCACGGGTGACGATGTAGAGGTCGGTACCTCTGCTGTAGAGGTCGGTGCTGAAGGCATAGTTCTTCAGGCTGCTGTAAGCTGCGGTCAGCAGAGCCGAGGCATCCTTGCTGAAGAAGTCGTCAGCCGTCTGTCCGCCTGCCGTCTTGTTATCGGCTTCCAGGAAGTCGCTGCAGGCCGTGAGTGTGAAACCTGCAAAGAGGGCGGCAATCACTGATATATAGATGTTCTTTTTCATAATTGTCAATTATCAATAATCAATTTTCAATTAAAATTTTACGCTTGCGCCAATCTGATAGTTGATGGTGCCAGGACCATCCTGCTTGACTCCGGCGTTAGCCCATTCAGGATCGAAGCCTTTGTAGCTGGTGAAGACAAACGGATTGGTGACCGTTGCATAGAGACGGAGGTGCTTGCAGCCAAACTTGTTGAGGAAGTTCTTGTCGAAAGTGTAACCTAAGGTGATGTTCTTTACTTTCAGGAATGAAGCGTTGGTAACACCCTTTGCCTGGTTCCACTCAGCAGACTGACGGCCTACGCCACCGCTGCTACCGCCGTTGTTCGGGAAGGGATACTCACCGTAGTGGGTGGTCTCCTGATACTTAGGATTGATATATGTACCGTCGGTATTCACACCGTCGCAGTCAACGAGTGTTCCAGCGGGGATGTACCAGTCGACATTCAGCTTCTGACGGCCACGGTCGGCGAGGTCGAGAATGTTGCTGGTCAGGAAGGAAGAGTAGACCTTGTAGCCCACCTTGGCATAGAGTGAGAACGAGAAGTCCCAGTTCTTCCAGCTGAGGTTAGAGGTGAAGCTACCCATCCAGTCGGGGTCCATACTTGTGATGTTGCGGTCGTTGGGGTCGATCTTGCCGTCGTTGTTCTGGTCGACGATCCAAGGCTGCCCCTCTGTCAGGCCGTACACCTTATAATAATAGTCGTACTCCTTCACGGTAGAGCCAGGTGTCAGACCAGCGTTCTTGGAAGCTACGTTGTCGGGAACCGTCATATCGCGGTCGCTGACGATGCCTCCCCACTCGTAGGCATAGACGTTGTTGGCAGAATAGCCCACGAAGAGGTTATCCATCGTGCCGGAACCGAGCACACGGTCACCCGTGCCGTTGATCTCGCGAACCTCATTCTTATTGGCAGAGAAGGTGAAGGTGGTCTCCCAGTGCCAGTCCTTACTCTCGACGTTGATAGTGGTCAGTGCTACCTCAACACCGGTGTTGCGGACAGAACCGATATTGGTTACCATTGAGCCACCGCCGGAAACGAGAGGAAGCTGAACCTGGAAGAGCAGATCCTTAGAGGTCTTCTGATAGACATCGATGCTACCGTTGATACGACCGCCGAAGAATCCGAAGTCGATACCGGCGTTGTACTCGGTAGAGGTCTCCCACTTCAGGTCCTTATTGACAATCTTTGAGGCGCTGTAGCCCGTGCTGTACTTGTCGCCATAAGGATAGTAGATCGGGCTTGAGAGTGTCTGCTGAGTGTCGTAGTTGCCGATACCGTCGCAGTTACCGGTCACACCATATGCGAGACGGAGCTTCAGGTTGCTGAGCCAGTTGAGATTCTGCATGAACGGCTCCTCAGAGATACGCCAGGCTGCTGCTGCCGAGGGGAATGTGCCCCAGCGGTTGTCTTCGGTGAACTTCGAGCTGCCATCACGACGGACGGTGGCGGTCAGCAGGTATTTGCCCTTGTAGCCGTAGTTCAGACGCAGGGCGTAGGAGGTCATGCTGCTCTCAGAATAAGATGTCTTGGAGTCTGTGGCATTGAACTCACCTGTACCCAAGTTCCACCAGTCTGTGCCGTCCAGCACCTCAGTAGCAGCCCAGTAGGTGTTCTCGCTGTTACCAGCCTGCTGTGAGTACAGAGCCATGATGCTGATGTTGTGGTCGTTGGCGATGGTGGTGTTGTAGTTGATGATGTTGTCCCAAGTCCATGAGAAACTGCGGTGGTTGGTGATGTTGGCCGCATTGTTCGACAGGCTGGAATCAAAGAAGTTACCATCCTCATCCTTATAGCCCTCGAAGTATCCCTGACGATAGTAGGTGTAGCTGGGCGAGAAGGTGGTCTTGAAGTCAAGGCCCTTGATGATGTCGAACTTCACATAGAAGTTACCGAGCATGCGCCAGGTCTCGCGCTGCTTGTTGATGCTCTCCATCTTCAGCAGGGGGTTGGGCTCATCGGAGAACTGATAGGCAGAAGTGCGCAGGGCGGCATAGTTACCGGGCTTGGCATTCATCTTACCCTCAGAGTTGTATGGAGTCATATAGGGGTTCATTCGGTAGGCGCTCTGAACAGCAGCGTCGTTGGCATACTCCTGAATCGTTCTGGCACCATTGAAGCTGAAGCCGGCGCTGACCACCTTGTTGAGCTTGGCATCAATGCTTCCCTTGAAGTTGATACGGTTGGACTTATCGCCTTTGTAGACGCCTTCCTCACCGTTATAACCCACACCCAGGTGGTAGTTGATGTTCTCGCTACCGGCGCTGACGGCCAGGTAGTGGTTCTGCTGGCTGCCGTTCTGGGTCACCATGCTGGGCCAGTCGTAGGTGCTGCCGTTGGCAAGCATCTCCTTCATACGGAAGGCACCTGAGCCCTCAGACTCACGGAGCAGACACTGCTCGAGGATTGTGCCGCCAATCTGATAGACGGGATGAGAGGACAGATCGGAAGTAGCCACAGCGCCATTACCAGCGTAGGTCAGGAACTTCATGAAACGGAAATCATAGAACTGCTGTCCGGTCATAAACTCAGGCATACGAGCGGTATGAGACCAACCGTAGTATCCGTCGTAACTGATTGTTGGCTTGCTGGCTTGTTTGTTGACAGTAGTACCGCTCTTAGTGGTTACCATCACGACACCGGCCGTAGCACGAGAACCGTAGATGGCGGTAGAGGAAGCGTCCTTCAGAATATCGATACGCTCAATGTCCTGAGGATTCAGCCAGTCGATATCGTCGCACATCACACCGTCGACCACATAGAGAGGCGTGGTCTTGGAGTTAATAGACGACCTACCGCGGATCTCGATGTTGTAGCTGCCGCCACGACCAGAGGTCTGGGTGATGCTCACACCGGGATTGCTACCCTGCAGGTTACCCAATACAGAGGGAGCACCCTTTGCGTTCAACTGCTCAGTGTTGACCGAAGACACAGAACCGGTGAGGTCCTGCTTCTTAATCGTACCGTAACCGATGACCACCACATCCTGAAGAGTAGTGGCATCCTCCTTGAGGACAACGTTTACACTTGTCTTTCCTGCGACGTTAACATCCTGCGACTGCATACCGATGTATGAAATCGTGAGAACATTGCCGCTCTCCATCTTGATGGTGAAGTTACCGTCGAAGTCAGTCACTGTGGCATTCTTGGTACCTTTCTCCAAAACAGTAGCGCCGATGACGGCTTCACCCGTTTCATCGACCACATTTCCGGTGACCGTCTGAGCAGATACTGTGCCTACAATAAGGCTGAGCACCAGCATCAAGACGATACGGAACGTCTTAAATTTACCTTGCATACTTAGTTATTATTAGTTATTTATTAAATTAATTGTCTCGATTTCGCTTGCAAATTTACTATATTTTAACGAAACAACCATATGATTTTGCAAAAAACACACGTAAACGTTTGCAAAATTGTTATATTTACACACCCCCCAAAATAAGGTGTAACCGGGGTTGGTTACACCTTAATTATATATAGGGAGAAACATTGTCACCTGATTATGGTCTTCTTGCCGTTGATGATGTAGATGCCCTTGCCGGGTTTGCTGACACGCACTCCCTGGAGGTTGTAGACGACATTCTGTTCACGGTCATTGTTGACACCCTTGATACCGATGGTTCCTGCAACATGGGCCTCAGGACCGAATCCACCCATAGCATTGGCACAGCGGATGGAGAGACGATAGGCATCGGGGTTGATTTCAAGGTTGTAGGATGTATCCTCAATGATGGCTTCCAACTCTCCGTTCTTGTAGATAGCGTAGGCAATAGCTCCATCAACAGCGGTCCAGGTAATGGTGCCGTTTTCGTATCTGGCATCCGCAGGGCCGTTGACTTGTGCGGTGATTGTTGCGGGATCCCAGGTCCTTTCTGCATTATTGGAAAACATCTTGTCGTAGCTGAAGTATGCGGCCATATCGGCGTTCAGTATTGTCTGGTAGATGCCGGAGTATGAGGTGATAGAATTGCTCACGGGTGTGATGTCGTTACCGTCTTGATCCATCGTGTTGTATTCTCCGAAGATAGAAGGATCGGTGTTGTTCAAACCCTTCTCTGTCCAGCGGGAACTGATCAGACCGTCTTCTGCGTTTGCGTCGAGGGTGGTGCTGAGGTATACGGCGATGGGCTGATTGCTCCATGTGTGTCCGAAGTCCCAGGTGCCATAGCCCTCTGAGAGGTCTACAATCTTACAGTGGTCGAAGATATGTCCGTATTTCGTCATTGTGCGGGGTGAGACAATGGTTCGGTGGCCGCTACCGTCGGAATAGCGAGGTTCAAGTGAGAGGGTTGAATTGTTGATGCGAACGTCACCGCCGCCACAAAGGATATCGACTGCTCCGTGAAAGTCGCAATTGTCCCAGTATGACTGCATACCGTTGTTGAAGCTGTAATATGTACTCTGATAAGAGATCATACGGACATTCTTACCCACTGTGTGATTGCCGTTATCATAGAGGACGGGAGCGCGTCCTTCAGAACCGGAACTATAGTAGTCGAAGTTATTCTTCAGCGTGATGTCCTGCAGATAGAGGTTCGAGGAAGAATTCACGAACATCTCTGCGCTGTTGAGGCCTTCAAGTGCTAAGTCGGGAGTTGTGACGATAGTCGTGTTATACATCGACTCTCCGATAATGGAAACATTATCTCTGCTGATTGTGGTCTGCGCGGTCTCTCCCAGATCATATGTACCATTAGGCAGGAAGATGTATATGCGCTCAGAGTTATTGTCGGTATTGATTTCGTTGATGTAATAAAGGGCGTTCGTAAATCCATCAGCCTTACCACTCTTCACATAATACCAGTTGCCGGATTTGTCAAAGTTCAACTCGGCAATGTTAATGATATCGATGGAGTGGATGTACATCTCGTCAGAGGCTTTGATGCAGAGCGACAGAGTGCCGGGTTTTCCTTCGTATGTATAGTTGATAAAGTCTCCGTCATTTTCAACTTTGCCATTTAGGACAGACAGCGTGTCACCAGCCTCAGATCTGACAAAAATGTTTTCACCCTGACCAAATTTGCAGAGGGAGAGTTTGAGGGTTGCCCTAGGACCTACGAGCAGGTCAATCCGATTCCCGTCTTTGAAGGCCCACCCATGACCATCATCGAGCCAGTGGTAGCCTTCGCCAAAGGGATTGAAGGCCTCGTGGTCTTCGGCATTGAAGTACTCGTCAGTAAGGTCGAAGGTATACCTCTTTGAGGTGCTGACCTCCTCGATTTCCGTAGCGATGGCATAAAGCGTTATGTCTTCGGTGACAATGTCATTGACAGTATATCTTATTCCGCCTTCAGGATTGTGGAACCATCCGCGCATCTTGAAGCCTTCCTCCACGTTCACATCTTCGGAGTTGACATCGAATTGTCCAATACTCTCACCCTCATCTCTGATAGACTCATCAATGACCGACTCTTTATCGACGTCGACATAAGTTAGTTTGTAACTGGTCTTCCGTACAAAAGTCAGAGTATAGGTGACCTCGTTATCACCTGTGGACAAATAGATGATAGCGGTACACTTCTTGGTATCGCCAGAATATGTGATAGAATCTATTTCTCCAACCTTTGCAACAGCCGTTATTGGGTTGGTCTTGCTGATCATGGTCTCCTTCCTGCTCATAACAATAGTGGCTTCATTGCCATTGCCGAAGAGTCCTTCTCTGGAATACTTCTGATCGTTGTAGATGATATAGTCGAGTAAGGGAATTCCTTTCTCTTTCTCTTTGCCGTTAAGGTTTCCCTCGATGATAATATCTGAAAAACCAATCTGTTTGCCCTCAAGGTTATAGAGGTTGACAAGGAGTCCGCAGAATCCACCGCCCACAGTTGCATCCTTGATCTCGTATGACAACTTAGAAACGTTGCTCTCCTCGTTGTCATCGCGGTTGGGCTTTACACCTGTGGCCAAAGGAATGGTCGTCTTGTTGGGATTCTCCCACGAGAAGTCAAGCAGTCCGTCGTCTGTTTCGTAGCTGGTGGCTTTCAACGATACCTTTGTTGGCGTGAAGGTTATTCCATTTTTCGGTTTGAAGAGAAAGCGGATGGCGTTGCTCTCGTCGGCAGCAGAACCACCTTCTTCGCCTTGCTGTAATTCCTTTGGCTCGATCAGCGTCTGCCCGAGGCCTTTCTCATCAGTACCTTTTATAATAAGATTACTGCCTAAGGTTACATTGCTGGAGATAAAATAATCCCCCAAAGTACCGAAGGTGGCTACCTGTCCAGCGGTTCCGAGGTTGAAGGCAAATGTGGCTTTTACGGGTACATTCATGAGAGTGCCGTCATCAACTTTTACGGTGTCAGTTGGCACTTCAATGCTGTCATTTGGTACCACAATACTGTCGCCTGGTACCACAATGCTGTCATTTGGTACCACAATACTGTCGCCTGGTACCACAATACTGTCGCCTGGTACCACAATACTGTCACCCGGCACTACAGTGCTGTCGGGCACTACCGTGTCGCCTTCGGCTTTGCAGACCATTGCCATCATCAGCAACAGACATATTGTGCCGAGTCTTTTAAGTTGTTTCATCATAATGAATAGTTTTAAGAAAGATTAATGTGTTATATTGTTATTTAATGACTTTTGATACGTTTTTACTTCCGTCTGCCATTCGCTCCACACGGATCATCACTCCCTTTCTGGGAGCGTCGAGCCGAAAGCCACCAAGAGAGTAGTATTCTGTGGCAAGAATGCTGCCGGTGGGCGTGAGAGGAACAAGGCCGGTCTTCACACAGACAGGGTAGTATTCATCTACCGTCTGCTCGGCATCGGCGTTGCCTGCCTTCATGATGTCCTCGACGAGTGAGTTCATATAGACCTCCAGGTTGGTGTACCAGCCTTTTTCGGTATCGAGGGTGATCTTCTTGGCGTCGCTGGCGTCGTTAGGGTTCAGACCATTGGCAGTCTCCCATTCGTCAGACATTCCGTCACCGTCAGAGTCGAATCCAGCAGGATGGCTGGTGCTTTCAAGTGTGTAGTCGCCCTGATCCTTCACGAAGTCGATGATGCCGGGAAGGTGGGTGATGGCCTTTCCGTCGCCCGTCTTAGCGGCTGAACCAGTGTAGGTGGTGGTGCCGTCGTCGGCTTCCTGCATGTATCGGGCGTCGACACCATCGCGGTAGAGGGAGGCACCAGCATGGGCTAGTACCTGTGTAAAGGCGTTCTTGGCGCTATGGGTTGTCACAAGGCCGCTCTCAACAGGCTCATCGAGTTTGATGCGTACGCAGTCCTCTTCCTTGGAGTTCTTGTAGTAGGTGACGTTGCCGTATAGGTGCTTCACGTCAGGGATACAACGCTCACCGTCGATTAAGTATGTACCTGTATCGTAGATGACACCTTTCCAGTCGTAGTTCTCAGCCTTGTCGCCAGCGGCGTTTACATAGTTGCCGTTGATAAAGTAGCGGGCGCAATAGCCCATGAAGTCAGAGCCGGAGGCATTGCTGGAGTTGGCGACGGATACCTGAGTGACGGTAGTCTTGTTCTTAGTGGCGGGACCGGCCTTGTAGTAGTTGTTGACAATATTGATGTTGCCACCGCCTGTACCTCCGTAGCAGCCGTTGCCGCTGCCCCAATTGTACATCACACAGTTGCGGAAATCCACAATTTCTGCCTGGATGCTGTTGGAATATTTCTCGGTGTCGTACTTGCTATAGTTGTAACGGGCACCACAGAAACGTGGCACGCGGTTTTGCATGTGACAGAGGAAGTTGTGATGGAACGAAGCTCCTTTTCCTCCCCAGATGCCACCATAACTGTGTTCTCCTTTGCTGTGACCAGGATTGGCGAGGGCTTCGCCGAGGGTGCACCATTGCATGGTGAAGTGCTGGTTGTCGTAGAACGAGGCAATCTCATCGATGCTCCAACTGAAGGAACAGTGATCGAGTAGGATGCCGTCCTTCTGCCGCTGCCAGGTGGCGTCGGCACCATCGTTCACGTCAACCTCCTCACCCCGACGTATGCGGATGAAGCGTATGATATTGTTGTTTCCTGGGCGTACGGTATAATAACGAACGGTGATACCGGGATAGGGGGCAGTCTGTCCTGCAATGGTGATATTGTCCTTGATGGTCAGGTCAGACTTCAGGGCTATAATGCCGGCAACGTCGAAGACCACGATACGGTTGCCAGTGCCGACGGCATCGCGTAACGATCCTTTACCAGAATCGTTGAGGTTGGTAACATGAACCACTTCGCCGCCACGTCCGCCAGTAATATAGCGACCGTGACCTTCTGCTCCAGGGAAAGCCGGAACCTCTTCCTGGGCGGTTACCGTCATTGCGCAGACGGCTGCAAGCATTGTTAAGAATAATTGTTTCATTTCTTGTTTTATGTTATATTATTGCATTCGTTGTAGACCTTCCCAACGCACGTTCCATTGCCCGTCCTTTGGGAAACCGGGATTAAGTGGTTCCTTGCAACCATCCCAGCCTGCGCACATCATGGCGACAGCAGTGAGCAGGGCCCCATTGCCTGGGAGATAGCAGCGCAGACGGTCTGCGGTTTGGAAGTTATGTCCGTTCTTAAGATAAGTATTCTTCTGGGTGTCGATGAGAAGGGCCTTGAGGGCGGTCTCCGGTTCTCCAAGACGTGCGGCAGCCATCGCGATCATGCCGTAGTCCCAGCCCCAGGTGGTCTGCCAGTTCCAGTTCTGCATCACCCAGTCGAGGGTTTGCTTCATTTTCCCTATTTTATATAATAAGGTGTAGGGGGGAGTAGGGTGATTAGGGTGAGTAGGTGAAGTTGGGAGGAGGCCAGAGGCTCCGAGGACGGCAGGATGGTCAGAGCGGGATTTCTCTGCGAAGGTGTTGGTAGAGATGGAGGGAAGGCCCGCGGTGTAGATGCCATCCTGTTCGGGGAGGGGAGACAGGTGGGTGATAATATGATCCCATTGGGCATTGCTCTCCTTGCCCTGGCGCTCCCGCCAGAGATTGGCGATATTGAGGCTATACTGCCAGTAGGCCAGTTCGAAGGGATGGTCATAGCTGAAGTCCTTCGACATGGTCTCCTGCATAGCGGTAGCTCCCTTGAGATGATAAAGCCCCGTCTTTTTGTCATAGCTGACGAAATCGGCCATAAATTGGGCGGTAGCTTCCACTTGTTCGCCGTATTTCTTGAGTGTCTCGGCAGAGGGCATGGCACGATACATCTCTTCAGCGAAATAGATATAGTGTGGTTGTTGCCAGATGAGGAACGATCCGATATTTGAGGGCGCCTCGCCAGCCCAGGGGTCGGTCATCTTCATCCAGCGGACCCCCTTGAAGCCTTGACGCTCGGCTATCTGACTGGCGACGGGGTAGGCTGTCTCGTTATACCACTTGAGCATCTGCTCCAAGACCTTTGGACGATTCCATAGGGCGAAGTCAACGGCATGCCACCACGTCATCTCTAAGTGTGGGCGGCCAAACCAGGAATTATAGGTCAGGCCCGTCTCCTGTGGGGGAATGCTGTTGGCACAATTAATCTGTGTGAGGTATTGTGAGAGAACGACACGGCGCTCGAGTTCCTTGGCACGGGGATCGGTGCAATGCGAGAAGTCTACAATGGCACCATCATTCCACCATTGGTGCCAGTGACGCTGGGTGGCCTTGTGGTATTGGTCGTATTCGTAGGAAAGGGTGTTAGGGCGGTTAGGGTGATTAGGGAAATTAGGGTGATGAGGGAGGTATTCTGCTGCGAAGGTCAGCACGTTGTCTGTCGTGCTGAGTTCGAAGTGATGACGGTCGCACTCCTGCAGGGTGGCTTGGCCTTCCCATTGGAGCAGTACATAATATTTAGTATCGTCGAGGGTACGCTCGATGATAGCAGAATGATCGTCTTGGGAGATGATGACCGACTGGTGGCGCTCCGGCTTTGTCCAGTCGTTGGCATCATCAGAATGTTTTCCCGTAGGATAGGAGAACCGAAGAGCAACAGTCGCTCTCTGGTCTTTTAAAAGGTTACTTTGGATTCTGGCGTAAAGGGCATCCTTAGAGGGATGGACGCCGGTAGTGACTTCTACCAGTTCGCCATCTGCCTTGAAGGAAGACTCAATCTCTCCGTCCCAAAGATGGAGGGTTTGTTTAGGGGATTTTAGGGAGGTTAGGGGGAGAAGAGAACCGTGGGAATCCTTGAGGTCGAGGCCGATGGTGCCGAGGTTGAGGCGATGGGGATTCATACGGAAGAATGCCGTCGCCTCTTGGTTGCGTCCGCCTTGTTTGTATTCTACGGCATAGACCTCCTGATGGCCGTGGCCGAGGTCGAAGGCTTTTTCCGACTCCTCGGTTGTCAGGCCGGTGGTGTTTTCGAACTTATGCCATCCCCAGTCGGACATGGCTGTCAGGGGCACACCTGCCCCATATTCAAAAGGGAACGACTGTAGTCCTGTGATGTCTACAGTTGTGGCGAAATGACCGTTGCCCACTGAAAGAGAGGCAAGTGGGGCAGCCTCAGTGATGACAGGATTGTTACGGGTAACGACAGACTGCCTGTCGATGGCAGCCGTCGTGTTTCCTGTATCGTAGCCTAATGCCTCCATCTCAAGTGAAGCCCAGATGAACGGGCCTACACCTTTGGCGTCATTATCGCGTACGGGTTCGGAGAGATAGTAGTCGTAGCTTCCGTCACGTTTTTTGTTCTCTATGACTTTGCCCTTGGGGTTCACCTTTTTTATGGCAGCTTCTACCTCAGGCGTGGCAGCAGGACCAAGACCAGCCACCGAGCAGCAGTTGGTGAGCGAGATGGTCTTGTCGGCATTCACACGGATGAAGTTATTGATGATTCCCTTATAGGCCTTGATGCCGGCATCGCGGTATTTTGCACCAACGTATCCCTTGCGGTAGGCTTTAAGCAAAGCATAAGCGAACATCGATGATGCTGTGGCTTCTAGGTAGTTACCTTCACGACCCGGCGCATCCATCACCTGATACCACACGCTGCTCTTTTGATCCTGCCATTTGAGGATAGCGTCGAAGTCCTTCACTAACAGGTCAATGACCTCCGAACGACGGGCATAGTCCTCGGGCAGGGCATCAAGCACCTCGATGAGTGCCATCGTGTACCAACCCTGAGCTCGACCCCAGCAGTGCTGTGAGAGTCCAGTCTCCTTGTCAGCCCAGAAGGTCTTACGTGTCTCGTCGTAGGCATGACGGTTAAGACCAGTCTTGGGGTCTATGGTACGATCGTATGTGATCTTGAGCTGACTCACGGCATCGTCGTAGATCTTCTTGACTGCTCCCTTCTTGGCATCTTTTGCCGAGGTGGTGATGGGAGCGGTCAGCACACGGAAAGGCAGACCCATGAAGATACCGTCGAGCCACACCTGATAGGCGTAGATGGCCTTGTGCCAAAACACGTTATCGGCAATGGTGCGCGGCTGGTCTTGCAACTGCTTCATCATCGTCTTCATAGCCAGCAGGTTCTTGGCCTCGGGCCACTGCTGATACATGCGTGTGACGAAGTGTCCTGTGCGGACGTTGTCAAGGTTATAGTCGAGGATGTCGTAGCCTCGGATGTCGCCCTGGGCATTGATCATCGTGTCGGTGAACTCCTGACAGTATTTGCGGATATCCTCACCACCGTATTTCAGATAGGTGTCGAGCATGCCTTCAAGTTCTATTCCCATCACGTAACTCCATTTGGGCTTCGTGGAGAAATCAAGCAGATAACTTTTGGGTACACGCTTCATCTCCGAGTAGGTCAGCCACTCGCTGTAGTGTTTGTACGGCATCTCGTCGAGCACGAGTGAACCGTTGATGTAGAGGTTGTCGAACTTCACGTTACGGGTCTTACCTGAGCGGAAGTTGCCGTCACGGACACCGTTGAAGCGACAGTTCTTCACATTGATGTCATACACGTAGGTATCTTCGTCGAGTCCGATGATCTGCACACCATATTGCGACTTCTCGCTGGTGACGTTCTCCATATAGATGTTGCGCACCGTCGGATAGTAGCCTCGGCAGCAAATCTCATTATGTTCGTAATCAAGGTTGATCTTCAGAACACTCTCTTTGCAGACGCCCACCTTGATATTGCGCATGTTGATGTTCTCGATGATACCGCCACGGCAGGAGTTGGTCTTTATGCGAAGCACACGCTCCAGTTCTGGAGAGTCCATCACACAGTCGTGGGCGAAGACGTTCTGGCAACCACCTGAAATCTCTGATCCCACAACCACGCCTCCATGGCCGTTCTTCATCTCACAGTTGCGGATGATGATATTCTTTGAGGGCATATTACGCTCACGACCATCACGGTTACGGCCGCTCTTGATGGCGATACAGTCGTCGCCGGTATTGAAGAAGCAGTCCTCAATGAGCACACGGTCACAGCACTCCGGATCGCAGCCGTCACCATTGGGACCGTCATTGATCATCTTCACACGGCGCACAGTGATATCTGTGGAATGCAGGGGATGGATCACCCAGAAGGGTGAGCGTAGCAGGGTGATATCCTCAAGTAATATTCCCTCGCACTTGTTGAAACTGACGAGCTGGGGCCTCAGACCGTCCTTGGGACCGAAGCAACGCTCTGGTGTGCGCTGACCTTTCTCGTCGTACATAGGTACACCGTCTTCTCCGTTCTTCAGCAGACGTGGACGTGACTCTATGCGCTGACTGATCATCCCTTCCTTCCAACCGAAACGGGGATTACCGTTCCACGGCCACCAGGTATCGTTGCTACCACCACCGTCGATAGTTCCCTTACCGGTGATAGCGATATCCTTGGCCTTGAAAGCATAGACACAGGGTGAGAGGTTGAAACACTCCAATCCTTCCCATGATGTCTCGACGATGGGGTAGAGTTCTGGTTCGAAGGCGAACTCCAGTACGGCTCCCTCCTCGACAACGAGATTTACACCATCCTTCAGCTGGATGGCGGCAGTCAGGAACTTCTGTCCTGCGGGGATAATCACACGGCCACCACCTTTCTTCGAACATTTGTCGATGGCTTTCTGGATGGCCTTCTGGTTCTCTGCTGCCGTACCGTCGGTTTTGGCTCCGAACTTGGTAACAGGATATTCCTTGTCGGCAAACAGTGGCGTGCGGATGCTCTGTTCAATTTGTCGGTACTTCGCCTCATCCCAACCTTGAGCGACTGCTAACGCCGGAATGAGCAAACCAAGCATCAGCAGACGTAATAATCTCTTCATAATTGTTTTTTTAGAATATACATTTAGTCCGTAGTTCACGATTTGCCGACAAAATTAAGCAAAAACTGTGAAACTACGAACTAAAATAGAGGAAATAATAACGTAAACGTTATCTTTTTAAGGCTTCGAAGAGTTTGTCGAGGGCTTCGTCAGCGTTTTTGCTCTCATTGAGCAGTGTGACGAACTTGCTTCCGATGATGGCACCGGCGGCATTGTTCTGTGCAGATTCGAGCGTCTGCTTGTTGGAAATACCGAAACCAATCATACGAGGATTACGCAGATTCATAGCGTTAATATGCCGGAAATACTCCTGCTTGGCGTCATCGAAACTCTTCTGTGCGCCAGTGATGGAAGCAGAAGAAACCATATAGATGAAGCCGTCGGTGTTGTCGTCGATGAAGCGGATACGTTCCTCAGAAGTCTCAGGGGTGATGAGCATGATGACTCTTAAATCATACTTGTCTGCTATGGGCTTCACGATATCCTGATAGTCTTTGAAGGGCAGGTCTGGGATAATCATACCGCTTACGCCACTGTCTACGCAACTCTTACAGAACGCCTCGATACCGTAGTGCAGGATGGGGTTCAGGTAGCCCATCATAATCAGCGGTATCTGCACGTCGTCCTTGATTTCCTTGAGTTGTGCGAAGAGTGTCTTGAGGTTCATGCCGTTCTTCAGGGCCTGGGTGGCGGCACTCTGTATCACAGGACCGTCAGCCAATGGATCGCTGAAGGGGATGCCTACCTCGATGAAGTCAATACCTCTTCTTTCTATCGTCTTAATCACGTCCCCCGTCCCTTCAAGTGTCGGACAGCCGGCACAGAAGTAGAGTGAGAGGAATTTCTTGTCTTGTGGCCTTTCGGCGAAGAGCTTGTTGATTTTGTTTGCCATATTGTTATTCTTTTAATTTTTCGATAAAACGTTTAAGCTTCTTGACGTCTTTGAGTCCTGGGGAGATTTCGAAGCGGGAGTTGAGGTCGATACCGATACATTCAGGATGATTGAACTTTTTCACGTGCTCCGCATCATCAGGACCGATACCACCGCTGAGCAGGAAGGGTGTCTTGCCGTCGTAATGGTCAAGCACATTCCAGTCGAACTTCTCCCCATTGCCGCCAACAGATTGGCCTTTGGTGTCGAAAAGAAAGTAATCTACAATCCCCTCGTAAGGTTTGGTTAGCTCCAAATCTTCTTTTGTGGCGATGTTGAATGCCTTGATGACTTTCCACTCATGTAGTTTCTGGGCATATTCAGGCGACTCTGAGCCGTGTAGCTGAATCATGTCGAGGGCATAGTCATCTGCAATGTGTCTGACTGTATCGGTGCTTTCATCTACGAACACACCAACGCGTTTGCAACTGACAGGCAAATCCTCCGGTTTCTTACTGATATAACGCTTGGAGTCAGGCCAGAAGATAAAGCCCATCAGATCGATGCCCAGAGCCTCAACCTCGCGGATATTCTCCGCATTCCGCATGCCACAAACCTTAATCATTTACGATTGACTGTTAATCTCTTTAATGAACTCGTTCAGCGCGCTACCTGGATCAGCGGTCTTCATGAAGTTCTCGCCGATGAGGAAACCTCGGAAGCCGGCGAGACGCAAAGCCTTGACGGTATCCGGATGAGAGATGCCACTTTCACTGACCTTGACAGCATCCTTTGGCAGAAGTTGTGCCAAACGGAAGGAGTTTTGTACGTCGGTGACGAACGAGCCGAGGTTGCGGTTGTTGATGCCACACATGTCGGGCTCCAGTTCTGCGTACTCCAGTTCCGGTTCCGAATGCATCTCGAGCAACACCTCAAGACCGAGGTCGTGGGCTGTCTTCAGGAGTGTCTTGCACGCCGTCTTCTTCAGGTCTGCGGCAATGAGCAGTACTGCTGAGGCTCCACAGAGACGGGCCTGGAACAGCTGGTACTCATCGATGACGAAGTTCTTGTAGAGCACGGGAATCTTCACCCCGGCTTGACGGGCCTTACTGATGAACTCATCCCTGCCTCCGAAATACATCTCATCGGTGAGTATGCTTAGGGCAGCGGCACCGTTCTGCTGGTAGGAGAGGGGAATCTCCTCTGCCTTGCCCTCTTTTTTGATCCAGCCCTTCGACGGTGATTTGCGCTTGAACTCTGCGATGATACCGCTTTCGGAGGCTGTCAGGGCCTTAGCCATCGAGGACACGCCAAACTCAAGTAGAGGCTCCACACGACGATGGATCTCCCGCTCGCTGAGTTGTGCCTTGAACTGCTCCACCTCCAGTCGCTTGTGAGCCACGATCTCTTGCAAAATATCCTGCATAATATTGTTATTTGTTATGTCTGATAGGGATACTCTGACTTAGCTGTTCAATTCCACGAATTTCTTGAAGGTACGGAGGGCAGCACCGCTGTCGATACTCTCGCGGGCGATGGCGATACACTCCTCAATGCTCTTCTCACCCTTCTCGAGAACCTGAATACCAAAGGCGGCGTTGGCCAGCACGATGTTCTTCTGAGCGGGCAAGGCACGATTCTCGAGTACGCTGTCGAAGATCTGTGCTGCCTCTTCCTCGGTGGCACCACCAACCAACTCCTCTGGCTTGGCAATTTCGAAGCCGAGATCACTGGGTTTGAAGATACGCTCGTAGGTCTTGGTCGTCACCTTGAAGTCACCAGTCAGCGAGATCTCGTCGTAACCGTCGATGGAATTCACTATACCGTAGTCGATACCTATCTTCTGATACACCTGATGGTAGAGGCGCATCTGGTCGAGATTGGCAACTCCGAGTAACTGACAACGGGGTTGACTGGGATTTACTAAGGGACCAAGTAAATTGAAGATGGTGGGGAACTGCAGCGCCTTGCGGATAGGACCTACAAACTTCATCGCCTTGGCGAAGAGTTGGGCGTGCAGATACACGATACCAGCCTCATTCAGACTGCGGTTCAGCTTGTCGATATCGTCCGTGAACTTGATGCCGTGATGGGCAATCACGTTTGAGGCACCTGATACCGATGTGGCAGCATAGTTACCGTGCTTGGCTACTTTATAGCCTGCTCCGGCAATCACGAAACAACTCGTGGTTGAGATGTTGAAGGTGTTCTTTCGGTCGCCTCCAGTACCGACAACGTCGATATAACGGTCGGAATTCAGGATGGCGGGAACACCGGTCTCCAGGATACCATCGCGGAAACCAAGCAGTTCGTCAACCGTCACCCCTCGCATTTGGAGGGCCGTCAGCAGGGCTGTGATCTGCTCTGTAGGATACTCACTCTGAGTGATACCAATCAGAATATTCTTCATTTCTTCACGAGACAGTTCCTCGTGGTTCAGCATCCTGTTCAGGATGTCTTTCATTGTCTGGGCCATTTTTATATTTCGTTATTTCGTTATGACGTTATTCCGTTATCTCGATATTTCGATATTTCGTTATTTCGATATTTCGTTATTACGATCTCAAAGAAACATCCAGTTCTGCAGCATCTTCTTGCCATCGGGCGTTAGGACGCTCTCTGGGTGGAACTGTATGCCTCGGATGTTCATTGTCTTGTGGCGCAATGCCATGATCTGTCCCTCGTCGCTCTCGGCAGTTACCTCTAAGCATTCAGGGAATCCGTCTTTCGAGACCACCCACGAATGGTAACGGCCTACGGTGAAGTCCTTGGATATGCCTGAGAAGATAGGATCTTCGTTGACGATATGACAAGGAGTAGCCACACCATGGAACACGTCTGAGAGATTCTCCAACCTGCCGCCGAACGCCTCGCCGATGGCCTGATGGCCCAGACAGACGCCCAGGATAGGTTTCTTGCCAGCGTAGGTTCTGATGACATCGAGCAGCAGACCTGCCTCTGATGGAATACCTGGACCAGGTGAGAGGATGATCTTGCTAAACGGCTCCAGGTCTCCGAGCTCGAACTGGTCGTTGCGATACACCGTTACCTCGGCGCCCAACTCCTTTACCAAATGACTCAGATTATACGTAAACGAGTCATAGTTATCTATAATAACGATCTTCATAATAAAAGTTCTTTTGTCTAAAAACTACATTTTCTCGGCCATCAGGATGGCGCGTCTGAGGGCACCGAGTTTATTGTTCACTTCCTGTAGTTCGTATTCCTCGTTACTCTTGGCAACGATACCACCACCGGCCTGGAACCACAGTTCACCGTTACGCGATACGAAGGTGCGGATGGTGATGGCCTGGTTCAGGGAACCGTCGAGACCGATATATCCGATACAGCCTCCGTAGGCACCACGGTTATGTGGCTCGTATTCCGAGATCAGCTGCATGGCTCGAACCTTCGGTGCTCCACTCAACGTTCCTGCAGGGAAGGTGTCGATAAAGGCCTTGATGGGATCAGCCCCCTCGTCGAGTTCTCCAGACACACGACTCACGAGGTGGATCACGTGGGAGTAATACTGCAGGTCCTTGTAGAAGTCGACCTTCACACCGTGACAGTTTCTGCTGAGGTCATTGCGTGCGAGGTCCACGAGCATCACGTGCTCGGCGTTCTCCTTCGGATCGTTCCTCAGATACTCGGCCCCCCTGCGGTCAGCCTCTGCGTCACCCGTACGCTTCGTGGTTCCTGCAATAGGATCGATATAGGCCTTTTTACCCTCAATCCTACAATGTGTCTCAGGTGAAGAGCCAAAGATGCGGAAGCCACCGAAGTCGAAGTAGAAGAGGTAGGGTGAGGGGTTGATGCTTCTCAGGGCACGATACAGCTTGAAGTCGTCGCCCTCGTATTTCTGTATGAACCGTCTGCTGAGCACGATCTGGAACACGTCGCCCCTCAGACAGTGTTTGATGCCTTTACGGATATTCGCCTTATGCTCCTCGTCGGTAAGCGGACTTGTCGTCTCACCCACAGGGTGGAAGTCGTATGCCTTCACGTTTGCCTTGTTCATCGCACGGAACACGTTGTCGAGTTCTGTCTCTCCGTCGAGCGAAACGATGGTCAGCGTGTTGTTGAAGTGGTCGAACACGATGATAACCTTATATAATATATACAGCATGTCAGGCGCGTCGTTCTTCTCCTGTGTCTCGTCCTTCACGGCGATATCCTCGAAGTAGCGTACAGCGTTGAACGAGGTATAACCGTAGAGTCCGCACACGTTAGCATGGTCACCCGTTACCTTGATGCGGTCGATGAGGGCATGTATGGCCTTGTCCGAACGGTATTCCTTGTTCACCTCGTGCACCTCTATGCTGCCGTCAGGGAAGATGACGGTGGCTTTCCCGTGTCCGATGGCTACGGAAGCCATAGGGTTGATGCCGATGAAACTCCTCGAGTTGTCCTTCTCGTGATAGTCCGAGCTTTCCATCAGCGCACTCTGCGGATAGATGTCCCTCAGTCGCATGTACACGCCTACTGGTGTGTACAAATCCGCCAGTATCGTCTTACTGCTTGTCTGATATTGATAGGTACTCATAATTAATTCGTGAAATTCGTTGTTTAAAAATTCCCGTACTCTTTTGCCATCGCCTTGTTCTTGAGGTAGGTCTCCACGTCTTTGTCACCGCGACCGCTGACGGTCAGCACCACCACATCGTCGGGCTTGAAGGTGAGTTTCTTCAGGGCGGCGATGGCATGGGCACTCTCGATGGCGGGGATGATTCCCTCCATACGTGTCAGCTCATAACCGCCATAGATTGCCTCGTCGTCGTTGATGGAAAGCACCTCCGTACGACCTTTCTTCGCCATGTTGCAATGCATGGGTCCTACGCCGGGATAGTCGAGACCTGCCGAGATGGTGAAGGCTTCTTCTATCTGTCCGTCCTCGTTCTGCATCACGAGCATCTTCGCACCATGCAGGATTCCTACGGTTCCCCTGTGGATGGTGGCAGCAGTATAGTCTGTGTCCCAGCCGTGACCTCCGGCCTCTGCCAGCACGATTTTTACGCGCAGGTCATCGACATAGTGGTATATGGTGCCGGCGGCGTTGGAGCCACCACCGATACAGGCGATGAGGTAGTCGGGATAGTCGCGCCCCACCTGTTCCTCCAACTGCCACTTGATCTCCTCCGAGATCACGCTCTGCATCCTTGCCACAAGGTCGGGGTAGGGGTGAGGTCCCATCGTAGAGCCTACGATATAGAAAGTGTCTGCGGGATGACAGCACCAGTCTCGGATAGCCTCAGAACAGGCGTCAGATAGTGTCATGTTACCCGTTCTTACAGGATGCACTTCGGCACCTAACATCTTCATTCTCTCTACGTTAGTGTGTTGCCGTTCAACATCTGTTGCACCCATAAACACCTCACATTTCATGTTCATTAGTGCACACACCGTTGCCGTAGCCACACCGTGCTGACCGGCTCCCGTCTCGGCGATGATACGCGTCTTGCCCATCTTCTTCGCCAGCAGGATCTGTCCGATGGTGTTGTTGATTTTGTGGGCACCCGTATGGTTCAGGTCCTCGCGCTTCAGGTACAGCTGACAACCGTACTTCTCACTCATGCGCTTGGCATAGTACAGGGGTGACGGACGTCCCACGTAGTCCTTCAACAGGGCGTGATACTCCTTCTTGAACGCCTCACTCTCGATAATCGGCAGATAGGCGTCCTGCAGGTCGTGTACGCACTTGTAGAGAATCTCCGGCACATACGCTCCGCCGAACTCCCCATAAAAACCTTTTTCGTCTACAAAAAAACTTTCCATATATTTATTGATTACTTGTTCGTTTTGTTTGATGATTCAAAAAAAGACTCGCCGCAGTCGCGACGAGCCTTTTCTATATCTGATGATAACATACGGCTGTGAGCCTCGCGACTGTATTAATCTCGAGAGCGCCACCACCAAATGTTATTCACACACTTCATATTTGTTCTTTGTCTAATTCGGCTGCAAAAGTAAGCATTATATTTCTTTCCTGCAAATTTTTCGCCCACTTTTTTGATAAAATGAAAGAAAAAGTGCAATTTTGCCTACGTTTTATCGCAAAATGGGTATTAAAACTGTCGAGTCAGATATGTCCTTACGTCTTTCCAGTGATAATAGGGAGCCACGTCGGTCTTCAATGCCGGCACACTGGTCTCGTTCTCGTTAAGCAGGAACTTCACGAGGATATCGTCCGAGTCTGCCTTGTGGTAGAAGATGATCTGGATGTTCGCTGCCATCGGGATGATCTTGTCGATGGAGATGTACTTGTAGAGATTCTTGATGTCCGTCACGCCGCCCATGGCCTCCTTCAGTCCTAAGAGATAGGTGAGGGGCAGCACGCTGCTGTCGTGACTGAAGCGGAGCGTAGCCGTAGGCTTGCCGGCGAGGATCACTTTGTCGGCAGTACTCACGATACTGTCCAACACCTCTTTCTGTTGCAGGTAATAGGGTGTGGAACCTGGCACCAGACCTGTGTTCAGCAGCCACCCTGCGTTATAGCCCTGCCACATGTCAAACAGCTCCTGCTTGGTGAAGACTTCTATGAGTGAGATGTTCAGCTCAGGCACGTTCTGCAGGTCCTCTGCCACGTTATAGAGTGCTTCCATCAGGTCGCGGCCGCTGACGAACGCCTCTGCCTTCCTGACATCTGTGAAGAGTGATGCCATCAGTCGGGTGGGGTTGTGAGCACCCTCGAAAATCTCAGAGCGCAGTTGTTCGTAGGCCTCGTTCTGAGAAGTGGCGGCAGGCTGTATGGACAGGTCCTCCACCACATAGCGGAAGTCGTGCTTGCTGGCGTCCATCAGGATCTCGAGGGCAGGGTTCAACCGCTGCAGCTCCTGGCAGAAATTAAACATGCTCAGCATCACGCGCCGCGAGGTGGATGCCTTTGCGTCAATACACAGGGGTTGCGACAACAGCTCCTGGAATCGCTCGTACATCCTGTGGGCAATGTCGTGATGCTGCTGGGCGCCGAGTTTCGAGAGGTCACCGTCTCTGTGCCAGGCGTCGGCATAGCCTATGCGCAGTTTGGCGAGCACGTCCTCTCCCAGCTTGGTGAGGATACCCATTTGTTGGGCGCTGTCGAGCTTGTTGATGGCTGTCACGTAATACTCGTTGTTCGACATATACCGCGAACCGTGACGTCCGTAGTGACTGATATAGAAAGGCGTGTAACCCTCAGGTGCCTTGGTGAGTGCCTTGGCCTTCGGTCCGGGATAGGCGAAGTAGTTGGAGCCCGTGCGATAGATGTCGCCGAAGATCTCCTTCTTCGATGTCTGTGCGAGCGCTACGCTGGCGAATATAAGTAATAAACCTGTTATGAGGTTTCTGTTAATCGTCTTCATCATCTTCTTCTTTCTCTATTTTCGTTTTATATGTGATATTGGCTTCTTTCAGCATGTTGCGGTAGTAGGCGTCCACATCCTTCCAGTGGTAGAAGGGATAGCAGTCGGTCTTGAGGGGGACGGAGGTTTCATTCTCGTTCATCAAGAACTTCACGAGGATATCGTCAGAGTCCTGCTTACGGAAGAAGATCATCTGTACGTTGCCTGCCATCGGAATCAGACGGAACAGCGCGAAATGGTTGTGCAGGCCTTCCATATCGTCGGTGCCGCCGATGGCCTCCTTCACGCCGAGGATGAATGAGAAGGGCAGCACCACACTGTCGTGGCCGAAGCGCAGACGGACGCCGCTCTTGCCCGATGCCACCATCTGCTCGGCCTCGTCGAGGAAGTTCCTGAGCAGCGGATAGATGGCGTAGTAGTTGTGCTGTGAGCCGGGCATCAGTCCTTCCCACAGACACCAGCTGGCGTTATAGGCACGGAATCCGTCGATGTATTCGTCATCCGTAAACAGGTCCTTGAAGCTGAGTCCCAGCTCGGGCAGACAGTCCATGTCGGCAGCGATGTTCCAGAGGCCGTTGGTGAACTTGTAGTGGTCGATGAACTTCCCTGCTGCCTCGGGGTCGGTGAACAGCAACTCAAACTGATGGCGCCCGTTGAGCATCTCATGACGGAACTTGTCGAGCTTCTCGTAGAGCGGTCCGTCGGTCTCCGACTTGGGAATGGCGATGCTGTCGTTGGGGATGATGTAGTACATGTCGTGCTCGCTGGCATCCATCGTGATGGTCAGGCTGGGGTTCATGATCATCAGCTCCTGACAGAAGTTCGCCATACTGAGCATGCAACGCCTGACGGTTGATGAGTTGGCCTTTACGGTGATGGGCTGCTGCATCAGCGTGGGATAGTTCACGCACAGCCGGTGGGCGATGGCCCTGTGCTGACGGCCTCCGAGCGGCGTCAGGTCTCCGGCTCGTTTCCTGGCGTCTTCATAGGCGATGTTCAGCCTCCGCAGCACATCCTCGCCGTACGCCGTCAACAGCCCTAAGGTCTTGGCGGTGTCAATCTTCGAGATGGTGTACTTGTAGTGGTTGTTGTCAGTCATGTATCTGGCTCCGTGACGGCCATAGTGGCTGACGTAGAAGGGTTCATACCCGTCAGGGGCGGGTGTCACATGACCTGTGGGGTTAGGATAGTTACAGTAGTTCCCGGCAGCCAGATCCAAATGAGCGCGAAGCTCTGTTCTCGATGTTTGCGCCGTGACAGCCAGACTGAGTCCCGCCATCAGGCATAGGGTAGTAAATTTATGGTTCATAATCTGTGCAAAGTTACGAAGTTTTTTTGTTATTTACACGTTCCTTTGTTAAAAGAATCTTAAATAACTGCATATTATCCGCATATTTGCTCAAAGTCTTGCGAGAATTGCGTAATTTTGGGCTGATTTTACTAACCATCAAACTCAATTATTCAAGTTTCACATGAAAAAGTTGTTGATTATGACCATGCTGATGGCCGCCATGCAGGTCAGTGCCTCGGAGCAGGTGCTGAGCGACGGCTGGAAAGTGCAAAGCTCTGCCACTAAGAAAACGTATAACGCCCAGGTGCCTTCCACCGTCATGGGCACGCTCACCCGGAACGGTCTCTACAAGGGCATCCTCGAGGGTGTGGCCTACAAACAGTACGACACCAAGCCCTTCGACTGCTCGTGGTGGTACCGCCGCGACTTCACCCTGAAGGATCTGAGCCCCAAGGAGCATGTGCTCCTGGTGTTCGACGGCATCTGCTACCGTGCCAACGTCTATGTGAACGGCACCCTCATCGCCTCGAAGGACACGGTCTGCGGCTCGTTCCGCCGTCATGTCCTCGACATCACCTCCGTGGCGAAGGCTAAGAACAAACTGGCTGTCGAGGTGTTCCGTGCACAGCCTGGTGACCCCAACATCGGCTTTGTGGACTGGAACCCGCGTCCGCTCGACGAGTCGATGGGACTGTTCCGTGAGGTGCGCGTCATCCGTACGGGTGATGTGGCCATAGGCGAGGGGAGTGTGGAGTCGAAGATCGACCTGAAGACCCTCAAGGAGGCCTGGCTCACCGTCCGTGCCACGCTTCGCAACCTCTCTGACCAGACGGTAAAGGGCGAGGTACGCGGAAAGTTCGACGGCCGTGAGTTCTCTGCGCCTGTCGCCCTCGCGCCCCATGAGGTGCGCGACTTCAGCGTCAGCGATCTCGAGGCCCTGCACGTGAAGAATCCCCGTCTGTGGTGGTGCTACAACATGGGCAAGCCTGAACTCTACGACATGACCCTTGAGTTTGTCACCGACGGTGTAGTGTCCGACGACGAACAGCTCACCTTCGGCATCCGTGAGATCAAGGACTACCATACCTCTGAGGGTTATCGTGGCTTCACCCTCAACGGCAAGCACGTGCTGATACGAGGTGCCGGATGGACAGACGACATTTTTCTGCGCGATACGCCCGAGAGTAATGAGGTACAGGTGCGCTACGTGCGCGATATGAACCTCAACTGCATCCGCTTCGAGAATGTGTGGGGCACGTCGCAGAATATCTATGACCTCTGCGACCGCTATGGTCTGCTCGTGCTCACAGGCTGGAGCTGTCAGTGGGAGTGGGCAGAGTACCTTGGCAAACCCATCGACAAGAAGTATGGCGGCATCGTCAGCCCTGACGACATCGCCCTTATCAGCCGCTCCTTCGGCGACCAGGTACGCTGGTTGCGCCGTCATCCCAGCATCATCGCCTGGTTCGTGGGCAGCGACCTTCTGCCGCATCCCGACCTTGAGCGCAGGTATATCGATATCCTGAAGCAGTCCGACAACCGTCCCCATCTCATCTCTGCCGCTAACACCAAGAGTGAGGTGTCCGGCCTCTCGGGCATGAAGATGGCGGGTCCCTACGACTATGTGGCACCCAACTACTGGTATCTGTCTGAGGCTCCCGGCGGTGCCTTCGGCTTCAATACCGAGACGGGCATCGGCGCACAGTTGCCTGTACGTGAGTCCTTGGAGAAGATGATCGGCAAGAACCTCTGGCCGCTGAACGACGTGTGGTACTACCACTGTACCGTCTCCGCTACCGCCATGAACAATCTCGACCGTCTGCAGAAGGTCATCAACGGCCGCTACGGTGAGCCTACGGGACTCGAGGATTTCCTGCACAAGGCCGACCTCGTGAACTACGACGGCACCCGTGCCATGTTCGAGTCGTTCCGTGCCAACGTGCCGCGTGCTACGGGCATCGTGCAATGGATGCTCAACTCCGCCCGCCCCGGCCTCTACTGGCAACTCTACGACTACTACCTCGTGCCCAATGCCTCGTACTATTCCGTGAAGAAAGGTAACGCTCCGCTGCAGCTGGTGCTCGACTACGCCAAGCATACGGTCTATGCCGTCAACGAGCAGATGGATGCGAGCCAGCTTCAGGCTTCCATGAGCCTCTACGGTCTCGACGGCAAGCTTCTTGCCGAGCGCACCTATCCCGTCAGCGTTGCTCCATATTCTTCTGTGAAGGCCTTCGATGTGCCCGTTGTCGAGGGTGTGTCGTTCCTCTTCCTGACCCTGAAGGACTGTAAGGGCAACGTCATTGCCAACAACGAGTACGCCCTCTCATCTGTGGCCGACGAGTACGACTGGAGCACCTCCGACTGGTACAAGACCGAGTTCACGCGCTTTGCCGACTACAAGCCGCTGTCTCAGTTGCCGAAGGCCGATGTTCAGATCAAGTCCAGGGAATTCAAGGACGGTCGTCTGACGCTCACTTTGTCAAACGCCTCCGACTGCGTGGCCTTCTTCATCCGCCTCGCCGCGAAGGATGCTGTCGGCAACCTCATCGTTCCCGCCTTCTGGAGTGATAACTACGTGAGCATCCCGCCCCGTGGTGAGATTCAGGTCACCTGTGACCTCTCCGAGGAGCCCCAGACGCTCACCCTCAACGGCTGGAACACTGTAGAATAATTACAGACCGATATCGTCGCCATCTGCGACATTATGAATCCGGTGTTTATCATTGGTGATTAACCCCGCTGCCATATAAAGGGGGCTGACAGCATTACTGCCAGCCCCCATAAATAATTCGCTAATCGATAATTGGAAGGTGGCGACGATAGTTCGAGTATTAAAATAAACAAAAATTGTTTCAAATTTAGCAAAAAGTGCTTCTAAAGACGAAATAAGTATTGTGGAATTAGAATAATTTTCTTATCTTTGTAGGCGAAAAGAAAAAAACGTAGACTAAGAATACAAGGGATACTGTGAAGCTTAATGAATGAGAATATGAAAAGAATGACTCAATGGGTGATGACCGCCACTCTCATTTTCTGCGGCACAATGATGATGCTGACGTCGTGTACCGACGCTCTCGGCACAGCTGATAACCCCGTAAATCCCGAGCCACCCTACGACCCTGCCGGAGAGTTGGCCAAGGAGACCTTCATTCACGAATCGTACATGGACCGCACAGTCAAGCCCGGCGACTCGTTCTGGCATTTCGCCCTCGGCAGCTATCTTAAAGAACCGGATGATGGTGGCACCATGACGAACGCCTTATTATACCAGCAGGTGATTTTGATGAATCCTGATAAAATGAAAGCCTACAATTCTCCCAATCATGCGATGCTGCTGCTTCTGGAGGGAAAGGCCTCTGCAGATGATGAGAAGGCCACCCTTGATGGCGTGCTGGCACGGATGAAGCCGGGCAACGACATCAGCAAAGCCGACATAATCCGGAACATCGGCAAGTTGGCCGACCTAGGATACTGTCCACTACTGGGACATGATGTAATGGTTGTCGATGGCACATTGAGGTACACCATCATTCCTGGCCTCGTCTGTGCTAAAGGACTAGATTATAAGACTTTGGAAGAAGTAAAGGAGACAATCAAATCCGAGCTCCAGAACTATTTGGGCATAGATACCGACAGCGAAGAAGGTGCACGGCTGCTGGAGAATGTGTATGAGATAGAAGTCTGGATAAACAAATTTATAAGAGAATGGATGTATTCTTCTCCAGAATCGGCCTTCATCGGCTGTGGACGACCCGTCATTACTTCCACCCCCGTGCGCGCTATGGAGGCCTTGGCAAACACCAGAGGTCTCACGCTATCTGACAGCGACCTGACGGAAGCGTTCCGCGAGGCTTTCCATATAGATGAAAATACCTATTATCTGCCCGAAGTAGATCGGATATTTCAACTGTTAGACCAGTACGACACCGCCACGCTGCAGACCTATCTGAGATACTATGCCTGTGCAAATCTTTGCAAAGCGATGTTTAGTCTCGGAAAGCTTGATTCTGACGTATATATGGCTATGACTTCACAGGCTAAGCCGATATTCCTCGACTATGAAAAATCTGTGCTCTATCGCAATGCCGACTGTGAGGGGGCCCTCCAGATGCTGGAAGATATGCGGACGCTCTTCGAACAGCACATTGAGAATCTCGACTGGCTGAGTGGCGCCACCAAGGACAAGGCCATAGAGAAACTGCAGGCCATGATATTTCATCTCAAGCCCGAAACCAACTTCTACGAGAACTTCCAACTGACGGGCAAGACACCTGTGGAAGACTTGGTGCAGTACAAAGAGCAGTTGGACGCCTATCTGCGTAACGATCTGGCTGGAAAAAATGCCAGGGAGAATGAGTGGGAGTACCTGTTGACAAGTCCCAACGGGTCGTCGCTCGCAGATATGAATGCATTCTATGATCCGAACACCAACGAACTTATCATACTCCCGTTTTTCCTTAGTGATACGTTTTTCTCCACCGACCCGGATCGCCCCATGCGCTATGTGACCCTCTTTACTTTTGGCCACGAGATGACGCATGGCTTCGACAACACAGGGGCTGCATACGATGCCACGGGTAGGAAATCCGACTGGTGGATGGCCGACGACAAAGCCAAGTTCCTTGAGAAGCAGCAACAGATGATCGACCGCTACAACGAACTGGAGCAAGTGCCTGGCGTGCCTGCTAACGGCCAAAAGACGCTGGGCGAGAACATTGCCGACCTGGGTGGGTTCACGCTGGCCTATGAGATGTGGAATGCCAAACTGAAGGCCGACGGGCTCACCGGAGAGGCCCTGCGCCACCAGCAGCGACAGTTCATCCTGGAGATTGCCAATTTTTGGAAAGTAAGCTACCCAGACTCATTTTTAATGACACTATTGGAAATCGACCCCCACTCAGCCAACCACAATCGCGTGAACGGTGTCGTGCGTCTTATCGATGACTGGTACGACCTCTTCGGTGTCAAGTCTGGCGACAAGCTCTACGTAGCTCCCGCCGACCGCGTAAGAATATGGTAATTGTAACGAAGGGACGGTTCTTTTGTTAGATTACGTATCTGAAAATCCCTCACTGGCTTCAAAAGCTAGTGAGGGATTCGATTGTATCTAGGTAGTCACGGGGACAGGTACCTGGGTTGAAAATTGCCATGAAAACAGGCACCCATACCCAGGTGCCTGTCCCCATGACTAGAGCTATTTTGCAGGGCGCCTCTCTTTGGTGGGTTATGAGCCGACAAAGATTATTCGTCGGTATCGTCTCCGAAAGACAGGAAGGTGTTGGTCTTCAACCAGTTGCCCCAGCCCGTGTTCTGGGCGAAGTTCGTGAGCTCGTAGGCTTCGCCGAAACTGTAGCCCCATGAGGTCCTCGTATGGTAGATCTCGTCATTGACGAGCATGACAGAGAGAGTGTACTCAGAGATGGGCTTTTCGTTGTTAAGGAAGACCCATTCGTGGTCGATGATGAATTTGTCGAAGGCAGCCTTGAGCTCCTCGGCATAACCCTTCAGCACGTTGTCACCCGTGGTCTGGGCCAGTTTCCTGGCATAGTCGAGGGCATCGTAGAAGGGATTGGTGTCGTCGGCTATGTAGGCGAGGCCTGCAGCCAAGTCGATGTCATCCTTCTGTGTGGGATAGAGCTCGATGAGGCGGCGGGCGATGCGGGCGAAGACGGACTCGAGCTGCTTGTACTCGGAGGTCTTCAGCAGACTGATGTCGCCATTAAACAGGAAACCGTTGTCGTTATATACCGTGGGCATGCCGGGGGCGATGGCACGCAGCATCTGGCTGGCGGCCTTTTCGAAGTCGGTATTGTCGTAGAGGCCCTTCACAAGCTCGATGATGGGGTCGCCGTTACTTGCCAGCACATGCATGCTGGTGATGAGGTAGTCGGCCTTGTCGTAGATGTTGCCGATCGACTCCATGTTACCCATGAGGCAGTTGTGGAAGAAGATGGCTTTGAAATGGGGTATCTCGGAGTTGGCGATACCTTCAGCAAACTCGTACATGTCCATGGCTTCGACGCCGTCGATGGTGGGTAGCCACTCGTCGTAGAGCACGCCGCGGGTGGCTGCAGGCTCGTCGCCGTCCTCATCGCCAGGCAACAGTATCTCTCCGGGGCGTAAACCCTTAGGATAATCGACATTGACGTCGAAGCCACCGCCATGACCGTAGAGCACGAAGATATAGTCGTCGGCAGGCATATCCTCCTTGACGACGTCGATGGCCGTCGAGAGGCTCAGGGGTTCGTAGAGTCCCCATTCAGGGGCATTGATGCTCTCCTCGGCGAGGTTCTCGAGGTCGGTGTCATCCTTCAGCTCGAAGAACACGATGTCGCCCGGGTTGGCGTATCTGCCCGTGAAGATTTCCTCCTGGGTGATGGTGCCATCGAATTTCATTTCCTCCTCGAACTGCTTGCCGTACTTGTAAAAGAAGGCGATGCGCACCTCGCCGCTCTTCATCAGGGGTTTGCACTCATCATAGACATGCTCGATGATCCGGTCCATGGAGCCGCCGGCATTGCCGAAGACGAACACTGTGTAGCGGGCTTTTTGAGGCTCGGGCTGTTCGGGGTTGATGGGAGAGGACGGATCGTCGTTCTGACTACACGACATGAGGGTTAACGTCATCGTTGCTATGAACATCAACATGATCTGACTGATTCTTTTCATAATTGTGATGGTTTTAAAATAATAGTGATAGTTTTTTTTAAATTAGGATATTATTGTTGTTAGTCTATTGTCGTCAGTTTCGCACGCTTTTGGGGCAAAGATACAAAAATATTTGGAAACTTGTACACTTTGACAAAAAAAACTATAAATAAACGCACGAAGATGCTCCGACAGTGGTACAGACCGATGCCCGGGGGTAGTTAGTCATGGGGACAGGCACCTGGGTATGGGTGCCTGTTTTCATGGCAATTTTTTTGCTATATTCCTGATGGTCTCGTTGGAAATCAGAGATGCTGCGCAGACCACATGCTTTGATGACAGCGTCGCTCTATCTCGCCCCAAAGGCCGTGTGAAGATATGGTAGTAAAAGGTCATTACCTCTTAATCAGGGGGAAAATGTACACAAAAGAATGCGGTTCTGTGACCCACTCAAAAATAATTGCCGGAAGATTTGGAAGTTAAGAGAATTATTCCTATCTTTGCGAACGCAAATCAAATTATTATCTTTAGCAGACAAATATCTCAGACGCCAAATAACAACCATCCCCGCTCGAGAAATGGAGAAGACGTTTTGTCACGAAACAAATTACCGATCAATCGACCTCTCCTCCTGGGTCAAAGTAGGAGAAGGGGGCAACGGAAGCACTTATGAAGCCTCCGACCAGCCCGACATCATTCTTAAACTTAACAACAGTCGATACAACGACCTCAAGTCGGTAAAGGAAGAGTTCGATGTCTCTGACGCTGTGGCCCGTTTGGGACTGTCCACACCGGCTATGATAGAGATTGTCAAGGTTGGCGATGCCTATGCCACTATCTCCCAGCGCATCAAGGATAAGAAATCATTATCGCGTATCTGTCACGACCAGCCCGAACGCATTGGTGAGATGGCCGGAATCTTAGTGTCGCATCTGAAGCTACTCGAAACCACGCCATGCGACACATCCTTCTTTCCCGACCGCAAACAAATCGTACTGAGTGCTCTCCGTGATGCCGGTTTCATCCGAAAGAAAGTGAGGGATTTCCTGATTGACACCGTTGAGTCGCTTCCCGACGTGACCACCTGCTCTCACGGCGACTTCCAGACTGGCAATATTATCATTGCCGATGGTAAGAGTTACTTTATCGACCTGGGACGCTTTGCATACGGACATCCCATGTTCGACATTGCCCACCTGTACCTTGTTTGTGTCGTTTATTCAAAAATGAAAAAAACATGCGACATTTTCCACATGACTCGCGAACAGCTTCTGCAACTCTGGGATGCTTTTGCTACGGGTTACACGGGTCATGCCGACCATACCGCGTTCGACCGTCAGGTGACTGCTTTGGCTGGTGCCGACGTTATTATGCGCAACGCCTATGTCGCCCCGAGTCTTCTTGAGAAAATCTTCTTCCGATTCCAAGTTCACAACCTTTTCAAACAATTATAGGCGATGACTCCTGTGGTTGTCACACGGTGCCAGGCACGGTGTGTTAAGTAGTCACGGGGACAGGTACCTGGGTTGAAAATTGCCATGAAAACAGGCACCCATACCCAGGTGCCTGTCCCCGTGACTATCCGACTGCAAAGTTACTACATTTTTCAAAATTTAAAATATTGAATCATTCTCTGATGAAATGTTATAACGGTATCCACATCCAGAAGGTCGAGCCCTTGTCCTTGCCCTCAGACGTTATGCCGATGTCGCCGTGACTGGCATTGGCGAAAGCCTTGCAAATCGACAGTCCCAGACCGGTTCCCTGGATATAGTCGTTCACTTTGTAGAATCGTTCGAAGAGCTTCGGCTGAATCTCCTGGGGGACACCTTCGCCAGTGTCCTCGCAGTAGATGTAGAGCCCGTTGCGCTGCTCACCGTCGCTGTCTCTCGTCTCCAGGCGGTAGCCCAGCTTGATATGTCCCTGATGGGTATATTTCACGGCGTTGGTGACGAAGTTGGTGATGACTTGCGACACGCGCCCCGGGTCGACCTTGATCGGCAGGGTGGTGTAGGGATTGTCTTTGATGAACTCCACTCCCGATGTATGCACTCTGGGGCGGAGCGACTCGAACCACTCGTTGAACGACTTGGCAAAGTCGACATCGACGGGCTCTATGCTGATCTGCCCTGTCTCCAGCGACGATGCCGTCAGGATATCGTTCACCAGTCGCAGCAGCATGTCGCAGTTGTTCTTGATGATCTGTATCGACTCCTTCTTCTCCTCCGACGTCGTCAGCATCGAGAGCACCTCCGAGAAGCCCACGATGGCATTGATGGGGGTACGTATCTCGTGCGCCATGTTGGCCAGGAAGAGACTCTTCGCCTTGCCCGACTCCTTGGCGCGCTGGGTCTCTTGGCGCAGCAGATCCTGCTTGTGCATCAGGTCGTTGATGTTTCGCCATACACCGAAGGCGCCCTTCAGCCGTCCGTTCTTGTCAAACTCGGGGATGCAGTTGATCTGTACCCATTGCGGCTCGGTGTTTTTCAGGGTCACCATCGGATGCATCTGGCCTACGTACACCAGCGGTTCGCGCAGGGCCTCTTCCGGGTTCGACAGGGCTTTCACGAAGTCTTCCTCCTGATTGACGAAGAACTTCTGCATCTGCTTCAGGTCGAAAGAGCGTTCGACGGTGTCCAGGCCGCTGTAGAACTCCAGGACGTTGCGGTCGAGGCTGATGCGCCACGTCTGCATATTCGAGGCCTCCAGCATGTAGCGCAGCTCGGCCTCGTAGTTCTTGATCGACTCGTTCATCTTCTGCATCCTGGCGTCGTTCTCCATCACGTTGAGATACATGTTGCGCTCCTCCGTGATGTCGTTGGCCGTCACTAAGAGATACATCAGCTGTCCGTCCTCGTCGTAGATGGGGTGAACGCTGATTTCCAGATACACATACATGTTCTTCTCGGGTACGATGCTCAGCGAGCAGGCCCAGTAGTCTTCGGGATGGTATCGGTCGAGCACCTCGTTGAACGGCATCACGTCGAAGAGGTTCGCCTTATAGTAGAACTCTTTGTCTAGATCTTCCACGAAGTTACAGATCTTGCGCATGATGCGGTTGGAGTCGAGCAGCCAGCCGTCGGGTGAATAGAACGACTGCCCGATGATGGAATTCTCGAAGACGGTCCAGTATCGCTTCGACAGCCGCTCAATCTCGCGCTCCTTGCTTTTCGTTTCTGTCTCATCGATCAGTGTGGTAATGATGCTCACGGGCTTGCCGTCCTCAAACTCGGTGAGGGCGTGCCCGTGGATGTCGCGCCATATCGGGGCGCCCTGGCCTCCAAGGTTGGCGTTCCAGCGGTAGTGCCATTCTGTTTCTGTCTCGCTGCCGCTTCTCATGCGCTCAACCATAGCGCAGAACTGTTCCAGATCGTCGGGATGGAAGCCGGCGTAATACGCCTCGATGCCCATTTCTTCACCAAACACAGCCTTTCCGAACAGGTCGTACACGCGGTTATCCTTCAGGTCAAGGCACACCACGTGGTTGCCGCTGATGTCGAGTGCCATCTGCATCGCCTGCTGCTCGTCAAACATATTCTTCGTCTCCATACCTCAATTACTGTTCAAGATTCCTTTTCTTTTCGATCACTAAGGCGGTGCAGGGGATCGACACCCATGCACTCGTGCCCTTTCCGTAGTCTGACTGGATATCGATGGTACCGCCCATCTGGTGCGCCAGCAGCTGTGCAATCGCCAGATCGAGACCCGAGCCTATCAGTTTGCCTTTCTCATCGCGCGTGAAGTGGTCGAAGATGTGCGACATCATTTCCTCTGTGACTCCTTTGCCCGTATCTTCGAAACGGAAGGTCAGCTCGCCGCGATGATACTCGTAGCTGACTTGGATCGAGCCTTGGGAGGTCAGCAGGCAGGACATGCTACACATACGATGGATGAGCTCCGTCACATGCTTCATGTCGATGTCGACCACCAGGCGGTTGTAGGTCTGTACGATGATGGGCTGCACCTCGGGCTTGATAGCCGACAGGCCTGCGAGGCAGAGGGCCTCGAAGGCTCCGGCAAAGTCGGTGGGCTCCTTCGTGTACTCCTCCATGTTGGTCTCCAGGCGCGAGATGTAGAGGATATCGTTCACCAGCAGCAGCAGTTCGCCCGTGCTGCGCTTGATCTGCTCCATGAAGAAGGGCTCGTCGTTCGCGTCGTGGTCGCCCGTAAAGAGGCCTGCATAGCCTACGATGTTGTTCAGCGGCGTACGTATCTCGTAGCTCATGTTCGTCAGGAAGGTCTGCTTCAGCAGCTCCGTCTCCTGCGCCTTCTTCGTCTCTATGGCCAGCTGCTTCTCAGTCTCCACCATGTCGGTGATGTCGCGGTAGGTGCCGAAGTAGCGCTCCACGCGGCCTTCTGCGTCGAACATAGGCACCATGTTGAACAGCAGCCATATCTGTCGGCCTTTCTTGTCGCGTATCTCGATCTCGATGGCCTGTTTGATGTCGTGCCTCGTCAGGTGGTCCATCCTGTTGAGCACGCTGTTCACCGTCCGTCTGAAGGGCATGGTGGCCAGTCGGATGCAGCGCAGTTGCGACATGTGCAGCTTGCTGTTGGTCTCCCTGTTGATGAGCTCGAAGGTGTAGGAGTGGGGGTAGTAGTTTACCAGCTGCACACCGCTGACGCTCAGGGCGTAGTCGATGTTGGCGATATACTGCCTGATGCTGTCGGTGCCCTTCTGCAGTTTCTCGACGCTCTTCTGCAGGCGATGGAATGAGTTGACCATCTCGGTGATGTCGCGCCCCGACATGTAGACGCCCTCCAGCTTGCCCTCCTCGTTGCGGATGAGGTTGATGGCCGATTCGTAGTACATCTTGCCCGTCAGTCCAATCTCTTCATTGCGGTATCGCTCTTCCGTCAGCTTGTCGAAGTCGATGATGCTGCCTGTGTACGAGTCCTCTATCTGGTCGAACTGTAGCTGGTTGAAGAATGGGTTGTTCTTCAGCAGGAAGCTGCCGTCGAGCACTTGTTCGCGGCTCTTGAGGTTGAAGTTCTCGCAGGCTCGCTCGTTGATCTCTCGAAGCACGCCCTTGCTGTCGTAGTAGAGGTTGTCGAGCAGCGATGAGTTGAAGATGGTCTGATAGCGTATGAGCAGTTTCTTGATCTTCTCCTGTTGGCGGTATTCGTCGGTCACGTCGTGCTGGATGCCCATCAGCGCGGTAGGCAGGCCGTTCTCGTCGCGGCTTATCACGGTGATGGATTCCTCATAGTGCTTGCATTCCGACTCCTTCTCGGCTCTGCTGCGCAGCTTCACCTTGCCGCTGTCCTGCTTGCCGTCGCAGATATCGAAGACGAGGCTGCGCAACACCTCAAGGTCGGTGGGGTGGAAGGCCTGGCCAAATTCGGAGGGGTTGAATTCCGGTCCGAACTCGCCTGCTTCCGAGAGGTAGCGATAGTGGCGAGTGGCGGGATAGTAGAACCACAGCCGCAGTCGTCCTGTCTTCAGGATCAGCGCCAGGCGGGCTTTTTGTTTTTTGCTATCTATCTGATTCGTCATAGAGTTGATGATTGCTTGTAGTGAATATTATTTTAGTAAGTCTTTTACTGCCTGCAAAGATACGAAAATTATTTGGAATCCACAAGGATTATTGCAGAAAAAACACTTTTTTTCTGAGCGGTCTGATATTGGATGGTAGTTTTATGTAAACATTGGGTCAGGGGACGTTCCTCTGGCCCATTGTTTTGCTGAGTTCAATAAATTTTCTGATGGTTCTAGATAGTCATGGGGACAGGTACCTGGGTATGGGTGCCTGTTTTCATGGCAATTTTTTTGCTATATTCCTGATGTTCTCGTAATTCATGCCAGTAACTCTTGAGAGTTGTCTTGGCCTGACATCTAGGGGCGCAGAAGGGTCAGGCACCTCTGCGCCCCTCCTTGCCAAATTTATTGGCGTTTTCTTGTAACGGAGGACGGCTCTTTTGTTAAAACTTTGCAAATGTGTACATCTTTCCGAAAACTTTTTGTACCTTTGCATCATGATTTTAAAACAAATGGTTATGAAAAAGATTTTGAGTTTCGTGTTGGTGGCACTGGCTACCATGTTTGTAACAATCGGTTGTACTGGAGTCGACACCCCCGACAACCCCTCAGTCCCCGTGGCTGATGTCTTGGTGAAGGATGCCTTTGAGAAGGGGGCGATAGTCACCATTCAGTTCATTTATAGGGGCGAAGCAGCCTCCATCACGTTCGAGAACACAGGCGACTACCCCCTCTCGTTCAAAATGGTCGATGCCACAGGGGCTGCTGTCAATCCCTGGGCCTACAGTTTAGTTTATGATGGGGATTTAATGGAATTCATATTCTGCCCTGCAAGACTTGAGGATGGTACCCTCGACGGTATGTACGTAGTTGATTTCGATTCCAGCAAGAGCATTTATTCAGATATGAAGGAAGGCCGTTTGGAGGACGACGAAAACACCTGTTTCATCAGTCTCAGCGTGAACGGCAGGCCCGTAAATCTGACCTATGGAGAAGTAATTGTTCCCTCATGGGATGAACAAGTAATATACTAGTCATGGGGACATATTCTGTCTTAATCTCCAAATAAAAGAGAAGAAAAATAGAACATATTAACAAACATTATCCGTTTGACATTTAAAAGCATAATTATCTTGTCCTGTTTCATAGCCAATATGGAGCAGGACATTTTTCTGGATATGTTTTTTGCTTTTTTCTTTGCTGTCTTTATAGTCACCGGGACAGGTACCTGGGTATGAACAAAAATATAACATCGGGACTCTTTTGTTAGAGCCGTCCTTTGTTATATATAATTGGGTCAGGGGACGTTCCTCTGGCCTTTCGAAGCCATGATGATTATGGAATACGATATGGCTTTCATTGGCAAAGTGAAGATGACCGTTGGCATAAGGTAGGTATTATTCTGTTATCTACCAAATATTTATTGAAATGTTTTTGGATTATTAACATCCGAAAGCATTGGCCGATGGAGAATTCTTACTATATTTGCAGCCGTTTTGACACCATTAAAATTTGTGTAAGAATATGAACGATACATCGACTAAAGAATATATTTTACTGACTTATCTCGATCAGAAAACAGCAGGATTGTCCTGCTGTTCTTGTCTGCTCTCGCTCAATGCCCTGAGCCTGAGTGTCGCTATTGATGCTATCAGATTGACCAAATATTTTGATATGTTGTTGGACCGGTGGCAGGCATGTCTTCCTTTGGGCGATGCTAAGGATGTGAACTTTCCGCTGTGGGGCGACAAGATCTGGGCGATGATCCAGGCTGTGCGCCAGGCGTATAGTCTGAACATGGTCGACGTGAACCTGTATGAATTCGAGTCTGACAGTTATCTGCGTTTCAAGGAGAGTCAGGATGCAGTTGGTGCCATTGAGGATTCGATGGAGCCGTTTCAGTCCGTCTGCGGCAGCGATGTGGCTGTGGTGACGGTTTGTGCGCTGCGTGAGCTTCACGAGATGCTGATGAAGATCTCTGAGTTTCTGAACTCCCCCACGGAGCAGCAGATAGCCCAGTCGTTCGAGCAGTGGGAGAACTGTTACCGCAAGCATTACAGCAAAGCGTGCCAGCGTAAATACAATAAGTGGAAAATCCAGTATTCTCCCCGCACGCTAAGGAAGAACTTGCAAGAGCGACAGAAGAAAGAGCTGGAGGACTTTAAGCGGATGTTTCTGAATGATGATGAGTTTGAACTGGTCTACGATATGGAGCAGAAACGAATAGACTTTGATGGCCTTTCACGTTTCCTGTTCACTCATGCCGAGCGCTTTGGCGTGTCGTATATAGATGCCCGCCCGATGTTCAGCAAGGAACTGCAACGGCTGTTCAACTTCGTGGACTTGTGGCGTCTGATGCAAGCCGACCAACAGCCTGCCAAGAAACGCGTGGAGAAACCTGTCGAAACAGAAGACGAACTGGAAAAGAAGGTGATGGAGGTCGTGTCGAAGGTTCATGAGTTTTCTTCTGAGAAATGGCGTGCTCATCTGGTGCAGTTGTGGAAGCGCCTGTTTAGAACCTTCCGTAACGAGATTGCCAAAGCCGGTCCCCACGAGAAGTTCAAGGAGTATAGCAAGAAGACGGTCTATTGTATTCTGGGCTATCTGAAGTCGAAGGGCTTCTATCGTTCCGACGTGACCAATGTAGCGGTGACGAGAAAACTGGAAGGCAGCAACAACGGCATGCGCAAATACGTGAGCAACGGCCTTGCTGAGCTCGACCATGAACTGAAGACCCGTATCGAAGCTCATGTCGAACAGGAGATGCAGGCTTTGGTCGTCTGAGCGGGACGAGATAGTTAAGTGATAGTTACGTGATAGTTCGTGATAGTTGGTGATGCTAACTATCACGTTTTTGTTTGTGTCTGATTATCAGCGTGATAGATAATGATAGTATCATTGTCCCTGATAGTTTGCGCTCATGAAAAAGTATGCCTACCTTTGCACCAGATATCGAAGGGAACAAAGCCGTAAGCGTGGCTCCCGCCAGTCCCGGTAATCATCTGGCCGCAAGACTGGAAACGCCATCAGATGTTCACTTCCTATAAAATAATAAGAACAATGGAAGCAAAGAACAAAAAATCAAACAAGCCCCGCCTCGTGGGAGACATCGTAACAGAGATGCTCCAAGGCTGGCACCGCAACACGGAACTGTCCGTGGATCTGAAAACCATCCTCCGCACCGACGAGCGCCTGCAGGCCGGTAAGGACTATCTGGGCATTTTGCGCCGCGACGTTGAATGTGAGGATTATTATTACGACGAGCACATCACCTTCATCGAGACCGTTCCGTCGGCTCCCCGTAAGCGTAATCCGCACGTGTTCAAGGGTAGGTACATCACCATCACCCGTCAGGCTGACGGCTCGCTGCGCCCGAACTTTCGCCCGATGAAGGTAGACGAGCATTTCAGCATCGAGCGCTTTGGCGTCGGCGTAGCCAACGAGCTGATACTGGCACTCGAATGCCTGATAGAAGAAAGGTAAAAAAGTAAAAAGGTAAAAAAGTAAAACAGATCAGAGTGTTCCGGTTGTTACAGCTATTCCAATTATTCCAATTCCAATTAAAAAATTGAGGGTGCAATCTCTCTTTATATATTATATAACTTATTGATATATAGATAGTTATATATATAATTGGTGGAATGGGGATATCAAGAAAAGCAAACTGGAATTGGAATAACTGGAATACTCGGTCATCAGTAATTCATCTAAATAGCAGAAAATCAATGAAATACGACATTTCAAAACCCTCTGCCCCAGCAATGCCGAACCTCGGAAAAGGGACAGAATGCATCAAATTACTGCTCTCGCAGGCCTCAAAAGGAATACAAGAACCCCTGGTTCCGATGTTTTTCCCTGTCCTTGGCGCACATATCAGCGGCGCAGAATTTCAGTATCCTGACAACAGTTGGAAGGAATTGACTGGCATGATGGCCAATCTCGTAGCGAAAAGTGGTGATAACAAGGGCCAATTTCCACCTATTGTTGAAGCTATTTGTCGCGATTTCCGTCAGCACGACAAAGCTGAGGAGGACAAATATCGGCAATGGCAGATCATTAGTAAGACCGAGCCCAACAACAAGAAACGGACGGCTGAGCCGCAACTGGCCTACTTGTTCCCGCCGATTGACACGACCAAGCCTGCCTTTATCAAGAACGCCATTGCGCTCGAGGCTCAGGGCGGTCGCACGCAATACTTCAACCTGCCCGAGGTGGAGATGGCCGACCAGTTGTGTGGTGGTCACAAGATGGTGTCGCTGATGCTCCGCAACATCTACGACCGTGCCCGTGCCGGTGCCTTGCGTGCCACGGCCGACGGCGTGACAGGCAACCCGATTCTCCGCGCTTGCATCACAATCTCCTCGAATCCGGAGTCTACCCGTAAGTTCTACAAATACGAGCTGACGAACGGCACCTTCGGGCGTATGGTATTCTCCTACAAGCCTCGCGGTAACCGCGAAGGGAAGATTCCCCGACTGGGTAAGTTCCCCGACGAGTTCTACCAGAAGTTGGATGAGTACCTGATGCGTCTCGACCTCTGCAAGGGCCGCTTTATCATCCGCCCCTTGAACAAGTTGATCGACCGTTTGGCTCAGGACATGGCCGAGCTGGCCGATCTGGCCGACGATGACGTGCTGTTCGAGATGTCACACCGATCGCTGGTGTCGGCATGGAAGGCCGGTTGTGTGCTCTGGGTGCTCAACAATCAGACATGGACCAAATCGATGAGTGAAATGGTGGAATGGCTGGTCTATCATGACATTTGGAGCAAGATGCAGCTCTTCGCCGACATGCTTGGCCACGATGTCGATCATCTGAGCGAGGCGCAACGCCGTGGTCCTAAGAACATGCTCGACAGCCTTGACAATTCCTTCAACGAGCAGCAGCTACAGGCCTTGCGCGAGAGTCTCGGCAAGAGTAGTGAGGGCACGAAGCATCAGCTGAATGTCTGGAAAAACCGTAAGTTCATCACCTACTCGGAACAGACGGGACTCTACACCAAGACCGAGGAGTACCTTTTAATGGTAAAAAAGTAAAAAGGTAAAAAAGGTATGGATAGAATAGATCTTCAGAAGCTTCGCGAACTCCCCATTGAGGGAGTCGCGGAGCGGCTTGGACTGGCGGTCAAAAGGCACAAGGCGCTCTGTCCGTTCCACAACGATCATCATGCCAGCCTTTCTTTCAAGGTGAGCAAGAACACGTATCGCTGTTTTGTGTGCGGAGCCTCGGGCGGACCTATTGATCTGGTGATGCGCTATCTGAATAAGGAATTCGTTGAGGCATGCCGGTGGCTGGCGGAGGAGCACAATGTGATATTGGATTGGGGAGTTAAAGAAGTTAGAGAAGTTAAAGAAGTTAAGCCGTTTGATGCCAGCCGCTATGAGCGGTTCTTCGAAAGGCCGTGGTTGAACACCGAGGCGAGGCGGTTCCTCTTTGACGAGCGCAGGCTGGACTCAAGGGTGGTGCGCTGGTGCCGGCTGACTTCATGGAAAGACAAGCTGGGCGTGCCGTGGTTGCAGACGCCTTACTACGACCGCGAAGGCAAGCTGATAGGCATTCAGAACCGCAACCTGATCCCAGGCTGTACGCCCCGCTTCCGATTCCCCAGCGGGTCGAGAACGACAATCTACAACCTGCCGGTATTGAACCTGCTGCGCCCGGGCGAGGCACTTTATATCGCAGAGGGCTGTAGTGATTGCTGGAGTCTGTTGTCTGCAGGGCATAAGGCCATCGCCATCCCCTCGGCCACGCTGTTGAATAAGAAGGACGTGGAACTTCTCCAGGCTCTCAGTTCAGAACTCTCGATCCGCTTCGAAATGTGGCCGGACAACGACATGCCAGGCGAACGTCTCTTCCTTCAGTTGCAGAAGGTCTTGCCAGATCTGGTACATCATCAGCTGCCCCCGGGATGCAAGGATTTCAGCGAGTATTATCTCTCGACAAAAACCTAAGGTTATCGTCCAATAACCTTGCCTTATTCTGCAATAACGCAAGGTTATTTTTACTCATTATTTCTTTGAAAAAAGTTGATAAAATGTTTGGTAGTTTCAGATATTTTTTGTACCTTTGCAATAGAAATTGCGAGTGAAGGCTGCGGCTCAGCAAAGCTCGAGAAATCTCGGATCTGCGTTCACCTTGCACTTCACTTGTAGAGCATTATAAATAACCCTAATTATTCACCATTTAAAACATGTAAAATTATGAACAAGACAATTAAGAAGATCCTTCAGGTGCTCAGTTACATCATCACCCTGCTTCTGGGCGGGGCAGCTGGAAACGCTTTAATGTAATTGAAAATTGAAAATTGAAAATTGAAAACGGACTCGATGTAAAACATCAATGCCATGAAAGACAAGGGCTTCAAAATCTCTCAGTACGCCTGTGCGGTGCTGCTCATTGCGAGCAGTATCGCGCTGGTGGCGTATCAGGTGGTCGAGATCGACGACGTGGCCTCGGGGCTGCTCTACTACGTTGCGCAGTCGTTCCTGTTGGCGGGGTCGATCTTTGGCCTCGACCAGTACGTGCGATTCATCTCCAGACAAATCCAGGAAAAGAAAACACAAAGAAAGACACCATGCAAGAAATCATAAAAAGTTACGGCCCCAATCACGAACTTGAAGGGGTTCGATTATCGCAACACTTCTTATTACAGGAGTTCATCCATCTGCGGAGGCATCCTGAGAACATCCCAACGGCGCAGGACATCGCGAACCTGACGTTTGGCTGCCTGATGGTGCTGGAGCCTGCAAGGCTGATCACCGGTCCCATCATCGTCACCTCCGGGTTCCGCTGTGAGGCCGTGAACCGCAAGGTGGGGGGCGTCCGCAACTCACAGCACCTGACAGGACAGGCCGCCGACATCCATCTGGCGGATCCCTCACGGTTCCGGCAGCTGGTGGAGTTTCTCAAGACGTGCAAGTACACCGACCAGCTGCTCACGGGCAGCACCTGGCTCCACGTCTCCTGGACGCCCTTCGGCACGCCGAGGCACTACATCCGCATCGGATATTACAAGTGACTCTGTTATATTTCGCCCGCTTTTCGTAAGTTTAACGGGAAAAACGAACAATAATTGAAATAAAATGTTTATCTTTGCCCCCAAATAAAAATAATCAACGATATGAAGACAAAACCTATCATTAAAAACTTTCTGACTCGGGCGGCGATGACGCTGGGCGAGAGAATGACAAGATCATTCACCGTGATATTGCTTACGCTCATGACCACGGCGACGGCATGGGCTGCACAGCCGGACTGTTGCCTAGACGCTTGCACGGGCGGGATGGAACTCATCCACATTGCGGGCTGGGCGTATGACCCCGACGCTCCGGCGAAATCCCTCACCCTGGAATTGTATATCTATGCCGACGCGGACTGCCAGCAACTGGTCGCCTACTCCCAGAATTTTACGGCCGACGTGTCGAGGCCCGACGTGAACCAGGCGAAGGGCATCACGGGCAACCACGGCTTTGAAGCCGACATCCCCATGAACACCGCGGGCAACTACTGGGTAAAGCTTATTGCCATCGACACCAACGGCGACGGCAATAAGCAGATTGGCTCCACGACGAAAGTGACCGTGAAGGCGTTGGTAGCGACAGTTACGCTGAATGAGAATTCTGGCGACGTGACGCTGCAGAACGGCGACGTGGTGACGGGCACGGGTGGCGGAAATACCCACCTCATGATTGCCGACGGAGCTACGGTGACGCTGAACAATGTGACTAATACAGCCATTTCCCATAAAAAACATTGGCCAGGTATCGACTGTCAGGGTGATGCCACCATCATCCTCAGTGGTGAGAATGCCGCAAAGGGTGACAATCAATTCCCAGGAGTCTACGTACCTGAGGGCAAGACACTCACCATCCGTGGCAATGGTTCGCTAACAGCGACCGGCATTGAAGCTGCAGGTATCGGTACAAGTTATGGCCCCTCTTCTACATACAGCAGGTGTGGTAATATCATCATCGCGGGTGGCATTGTCACCGCTAATCATGAAGGAAGGTATGCGGGCACTGGTATCGGTAGTGGTATTTATGGATCCTGTGGTGACATCACCATTACTGGCGGCATCGTCACCGCCACGGGCAATAATGACTCTGCTGGCATAGGAGGAGCAGAATTTGGCTCCTGTGGTAATATCACCATCACGGGTGGCACCGTCACCGCCACGGGTAGCGGATACGCTGCTGGCATCGGATCAGGATATGGTGGCTCCTGTGGCAATATCACCATCTCAGATGGTGTAACCACCGTCACCGCTACAGCAGGCTCTAAAATTAAAACTCCCTATTGTATCGGTGCTGGTCTGAGCGACAACTATTTTGAAAGCACCTGTGGCGCCGTGACTATCAACGGTTTTGAGACAGGCAACGTGGCGCTGAGCACCTACACTTACGCCCCTTCTGAAACGACGGTCACTGGCACCGTCACCTTCGATGCCAATGGTGGCACAGGCACGATGGCGAACCAGATCATCTACTCAAATATACCGATGCCTCTGACAGCCCACTCTTTTAAACGCTTGAAGTATATTTTTACAGGTTGGAACACCGCGACCGACGGAAGTGGTACTGGTTATAACGATGGGCAGATTGTCATGAATACGAGTAGTATGACACTCTATGCGCAATGGAACGGGGATTACATAGAATTACAAGACTTACAAGTGAATGATATCGAGATACAAGGCAACCAAATTATTTCTGGTACTGGCGGCAAGGATATCCACATCACCATTGCCGACGGAGCCACGGTGATGCTCGATGGTGTGGACATTACACAAATTGACAGTGAGCACCAGTGGGCGGGTATCACCTGTCTGGGCAACGCTACTATCATCTTGGCCGACGGCTCGACCAATAATATAAAGGGCGGATTGTATTGTGCGGGCATCTTCGTTCCCGAAGGAAAAACGCTTACCATACGTGGCGACGGCTCACTCACGGCTACGGGAGGAAATGACGGGGCAGGCATCGGAGGCAATGAACAGAAACCTTGCGGCAACATCGTCATCGAGGGCGGCACCATAACGGCTGCGAGCGGGAAATATGCTGCGGGAATCGGCTGCGGAAGGAAAGCTTCCTGTGGTGACATTACCATTAAAGGCGGCAGCATCACGGTCAGTTCTATCTTCTTCAGATCCGCTGCCATCGGCTGTGCATACGGTAATGAATCCGGACCATCTTCCTGCGGTGACATCACCATCACTAACGGCGTGACGTGCGTCATCGCCACAAAGTATTCATCACTTAGCAGCGTCAATATCATAGGCACCAGCGGCAGTAACTCGACCTGCGGCACTATCACCATCGACCCTAGCCTGATAGACGTATTAAGTAATAATAACATGACCCGCACGTTCTACCACGGTATGGTACTCTTTGACGACGACAACAACGCAACCGCTATTGAGGCCAACGATGACAGCGCGACGCACGATGCTCAACTGCGCGGCCGCACGCTCTACAAGGACGGCGACTGGAACACCATCTGCCTGCCGTTCGACGTGACCGTGGGTAGCGGGCAATTGGAGGGTGTCACGGCTATGATGATGGACGCCTCAACTTCGGGCTTCAATGCATCGTCGGGCGTGCTGACGCTGAACTTCACGGGAGTAGCCGGGGGCAGCACCATTGCCGCCGGAACACCGTTCATCGTGAAATGGACGGGCAGCAATGTCACCGACCCAGTGTTCAGCGGCGTCACCGTGAGCAGTACGGCGGCGGGCAGCGTCGTGAGCCAGGACGGGAACGTCCGCTTCCAGGGCACCTACAGCCCCGTCCAGATCTATAGCGCCGCCCACGACAACCTGTTCCTCGGCGGCGAGAACACGCTCTATTGGCCCGTTACCGAGGGCTACACGCTGGGCGCCTGCCGTGCGTACTTCCACGTGGATCTCAACGGTGGCTCCGCCGCCGTGCGCCAGTTCGTACTCAACTTCGGAGATTCCGAAACGACAGGAATCATGTCAATTGAAAATGGAAAATTGAAAATTGAAAATGAGGCTGACACGTGGTATGATCTCAGCGGTCGCAAGCTGAGTGGTAAGCCGACACAAAAGGGATTGTACATCAACAATGGCCGTAAGGTCGTGATTAAATAAAGAAGACAGAAGACAGTATAAGAGGGACGGTTCTTTCGTTACATCGGGCGATATAACAAAAGAACCGTCCCCCTGTTATATTAACAATTATTATGTAATTTATTTGATAATTTTTGAAGAAAAATCTTGTGTAATTCAAATTATTTTTGTAACTTTGCAACATAGAAATTAAGGCGGGAAGGGCCACCCGATGCAGCTGGTCCACTTAATAATATAATACCACAAAAAACATTTACAAAGATGTTAGAACTTTATCTATCACAAGTTTCGGAGTCTTCGGAGTCCGAGTTGGCGGGTAAGTACTATGCCCGTGTTAGTTACAAACAGACGATGAGCGTGCAGGACATGGCGCATCACATGGCAGAACACAACACGATGTTCTCGGAGGGCTCGATCACGGGTATCCTGATTGACTTCGTGAAGTGCGTGCGCGAGATGGTGCTCATGGGCAACACCGTGAAGATCGACAACCTCGCCATCTTCAAGGCCACCGTCGAGGCCAACGGCCTGGAGACGCTCTACGATCCCGAGCAGGACAAGGTGGCCTCTGCCAGCATCGGTACGCTGCCTGAGGGTGCCAAGACCGGCGCAGCCGTGAAGGCCATCAAGCTGCTGGCTCAGTCGACCGGCGAGTTCACCCGCGACGAGCTGAAGAAGGACGCCAAGCTCTCGTGGACTGACAAGACCAAGGCTGAGATCGCGGCTGCCAAGGGCGGAAGCTCCAACAGCGGCGACTCCAGCCAGCAGGGCGGCGGTGGAACTACCCCCGGCGGTAACACTGGCGGTAACCCCGGCGGCGGCGACAACAACGGCGGCGGTGACGATGACACTGGCGAGAACGACTAAGCCGCGCCGACAGTCATCAACAGAAGAGGGGAGGGTACTCGAGGTGAGTGCGCTCCCCTTTATCGATTCACCTGGATGGGGGCGAAATGGTAAAAATATCAAAAAATAATCCGTAATATGCGTGTAGTTCGATTTTTATTGCTATATTTGCAAATTGAAAGAATATTAATCCGAAAAATATAACTTAGAACTATGGCAAAAAAGAAAATCCAGTTCAGTCTCGTTTATCGTGACATGTGGCAGTCTTCAGGTAAGTTCCAGCCGCGCAAGGACCAGTTGGAGCGCGTTGCGCCCGCAATCATCGACATGGGCTGCTTCGCCCGCGTGGAAACCAATGGCGGTGCCTTCGAGCAGGTGAACCTGATGGCAGGTGAGAACCCCAACCTGGCAGTCAGGGCCTTCTGTAAGCCCTTCAACGAGGTGGGCATCAAGACCCACATGCTCGACCGCGGTCTGAACGCGCTGAGAATGTATCCCGTGCCCGACGACGTGCGCGCACTGATGTATAAGGTGAAGCATGCCCAGGGTGTGGACATCACCCGTATCTTCTGCGGACTGAACGACACGAGAAACATCATCCCGTCGATCAAGTGGGCCAAGGAGGGCGGCATGACGCCCCAGGCCACGCTCTGTATCACCACGAGCCCCGTGCACACCGTGGAGTACTATTCGAAGATCGCCGACGAGGTGATAGCCGCTGGTGCCGAGGAGATCTGTCTGAAGGATATGGCCGGCATCGGACAGCCCGCCATGCTGGGCGCCCTGACGAAGAGCATCAAGACGAAGCACCCCGACATCATCATCCAGTATCACGGACACTCCGGCCCCGGCCTGTCGATGGCTTCCATCCTGGAGGTCTGCAACAACGGTGCCGACATCATCGACACGGCTATCGAGCCGCTGTCGTGGGGTAAGGTGCATCCGGACATCATCTCCGTGCAGTCGATGCTGAAGAACGAGGGCTTCGAGGTGGCCGACCTGAACATGAACGCCTATATGCAGGCCCGTACGCTGACGCAGGAGTTTATCGACGACTGGCTGGGCTGCTTCATCAACCCGGCGAACAAGCACATGTCGAGCCTGCTGCTCGGCAGCGGTCTGCCCGGCGGTATGATGGGTTCGATGATGGCCGACCTTGGTCCTATCCAGAAGATGATCAACAAGGAGCGCGAGAAGAAGGGCGAGAGTGCCCTGACGATGGACGATATGCTGGTGAAGCTGTTCAACGAGGTGGAGTACGTATGGCCGAAGGTGGGTTATCCCCCACTGGTGACACCGTTCTCGCAGTACACGAAGAACATCGCCCTGATGAACCTCCTGACGATGGAGCAGGGCAAGGGTCGCTACGTGATGATGGACGACGCCATCTGGGGCATGATCCTCGGCAAGAGCGGCAAGGTGCCTGGAACGATCGCTCCGGAACTGATAGAGCTGGCAGAGAAGCAGAAGCGCGTGTTCACGGATGCCGATCCTCACACACTCCTGCAGAACGCCCTCGACGGCTTCCGCAAGGAGATGGACGAGAACGGCTGGGAGTACGGTCCCGACGACGAGGAGCTCTTCGAGCTGGCCATGCACCCCGAGCAGTACCGTCCGTTCAAGAGCGGTCAGGCCAAGAAGCAGCTGCTGGCAGACATCCAGAAGGCCAAGGACGCCAAGCTGGGTGGCGGCAAGAAGATTTCCCAGGAAGAGATCGACGCCCTGAAGCATGCCAAGGCCGACGCCGTGAAGTCGCCGCTGGCCGGACAGCTCATCTGGAGCTTCGGCGGCGAGGGTGTGCCTGCTGCCTGCATCGAGCCGTTTATCGGTCAGAAGTATAAGGAGGGCGACGTGTTCTGCTACCTGCAGACGAAGTGGGGCGAGATCGTGGAGATTCCCGCAGCCCTCGGCGGCAAGCTGGTGGACATCAGCGTGAAGCCCGGACAGCAGATCCGTCAGGGCGACACTATCGCATGGATTGAGAGGGAAGGTTGATGTTTATAGTTTAAAGTTTATAGTTTATAGATGATATGTTCTATAGGCGGAAGGGCTTATGTTCTATAGGCGGAAGGGCTTGCAGGGTAATCAGCTATAAACTATAAACAATAAACTATAAACAAAAGGGAATGAGATGGATTACCAGTCGATTATTGATGAATATTATCCGTCGGAGAATGAACTCCGGCGGATATTGATGGTACACAGCCGACAGGTGGCCGACCGCTGTCTGCTGATAGCCAGGAAACACCCGGAGCTGCGTCTCGACGCCGAGTTCCTGGAGGAGGCGGCGATGCTCCACGACATCGGTATCTACGGCACCAATGCCCCGGGCATCCAGTGCTTCGGTACGGAGCCTTATATCCGTCACGGGCTGATCGGCGGGCAGATCCTGCGCCAGAAGGGCTGGGAGCGCCACGCCAGAGTGTGTGAACGGCACACGGGAACGGGTCTGACGGCCTGGGATATCGAACAGCAACAGCTGCCTCTGCCCCATGAGGATTTCATGCCGGAGGAGCTGGAGGAGCAGGTGGTGTGCTATGCCGACAAGTTTTATTCAAAAACCCGTCCCGGCTCAGAGCGCACGGTGGTGGAGGCCATGCGCAGTCTGGAGAAATTCGGCTGGGATGGAATCAAGAGATTCCAGAAATGGGTTGATTTGTTTGAATAAAATGATAAATCTGTGATAATCTGTGTTAATCTGTGGCTAAAATAAGGATTTTATTCGTACCTTTGCAGCCGTGAAACAGAGATTGGCAGTTGTATCGTTTCTTTGCGCCTTCATATTGATGATGGCGTGTACGCCGTCATCTCTCCGTCCGGTATCGGTGTCGGAGACAGAGAAAGAGTCGGGTACGGTGACGCTGCCTGAACTCTCCCGCTCGGATCTTCAAGTGGCGGATGTCGTCATTCCCGAACTGCCCGACAGCCTGCCATTCACCCTCAGCGACAGCCTCGCTGCTGCCGCAGGAGAGGCGGCTGACAGTCTGGCCAGGAAGGATTCCGTGGTCATCTCCGACCAGTCGCTGCTGACAACGATTGACAATTTCAAGGAGGCTGCCGCCAAGGTGAAGCGTGACACGACGACGATGGACTCCCTGGAGCTGGCGGTCTATAAGCACAACAAGGCCATTGACGACTCCCTCGCCCTCGACAGCATCAACCGCAGCCGTAAGAGTGGTATCGACTCGCCCGTGGAATACTCCGCCAACGACTCGCTGACCTATGACGCAGCCATCTCGCAGGCACGTCTGTACGGCACGTCGAAGGTGAAATACCAGAACATGGACCTGGCCAGCGAGAAGATCTTCATGAGTCTCGACAGCAACCTCGTGCACGCTGAGGGACGCTACGACTCCCTCAAGAGTGAGACCATCGGCTCGCCTGTGTTCAAGATGGGCAGCGATGAGTATCAGACGGGGCCGATGTCGTTCAACTTCAAGACCAAGAAGGGACTGATCTCCGATGTCTATACCCAGCAGAACGAAGGTTTCCTGACCAGCGAGTTGTCGAAGCGCGGCCCGGAAGGAGAGATGTATATCCAGCACGGACGCTACACCACCTGCGACGACCCGCATCCCGATTTCTACCTGGCCCTCTCACGAGCCAAGGTGCGGCCGGGCAAGGACGTGGTCTTCGGACCCGCCTATCTCGTGGTGGCCGACGTGCCCCTGCCGCTGGCCATCCCCTACGGATTCTTCCCCTTCACCAAGAGCTTTTCGAGCGGTATGATCATGCCGACCTACGGCGACGAGATGGAGAAGGGCTTTTATTTGCGTGACGGCGGCTACTACTTCGCCATCAGCGACAAGATGGACCTGAAGCTGTTGGGTGAGATCTATACCAAAGGCTCATGGGGTATCTCGGCCACGTCGAACTACAAGAAGCGCTACCGCTACAACGGTAACTTCCTGGTGAGCTACCAGAACTCCATCAGGGGGGAGAAGAACATGGATGACTACCTGAAGACCACCGACTTCAAACTGACGTGGAACCACACGCAGGACGCCAAGGCCCATCCTGTGCGGACGTTCAATGCCCGCGTGAACTTCACCACCACGAGCTACGATCAGAACAACCTGACCTCGATGTACAATCCCCAGACCAGGACGCAGTCGACACGAACCTCATCAGTAGGCTTCAATACACGTTTCTCCAGTCTGAACATGAGTATCAACTCATCGGCCAACCTGTCGCAGAACATGCGTGACTCAACCATTACCGTCGGTCTGCCTACCCTTACCATCAACGTCTCGACCTTCTATCCTTTCAAGCGGAAGAAGGCGGCTGGAGAAGACCGGTGGTATGAGAAGATCAACATGTCTTATACCGGCAACTTCAGAAACGAGATTAACAATGTGAAGGAGAGCAAGCTGTTGCACTCAAGTCTGGCGCGCGACTGGCAGAACGGCATGCAGCACACGATACCCATCAAGGCCAGCTTCGCCGCCCTCGGATACCTGAACATCATACCAAGTATCAACTTTACCGACCGTACGCTTTTCAGGAAGGCTGAGAAGTACTGGGACGAGAAGAACCAGAAGGAGGTGACGGATACCATTACGGGCTTCTATAATGTGTACGACTGGAGCCTCAGTCTCGGTCTCAATACGAAACTCTATGGCTTCTGGGTCCCCAGCCGTAAGATCTTCGGCGACAAGATAGACCGTATCCGTCACGTCCTGACCCCGACGATCAGCTTCAGCTATGCGCCTGATTTCGGCGACAGCCGCTACGGCTACTACAAGACCTACCAGAAGACCGACGCTGACGGAAACGTGTCGCTCGTGGAGTACAAACCCTATGACATCAATATCTACAAAGCTCCAGGTAGGGGAAAGACAGGGCAGATGACGATAGACCTGAAGAACAACCTGGAGATGAAGGTGAAATCTGAGGACGACTCGACGGGCTTCAAGAAGATCAGCCTGATTGACGAACTCGGGTTGAACATGTCGTATAACTTCGCTGCGGACATCAGACCGCTGAGTGACCTGAGGACCAATCTGCGTCTGAAGCTCTCCAAGACTTATACGTTTAACCTGAACGCTACCTTTGCCTCGTATGTCTATGAGGCTGACAGCGTGGGAGCCACACCGAGAGTGAGTGAGCATACCACCTACTGGGGGCTTGGCAAGTGGGGTCGTTGGACAGGTATCGACCAGAACCTCTCGTATAACCTGAACAATGACAAGATCATCAATTTCTTCAAGAAACTGAAGGGTGAAAAAGTCGACAAGAAGGACAAGAAGAAACGTGACGATGAAGAGGACGACTGGGAGAACACGGTGGACAGCAATATCGACCTGGAGATGGAACGGGCCAAACACTCCTCCAAGGGTGAGAAGACGAAGGCAGAGACTGATGACGACGGCTATATGGCATTTAAGATGCCCTGGAGTCTGAACATAGGCTATACGGTGTCGCTGCGGGAGGATACGGATGTGAAGAAGTTCAACTACGATACGATGCGCTATCCGTTCAAAATCATACAGACGCTGAACCTGAGCGGTAATGTGAGTCTGAGCGACGGATGGAACATCAACTTCAATTCCGGTTACGATTTTGAGACGAAGCGTGTCTCCATGACGCGACTGTCGCTCTCTCGTGACCTCCACTGCTTCAGTATGTCGGCCGACGTCATCCTGACACCTTATACCAGTTATAACTTCTCGTTCCGTTGTAACGCCGCGACGCTGACGGATGCCCTGAAGTATGACAAACGCTCGGGTTCGACGAACGCTGTTCAATGGTACTGATTTTAGTTTAGAGTTTATAAGTTTAGAGTTTATAGTTTATAGATATGGCAGAACTACCGGCATTGATAGAAGACCTCGCGCTGATTCTGGTTGTAGCGGGTATTGTGACCCTGATTTTCAAACGACTCAAGCAACCGTTGGTACTTGGATATATCGTGGCAGGATTCCTGGTCAGTCCGAACATGCCCTATACGGCATCAGTCATCGACATGGAAAACGTCCACCTCTGGGCCGACATCGGTGTGATGTTCACCTTGTTCTCGTTGGGTCTCGACTTCTCGTTCAAGAAGATTCTGAGGATGGGTGCCTCGCCAATCATCTCTACGTGTACCATCATCTTCTTTATGTCGATGCTGGGCGTCTGCGTGGGACAGGCTTTCCATTGGAGTAAGATGGACTGCATCTTCCTCGGAGGTATGCTCGCCATGTCGTCGACAACCATCATCTATAAGGCTTTCGATGATCTGGGCCTGCGTCAGCAGCAGTTTGCGGGGATGGTGATGAGTGTGCTGATATTGGAAGATATTCTGGCCATCGTGATGATGGTGATGTTGAGTGCCGTGGCCAGTGGCAACGAGCTGGGAGGCGGACAGATGCTCGGGTCGGTTGTCAAGATTGCCTTCTTCCTGATTCTGTGGCTGGTGGTGGGTATATTTGCCGTGCCCCTGTTCCTGCGTCAGGTGCGCAGCATGATCAACAATGAGGTGCTGCTGGTGGTGTCGTTGGGTCTCTGCTGTGCGATGGCGGTGTTCTCGACGAAGGTGGGATTCTCGTCGGCATTCGGAGCTTTCATCATGGGTAGCATCCTGGCCGAGACGGTGGAGGCGGAGCGCATCGAGAAACTGGTGGAGCCTGTGAAGAATCTTTTCGGAGCCATCTTCTTCGTGTCGGTGGGTATGCTTGTCGATCCGAAGATTCTCGTAGACTATGCCCTGCCTATCCTGCTGCTTGTACTGACGATACTTGTCGGTCAGGCTTTGTTGGGAAGTTTCTCCTTCCTGCTGGGCGGGCAGTCGTTGAAGTCGGCCATGCGTTGCGGATTCTCGATGGCTCAGATTGGTGAGTTCTCGTTTATCATCGCCTCGCTGGGCTTGTCGCTGGGCGTCATCAGCGACTTCCTCTATCCGGTGGTTGTGGCTGTGTCCGTCATCACGACCTTCCTCACACCCTATATGATCCGTTTGGCGACACCGGCCTACAATCATCTTGAGCGACATCTGCCCAAGAAGGTCATCCTCTCGCTGAACCATCTGTCGATGAACAACCAACAGTCCCAACAGCAGAGCAACTGGAAGCGGCTGCTCACGCAGATGGGCATCAACACCGTTGTCTATTCGATTCTCACTTCTGCGTCCATAGCGGTGATGTTCACATTCGTACTGCCGTTTACCCGTAAGCTGCTGCCGGGATGGGAACTGCATTGGTATGCCAACGCCATCACGGGCATCCTGACGGTACTGCTGATAGCGCCGTTCCTAAGGGCGATGGTGATGAAGAAGAACAAGAGTGAGGAGTTCAAGGCATTGTGGCGTGAGAGCAACCGCAACCGTCTGCCGCTCATCTTTACCATTCTGGTGCGTATCATGATCGCCGTGGCCTTTATATTCTACATCTGTAACTACCTGAGCCGCTTCACCAATGCGCTGATGATCTCCATTGGCGTGATCGTGGTGGCGGCTATCATCTTCTCCCGCTGGGTGAAACATCGCAGCATCACGCTTGAGCGACTCTTCATTCAGAACCTCCGTTCCCGGGATATCGAGGCACAGGTGCATGGCAAGAAGCGTCCGCTCTATGAGGGACGTCTGCTTGACCGGGATATCCATATCGCCGAGTTTGAGGTGCCGTCCGACTCGCTATGGATGGGACAGACGCTGAAACAGTTGAATCTGGGTCAGAAGTATGGTGTCCATGTGAGCAGCATCCTGCGTGGTGGCCATCGTGTGAACATCCCTGATGGCGACTATATCATCTTCCCGTACGATGTGCTGCAGGTCATTGGTAGTGACGCGCAGTTTGCGACCTTCCGCGATGCGATTGAGAAGGAGCGGTTTGGTGAGGAAAGTGATTTGGAGATGCGTGAGATGAAGCTGCGCCAGTTGGTGATCGGCAGCGACAGCCCGTTCATCGGGAAGACACTCATCGAGAGTGGCATCCGCGACATCTACAGTTGTATGGTCGTAGGCTTGGAGGAGGGACAGGAAAGTCTCTCTGCCTATCGCCCGAACCGTCGTTTCCAGGAGGGTGATATCATCTGGGTGGTAGGTGAGCAGGAGGCGCTCGATGCCCTGATGAAGGTGTAAACAATCAACAATTATATTCTGCTGTCAGTTCACAGATCCTGACGATGACCTCTACGGCCTTCTGCATGGACTGAATGCTCACGAACTCGTAGGGGCCGTGGAAATTCACGCCACCAGCGAAGATGTTGGGGCAGGGGAGACCCTTGAACGACAACTGGGCGCCGTCGGTACCGCCTCGGATGGGTTTCACCTTGGGAGCGATGCCACAGTCCTGCATGGCGTGAAGCACCAAGTCGATGACGTGCATCTGTGGGTCTATCTTCTCCTTCATGTTGTAGTACTGGTCCTTCACCTCACAGGTGACCGTACCTTCGCCGTATTTCACGTTCATTTGTTCGGCACACTTCATCATGAAGTGTTTACGCTCCTCAAAGCGTTCACGGTCGTGGTCGCGGATGATGTAACTCATCTTCGCACCCTCCACGTTCGACTGTATGCCGAGCAGATGGTAGAACCCTTGATAGCCCTCGGTCGTCTCTGGTGTCTCGTCATCAGGCAGCATGGCAGCCAGCTCTGCGGCCAGACGGTTGGCATTCACCATCTTGCCCTTGGCATAGCCGGGATGCACACTCACACCTTTTATAAATATCTTAGCTGCGGCAGCGTTGAAGTTCTCAAACTCCAGCTCGCCCACGTCGCCGCCGTCCATCGTATAGGCCCATTCGCAGCCGAACTTCTCCACGTTGAAGTGGTGGGCACCCATGCCGATCTCCTCGTCGGGGTTGAAGGCTACACGGATGTCGCCATGCTTCACCTCGGGGTGGTCTCTCAGCCAGCACATCGCCTGCACAATCTCTGCGATGCCCGCCTTGTCGTCAGCACCCAACAGCGTGTGACCGTCAGTCACAATCAGGTCCTCGCCTGTATGGCTCAGCAACTCCGGGAACTTCTTCGGACTGCTCACGATACCCTCTGACAACAGGATGTCAGAGCCGTCGTAATTGTTCACGATATGCGGCTTGATGTCTGCGCCAGAGCAGTCGGGACTGGTGTCGTAGTGGGAGATGAAGCCGATGGTGGGCACATCGTCCTTGGTGTTCGCCTTCAGCGTGGCATAGAGGTAGCCCTTGCCGTCCAGCTCCACATTACTCAATCCCTCGCGCTCCAGTTCCTTCTTCAGGTACTCTGCGAAGACTAACTGTTTTGCGGTACTTGGCACGCTGTCGCTGTCTTCAGCCGACTGCGTGTCGAACTTCGTGTAGTTTAAAAATCTTTCGGTAATATCCATAGTAAAAATGTTGTGATCCCGTTGGGATTCAAACCCAAGACCTTCAGAACCGGAATCTGACGCTCTATTCAGCTAAGCTACGGGACCGATGCTCTCATAAAAGCGACTGCAAAGGTACAAAAAACATTGAACATTGAACATTAAACATTGAACATTTTGTTGTGCCTTGTTATTTTTTAACTTTTGACATTCATTTCTCTCATCGTTTTAGGCTGTCAGCTCGTTGCCGGTGTAGAGCTGATAGTATTTGCCCTTCTGTTCCAGCAGTTGCTCGTGGGTACCCTGCTCGATGATGCGCCCGTGGTCGAGGACGATAATCTGGTCAGCATTGCGGATGGTGGACAGGCGGTGGGCGATGACAAAGGTGGTGCGGCCCTTCATCAGAGAATCCATGCCTCGCTGCACGAGTCGTTCCGTACGGGTGTCGATACTTGATGTGGCCTCGTCGAGGATGAGCACGGGCGGATTGCTGACGGCAGCCCGTGCGATGGCAATCAGCTGGCGTTCACCTTGAGAGAGATTGCCACCGTCGCCATTGAGCATGGTCTGATAACCGTTGGCAAGACGGCGTATGAAATCGTCAGCCCCCACAAGGCGGGCTGCTGCCACGCAGTCTTCATCAGTAGCGCCCAGACGGCCGTAACGGATGTTGTCGAGAACGGTGCCTGTGAAGAGGTGCGTTTCCTGCAGCACGATGCTCATTGATTTGCGAAGCGACTCCTTACGGATGTCCGTCAGGGGTATGCCATCGTAGAGGATTTTTCCCTTCTGGATTTCGTAGAAGCGATTGATGAGGTTGATGATGGTGGTCTTGCCTGCGCCTGTGCCTCCTACAAAGGCAATCTTCTGGCCAGGGTTGGTGTTGATGTCGATATCGAAGAGTACCTGTTTCTGTGGTGTATAGCCGAAGTCCACATCCGTAAAATCCACATCGCCCTTGGGGGCTGTCAGTTCCACGGTTCCCTCATCAGCTTCTGGTTCTGCATCCATCAGCCTGAAGACGCGCTCAGCGCCTACGGTGGCATTCAGTACGGAGTTGATCTGTTGCGAGACGTGGGTGATGGGCTGTGTGAAGCTCTTGTTGAGTGTGAGGAAAGCGACGATGGTACCAAGGCTAATTGAGAATTGAGAATTGAAAATTGAAAATTGTCCGAGGGCAAGGGTTGCTCCTATGACGGCGATGAGCACATAGCCCAGGTTGGAGAGGTTGCCGTTGACGGGCATCACGATATTCGCAATCTTATTGGCATTATAAGCCGAGGCGCGTAACTGTTCGTTGATCTGCTCGAACTCGTCGATGGCCTGTTCCTCATGGCAGAACACTTTCACGACCTTCTGTCCCGTCATCATCTCCTCGATGAAGCCGTTCACCTTTGCCAGACTCTCCTGCTGCGTACGGAAATAGTTGCGACTGCGCTTGCCAAGCCAGGTGGTGGTGACCATCATGATGGCTGCCATCGCGATGCTGACGAAGGTAAGCGGTATGCTGAGCGCAATCATCGAGGCGAAGGTGACACAGATGGTGATGACAGAGTTGAACACCTGTGAGATGGAGGTGGAAATCATCTGTCGCAGCGAATCGACGTCGTTGGTATAGACCGACATCATGTCACCATGGGAGTGCTGGTCGAAATAACTGACCGGCAGCCGTTCCATGCGCTCGAAGATACGCTGTCGGAGTCGAAGCATCGTGCCTTGCGAGACATTGATCATCAGACGGTTGTAAAGATAGGAACAGACGACACCAACGAACAGGATGATGCCCAGTTTGATGAGAACCTCAGCCAATGACGAGTACTCAGGATGGGCTGCCTCTGTCAGGGGCACGATATAGTCATCGATCAAAGTACGCGTAAAGAGGGTAGAGGCAAGGGTGGTGACAGAGGTGATGGCGATGCAAACGAGCACGGTGAGGATACTGAACTTATAGTCGCTCAGCACGTATTTCGCCAGTCGCCAGATAACGGCACGCTGTTCTTTGCTGGCCTTTTGGAACCCTGCCTGTCCATGTGGCCCTCGTGGTCCTCCGAAATTAGGCTGTCTCATGCGTCACCTCCTTTCTTTGGTGAATCGAAATCACCTTGGTCGGCACTCTGGATGGCGTTGATCTCCTGGTAGAGAGCATTGTCTTTCAACAGGTTCTCGTGCGTGTCGAAGCCCGTTACCACACCGTTGTCCATCACAAGAATCTTGTCGCAGTCCTTCACGCTGAGGATGCGTTGCGCAATGATGATCTTCGTCATGCCAGACAGATCCTCACGGAAGGCACGCTGTATCTTGGCATCCGTCGCCGTGTCGCAGGCGGAGGTGGAATCGTCGAGCACAAGTACCTTGGGTTGTTTCAGCAGGGCCCGTGCTATGCAGAGACGCTGCTTCTGTCCGCCGCTGACGTTCGTGCCACCCTGTTCGATATGGGTGTGATAGCCCTCAGGCATCTGTTGGATGAACTCATCGGCCTGTGCCAGCTGACAAGCGCTGATACATTGCTCCTCAGTAGCCTTCGGATTGCCCCAGCGCAGGTTTTCGAGGATGGAGCCTGAGAAGAGGATGTTGTTCTGCAGCACCACGCTCACGGCATTGCGCAACGAGGTGAGGTCGTAGTCCTTCACGTTTCTTCCACCCACCAGTACTTCTCCTTGAGAGACGTCGTAGAGCCTCGAAATCAGATTCACCAGCGTGGACTTGCCGGAGCCCGTGCCACCAATGACGCCGATGGTCTCGCCAGAGGCGATACTGAAGGATACATTAAAGAGCGCAGAGCGACGGGATTGCTTGGTTTTACTAGGGATACTAGTCTCACTAGTCTCACTAGTTTCACTAGTCTCACTAGATTTATAGTCGAAGCGGACGCTACGAAACTCCACGCTACCGTCGGAGATTTCATAGACGGGGTTCTCCGGGTTTACGATGTCGGGCTGCTCTTCGATCACCTCCGTTACCCGACGAGCGCTGGCTGCACTCTGGGTGAGCATGACGAAGATCATAGAGAGCATCATCAGCGACTGGAGGATCGCCATGACGTAGGTGAAGAGCGAGGTCAGTTCACCTGTGGTCAGCGTGCCGCCTACGATGAAGTGTGCGCCCCACCATGAGAGGGCGATGATGCAACCATAGACCACGATGTTCATCACGGGGTGGTTCAGGGCCATCAGGCTTTCCGCACGTACATATAATTTATATAGCCCCTCGGCGGCCTTCGAGAACTTACGGTTCTCGTAGTCCTCACGCACGAAGGCTTTTACCACACGGATGGCCTGTATGTTCTCCTGGACGCTTTGGTTCAGTTCATCGTACTTCACGAACACCTGTTGGAAGAGCTTTGCTACGCGCGAGATGATGTTGAAGAGTGAGAAGCCCAAAACCGTCATTGCTACGATGAAGATGAGGCTGAGACGGGCATCGATGACCAGGCACATCACAATCGACAGAATCAGTCGGAAGGGTGCCCTTACCGTTACGCGAAGAATCTGCTGATAGGCATTCTGCAGGTTGTTCACATCCGTCGTCATACGTGTCACAAGGCCGGGGGTGGAGTATTTGTCGATGTCGGAGAATGCAAAGCGCTGGATATTGCGGTACATGGCCCTACGGAGGTTGGCGGCAAAGCCCGATGAGGCGTAGGCCACGCAACGTCCCGCGAGAATGCCGAAGGCCAGTGACAGGAAAGCCATCCCCAGCATGACGGCGCCATAGAACCACACGTTCTCCATGTTGCCAGCATTGATGCCTTTGTCGATGAGTGAGGCCGTGATGTAGGGTATCAGCACGTCCATCACCACCTCCATCGCTGTCCATATCGGCGTGAGGATTGAGGCGTTGCGATATTCGCGGATTTGGCTTGTGAGCGTCTTGAGCATCTAAAAACTGTTGTTTTTTGTTACAATTCTGTTGCAAAGTTATAAATTATCTTTGATATTATACGAATTATGTGGCTTTTTTATTAACTTTGCGCCCAAAATGACGAAAAAATGAGATTTGTCAGTTGGAATGTGAATGGTTTGAGGGCTTGCGAGGGTAAGGGCTTCAGCGATATTTTCCGTCAGTTGGATGCTGACTTCTTCTGCCTTCAGGAAACGAAGATGCAGGAGGGCCAGCTTGACCTTGATTTTGAAGGTTACCAGTCGTTCTGGAATTATGCCGACAAGAAAGGTTACTCTGGCACGGCCATTTTCACGAAGCATGAGCCATTAAGCGTCAGTTATGGCATCGGTATCGACCAGCATGACCATGAGGGTCGCGTCATCACGCTTGAGATGGCTGATTTCTTCCTCGTATGCTGCTATACACCCAACTCGCAGGACGGTCTGAAACGTTTGGACTACCGCATGACATGGGAGGATGCTTTCCGGGCCTATTTGAAGCGGCTTGATCAGCAGAAACCTGTCATTCTTTGCGGCGACCTGAACGTGGCCCACGAGGAGATTGATATCAAGAATCCGAAGACGAACCGTCATAATGCCGGTTTTACCGACGAGGAGCGTGAGCAGTTCAGCCATCTGCTGGCCAGCGGATTCACCGACACATTCCGCTATAAGTATCCTGATGAGGTGAAGTACTCATGGTGGTCGTACCGTTTCCAGGCTCGTCAGAAGAACGCAGGCTGGCGCATCGACTACTTCGTCATCTCCGACCGTCTGCGCGACCGTCTGGAGGATGCCCTCATTCATACGGAGATCTTCGGCAGCGACCACTGCCCTGTGGAGTTGACGATTCGCTGAATAAAAGACATCTTTCGCTGAATAAATTTTGAACTATCAAGAAATCAACCTAACTTTGCACCATTAGAACAAAACGAGACGCATCACATGACAGAGATTCTCAAGGATTATGAGCCCATTACGCTGGACGAGATGAAGGACATCCGGCTGATGAACCGTATCGACACCAAGTTTGTGACGACGGTGCCTGTGCTCAAAAAGCTTCTCGATATAGCCCGTGACGACTATTTCGTGCAGGAGACGGGTGGCCTGCGCATCTCACCATATTACACGATGTATTTTGATACAGACGACTGTGCGATGTACAATCGTCATGAGGTGGGTCATCTCAGTCGTCAGAAGATACGCATACGCTCCTATGTCGATGCAGGATTGAACTTCCTCGAGATAAAGACCAAGAACAACCATGGCCGCACTAAGAAAAAGCGTATGGCGATGGAGAACTTCGACGCTCTGAACCCTCGTCATGATATCCGTTTCGAACGCCAGGATTCTGAACATGTGGCTTACGATGATTTCATCCGTACATGGCTGAAGTATGATCCTACGGCGCTTACCTGTCAGCTGGAGAACCGCTTCGACCGTATCACACTGGTGAACAAGGGCAAGACCGAGCGTCTCACCATTGATACGAATCTGCGCTTCCATAATATTACGACGGACGCTTGCCGTTCAATGGATGACATCGTGATCATCGAACTGAAGCGCGACGGCAATCTGCCTTCGCCCATCCTCGGCCGTCTGCTTGAACTGCGCATCCATCCTCACGGATTCTCAAAGTACTGTATCGGCTCGGCCCTGACCAACGAGGCTTTGCGTCGAAATCGCATCAAGCCCCGCCTGCGCAGTATTGAGAAGATTCTCAGACATGAATAGTGAAATTATTAAATAATATATTGAACATATGAATGAAATGTTTTTCTCCCCATCTTTTTTAGAGATGCTCGTCCGACTGGTTATAAACCTCGTTGTCACGTGGTTTATCATCGACCGTCTGTACTATCCGAAGAGCAAGCGTCGTGATTTCTATTTCACGTTCATGCTCATCTCCATCGCTATCTTCTTCATCGTATTCTTCATGATCTTCGTGCTTGAGGAGATGAAAGGCAAGACGTCGCTGGGTATCGGTATCGGACTCTTTGGTATATTCTCCATCATGCGCTACCGCACGGATGCGATGCCTGTACGTGAGATGACCTACCTTTTCGTCATCATTGCCCTCTCGCTGGTGAACGCCATTTCCGAGGGTGTGCCGATGGTGGAACTGGGTATCACCAACCTGATTTTCCTCGTAGCTGTGTGGTTCTGTGAGTGGAGACTGCAGGTGCTTCCGTCTAAGATTGTCCAGTACGACAAGATGGACCTCATTCAGCCCGATCGTAAGGCCGAGCTTATTGCTGACCTCGAGCAGCGTCTCGGACTGAAAATCATTCAGGTGGAGGTTGGTTCTGTCGATTTCACGCGTGATATGGCAATGGTAAAGATTCGCTATCGCGGCAAGCGTACTGATGGTGACATCTCCCACGAACTGAAACTCACAAAAGATCAACTTAAAGATTTTTAAGATGAGACGACTAACTGGACTACTGTTGTTTATCATTCTGCCATTAGGAGTATTCGCGCAGAGTGATGATTTCGGACTCGATTTTACGCTCGAGGCTCAGAAGAAACTCTCCAAGCAGTTCTCGCTCAGTCTTGAAGGTGAGATGCGTACGCGTGATAACACGAAGACTACCGACCGCTGGAGTGTCGGCCTCGGAATTGATTGGAAAGCCACCAAGTGGCTCAAGGCTTCTGCGGGCTATTCGCTGCTCTTTGACAACAACGAGCGCATCAGTTATTTCGAGGGTACAGACGACGAGGTGCTCGACGGCGATGCTGAGGCTGGTGATCTGAAGAAATGTGCCAAGTATTGGGGCACACGCCACCGTTTCAACGTCTCCCTCACCTTCGACAAGAAACTCATCGGCGACTTCAAATTTTCTCTGCGTGAGCGTTGGCAATATACCTACCGTCCTGAACACACCGTCAGCGAGCGCTGGAGTTACCTTGATAATGCCTATGATGGCAAGGAGAAAACCTATGGATCCAAGGGAAAGAATGTTCTGCGCAGCCGACTGCAAGTAGAGTACGACAAAAAGGGCCTTAACGTGACGCCATACGCCAATGTGGAGATCTTCAATGCAATGAGTCTGCAAAAAATACGCTATACTGCCGGTCTCGACTGGAAACTCTCCAAGCAGCACTCACTTGGAGCCTTCTACCGCTACCAGTATGTTCGTGACGATGATGATGATCTTGAACCCAATCGTCACCTTATAGGCGTCAGCTATAAATTCAAGTTCTAAGAAAAATCCCCCGCCAACTGGCGAGGGATTATTCTTTTTACATGTCCTCATAGGTGTCGAGGTAGGTCACGTGCGTCACGAGGTATTCCTCCACACCGTGTTTGCCGTCGGCACCACCGATACCTGATTTCTTGACGCCAGCATGGAAGCCCTGGATGGCCTCGAAGTGCTCGCGGTTGATGTAGGTCTCACCGAACTCCAGTTCACGGCAGGCCTTCACGGCAACGTTCAGGTCCTTCGTGAAGATGCTCGAAGCCAGACCGTACTCACAGTCGTTGGCATACTTGATGGCCTCGTCGATGTCTGAGAATTCTATCAGCGGAATCACAGGACCGAAGGTCTCCTCATGGATGATGTCCATATCCTGACGGCAGTCGTCGAGCACCGTAGCTGCATAGAAATAGCCTTTCTCGCCCACGCGATGGCCGCCGCAGAGCAGTTTCGCACCCTGCTTGATGGCGCGCTCCACCTTTTCCGTGACGCTCTCCAGAGCACGCTCTTCCACCAGAGGACCCATGTCTACGCTCTCATCAGCGCAGGGATCGCCCACCTTTACAGCCTTCATCTTCTCCACAAGGATCTTCGTGAACTCAGCCTTCACCTCTTTCTGCACATACACGCGTTCTGCGTTGTTGCAGATCTGACCATTGTTGCCTATACGGCTGTCGACGATCCATTGTGCAGCGCGCTCCAGGTCGGCATCCTTCATGACGATAGCAGGTGCCTTTCCGCCTAACTCTAACGACACCTTCGTGATGTTCTTCGAGGCAGCAGCCATGATGCTGGCACCAGCACCTACGGAACCAGTCACACTGACGATGTCAATCTTCGGTGAGCCTGCCATCTCGTTGCCGATGACTGAACCCTTACCTGTGACGATGTTGATGACGCCTGCGGGCAGACCTGTCTCAGCCACCACCTTGGCAAACTCCGTACAGTTCTCTGGAGTGAGCTGTGAGGGTTTAATGACGATAGTACAACCAGCGATGAGCGCTGCTCCAGCCTTACGGGCGATGAGGAAGAATGGGAAGTTCCAGGGCAGAATGCCTGCTACCACACCGATGGGCTTTTTTGTCAGCAAGATAGTCTCGTTGGGACGGTCTGAAGGGATGATCTCACCCTCGATATGACGAGCGAAGGTGGCCATATATTCGAAGTAGGCGATGGTAGCACCCACCTCAATCGAAGCCCATGTGCGGGTCTTGCCCTGCTCACGCATGATGATCTCCGTAAACTCCTGCTCACGCTTTTTGATTCCCTCGGCCATTTTCAGCAGGTAGCCTGCACGTTCAATGGCAGGTGTTTTGGCCCAAGCCTTCTGGGCTGCACGGGCTGCGTCGAGGGCACGGTTCACGTCCTCGATGGTGCCTTCTGGCTGACGCGAGATGACTTCCTCCGTAGAGGGGTTTAACACATTGATCCACTGGCCGTTCGAACTCTCACAGAACTGACCGTTGATGTACATTTTTAAGTCTTTCATAATTGTTTTTTGTTTTACTAAAGTAGATGAGTTTGGTTTATTTGTCAGCAAAGATAGCGAAAAAAAACGAGACAGCCCGACAATCGTCCTGTTTTTTAATATATTTTGTGTTTCCGATAGCGAGGATTTTTGTATCTTTGCAGCCATAAAGATATCAATAAGATATGAAAAGACGACTACTCGCCCTATCAGCCCTGTTTCTTGCGGCTGCTGCCCAGGCGCAGAATGTGTATGAACTGTCGGCTCCATCTCAGCCGAAAGAGATCAGAAACGACCACCTGCATATGGGTGGCGTTGCGAATGACAGACGAATCGACGTTAACAACTTCTATCTCTCTATAGACGGCCGTCCCGTGATACCTGTGATGGGCGAGTTCCATTACGTGCGTTACCCTGAGGCACAGTGGGAGGAGGAGATCGTGAAGATGAAGGCCGGTGGAGTGACGGTGATGACGACGTATGTGTTCTGGTCGCTTCATGAAGAGGTGGAAGGCCAATTCCGCTGGGATGGTCAGCGCAACCTGAGACACTTCATTGAACTCTGCGCGAAGCACGACCTGCCTGTCATCGTGCGTATAGGTCCGTTCTGTCATGGTGAGATACGTAATGGAGGACTGCCCGACTGGCTCTTCGCCAAACCGTTGGAGGTGAGATGTGACGATCCCGCGTATCTGAAACTTGTGAAACACCTCTATACCGAGATTGGCAGACAGTTGGAGGGGCTTTATTTCAAGGACGGCGGCCCCATCATCGGCTGTCAGATAGAGAACGAACTGCAACACTCTGCAGCTCCCTGGGCCATCTGTTACCCTGGAGAGCCGAAGGACAATACGGCAGCCTCGTACAATGCCATTGAGGCGATGGTGGGAGTTGGGGAGCAGGCCCGTAAGGCCACTGCCTCGGAGTTAGGAGAACAGCACATGCGCACGCTGAAGCGTATAGCCGAAGAAGCAGGCATCGTGACACCGTTATACACTGCCACAGGCTGGGGCAATGCAGCCGTGATCGAGGGTGAGGCCCTGCCAGTGACAGCCGCCTATACTTATCCATTCTGGTCAAAGCCCCACATGTCTAAATTTCTGATGTTTAAGGACCTTACGAAAGAGGCTGACTATGCTCCCACGCGCTACAACCCACAGAACTATCCCTCGATGTGTGCCGAGATGGGAGTGGGCATCCAGATGATCTACTCCGCCAGACCAATAGTGACAGCTGAGGCTGCCGAGGGACTGATGGTGCGCACGCTTGGCAGCGGAGCTAACGGCATCGGATACTATATGTACCACGGCGGCTCCACGCCAAAGCAGATAGGTGGTGTAGGATCGTTTCAGGACGAGCCGATGGGTATGCCGAAGGTCAGTTACGACTTCCAGGCGCCTCTCGGAGAGTTCGGATTGGAGGGTAGGATGTACCGCTGTCTGAGGCTGTTACATTCGTTCCTTTCTGACTTTGGCGATCGTCTGGCACCTATGGAGCCCGTGTTGCCAGAGGGGTGGGAGAGAATGACGCCAGACAACCGCGACGACCTGCGCTATGCGGCCCGCATGAAAGATGATAGTGGCTTCCTCTTCATGGTGAATTTCCAAGACCACGATACACTGCGCCACGATATGACAGGTGTGCAACTGCGATTGAGTCTTAGCAATGAGACGCTGACTATTCCCTCCGACGGTACCTTGACGCTGGCAAAGGACCAGAGCGTGATACTGCCCTTCAATCTTCAGATGGATGGTGCACTGCTGAAATACGCCACCGCCCAGTTGCTGATGAAGATAAAGGATGGGCAGGCTGACCACTACATCTTCTTTGCCCCAGAGGGAATGGCGACGGAATACCTCTTCGATCAGCAAACTGTCAGAGGCCGTAATCATATTAAGCCAGTTGCGGGATTGAAGAGTACCTTTACAATGAAGACACGTAACGGCAACACTGTGAAAGTGACCACTTTGACACGTCAGCAGGCACTTAATGCCGTGAAAGTGAACGGACGTCTGCTGATAGCTGATGCCACCGTTCTGCCCACGGAAGACGGAGCCGACCTGCTCTGTTTGGGCCGTAACACCGTTGATTACGTGCTCTATCCCTCAGCAAAGGGCTTCAAATCCCAGACTGTCACCGTAGAACCTGTTACTCCTAAATTCGAAGTAAAGAAAGCTGGTCCTCGGCGCATGAGCGTCCATTTCCTGTATTCAGATGATCCTCAGGTTCAGGAGTATTTCCTCTCCATCAATTACGTGGGCGACGTGGCGATGGCCTTCATGAAGGGCCAGTTGGTGCAGGATGAGTTCTTCCACGGTGAGCCTTGGACCATCGGTCTGAAACGCTATGCCACAGATCTTGAGACCGATCCGCTGACCTTCTACGTCAGACCCCTTCGTAAGGAAGCACCCTTCCTGCGCGACTTGCCCCGTGAGTCCATACCCGACTTCAGCCGAGGGCCTGTGGTCGATATCAAGGATGTGGAGATCGTCCCTGAATACAGACTGAGTGTCAGATGGTAATAATAGAAGAGACGCTTCTTTCGTGTCAGCCGGCACAAAGGAAGCGTCTCTTCTCTATAGTGACTGTTACTGGAACAGTTTGTCGAGTAGCGTGTAGAACGCAGGATCCTCACCGATGATGGTATGCATAATCTTACCGTCAGGACCAACGATGATCTTCGTGGGGAAACCCTGAATAGCGTATTGTTCCAGTACCCCGGAGTTGTCAGTGTTGTACACATGCAGCCAAGGCAGCTCGTACTTGGCTACGGCAGCCTTCCATTTCTCCTCAGAGTCGTTGCAATCGATGCCGAGAATCTCAAACTTACCGGCGTACTTTTGGTAGTACTCCTTCATTTTGGGAAATCCTTTGATGCACCACACGCACCACGAGCCCCAGAAGTCCAAGATGACGTATTTGCCCCTCAGCGAGGAAAGCTTCAGCGGCTGGCCGTTGATATCGTTGAGCGTGAAGTCCGGAGCCTCTACGTCAGCAGCCTCAAAGGCTTCCGATTCAGGAACCATTTCTTCTATGTTCTGATTCTGCTCGGCTTCAGCGCTTTTATTCTTGTCAGCCGCACAACTGCAGATGACGGCAAGCAGCAGCGTGCTCAAGATCTGTCTTTTCATTGTCGTCACGCTTCTTGTTATTTCACCAGGATCTTTCTTGTCCTGTCCCCCTCTTTCACGATGTAGATACCCTTTGGCAGACAGGCGTCGTTAGGCATCTGTCTTCCGCTGAGGTCGTAGATGGCATTTGGCCTGTCGCCATCTCTTAAAACTTTGATGACGCTCACGTCAGAAGGATTATCATCCGTAGCGTTCTCCTTGACGTTGGCTGTGTCAAAGTTCTGCTTACCGCCTGAGTATTTGATGGTGCCGTAAGTCTTGATACACTTGTCACCCACGTCACTGATGGTCAGCGTGCCATTGATCATGTATAGGTTTCCACTGTTCTCGTCCTCATGGTCCTTGGTCGTGCCGGTAGCCACCGAGTCCTTCAGTTCCACCTGTATGCCGTCGTCCTCCACACCACTGATATTCACCGTGCCGCTGTTCATGAGCAGATACTCTTGACAGTGTATACCGTCTTTCTTCGCACCGGTGATGTTGAGTGTGCAGTTCTTTATTTCTACATACTCCTTGCTGAAGATGGCGTGGCGGTAATTGCTGGAAACGTTCAGCGTACCCTTGCCCACGAACTCCGTATGACCTTTTGAGTGGAAGCATCCCTTCGAAGTGGTGTCAGCTACACCGTCTGAAAGCGTATTGACGGTGTTGGCAGTCATGCTAACCTTGATGCGCTTGCCATTCTTCACGTGGATGGCCGAGCTGTCGGGATTGCAGATGGTCACGCCATCGAGGCGAAGTGTTGCTTTGTACTCACCCGTCAGGTAGAACATGCCTTTTTCCGTTGCGCCCTTGAGGGCATAGATGATCTCACCAGTGGTCTTGTCGCTGACGGTGGGTGCCTGTACGAGCTTCACGATCGGCGACTCGCCACTCTCGCAAGTAACATAGTCTTTCACAGCGTCTGGAATCGTCACTGTAGCCTTTGTGCCGTCATAGTTGACGTTTACTACATATGTAGTCTTTGTATCGGCAATGGCAGCCGTACTACCCAGTACAGCTGCCAATAATATGTATAAAAATTTGAGTTTCAAACTATAAACAATAAACTGTAAACTATCAACTAATTAGAGTCCCAGTGCATCCTTAGCCTTGTCAGCGGCAGCATCTACGGCCTCACCTGCAGCGTCCTTGGCAGCGTCGGCAGCCTCGTTGGCCTTGTCGGCAGCAGCGTCGGCAACATCCTCTGCAGCGCCCTCGATGGCCTCACCAGCGGCACCAACGGCCGATGACAGACCGCTCACGATAGCGTCTGCGGGAGCATCAGTCAGCGCACTGATAGCAGCGTTGATGGTCTCATTCTCACCAGCGAAAGCCTTAATCTTCTCAGCATTCTCCTTCAGGAAGTCCTGAATCTTAGTCACATACTCTTTGGCCACCTCGGGGTTGTTGCCAACGAACTCCTTGATTTTCTCCTGAACGGCGGCGAGCACCTCCTGGAACTTACCGGCATCCTGAGCCTCAATCTGCTCTGACAGGGCTGAAGTGATTTCGCTCACTGCTGCCTCAATGTCCACACCCTCAGCCTCGGCTGCTGGAGCCTGAGCCTTGTTAGTACATGCTGCAAACCCGATGGCAATCATGGCCACCACTGCAAATAATACCTTTTTCATAATGCTTTCAATTTAAATTAAACACTAACTGTAACCGTATACAGATTACTCTCTCTTGATTTTCGGCAACAAAATTACACCTTTTTTGAATAACTCATTGCATCCCGATGTTTTTTTTTAGTTTTTTTGTACTTTTGCACCTGTTTTTCAAGATAACAATACGATAAGATGACATCATTAACATTTCAGCCGAAACTGTTTTCGGCTTTGAGGCATTACGATCGCCGCCAGTTCACGACCGACCTTCTGGCAGGCATCATTGTGGGCATCGTTGCCCTTCCGTTGGCGATTGCCTTCGGTATCGCGTCAGGTGTGACGCCAGAGAAAGGTATTATCACCGCCATCGTGGCAGGTCTCATCATCTCCGTCCTCGGAGGTTCAAAAGTTCAGATAGGAGGTCCTACAGGCGCATTTATCATCATCATCTACGGCATCATCCAGCAGTATGGCTTCGAGGGACTGACCATTGCTACGCTCATGGCTGGTGTGTTCCTCATCATGTTTGGTGTGCTCCATCTGGGTACTATCATCAAGTACATCCCGTACCCTATCGTCGTGGGTTTCACCTCGGGTATCGCCCTCACCATTTTCACCACACAGATCAAGGACCTGCTCGGACTCTCCATGGCCATTGTGCCCTCCGACTTCATTGAGAAGTGGATAGCCTACTTCCAGGCCTTTGACACTATTGAGCGCTGGAGTGCCGGCATTGGCATTGCCTCTGTGGCCATCATCGCCCTCTGGCCGAAGATAGCCAAGTTCAACAGCGTGCTGTCAAAACTCCCCGGCTCCCTCATCGCCATCATCCTCATGACTGTTGCTGCCCTTTTGCTCCGCCAGTATGCCGGCGTCACCACCATCGAGACCATCGGCGACCGCTTCTCAATATCCTCTACACTGCCTGGAGCCGTAGTGCCAGACCTCACTTGGGACGTTGTCAAGAGTCTTGTGTCACCAGCCATCACCATCGCCATCCTCGGAGCCATCGAGTCGCTGCTCTCAGCCACTGTGGCCGACGGTGTCATTGGCGACCGTCATTGCTCCAACACAGAGCTCATTGCCCAGGGTGTGGCCAACCTTGCCAGCCCCATCTTCGGAGGCATCCCCGCTACGGGAGCCATTGCCCGCACGATGACCAACATCAACAACGGCGGCCGCACTCCCGTTGCTGGCATCATCCACGCTGCTGTGCTGCTGCTCATTTTCCTCTTCCTCATGCCCCTGGCACAATACATCCCCATGGCCTGTCTGGCCGGTGTACTCGTCATCGTCAGCTATAATATGAGCGGCTGGCGTTCGTTCCTCAGCATCCTCAAGAACCCCAAGAGTGACGTTATCGTGCTTTGGGTTACCTTCTTGCTCACCGTCATCTTTGACCTTACCATCGCCATCGAGGTAGGCCTGCTCTGTGCTTGCCTGCTCTTTATGAGACGTATGGCTGAGACTACCGACGTGAAGGTCATCTCGCAGGAGATCAATCCTGAGGAGGAAGACAGCGACTTTCAGCTCGGTAACCTCGAGCACCTCACCATCCCCGATGGTGTGGAGGTCTACGAGATCAATGGTCCCTATTTCTTCGGAGCCGGCAATCGTTTTGAGGAGGTCATGGGAGCCCTGCGTCATCAGCGCCAGATGCCCCGTGTGCGTATCATCCGCATGCGAAAGGTTCCGTTTGTTGACTCCACGGGCATCCACAACCTCACGAACCTTTGTCTCATGTCGCAGGCAGAAGGCATCCAGGTGGTGCTCTCAGGTGTCAACCCCACGGTGCAGGCCGTCCTCCATAAATCGGGCTTCGACACGATGTTGGGTTCCGACAATATCTGTTCCCACATCAATATCGCCCTCGATCGCGCAAAACAATTACTATAAAAATAAGAATCCCGCCAGTTCAGCGGGATTCTTATTTTAATCATTATAGGGGAAGCCAATGAGTAAATGAGAAGAGCTGTTCAGTCATATCGAAATTGGCAAGAGAGGATTGTTCGTTAGATCTATAGAATTCTCCATTCTCATACTTATTATGACTATCTCGTGTAGGGTCAAGAAGCAGCCAACGATTGTCGGCAAATGCTGCAACAACAACATGATTGGTTTTTGGCTTGACATTTTCTATGTCTATCATTTGTCCTGGCTTTGCCAGATAACAAGCCAACTGTTGTGCTGGTATATTCAAAGCACGCAGTAATGATACACAGAGACTTACGTAGCCACGACACGTGGTGTGTCGGCGTTTAATCACGGCGAGAGAAGAATCATCCTGACGTTCTTTGGCTTGAAGTTCATCGTAGTCATAGAAGAGGTAACGAGCGACGAACTTGTATACTGCCAATACCCTAAGATAATTGTCCTCTGGGCATTTCTTCGCAATCTTTGCTGCAGTATTTTTGATAACCTCTTCATCGCTCTGGAAATAATTAGTTGCTTTAACCCAATATTGTAGAGATGCTTCGTCTTTAGCGATTCTTTTGAGTTTATTTATGTTATAGATATAAGCTGGTGTATTGTGAAAAATGGCATTGCGTACATTGACAGAAATAGGAATACGTATGTAAGATGAATAGTTATCGGTACCAGGAATGTGCCTACACAGTGAAAGGACCTGATTGGTATGAGGTAAGATGCTGAGGTCATACCCTCCATCTGAGTCTTGTTTTAAAACAGTCTGCTTACCGTATCCGTCAGATGACACACCTACCAGGTTGCGACCTCGCAACAGTTTCGACTTTCGCAGGAAGAACAATTTGTTCCCCCTGATTGCGAGTCGGACAGATGCCTTGTGATAATATGAAGAACAGAATTTCCGTGTGATATCGTTATTCATAATATGCAGTGTACATGCTTACTGCATGTCGTAGACTACCTGCATAAGCTGTTTGCCGAGGTTGTCAGCCTGCTCTATGGTTTGGGCCTCGCTGTAGACACGGATGATGGGCTCGGTATTCGACTTGCGCAGGTGTACCCAACGGTCGGGGAAGTCAATCTTTACACCGTCGATGTCGTTGACCGTGGCGCTGTTGTCCTTGGCAAACATCTCCTTCACCTTCACGAGGATGGCGTCTACATCGGTCTCGGGTGTGAGGTCGATGCGGTTCTTGGCTATCTGGTAGTCAGGGAAGGTAGAGCGCAACTGTGAGACTGTGCAGCCCTTATGGGCGAGGCTAGAGAGGAACAAGGCGATGCCCACAAGGGCGTCGCGGCCGTAGTGGCTCTCGGGATAGATGACACCGCCGTTGCCTTCGCCGCCGATGACGGCTCCCACTTCCTTCATCTTTGTGGTGACGTTGACCTCACCGACGGCTGATGCAAAGTACTGACCGCCGTGACGGCTGGTGACGTCGCGTAGGGCGCGGGTGGAGGAAAGGTTGGAAACGGTGTTACCCGTGGTGTGGGTCAGCACATAATCTGCGACGCTGACGAGGGTGTATTCCTCACCGAACATGACACCGTCTTCGCAGATGAAGGCCAGACGGTCTACGTCGGGGTCAACCACGATGCCGAGGTCGAAGCCGCCTTCCTTGATACGCTTCATAATGCCGTGGAGGTTTTTTTCCAGCGGCTCGGGGTTGTGGGCGAAGTCGCCCGTGCAGTCGCCGTTGAGGATCTCGTAGTCGATGCCGAGAGCCTGGAAGAACTCAGGCAGGATGATACCTCCTACGGAGTTGATAGTGTCGGCACAGACACGGAACTTGCGCTGACGGATGGCCTCCACGTCGACAAGCTGCAGCTGGAGCACGGCGTCGATATGGCGGCGGTTATATGTGTCGTCGATGGTGCATGTACCCAGACGGTCCACTTCTGCGTATTCAAAGTCCTCGGCCTCGGCGATGCGGAGCACCTCAGCTCCGTCGGCTGCGGTAAGGAACTCGCCCTCGTTATTGAGCAGTTTTAGGGCGTTCCACTGACGGGGGTTATGCGAGGCGGTGATGATGATGCCACCATCGGCTCCCGACATGCGTACGGCAAGCTCAGTGGTAGGCGTTGTGGCATAGCCGATGTCGATTACGTCGAAGCCCATGCCCATGAGGGTGCCTACAACGACGTTGCGCACCATGAGACCAGAGATGCGGCCATCGCGTCCGACAACAATCTTACCATGTTTGCCGGATGTGCCGGAAATAAATGTGGCGTAGGCCGTGGTGAACTTTACGATGTCAAGAGGATTCAGTGTATCGCCGGTATGTCCGCCTATTGTACCACGGATACCGGATATGGATTTAATCAATGTCATTGTATATACGTTTTACGAATTTACGATTTACAACTCGCGTTGGTAGGTGATGGTGTAGAAGTAGGGCTGCACGTAGGATGAGGCGTAGGCATGCCCCTGAGTGTGGGGCAGTATCAGACGCACCTTGGCGCACATCTCGTCCATCGCTTGCGGACGGCCCACCTTAACATATGTCAGTGGAATGAGCCAGCCTGCGGGTACCGAGGCGCCATATGCTGTCGACATCATGCCGCTGATGAAGGTGGCGGAATAGGAACCACCGCTGCGGGTGACGGTCATACGGTCAGGGACGGAGGATAAACCTGTGGTGTTGTTCCAGTTGGTCGTCGTGTCGTTAAGGATGTCGAACTCCGTAAAGCGACAGTCGATGGTGAGACTCTCGCCATCCTTGACATGCTCACCGCAGCCTTCGCGGATGATCTGCATGTAGATGCCGCTCTTGTCGAGTTTCACGAACTCGCGACGCTCAACGTCGGTCTTGTAGCCGTTCTGCTTGAACTGATCTTCGGAGATGACGGTGAATGCGGAGTCGTTGATGAACTTCGATATGGCGTTGCGCTCTTTCTCCTTCTTGTCACCGTAGGTCTCGTAGTCGTTGCAACTGGAGAACAGTGCCACTACAGCTATGATTATCAGTAAAAACTTCTTCATTTCGGTTGCAAAGATACGAAAAACATTGAACATGGAACGTGGTACGCTGAACATTTTTTCGTACCTTGTCATTTTTTTAACTATTTTAGCATCTCAGCATAGGCGATGATGGCGCGGCGGACTGTTTCCACGGCTTCCTCCATTGTCATGTCGAGGTGGCCGCCGGAGGCGTTGAGGTGGCCACCACCGTTGAAGAACTCGGATGCCATTTTGTTGCAGGGGAACTGATCGACGGAGCGCAGACTCACCCAGATGAGGTTTTTCTTCTCTGTGTCCTCGCGAAGGGAGATGGAAAGGCGCAGACCTTTTATCTGCTGAGGGATGTTTACCAGTCCTTCGGCATCGCCCTTTATGAAGTGGAAGCGCCGCAACTCGTCTTTGTTAATCGTGTAGTAGGCGGTGTGGTACTCGGGCAGGTAGGTGAGTTTCTCGTACATCACGTAGCCCATCAGACGGATGCGGTCCTCGGAGTAGTTGTGATAGACGTTTCGGTAGATGCGGTCCTTGTCGATGTGCTTCGTGAGCAGTTCGCCGATGATGAAGTAGATCTCGGGACGGCTGCTGTTGTAGAGGAAGCCGCCGGTGTCGGTCATCATGCCACAATAGACAGGTATGGCGAACTGACGCCCGAGACTCTTGAAACCGTCCATCTGCCAGACGATGCGGAACACCAGTTCGCTGGTGCTGCTGGCTTCGGGGTGGGAGATGGAGAGCACTGCCGGCACGGTGGGGTCGAGATGGTGGTCGATGAGTACTTTCGGGGCAGGCGTGCTTACGAGCGCAGACTCCATGTCGCTGACGCGGCTAGTGGCGTTGAAATCGAGGCAGAACACGAGGTCGGCAATCTTGAAGAGCATGTCGCACTTCTCTTTGTGCTTGTCGTAACGCACAATCTTCTCCGTGTTGGGTAGCCACATCAGGAAGTCGGGGAACTGGTCGGGCACGACGATTGTTGGCTCTTTCCCACGCGAGCGCAGGTACTCCGCCCAGCCTAAACAAGAGCCGATGGCATCGCCGTCGGGACTCTTGTGGCAGGTGATGAGAATGATATCCGCAGTGGTAATCAGCTGATCCAGCTGGCTTAGTTGCGCTTCATTAAGAATATCAATAATCATTAGAAAAGTTTGTTCGGGTAAACGCCCTCGTCGACAAGCTGCTGGATGCGGGCGACGGTGGACTCACGGTCGGCGGCATAGGTCACACCGAACCATTTGCTGGTGGTGTCGAGCACCTCGACGGTAGCTGTGCCTTCAGTGATGAGCTTGTTGACCATCAGAGGGATGAAGAACTCTGCCTTCAGGTTCTCCATGTTCTTCGGGTCGCTGAGGAACACTTTGAACTCTTCCTCGGAGTAGTTGAAGTAGTCGGGTGTGAAACCCCACATGTTCATGGAGACGGGCGTGTTGTCGTCGACAATCACCCATTGGCCTTCTTCGTCCTTGTAACGGATAGGCTCGGTTGCTGCGCCGGCATTTGAGCCGTCGGCAGCACAGCGAACGATTTCCGTGCGCTCGACGACGGTGGTCAGATGACCCTTCTCGTTCTTCGAGCAGATGCCACGGGCCACGGTGCCGTTCTCGCTGAGGGTGTTGCCTACGCGGAAACCTACCATAGCGTACTGGTTCTTGGCACCCTCGGGCAGCTCGGAGAGGAACTTGCCGATGACCATGAAGGCGTCGCGGTTGTAGAAATCGTCGCAGTTGATGACGCAGAAGGGTTCTTTGATGACGTCCTTGCCCATGAGTACGGCGTGGTTCGTGCCCCACGGCTTCTGACGGCCTTCGGGTACGCTGAAGCCCTCAGGCAGTGCGTCGAGGCCCTGGAAGCAGAGCTCGCAGGGGATATGTCCCTCGTACTTGGCGAGAATCTGGGTGCGGAACTGCTCCTCGAAATCCTTGCGGATCACCCATACGATCTTGCCGAAACCAGCCTGAATGGCGTCGTAGATACTATAGTCCATGATGGTCTCTCCGTTGGGGCCCAGACCGTCGAGTTGTTTCAGACCGCCATAGCGGCTGCCCATACCTGCTGCAAGCAGAAATAATGTCGGTTTCATAATGTGTTATTTTGGGTTATATTCGAATTTGCGTGCAAAGATACAACTTTTTTCCAAGACATACTAATTTTTTTTAGACAAAGTAACATAATAAAGAAGATACGATATCTAGAACGGGTAGCCGATGGCGAAATGGAGGGTGTGGGCATCCTTGAAGCGGCTGATGTTGAAATAGCCTGACTTGCCAGTGTCGTAGGGGACGTGGAGGGCTACTCCCCAGTCGAGGCGGATGACGAGGAATCCCAGATTGTAGCGCAGGCCGATGCCCGTGCCGACAGCAATGTCGTTGAGGAACTTTGAAGCTTCGAAGCCCATCTGTTCGTAGATTTCCTTGTCTTCCTCATACGCCTCCTGAGAGGTGTAATCTGTTTCGTCTAATAGGTCGGAGTATCGCAGGAACCACACGTTTCCGGCGTCGAGGAAGAGTGCTCCCTCAAGGTTTCCGAACAGCGGGGTGCGATACTCAAGGTTGCCCACGAGCTTGAAATCGCCGTTACGCAGTACGTAGTTTATCTGTCGGCTGGCACCTTCGAAATACATCAGACGTCCCGGGCCGATGTCGCGCATCAGGAAGGCCCTGATACTGTTGGCGCCGCCCACATAGAAGAGCTCTGTGAAGGGGGCATTGTCGCAGTTACCATAGTTGTAGAGGATGCCGGCATTGAGGTGGCCCACCAGTTTCGAAAAGAGACCTAACGACCAAGTCTTTGTCAGGTCGGTCTCCAGTTTGATGAACTGGGTATAGGGGGCTTTGAAGAGGGTCTTGTATTTTTCGTTGAGTGATTTGCCGCGGGCAAGGTCGATCAGCGATGTAATACCTCCGCTCTCTTCTATGGTTGTCTCCCAGCGTATGGGGTTGCGCAAGGTGGCAGGACTTGTGTAGGTGTAGGTGTAGCGCATCTTGGGGATGAGGTAGTCCTCCATCGAGGCACTGAGATACATGTTCTTTTCCATCACGGAATCGTATTTTGCGGTGGTGGTGTTCTTGAACTGGTATTTCAGCGTCAGTGGGGAGTACTCATGGCGGCTGGTGGCTGTGGGTTGCCAGCGGTAGGTCCATTCACCACTGGCCACGTGCATACGGTAGTAGTCTGGACGCTGTACGATGTCGAAAGACATTTTCGCCAGAGTGGTAGGAGCGGCGTAGGGTCTGCGACGACGGATGGGACGGCCGTTTTTGTCGCGGCGGACACGTTCGCTGTTGTAGAAGGGGGCAAGGATACGCGGGAACTCGATGGAGGCATCGGCACCATACTGGTAGGTGGCAGAATTCTCGCCTCCACCATGCTGCCACTCGTAGGAGCCGTGGAGGTTGATATCGAGTTTCTCTCCGCCACGGAAGAGGTTACGGCGGGTGAAACCAATCTTCACCTCTGGACCATAGCGACCACTGGTGCGTCCGATGGCGTTGGTTTCAAGGTAGAAGTCGTAGGGCTTCTCAAATACGCAGTTCAGCACAAGGTCAAGGGTGTCGGTGCCTGCACGCGGCGTGAACAAGAAGTCGGTAGAGGAGAATACGCCTGTTGCGTTGATCTTGCTGGCTGATTCGAGATAGTTGTCGTAGCTATACTCCTGACGCGGGCGAAGACGGAGGTTGCGCAGGATAGTGTTCGGACGTATGGGGGGATTCTTTCCGGCGAAACGGATGGTCAGATGACGGCGCTTTACGCTGTCGGTGAGTTGTTCGCGCATGTTCTTGCGGAATTGTACTGCGATGTTTCCGATGTACCTCTTGCTGAGGGCTTCCGGTGTCAAACCTTCCGCCAACTGGAAGCGCAGTTGTGCCTTTCCTGCCACATTGAACGTATCGGCGAGATACGAGGCGTAATTGCTGTTGTAGTAATAGTAGCCGTTGTTGCGGAAGAGGTTGGTGACACGTGAGCGTTCTCCGTCGAGGGCTGACACACTGAAGGGTTCGCCGCTCTTGATGAGCGACTCGCTGAGGGTGGAGTCGATGAGTGTCTGCAAGGGGGCAGGGAAATTGACGTAGGCCACGCTGTCAAGGGTGAAAAGGGAGTCGAGATGTATGGTGTAGCCTATCTTGCATTTTTTTGGATTCTTACTGGTTACGGTTTCGTAGGTCACGTTGCCGCGGAAATAGCCGTTGCTCTGGAGAACGGAGCGCGCCACGGAGGCACGGAGGGTAGGATTCACTTGACTCATCAGCACTGGCGCACGGCCGAAGGACTTGGTCATCCAACGTGCAAACTTAGAGTCTTTATTGGCGTATGTGTTGTACACCCATAACCGCCAAGACCAGGGCGTATGGTAATAGCTGCTGCCGAAGAGCGAGCCGTTGGGTGTGGTGGCAAGTGCTGCCTCCACCTCTTCCTTTATGGCGTCGAGATGGTCTTCGAAGGGATTGTCTTCCGGCTCATCTTCGTAGACGATCTTTGTCAGGCCTGTGAAGAGCTGGTCGTCCTCAGGGATGTTCTTCGTCATGGAACAGGAGACGAAGAAAAGTAAAAAGGTAAAAAGGTAAAAAGGTAAAAGGGCGTGCGCCTTCACCTTTGATATGATGCTATGATGGTTTAATTCTTTCATATTTTACCTTTTTTTTATACTGTCAACTTGTATGCTGTCGCGCTGCATCATCGGCAGACGGTCTGAGGGCTGTTGCTCTGATGGGCGACGGGTGGGGTACGTCGGCTGCTGTTCCTTCTTCCAGAAGCGGAAGATGTCCCAGAAGTTATCGAGCTTACGGCGCCAGACGAATCCTGCGCCGTACTCGCTAGTGTAGCCCTCGAGCCAGTCGTAGACGTTCTGCTTGTAGAAGAGTTTCAGGTTCTGCGTGGCATTTTGGTTCAGACGGTATTCCATCGACACGTTGTCGAAGAAGGACTGCTTCTGTCCCATGGCGTTGTTGCTGCCTGACGACACCAGTCCGCCAATCTCAATCTTCAGACGGTTGTCGAGTAAGCGCTTGGCAAACTTGAAGGAGTAGTCTGTATGCATGGTGCCGCTGGCATCGGTGGAGTTGTCGATGCCCAAGCTGACATCGAAGGTTTTCAGGGCTGAGCCGGTAATGTTGTTGATCTCACTCTGCAGGAAGGAACTGAGGGCGGCGTTCATCGAGAAGCCGTTGGTGTTGCCATCGGCAAGATACATGCCTGTGGTGAGCATCGTGACGGCAATCTTTCCGCGTTCCTCCTCTGACATAGAGTTGAGTTCTCCCTTGATGACATTGTCCTCTGGGGCATCAATGATGAACTTCAGTCCCATGTCGTTGAGCGTCTTGCTGATGACCACTCCGCAGTCGAAGACCACGCTACGGCCTACGCCACTCTCGTCGCTGACGGAGGCCTTGGTACGCTCTGTGGCGGTAATATCCAACTTGGGATTCATGGGGTCGCCTGTGAATTCCACAGAACTACCATCTTTAATGGTGAAGGTCTTCAACGGGATGATGGGCAACGAGTATTTCATTTCACCGTTGGAGAGGGTATATTTTCCATTAAGTTTGATACCCTCGGAATTGTAATTCAAACTCATGTCTCCGCCACCCGTAAGGTCTACGTAGTTGGTCTGCTCAGGATTGAGGTCGCAGACGAAGTGGGCACCCTCCGAGACTTCGATGTTCAGGTTGACGGTGAGTCCTGAAGGCACAGGGCGTGTGATGACTGTCTGCACAGAGTCGCTGAAGTCTGTGAATTTCACCAGTTCGTTGAGACGGTTATCCGTTGAGAGTGGGGAGTCGAGCAAAAGATAGGTCATGTCTGTAGAACCAAGCACTTTGAGTCTGCCTCGCATGCTCATCTCATCCAGGGGTCCCCGTATTTGTGCAAAGAAGTCAACGAAGGCCTTTCCCCAGGTGATGGATTTCGCCTCTTGCTTGGCATTGATGAGCAACAGGTTTTGAGCCCGCATGCGTAAGTCGGCCATGATCTTGTCGGTATCGGAAAAGTCGAGACTGCCCATCATGTTTAGCGGTTGGTCGTTGTAGGCGTAAAGTCCGTAGTTCTCAAGCAGCAGTTTACTTCCAACGATACGGACGGGGTCGTTGTCCAGTCGCATACGGATGCCGTAGGGGATGCTGATCAGGTGTGCGGAGTCGACGTATACCTCACCGTTGATGTCGGGATGTGCTGTTGTGCCGCGTATGGTCATACTGCCTTCAGCGTAGCCGTCGAGACCTATAATCTGGTCTGGTACGAAGCCGTTGACGAGTGAGAGTGGCATACGGGTCATGTCGAAAGTGGCATCGATTACTCCCTGGTCTTCGTTATAGTAGGATCCTTTCAGCAGACCGAACTCCTCGTCGTTGAGCATCAGACGGGCTTCGACGGCGTGGGTATTCCCTTCCTTCTGCAGATAGACCATCTCTGTGCTGAGGTTGCCGATGGGAGCACCCTCGTAGGTCATATCCATCACGCCCATGTCGGAGGCTACGGAGATGTGCTCGTTTTGATCCATCAGGATATGATAGTCGCCGTTCAGCTTACCGGTGAGATGTGGCATGTAGGGTAACACTGACGAGAGTTCGCCAAGGTCTATGCGGTTCAGTGAAACGGTCAGGTCCTGAAGCATCGTGGAGTCCTGGTTCTCTGTGTAGATCTTCATGCCCGCACGGTCGTCGGCAATGAGGTCTACCTTTGCCTGAATCTTCTTGTCGGGAGAAATGAAGATGAAGTTGTCTTTGTTAAGGTTAAACTCCTTGTAACCCAGTGTCGGACGATCGGGCATCAGTTTGAAGCGTAGCCCATCTGTCTCCATCTCTGCCGTAGCGCCTATCCTTATGCCCATACGTCCTTTGTCGTCGAAGTATCGCAGTCCGGCAAGTGCTCCATGTTGGTGGATGTGTCCGTCTATAAGGGTATTAAATACAAACTGCGGGTTTCGTTTGTTGTTGCATATCTGTCCCTGATAAGTCAGACGGTCGCCCTTTTGCGTGAGGTTCAGGCGTAGGGTGTCAATGAGAATACTGTCGTAGTTCAGGGAGTAGACGTGACTCTGGCCGTTAATGCCTGTCTCTGCCGAAGTGTGAAGGTCGATGACTGTCTCCTTGAAGTCTATGCCTATGGCTTTCAGCATGTTAGCCACAGGATTCTCATGCTTACTTTCAAGGTGCAGCCGCATGGTTGGCAACAGCCGCTTGATGGCCGGCTGGTTGATGACCTTATCGTTGAATTGTGCCATCACAGAGTCAGAGAGCAGCGTCAACTGGCTGAGCAGCCGTTCATAGCCGCTATTGGTATCGAACTTCAGGATGAAGTCACCGCTTTGGGCCCGGATGTACGTGGTGTCAGGATTGGTCTTGAGCAGTATGCCTATGTCGCCAGGCGAATATGTCTTGTTGGCATCCTTCACATAGACATCGTTCAACCGTCCGCTGATGTAGTGGCTCTGCTTCATGTCTGAGTCAATCTTCAGGCTGCCGTGGGTGCCGATGGTCAGAGGCCTGTCGGTGAGTCGCATCTGGTAGAGGTCGGCTTTGGTGAAGTCGCCGCTGATCGTACCTTCTATTCTGCGGGAATTGAGCAGTAGGTCTGCTCCGATGTTGCCTTCCAGTATCTCGTTGTGACCAGTGATATTGGCTTGCCCGCGTCCGTCTTTCAGGTTGACAGTGGCTGTCAGGTTGTCAAGGTTCCATTGTCCGTATTGAAGAGCAAGGATGCGGGCATCGGCCGTAAGACGACTTCTGGGCGACAGGAGGTCTGTACCGTAGCCAGAGACTTTCATATCGGCAGTCAGCGTGTAGATGGAGTCCTTGGGCAGGAAGTGGTGCACGTTCAGGTCTTTGATACTGATGTCTGCATCGTAGGATGTCATGTCTATGGCAAACTCGTCTTTAGCGTCGAGGGGTATCGTGGCACTGCCGTTCATCCTGATGCTACCGCCTCCCTCACTTGCTGTCAGGTCTGCTGAGTATTTGGTGCCGTTGGCTGTCATGCTGCCGTTGAGTGTGATACCGTCTGGGATTCGGATGTCGTTGCTTATCTCTGGGTCGAGGAGTGCCGTCATGAAGTTCAGGCTCTTGGCCTTGGCGTCCAGCTTAATGTCGGCTTTCATACGGCGCAGGTCTGTCACGTGGTCTATCGTTCCCTTCAGCGTGGCATGTATAGCTGTTGCCAGGTCGATTTCGATGCCCGTCAGTTTCATGTGGTCCATATTGCCGTCGATGGAGCCTCTGATAATCAACGGACGGGTGGGGAAGTGCTGTGTGAACTTCTGGGGCAGTTGGCCTGTCAGAGCGAAGATGTCCTGTTTGCCTACCTGTGCGAACAGCCGTAGTTTCATGACTCCTGGGTGCTGTTCGTTGAAGGCGTTAAAGTCCATATCGGCCTCGGCCATGATGTTGGAGTCGGGAGTCCTCAGCGACATCAGCGGCATGCGTATATGATTGAAGGCAGAGTCGAGACTGATTCCGCCCGTCATCTCTGTAACCTGCAGACCTCTGCCATCGCCCAGATTCAGATTGAAGGCAGATTGTCGCGCGAAGAGTGATGTGCCCATGGGCGAGTAGCTGATGGAGTCTACGCCGAGATTAATGGCTGTCAGTGACATTGGGGCATAACTCAGGCTGCCGTCTTTCCATTCGAGGCTTCCTACCTTATAGGTTTCTGTGGAGAGGTTGATGTCAGCTTTATGGGCCACGGCCCTGCCAAACCATATGTTTGTGGTAGTGGTGTCACCAAGCAGCGTGAGAGTCAGCCTGCTACGGGTCAGGCTGAGGCTGTCGGCGAATATCTTCCACATCAGATTGCTCTCTGTGGTATCGACGGCGGCGGTGTCGGTGATGGTGATGTCGAGCTGGGCATCTGAGAGACGGGCTCCATTCACCTCTACCGTCTCCTTACTGAGATCTATGCCGTTTGACGAGAGCCACAACTTGTTGAACTCACCTTTGATGCGCAGGTCGCTGATGAAGCCGTTGGTATTGATTTTCGACTGTTGCAGCGAGAGTTCTTCGATAACCACCCTCTTACTGAACAATGGCAACAGCCTGACGTTGACCACGAATTTGCGAATGTCTGCAATGGTATCCTTGACTTGCGGAAGGGAATCATTCTGATGAAGCACACGGAAGTCGTTAATGCCTAAATCAAGGGGCCACTCTAAATTCACGTGGCCTACTGAAATCTCCATCCCCGTCTTGTCTGAGGCGATGGCCGTCACCTTCTGTACCACCCAGTTTTGAACTGGCGGCAGATAGAGTAAGGCGGCAAGTATAATGAATAGCAGCAGGGGCGAGAGTACCGCAATCCCCATCCACTTCAGCAATCTCTTCATCAGTTTTTGCAATTCACGCTGCAAAAGTACAAATTTTCCTCCATTCATCACTCATAAATCATAATTATTTTGTACCTTTGCCACCATATTTGAGTGTGATCATGAAGCGGGAGATCGTTCTGACAGGCATTGGTGCCGTGATGCATTTTCTGGTCGACAGCCTCTCCATCTGCTGCCTTTATTTGCTGTTGCCTTCCTACGAGGGTGTCGGCTTCGTGGAGGTGTTCCTGACGTATAACATCCTGGCATTCATGACGCAGCCGTTAACAGGCCTCTGGGTCGATAGAATGAGGAACCGCCATTGGGCGTTGTTGCTGAGCATCGTGCTGCTGACCCTTGCCGTCGGCATCGCCTCTTTCTTACCTTTCCCTTCTTACCTCTTGCCTCTTCTGTTAGGCTTTGGCAATTCACTCTTCCACGTCTGGGGTGGCAAGCAGACGGTGGCACTTATGGGTAACGACATAAGGGCGCTTGGTGTCTTTGTCTCGACAGGTGCTTTCGGTCTTGCCGTAGGCTTTGTGTATTGTTCATGGGCGCTGCTCTATGTGATGCTGATAGCCTTATGTCTGTTGGCGCTGTTTGCCTCACGAGATGAAATGGTGGAGAGTCGCTCTATGAACTCTGCTTCTTCTGGGAACTCGGACTATTCTCTGAATGTGGTATGGCTGTCTGTCGCCCTGTTGATGGCTGTGGTGATGTTCCGCTCGTATGTGGGACAGGATTTCTCCTCTGCTATCGCCAAGACGCCTACGCTGATTCTTGTCATCGGGGGCGTAGCCATGCTGGGCAAGATGGCAGGCGGATGGCTGGCAAAGGGTTTTGGGATTGTGCCTTCGATGGTTGTTGTACTCCTGGTGATTCTGATAGCCATGTTGTTCAGACAGTCTGGTCTGGCTGTGCTTCTGGTGGGCATCTTCGCCATCAACTGCACGATGGCTGTGACACTATGGCTGGCTAACGTCGTGCTCAAGGGGCGCGAGGGACTGGCATTCGGACTTTTGGCAGCGGCACTGATACCAGGCTGGCTGTTTGCTATATATTAATAAGGTGTGCGTATGACGGCTCAGACTCTTATCATCGTTCTTCTCGCCACCATCCTGGTTGAGCTGACGGTGCTGTGGTACCTTGGCGAACGGAGCAGGAAAGTGCTAGTGGCCTCTGTGGTAATCAATATCTTGACAAATCCGCTGCTGAATCTCTTTATCGCCTATATCAGCAGCTGGTGGGTGAGTATTCTCTTAGGTGAATTACTAGTGGTGCTGGTAGAGGGTCTATGGTACTGTTGGTTCGTACGTCGCCCTTCCCAGGCTTTCGTCTATAGCCTGCTCTGCAATGCCTTCAGTTTCTTGCTTGGACTGCTTTTTGAACTTGGACTTTTTTATTTATACCCTAAAATAGTTGTATTATGATTCTATTAGACATTATCGACATTCCGCACAATGAGCGGATTTACAGACCCATTAAGGAAGTTGTTATTGACACCATCGACACCGTCCGTGACACCATTTCGAATGTGGAGGAAGTGGTGGCCGACAGCGTTTCTTCGTCACAAATTATGCTGAATGGTACGGGTACTCCCACCAACGATTCGCCATCACTGCTTCTGGCCATCGTTGTAGTAGCCGCAGCACTTGCACTTTGTGCCTATGCGGCTTACAAATACCGTCGGCGCCGTCTGGCTGTTTAATTGTTGATGATGGGCACACACTGACGGATCTCGACGGGTATCGTTTCCACTTCGAGGCTGTCGGCGGTGACAATGAGGCGCACCATACATGCCTCACTGTTCAGGGGTTTGTTTTGGTCGAAGATGAAGTTGCCGATGCTGTAATAGATCTTGTGGCCGCGAAAGTCCTCAATGGTCTGCAGGGTATGGGTATGGTGGCAAATGAGCACGTCGGCACCAGCCAGACAGAGCATGTGGGCATCGTGCTTCTGACGGGGCACCGGCTCCAGTTTGTGTTCTGCGCCCCAGTGTAGCGACACGATGATGACTGCCGTAGAGTCTTGCTGACGAAGATGGTATACGCGTGAGAGCAGCGAGTCCATCGGCTCCTGACTCACACAGGGTTTGTCCGTCAGGTAGGCGTAGTTCTCAAGTGCCAGACGCAGGGATGGCACAAGCCACACCTTCCTCGGCTCTGAGGCCAGAAGAACTGGCTCTGCCGCCTCCTGCATGTTCTCGCCGGCTCCGATGGGCACCATGCCTGCAGCCATAATGTTGTTCTTGGTATCAATAAGCCCCTCGCGCCCTTGGTCGATGGCGTGATTGTTGGCGAGGTTCAGGTGGGTGATACCATGCTGACAAAGGGTGTCGAGCCATTCTGGCTCAGCCCTGAAGATGAAACGTTTGAAGACGGGCGCATGGATCTTCGTGGCAGGACATTCGAGGTTGCCGACAACCACCTGTGCGGCATGAAACACGGAGTCGATACCATCCGAGAACAAATGGCCGACTCCGTGATGTTCTATCACTCGGCGTACTCCTCTGTCAAGCAGGATGTCGCCAGTGAAAACGACGTTTAGCGTGTCGGCACATTGCGCAGACACGCTAAACATCAGACTAACAACCAGAGCTATAGAAGAACTCTTCATTTGCCTCTGGCAATTTGTTCAGCGGCACGAACAGCGGCTTCATCCACTCAGGCACACCCTTGCGGGCATTCTTCTCCAACTGCTGCTGCCACTCCTCGTCCGTCAGACGCTGTTCGTCGATGGGTTGTATGAACTCACGATAACTCAACACGGCACCACGCGTCAGATACAGACAACCACCTATTTCCACCACCACGTAGATCTCATCGGCATCGCCGACGGCCTCGAAGAGGATAGATTTTGCAGGATTGTTGTCGGCATTGGCGGTATAGACGTCAGCTACGAGCGCCACCTTCTTGTCGGCTCCCTGCACATCGCTCCAGCCCATCAGGTACTGGTCTGCGCCGCGCACGAGGTCGAGGGAGATGTTCTCAAACGTCGCTCCTATCACCTTGATCTGGTCGTACTCCTCGTCGGCGATCTCCTTGCCCGCCAGCTCCTTCTCGCTGACGTTCAACAGGAACTGGGCTTCCTCGCGCATGCGCTGGGTGATATCCTTCACCTTCTCCGAGAGCATGTCCTCCTGCTTCAACAACTTCTCTGTGTTATCAAGCAACTCGATGGCTTTCTTCCAGAATCCTGTGTTAGGCTCCACATAGCCTTTTACCACAGGCTCGGGTATGTCGTCGCCACCACCACACTCGGCTCCAGCGGGCTGCTTGGCGTAGAGGATGGCGTCGTGCTTCAGCTCTGCCCACGAGGCGAGCGCGGCATTCAGGTCTTTCTTGTCCCACTCGGGCGTCACCATGAAGTATGGCATCTGCTGCTTGCCTTCCTTCACGGCGAGCACCTTCAGGGCGTTCATCCACTGCGTGCAGGTCGTCTCGCTCCAGTCGATCTCGCCCATACGCTTCTTCATGGATTTCAGGCTGTCGCCCAAGGCCTTCCACTCTGACTGCTCTTCCATCAGGATCTGCTCAGCGGCGCTGACGCCCATCGCTGCAAAGAAGTCAAGACCCTTAGGCACGGCGCGCTTGGTGGGCTTGTTATCGTAGTCCACCATGTTCAGCAGTACCTCGGCATCGGGCTGGTAGCGCTGAGGCATCACGTTGATCTTGTTGTGACTGGTTCTCTCGAACTTCGGACGGATGCGCGTCTGACTGTCGCCGATCTCCTTGAGGGCGGCCTTGATCTTGGCGATGGCTTCGTCGTTGTGGATGAGGTCTTCCATCTGCAAACCGGTCTTCTCTACCTCGGCTATCACCTGGGGCAGGCTGAGGTTGTCAGACTGGCCCATCATGTAGGTGATAATCTGGTTCACCTGTTCGTATTTCTTCAGCGTCGTCTTGTCGCGACTCAGCGCACAGGCCTGCTGCACGGCGGCCAGCACCTCGTCGTTGTGATTCAGTCCGAAGGGAACGGTCTGGAGCCACATCATACCCCGGAAGTAGCGCTTCAGCTTCTCCGTGCGGGTGTAGTGGCCTCGCGGACGGAAGAGGCTGTAGGCGAACTTGATTTCTTTGTAGTCCTCCATGAAATTGCTGAAGTCGTCCTGCGATGCCATCACCTTCTCCACTTCCTCAACATCGATGTCGCCTTTCTCCCGGTCGAAGATATACTCGCCTGTGAACAGCTTGTAGGCGATATTGTAGAAGGCGGCATTGTGGTGGGCTATCTTGTTGACCTTCTCGTCGAAGCCCGACCATCTTTCCATGTTGTACAACAGCTCGTGCATGTTGCGACAGAACTGTGTCATCATCGGAAGCAGCTGGTTCTCCTCCAGTTCGCGCAGCATGCAGTCGATGTAGAGGTGGTAGAGCTGCAGGAAGAGGTCGGTGGTCACGAAGTTGGGGAACTGGCTGTAGTCGTTCTGCTCGTAGATGTTGAACAGCTGGTCGTGGGTGGCGGGCACGATGGCAAAGCCGTCCTTGGCCAGATGCTCGCAGAGCAGCGAGTCAAACTCCTTCAGTTGCGTGGGGTTCGAGAGGTTCTGCATGTTCACGCGCAGGCCTTCAGGCACGTCGAAGTTCTCCTTCTTCAACTCCTCCTCACGGGCTTTCATGCGGTCGATGAATGCCTGCTCCTGGTCTGAGAACTTCAAGCCTGCGGTCTCGTTGAAGACGCGGTACTGGTAGGTGCGCCAGGGTTCGTCCTCCTTCGCCTCAATGGCGTTGAAGTCTGCCCTTTCGGCGAACTGGTACATCAGCGAGTCATACCATGTGGTGGTCTGGTAGATACCTCTCAGGTAGGCGTCCTTGATGGGGAATCCCTTGCGTGCTGCAGGGGCGTTGCTGAGCAGCTGGATGTCGCTCATCGGAAGGGCTGACACGTCCATGTCGAAGTCGATGCTGTCGAGCAGATCCTCGACATTGATGTGTGAAACGGGCACAGACACTGCACTCTGTTTCTGGCTGCAGGCCGTCATCAGTACGGCTAAGCAGACGAAGAGGAAAGATTTCATTTTCATTGGCTTATGAGTTTAATGTTCAATTTTCAATTTTCAATTTTCAATTTTCAACTTTCAATTTTCAATTTTCAATTTCCAAAGTATTTAGTTGCTGTTTCTTTGTCTACACCTTTTATGATATGGTGGTCGAACTTCATGCCGAAGCCGCTCCACTTATAGTCCGACACCACGTAGAGCGAGTCGGTAGTCGACTCCAGGGCGCGGATCCTGCCGTCGACGAAGCGGAAGTCTTCCAGTATCCCGCCGAGTTTCGAGCCGAGCCAGAGGGGGCGCACCTTGCCGTTTACCTGCTTGAAGATGAACAGCCTGCGCGCCTTCTCAGGATAGAACCGTGTTCCCTTGACCACTCCCACCATCGCGTCCTCGCTGCCGTCGCCGTTCACGTCGCCCGTCTGGAACTGGTAGACGGGATAGGGCAGCCGCCAGTCGCCTACCCAGTAGAGGCTGTCGTGCTCCTTCCGCAGTTCGAATGGCTGTGGCTGCTGGCCGATGGCTGACTCCGAAGCCTGCGCCCTGCCTGCTTGGGGCAGCAGGCAGAGCGTTACGAGGCCGATGGTTAAAGTCCTGATCATGTACAATGATGATTTCGACTGCAAATATAGGCATTTTTTCTGAATACAGCATCATTTCCGTCATTTATTTTTTATACCGCCGACTTGTATTTGAGTTTACGGAAGGAATTATCTGTCACAACTGTCACATAACCTCGCGAACTCCACTGACGGGTCTGCTCACTGGCTCCCTTCAACGACAGACCGCATTGCTGGCGTACGCGCATCACATCGTCCATCGTGAACTCATCTGGCAGCAACACCAGCATGTTCTGGGGACCGCGCTTGGTCTCGTAGCAGGCGTCCTCGGACTCGGCGGCAATCATCGCACCAAAGAAATTCATCTTGCACCAGATGTCGTTGTGCAGCGACCAGCGCACAAACTCCTCGATCGACTTCTCCCATTTGCAGCCGTTGGCCACGTAGAGCACACAGGCCTTCAGCCAGGCGATGACGCAGGCACGGTGAGACAAATCGTCGAACACGCGACTCTGGGAGAGCACGGCCAGTTCCTGACACTCCTTCTGCAGCTTCTTGGCCAGTTTTGAGGCCTGCGGACAGTCGATAAGTCCTCGCGCAGCACAGAGGTTGAGGATATACGGCTTGAGCTCTGCGTCGAACATGGCATCATAGTCGCCGAACACCAGCTGGTCGGCTCCGATCTCGCGCTGGGGAATGGTGCTGAAGCTGACGCGCTGCACGGGACCGTCGGTACAGACTGGCTTGAAATACTTCTTCACCTTCTTGGGCGTGGTGCAGGCGTTCCAGTTCATGCGCAGGCAGACAGTCTTCGTCACCGACTGGGTGCCGACACGCGTCTGACCATAGCGGTTGCCTGGGTCGAACGAGAGACACATCACCAGATACTGATGCCCGGCCTTGCCGTTGCCCTTGAGGGCATCGAACATCTGGATCTCGTTCACCTTCACATAGAGGAAATGACCTTCGGCCTCGTCCGTACGGGTGACCAGCGCGGCATTGGTCATGTCGCCGTGAATCTCCTGAATGATCAGACCTTCAGGACGCTTCGACTTGTCCTTGTTGGCACCCTTGATGTTCATCTCCTCCTTCCACTCGGCCTCACGCTTCTCGTTGATGGCGTCGCGCTCACGGATGTCGGCCATGATGTAGTCGATGGGCTTGTCGATACATCCCTTACCCGTGCCAGACTCAGCCACCAGACAGTCCATCAGCGTCGCCTCGTGCTCCACATTGTCTGTGTACTTGAAGGTGGTCTGATAGAGGTGTGCGCCCAACGAGGGGAAGACACCGCTGGCCACAGCAGCCTTGTAAGGACCAGGCACCTTCGAGGTGAGCAGCTTGATGAGCCTGGGCAGATGCTTGCAGAGTTCAGGGGGCTGGGGGGCGTTGAAGTAGAAGTCGCTCTGCTTGGGGCTGTCGTTCTTCGAATCATCCTCAGCCTCGACCTTGCCTTCCAGCGCATCGAGCACGGCGGTTAGTGTACGGGGAATGCCCTCGTAAGTGCTTTTCAGGGCACTGCGGATCTTGGCACGCTTCTCCTCCAGCGGGAAACCGTCGTAGCAGGGAATCACCTGGTCGAGCCATTCGAAATTGTTGCCGCAGATGTGACGCAGGGCGTAGGCCAGCTCGTAGGTCTTCGCGTCGCGGTCGCCGACGGTAGGCTCGAAACCGTGATTGTTCAGCTCCCAGTACTTGCGGATGATCTCTTCAAATGAGTGACCGTGATACTCCTTGGGGAACTCCCTGACCTCGGCGGCACACGGGGACTGGCTCATCTGTGATGTCGCTTGCGATGTCACAGATGAGCCTGTCCCCTGTGTGCTGACGCTCAGTGTAACTTCCTCTTCCCACGGACGATAGTGCTTTTGGTCGTGCTTGGCACTTTCTGGCACCTCCTCGCATCCCTCACGCGTACGAACCTTTAATAATTCATACTCCTCAGCGCTCTCTTCCACCGTTATGCTCTCTTCAAACAGACGGTCGTCGAGATATACCAAGTCTTCTTCAGAGCCGCTGGTGGAGTAGACCACACGGCCCAGGTCGTGACAGTTGGTGTCCATCTCTAACTTCAGGATGCTGGCGATGCGCACCTGATTCTCGAGGATGGTCTTGCCACGTTCACGCAGACATACCAGATGCCATCCGCCACCTGCAGACCGTTCCAGCATCAGCAGGCCGATGGCGTCTTTCATTGAGAGGATTCGTTCCTTGACCATCTCTGCCTGCGCGGGGTCGTAGCAGTCAATGTCGTGGAAGAAACAGTCCGACGGATGGTAACAGCCTGCCACCTTGCCGTCGGGCATCAGATCGTTGTAAGCAAACTGCACCAGACGTTCCTTTGCCTCCGCATTGCCCATACGGGCGAGTGCGACATTGGAGAGGTTGTCTGCTGAGTTGCGCAATGCGAGGAAATCCTCGCGACCGTAAACCGGGCGTGCCACCTTGTGACCGTTTCCGAAGGAAATATAATTAACCATATAAATTAAGAATTATCGGCGCAAAGGTATGGTTCTATTGAATACGCTCCAAATGTTTTGAGATTTATTTTCAAAAAGTTTTTGAAGATTTTTCTATACTATTGATTATCAGCGTGTTGCGAATATTATTTCTTGCTTATTTATGGATTAACTTATGCCAGAAAACAAGCGTTCGACTGACTCCCTCTGCCAATCGAACGCTAATCGAATTTGAATAGAATTTCAATCGAATTTTCTCAGCTTTCAGCCGGATGATCTTTCATCCAGTCCAACACCCAATAATAGATCTTTTCGTGCTTTCGTTTCTTGCTCTGGCCGATGTAGTTCGCCAGCGTGCTGGCCTTGGTCTTGCGCTCCGACTCCTCTTCCTTGCTTGTCGGCTCTGGCGTGCCGACGGGGTAGAGTATCGTGCGAGCCAGACTCAGGTCACTCTCTTCAAACACCCCTGCAGCCTTCAGACAGCCCACGATGACGCCCTTTACGATCAGCCTGCGGTTGTTGGTCTCGTTGGTGAAGTCGTCGATGATGGTCTGGCCGTAGTCGGAGTCCAGTAGGGCATTCACCATGTCCTCCCGCCACTTCGTCGTAAAACGTTTCTTGTCGGTACTGAACTTGTCGAACCAGTCTCCCCTGAGAAACAGCTTCAACGCTGCCCTCGTGTCGATTTTCCCTGGGACAGGTTCTTCCAGCGTCTGTGGCGAGGATGGCTCACCGTCAGCGGTATCGTCGAAGTAGGGCTGCTCCTTGCCGAGGATGACGAGCGTCAGCATGTGAATGTAGTCTGTCAGCGCAAAGAACCGCTCGGCCGTCTCAGGGGTGGTCTCGTTAAGGCCGAACATCACGTTGGCGAACTTCCGCCACGACGAGTCGTCGTCTCTCAGTGTGTCCCACCGCTTCGATATCAGCAGCTTCGAGAAGGCGTCTATCTGCTGCTCGCGCTCTTCCTGGAGCTTCTTGATGAACTGGTCGTGCTCAGGGAACAACTTCTGCAGGTCAAGGATTCTTTCTACGGATTTGGTATGCGCGTGGAGCATGCCCCATACGAACCTTCGCCCGGCGTCGCGTCGCAGGCTGCCGAAGAACTGCGAAGGGGTGGTGGCGGGCTCTGTGGAGAGCATCTGGCGCAGCTCGCTGGTGAGGCGAGCGATGAGCCAGCCGATGTCGAACATACGGTCAGCGTCCACCTGCAACCGTTCGTAGCTGCGCTGGCGGCTCAGCGTGGGGACTGTGCTAAAACTCCTTGTATCCATTGAGCGGGTCGTCGTATGTCAGTTGGTCACCCATGTATTTCTTGAAGAGCCATTCCGATAGATAGCCCAGCGTGATGTTGTATTTGTCGGTGAGGTCTACGTCCAGGTCATTTTTCTTGGCGATGGCCTCCATCTGCTCCAGCACGGGCTTCTTGTAGACTGCGAAACCCTTACGGCTGCGGATGGCCGTTGGTGCGGGCAGCGAGGCCTCTACCGCCTGGCAGATCTCCCTGGCTGCTGCTACGTATTCCTGTTGGTAGTCGTGAGGCATCCAGCCCCACAAGGCGTCAACCACGCGCATCTCCTCGTCGTTCAGTCCCAGCTCGCGACCCCGCTGCTGATGGGCGCTGACGGTGTCGATGCTGTCAAGTACCTGCTTGATGAACTCCTCGCACTGCTCTGTCTTCTGAATGTCGAGGAAGTCTGTGCGGCAGTGCTCTGCGTAATAGTCCTGTACGGCGTCGAAATGGTCCACCACGCGACCATACTCACGTTCGAGCATGATGCGGGCTACAAGCGCAGCCACACGTCTGTAGGGCGTCGAGCGCAGCCAGTCAGTCAGTCGGCCGTTGTCCAGCGTGTAGTCCTGTTCAGGGTCGTCGGGATGACTGCCGAGGCCAGGTTCAATCTGGTTCAGGTCGATGGGTATGTGGGTTTTTAGGTTGAGACCTAATTCGGCCAGCTCCACATACCAGCGGGCCAGTGCGCTGTCTTCCTGGTACAACGGATTGTCCAGTCGGCGTACGTTTATGTCTTCCAGGAATTGCCCGATAAACCAGTCCAGCGAGTTGCCGTAGGGCCGTTGCCCCAGCAACTTGTCGACCTCGGCAATGGTAAACTGGCGTCGCTCATCGTCGCTCATCGTCGCCACCCGGCTAAGGATGACGTCCATGAACACATTATTATTCAGTATCCTGTGCATGTCTGCAGCAGTTATCTCCTTTTTCATCTTACACCTTATTTATAATCTGTCTGCAAAGGTAATGCAATTCGCGCGAACCGCCAAATGTTTTTTGAAGTCTGTGACAGTTGTGACAATTAAATTTTCACCCACCTAAACAATATTATTATATATATAATATATTATATATATAATAATAAAATTATAGTGAGTATTTTTCGCCCGAAAATAACTGTCACAACTGTCACAACCACGGTCTTCACCTGCTCGCCCAAAACACAACAAGACAAAGATAGATGACAATGTTATGTAACGAAAAACATTTACAATACAAACGATATGGAATGCTTGTTTACGGCGGGCTAGGGAAACCAAAAGTTTGCAGGCTTGAAACTCCGAGTTTGCAGGCAGGAAACTCTGACTTTGCAGGCTTGAAACTCCAGAGGCCAAAAATGCCCGAAAATAAGGGTAAAAAGGCTTAAATGTATTAATGCGAAATTATATTACAAACAACGCATAAGGACGGCTCTAACAAAAGAACCGTCCCTATGTGATATACTTGGCCTCTGTTATTTGCCAAGAACGACCTTCTTGATGGTCCCATCATCCATCCGAATGATGTTGATACCCTTTTGAAGTGCATCCACCTGTCTGCCGTCCAACGTGAAAATCTTGGCCTTCCCGCTTTCTACAGCGATGGAAAGGATATCTGTCGTTGTGTAGGCACCATTGATCGTGATGTCGTGGGCAGGCATCGTCTCAGGATATTCCTCCCATGCGAAGTCAAAGCCATCTTTACTTGGAGGTGTCAGAGGAACAATCTTCGAATTGAAGTCAACCGTTACCGTAGCATACACCTCTCCGTCTATCACGTAGGTGATGGTGTACTGATTGATGGTAAAAGTACCAGTAACCGTCACATCATGGTCTGGCATTGTCTCTGGCAAATCGATCCATCCTGAGAAAGTATAACCTTCCTTTGTTGGTTCTGCCTCTGGGGTGATTCCTGCTCCAGAACTGTATGTGACAGACTTATATTCTACACCATCCACATAGTAAGTCAACGTGTAGACGCCATCGACATAATAAATATTCTGGAATCGTTTCCATCCAGCGGTATTTTGGTAGGCAGACTTTTTGCCTGAAGGAACCAGCAGAGATGCATTATTATAAACGCTGGTGGGGAATACACCGTCATCAATGGCAAACGGATTCTCTATCCATGAAGTGATCTGAGTCAGACCATAACATTGGAAGAACGCATTTTTGCCTATGGACGTGACACTGCCAGGAATGGTGACTGAGGTCAGACCCTCGCATTTACTGAAGGCACCTTCACCAATAGTCTTAACGCCGTTTGGAATGTCTACGGTCGTCAGGCTTGTGCAATAGTAGAAAGCTGCATCACCTATCGTGGTCACGCTACTTGGAATGGTAACAGACGTTATATCAATACATCCCTCGAAAGCACTTGAGCTGATGGACGTAACGGTGTAGTTATTGCCATTAAATGCGACTTGATTCGGAATAGAAACGTCACCTGCATAATTCGCATCTCTTGAAACAACGGAAACCGTATTATTATCACCTATTTTATAACGTATACCATTGTTCTCAAATTTTTGACCTGTTATGCTTTGTGAGACAATGGGAACTACGCACCAACAGCGATTGATCTCTCTAGCATAATCTAAAGGAGGGGCATAATTATTGGCGCACATCTCTTGTGACATGATAACATAACCTATCTCATTGATGTGGTATCTGCCAGTATCATCACGGCCGTCTACAATTTGCCAATGGCTGTTTGTAAATGTCATATTATATCCGGCAATCATAACAGGCCTGCCTTGTTCTAATTCGTAATCAAGCAGTGCTTCTAATTCTGCATCAGATATGATCCAGTCATTATACGATTGCCACCACTTATCGGTTCCTACTTCATATTCGTCTCCGACAGTGGTGTATGTTTCATCCGAAAAATCTAATTTCCTTAACCATTGTGGCAATACCCAACTGCCTGTTGCAACCATATTATATTCAGAATGGACGGCATAGCCTACATATTTCATTAATTTCGCAACTTCTTTTCCTTGCTCTTCTGTATATTGCCCCTTTTTGTATCTAGGTAATATATTGTCCCAGTTAAAAGTGGTTGGGGGCAATGCTTCCAAATCGGGAATGCGCTCATTTTCAAATTTCACTTCATCAAGAGCATCGCACCGCTGATTCTTATAGTAATACATGATCTTGGCAACTGCAAGGGCTCCGCATCCAACCGGTCTTCTGAGAGGTAAACTGTCAACATACGGCGACCCGTTCTGAATGAATTTAGCCTCAATCATTGGCATAATCGGAGATTTAGGCGTTAATTCAAGTGCTCTTGTAGATGGTTTGAATGTATAATTACTATATGGTTCTTCTGTTGAATATGCTATGATGACATGATCTTTAACAACCGCATATCCACGATCGTCAACAGCCCTGAAAACGTCATAACCGCCATCGTTTCTGCTGTTTAAAGTATCAGCAGATAATTGAATACCTTTTTTTGACATAAAGGCTTTCGCTGTTTCGTAGTTGTTCTGACAATAAGCTTGATCTCCATTTGATAGCAATGCCAAAAGAAATAAGATATATTTTTTCTTCATAATTGTTTATCGTTAGTTAATAATAATTACGCAGACAACTTATCAATGCAATCTTGAAGTACCAACATCTTTTTATTTGTTATCGGCTGCAAATATAGGAAATAATTCCGAAACATCCAAATATTAAGGGGAATAATTTAGGGGTGAGCATGATGCCCACCCCTAACGGATTGTCGATTATCTGACAAGAGTTATTTGCCGAGAACGACCTTCTTGGTTGTCCCGTCATCCATCCGAATGATGTTGACGCCCTTCTGGAGTGTATCCACCTGTCTGCCGTCCAACGTGAAGATCTTAGCCTTCCCGCTTTCTACAGCGATGGAAAGGATACCCGTCGTTGTGTATGAGCCATTGATCGTGATGTCGGAGGCAGGCATTGTCTCAGGATATTCCTCCCAAGCGAAATCAAAGCCGTCCTTGCTTGGCGGTGTCGGAGGAACGATCTTCGAATTGAAGTCAACCGTTACCGTAGTATACGTCTCTCCGTCTATAACGTAGGTGATGGTGTACTGATTGACGGTGAAAGATCCAACGACATTCACTGCTTCAGCAGGCATCTTCTCAGGAATATAGCTCCATCCTGAGAAAGTATATCCCTCCCTTGTAGGTGCAGGCTCTGGGGTAATCGGTGTACCATATTCTACTTGATAGGTCACATAAATCTCACCGTCGACCTTATACGTCAGTGCATACTTGTTGGCCGTGAAAGTACCAGTAACAGTCACATCATGGTCAGGCATAGACTCTGGGATTTCACTCCATCCTGAGAAAGTATAACCTTCCTTTGCCGGTTCGGGCTCTGGGGTGATGCCTGCTCCATGATTGTATTTGACTGACTTATATTCTACTCCGTCAACATAGTAAGTCAACGTGTAGACGCCGTCGGCATAATAAATGTTCTGGAACTTTTTCCATCCTTCGGCTTTCTGGTAGTCAGCCTTCTTGCCTGTAGGAACCAACAGAGCCGCATTCGTATAAACGCTGGCAGGGAATACGTTTTCATTAATGGTAAACGGATTCTCTATCCCACAATTGATTTGAGTGATGCTATAACACTGGAAGAACGCGTTTTCGCCTATGGACGTGACACTGGCGGGGATGGAGACTGAGACCAGACCATAGCATTTACTGAAGGCGCCTTCGCCGATTGTCGTCACGCCATCTGGTATGTCAATGATCGTCAGGGCAGTACAATAATAGAAAGCTGCATCACCTATTGAGGTCACGGTGTTTGGAATGGTAATAGCCGTCATATCGACACAACCCTCGAAAGCACTTGAGGCAATGGATGTAACAGTGTAGGTCTTACCATTATATGTAACTTGACTAGGAATCACAACCGCACCTGAATAATTCCCTGTTTTGGATATGACAGATATGGTATTGTCCTCACCGACTTTATAACGGATGCCATTATCCTCAAATTCAGAACCAACCGTGACATTCTCAATAATGTTCTGGAATTTTTTCCATCCTTCCGCAGCCTGATAGGCAGACTTGGTGCCTACAGGAACTGTTAATGTCGCTTCTGTGTATATACCCTCAAACGCATCATCAGAAATGGCAAATGGGTTCTGAATCTCTGAGTAGACATTCTTAATACCTGTGCAGTTCTTGAAAGTACTGCCTCCGATACTTGTCACGCTGTTTGGAATGGTGACGGATGTCAGGCCGCTGCAACCATAGAAAGCGCGGGTTGAGATACTTTTTACACCGTCTGGAATGATCAGGTCTGTAATTTCCGTATCGTTCAGGAACAAATGATGGGCATACTCAAGCGGATTGGATGCTGTACCAATGAAACTGATATCGCACCACGCTGCCAGATCCGAGATATATACGCCCGTCAGGCCTTTTAAGTCTACAAAAGCCTCAATTCCGATACTTTTTATGGTACTGGGAATCACGACCTTTGTTACAGTATCATCAAGATGGCTCTTATCAAACGCGCTCATTTCAATAGAAGTAACGGTATATGTAACGTCATTGTAGACAACTTGACTTGGAATCAGAATGACGCCTGTAATATCTTTATTCCTCGTTACAGCAACGGTATTGTTCTCACCTACCTTATAGTATATGCCGTTATACTCAAATACAGAACCCACCTTGACATTCTCAATAATGTTCTTGAAGTTTTTCCATCCTTCCGCAGACTGATAGGCAGACTTGGTACCTATGGGAACTAATAATGTTGCTTCGGCGTATATGCCCTCAAACACATCATCGGAAATGGCAAATGGCTTCTGAATCTCTGAGTAGACTTTCTTAATACCCGTGCAGTTCTTGAAAGCACTGCCTCCGATACTTGTCACACCGTTGGGAATGGTGACGGATGTGAGGCCGCTGCAACCATAGAAAGCGCGGGTTGAGATACTTTTCACATCGTCAGGAATGATCAGGTCTGTAATTTCCGTATCGTTCAGGAACAAATGCTGTGCATACTCAAGCGGATTGGATGCAGTACCAACGAAACTGATATTACACCACGCTGCCAGATCCGAGATATATACGCCCGTCAGGCCTTTTAAGTCTACAAAAGCCTCAATTCCGATACTTTTTATGGTACTGGGAATCACGACCTTTGTTACAGTATCATCAAGATGGCTCTTATCAAACGCGCTCATTTCAATAGAAGTAACGGTATATATCACCTCATTGTAGACAACTTGACTTGGAATCAGAATGACGCCGGTAATATCTTCTGTCCTCGTAACAGCAACGGTATTGTTCTCACCTACCTTATAGTTTATGCCGTTATAATTAAATACAGAACCCACCTTGACATTCTCAATAATGTTCTGGAATTTTTTCCATCCTGCCGTAGCCTGATAAGCTGACTTTTTGCCAGCGGGAACAACTAATTTTGCTGTAGCGTATATATCATAAAAAGTATAATCTTCTATAGCAAATGGTGTCTCAATTTCAGAAATGATGGTGGCTAAGCTACTACAGCTCATGAAAGCACTGTTTCCAATACTTGTCACGCTGTTGGGAATAGTCACTGAGGTCACGGCGGATCCCCTGAATGCCCCATATCCGAGGCTTGTTACACCATCAGGAATAATCAAATCCTTTATTTCTGTGCCATTTAAGAAAAGATGGTGAAGGGACAGGCCTCTATTTTCTACCTTGCACCAAGCCACCAAATCAGAAATGTGAACAGCATTCAAACCGGTGCAGTCGGCGAAAGCACTTGATCCTATTGATGTCAATGTTGAGGGTAACGTGATGGAAGTCAGACCTTTGCAACTGTCAAATGCATCTTCTCTTATACTTGTCACATTGTAGGTCTTTCCACCATAATCCACTGATTTAGGGATAACGACATCGCCAGTGTATTCGTTTTTATACGCATCACAATTATCGCCACGATAACTGACAGCCAACTCCGTGCCGCCATTTATCCATGCATAGTAGATCATGACACCTTCAGAATTTGCCACTTCGATGTCATGGGCGAATGATTTTGTTCCGACCATGCTCATGAGCACGGTAATCAGAAAAGGTAATACTTTTTGTTTCATAATTTGTTTTTATTTGTTATTAGTGAGATTCAATTCATTATGTGGGGCCGGCTCGTCTTCCTCGGGCTTGAAGAAGAGCGTCCAGCGGTAGAGGTTGCAGCCGACGAAGTTGCCAAGCACCTCGCTGACGTAGACGATGAGGACGTCGGGCTGGAGCAGCTGGTCAGCAGGGGAGACGAGGAAATAGAAGGCGTCGGCGATAGAGTGGGCGAATCCGCAGAGGATGAAGACGGGCACACCGAGGATCAGCGGCAGCATCTTGCCCTTGCGGGCAAACTCAACGGCGGTGGTCATGATGAATCCGCAGCCGATAGCCAGCAGGAAACAGGCCCAGGGACCTTTCGTCAATCGTCCTGCGAGTATCTTCGAGGCTGGTTCCACACAGTCTGGCTGGGCATAGGCTATCATCCAGGCGGAGAGCAGACAGCCCACGATGTTGCCGAAGAGTACGACACAGAGCATGGTCCAGTCGCCCTGACGGCGGATGAATCCGGCGGTGCCTGTATAGAGTTTCAGACCATAATAAACGACGGTAGTGAGGCCGAAGGCGAAGAGAACAGCACCGGCAACGCCACCCACACGGAGGTTGACCACGCATCCAATGGAGATGCAGATGCCGGCGAGAATGGCCAGCGGGAAGGTCTCACGAAGTAGCTTTTGCATGTTCGTTTCTGTTTTCTAACCGCAAAGGTAGGAAAAATTTCCGAAACGTGCAAGGATTTTAGGGAAGTTCTTTCTTTGAAAGCAGCAAAAAAGTTGAACTGTGACAGTTGTGACAGTTTTTTTCTCACAATTACTACTGTCCCTGCTGTGAGAAATCTTGAGTCAAAGCCTGCCAAAGGGCGTCGTTGGGGACGGGTGCCTCGACGACGATGGGCTCTTTTGAGACGGGATGGATGAACTCCACACGACGGGCCATCAGCGAGATGCTGCCATCGGGGTTGGAGCGTGGGGCGCCGTATTTCAGGTCGCCCTTGATAGGACAACCCATCGCTGCCAACTGACAACGGATCTGGTGGTGGCGGCCTGTCAGAAGATGGACCTCAAGGAGTGTGTAGTTGTCGGAGTGGGAGAGCGCGCGGTATTTCAGGATGGCCTTCTTGGCATTGGGCTTCTCCGTAGGATAGGCGTACGACTTGTTCTGTTTCTCATTCCTCACGAGCCAGTGCTCCAGCGTATGCCACTCTTGTGTGGCGGTAGCAAATTTTTCACTTTTCACTCTTAACTTTTCACTTCCCACTATCGCCCAATAGGTTTTGTGGATCTCTCCCTCAGCAAACATCTTGTTAAGACGTGTGAGGGCCTTCGAGGTGCGTGCGAAGATGACCAGTCCGCTGACAGGACGGTCCAGACGGTGTACTACACCAAGGAACACAGCCCCAGGCTTCTGGTACTTCTCCTTGATATAGTCCTTCACAATATCAGAGAGGGGACGGTCGCCAGTCTTGTCGCCCTGGACGATCTCCCCGCTCTGTTTATTAACAATGATGATGTGATTATCCTCGTAGACTACATTCATCATTCATCATTTATCATTTATTATTTAGGGCGAAGCCCGCCTTACATGTTCATTCCGCCATCGACCTGGATGACCTGGCCGCTGACATAACTCGACATGTCGCTGGCGAGGAATGTTGCTACGTTGGCGATATCGTCCACCTGTCCACCGCGGCGCAGAGGAATCTTGTTGATCCACTCCTTGCGAATGTCGTCAGGCAAGGCCTGCGTCATAGCGGTATCGATGAAGCCTGGAGCGATGGCGTTGGCACGGATGCCCTTGGGACCCATCTCCTGACCGATACTCTTGGCTAGAGCAATCAGACCAGCCTTAGAAGCAGCGTAGTTAGCCTGTCCGGCATTACCATGAACACCCACTACAGAGGCCATATTGATAATAGAACCGCCACGCTGGCGCATCATCACGGGCACACAGGCGTGGATGAAGTTGAATGCAGACTTCAGGTTGACGGCAATCACGGCGTCCCACTGCTGCTCAGTCATACGGAGCATCAGACCGTCCTTCGTAATACCTGCGTTGTTAACAAGAATATCAATCGATCCAAACTCTTCCTTCACAGCCTTCACCACTTCCTCTGTCTGAGCAAAGTCGGCAGCGTTAGAGGCGTAACTCTTGGCCTTAACACCCTTGGCGGCGATTTCCTTCTCTGTTTCCTCGTTCACCTCAAGGTCGGTGAATGCGATGTTAGCGCCTTCCTCGGCGAACTTCAGTGCGATAGCTTTTCCGATACCGCGTGCAGCACCAGTAATCAGCGCTGTCTTACCTTCTAATAATCCCATAATTTTAATTTTAATATTTGAACTTTAAACTTTAAGCTTTATGATTACTTCCTTTGGAATTTGCCGAGGGCGCCATAGACCACCTTGGCTACCTGGGGCTTGGTGTCTTCTTCCTTCATGCCGTGGGCAATACGTCCGTAGATGTAAGGTACCTCAAGACCTTTGATACAGTAGTGCGTGATGTCGGCCACGAGATCTATGTTGTCGATGTCGAATTCACCCTCTTCCTTTCCTTCGGTATAGACCTTGCGGAAGAGTTCTATTTCCGCGTCGTCAAAATGCTTACGTACTTTCTCTACCATCCAGATGTTGCGGAAGAACTCGGCACGGAGGTTTCCGTTTCTGACCACTGTCTCACGGATCATGCTCAGGTGGGTGTAGATGAGTTCGATGATCTTGTCCTGAGGACGTATCTTGCGGGCTGCCACCTCGTCGAGCTTGTCGGAGAGGCGCTCGAGTTCACTCTCAATGACGGCATAGTAGATCTCCTCCTTTGACTTAAAATAGGTGTAAAGCGTACGACGCCCTTTACCCGAGAGTTGGGCAATGTCGTTCATTGTTGTGTTCTCCAGTCCGTTCTTGGCAAACAACTGGCGAGCTACGTCTACGAGTTTGTGTCTGGTCTTGGATATTGACATGTATGCTTCCTCCTTATCTTATCAGAAATTGCACATTGCTGTATCAGTGTGCAAAATTACGGTTTTTCTTCGAATTGAGCAAGAAAAAGAACGTAAAAAGTTACAAAAAGGATGAAAAAGCAAAAAAATCACATAAATATTTGTGTATTTCAAAAAATATGTGTACCTTTGCAGCGCTTTTCGAGAAAAGCCCTGCGAAATCAGGCTTCGCCTCAGCAAAGAGCGAGCTCTCTGCATTCGGTTTGCGCTGATTTTGCACCCATAACATCGCGGAGTGGAGCAGTTGGTAGCTCGCCAGGCTCATAACCTGGAGGTCGCACGTTCGAATCCTGCCTCCGCAACTAAAATCAATGAGAAAGTCCCTGCAGACGGGACTTTTTTCATATCCACCGGGTTTCAACTCGGACACAACTCGGACAAAATTGTTGAACCTGTTGGCGGATCCTCGGGATTTTCGCCAACAAAAAAAATGCCCATAGGTGATTTTCTGACAGGTGCTGCGCTGGTGGGATACACACTCCCACAACTTCATACCGGCAAGAGCTGGTATGTCGACTTCTTTGCTTGGGATCCCGTTTCTGAGCGGATGAAACGGAAGAAGTATATGCTCGACAGGTGTAAGACGGTCAGCGAGCGACGGACTATGGCGTCGCTCCTCATCACCAGCATCACGCACCGGTTGCTGAAGGGATGGAACCCGTTTGTCTCGAGTGACAGCACAAGGCACCTGACAGCGTTCGACGATGTGCTGAAGAAATACCGCGACTATATCTCCTCCATGGAGGCCAAGGGTACGCTAAAGCAGAAAACGGCCTACGACTATCTCTCAAGAGTTGGAACACTGGAGACCTATATCAGCGAGTGCCATGTGCGTATCAGTTTTGCCTATCAGTTTGACAGGGGATTCGTCGTAGACTTCCTGGACTACCTGATCATGGATAAGGATGTATCGGCAACGACGCGCAACAACTACCGCACGTGGCTGTCGACTGTTGGTACCTGGATGGTGGAACGCAAGTTCATCAGCAGGAATCCCGTAGAGGATGTGCACATGCTGCGCGAGAGTGAAAAGAAGCGTGATGCGATGTCAAAGTCTGCTCTCACGCGCATGCGCGAATACCTTTATAAAAATAACAAGCATTTCCTGCTGGCTTGCATGATGGAATACTATACACTCATCCGTCCGGATGAGATGCGTCACCTCAGGATCGGGAATGTCTCCCTGGAGAGAAAGGAGGTGACGGTACCAGCGGAAGTCGCCAAGAACCGGAAAGAGCGTACCGTAGGCCTGAACCGGAAGGTCATCCACCTGATGGTGGAACTGAACATCTTCGATGCGCCCTCACAGTACTACATCTTCGGTGAGAACCTGAAGCCGGGGCCTGAGATGACTTACCTAAACAGCTTCCGCTATGAATGGGGGAAGATGCGTAAGGCGCTCAGGTGGCCTGACAGCTACCAGTTCTACAGCCTGAAGGATTCCGGCATCCGTGACCTGGCCAATGCACAGGGTGTGGTCGTTGCCCGCGATCAGGCAGGGCATTCCGACGTGGCCGTCACAAACAGGTACCTGAAGAAAGGGTCAGTGGTACCGGACAGCGTGAAGACCTTCGAAGGCGACCTATGATATAATCTCGTAGAAATAGCCGGTCATCAGATTGTCGAGCTTGCCTTCCCTTATGCTTGCCTCTATCTTCTCGCAGGCAAACCGCTTGCCGCTGATAATAAAGACACTGTCGGCATCGGGGATATAGTCCGAAATGAACTTGAAGATATGCTTCACCTTGTGAGAGCACCTGAAGCTTAACCTGTGTAGCTGGCCCAGGTAGAAATCGTATCCTGTTAGTTCATTCAGGCTGAGACTCCATTTGCTGCGGTTGCTGGAAAGCTGCTTCTTGAAGCTATAGTCTGTGAATGCCAGATGTATCTGGTATATACGCTGCCCCCATTCTGAAACGGCAGCCACGGACTCTGCTCTTCCGTCTAGGAAGGCCACGCTCATTATATCTTCTTTATCCTCCTCGTTTACGATGGACTCGGATCCTTCCACCAGGCTTTGCAATGTAGGCTTGCTTTCCTGTTCGTTGGAGCCCCAGTTTATGCTCTGTCCGTACGGGTTCGAGACGGAAGGGACGCTGATGTTGAACTTGTGTGCATACGGACTGACAAGGATGTCGTGCGTATCGTATATAGTACATTCCACGTCTTCCTCTATGTAAGCAGGTGCAATCTTCAGTTTCACGCTCTCTGCGCCCTCGAACCTTTTGAGCATGTTGAACGGTGCCACCCGCTTCAGGACGAATGCCCCCTCGCTGACTTCCCAGCCGATATATGTCTCACCGTTCGATTTGTAGATCTTGTGCATCCTGACTTCCTGCGAGTCACTGCGGAAAGCGTTGAGCATGCCATCGGCATTGTTGTATTCCTGCGTATACTGTGCCTGAGACAAAATCTCCTCATCGACGGTTTCGTATCCGGAGCTGTCCATATCGAATTCCACGTTCCTGTTCATGATGCCCTCGGCATCTTCTTCCTCGGAGTACTCAGCCTGGAACTCGCCCAGTGGCGTTATCGAGGTAACCGGATTCTGTGCGAAGTTGTCGAGCGGAACCAGCCGGAGCGCCCTGTTCCCGCTCTTGATCAGTGTACAGCCGAAGAAATTCTGGAATTGTCTGAAGAATTCCTTGACGGTCCAGTGCGGTATCTTCTTCCCAAGGTTACCGTGTGAGGCAGAGACAATATATATACTCCAGCATGCAGCAGGGAGAATTGACATGTCAATAGTGTATCCCAGCTTGGATGCTATCAGCCTGGCTATGTAAAGCAAGCTCGGACATTCGCTGACGTACGAGCAGCTTCTGGACATTAGTAACTGCTGGTCGGCAATATTTACCATGGTATTATTGGTGTTGTCCAAGACCGGGAATCCGTAGCCCAGATGGTTTTCGTCTAATAAATCCAATACAGGTCCAGCGTCCAGATTTTGTGTGAGGTTGAATATAGCTTCGTTTTTTTCCTTAATCAGGTAGTCTATATATGTCCCCTCCTGCTCGCTTGACATCTTCAGTGCGGAAACGCCGCACGCCAGCTGAACCTTCACTGCCAGATCCGTCGACTGTACGATGCGAGCCGTGCCTTCCATCAGGAGGGCATTGGAGTTGTACAGGCGACATGCGTACTCCCTGTATTCCTTCTTTTTCTCCATCTTCTGTATGTTGCCGAAGAACTTGCGGTTCTGAAGGATGGAAAGGGGAATAGACACGTCGAGCGTATAGGAGTCCGAGAGCGTGAAGTACGGATTCTCCTTGGTTATCTTGATCTCCTGTGTACTGTCAGTGATAACCTCTTGGTCATCGAGGAAAAGTTTTACTGCCATGACTATTTATTTTTGAGCATTCTGTTAAGACGTTCCTGCTGGGCGTTCAGGCCGTCCGTGCCTGTCAGCACCACTTTCGCATCGATGGGATACTGCAGCCTTGCAAGCAGCAGCTCCGTTGCCTCGCGATGGGCTTCCACGGCCTCGCGCAGTTCCTCGTTGTCGGTCTGGACGTTGACGATGGGTGTGATCATCTGTGTGGTACCAGCAGCGCCCATGGAGCGCGACACGTCCTGTGCGGTCAGGCTCCCGACGGTATTGTTGCGCTGTGCCTGGTCGAGGAAGTTCAGGAACGGCAGCACGTTCGGGTTGTTGACGGCCTGATGGTTGGCGACGAACTCGCCTTCATGAACCACTCCGGCCTCCTTCTGATATCGCTTGCCTCCGGTGAAACCGCCACCATAGTAGCCCATTTCTTCGGTTTCATGCTGTTTCTTTATGGTAGCTACTTGGAGCATGCCGGCAGCCACTGCAGCAGCTGCTGCAATTGGTGCCAAAACGGTTCCAATAATAGGAATAGCGGCAGCAGACGAATAGGCGTTGATGGCACTCATTGCCGTACTGGCCAGTGCCTGAGCAATCTCTATCTTCATGGCCCGTTTGTTGGCCTTTGACTTGATGGCAGCAATCTCCTTCTGCTTTTTCTCTTCGAGTTTCTTACGTTTTCGCTCGTTGTTACCTGCTGCCTCAATCTGTTTGTCGTAGTTCTTTTCTACGACGGCTACCTCATAGTCAGAGCATGCCTTGGCATAGTTGCTGATTCCACCCAGAACGGCTGAAACCGATTGGTACATTACCTGGTACTTCTGCTGAACCTGCTCGATGAACTCAGAGAGGTTCTGAGCCTTGGCTGCAAGATACTCGGCATGAGTCAGCTTGTCTTGCTCATAGAGCTGTTTCAGCATTGTGTTTGTATTCAGATAGTTTGTCAGATCGCCTGTCCATGGATTGCTGGCATTAGCATCGCCTGCCTTTTCGCGTGCGACGGCCAGACCATTGTTCACCTTCTCTGTGAACTGATCCTTTGTAGCCTGTGCAGGGTTCTGGGCATACTTTGCCTCGATGGCCAACTTTGCCTGCTGGTAGTCCTCTTCCGCCAGCAGTTTCTTGTCGTAGAGTTCCTGCAGGGCATTCAGTTCAATGTCACGCTGCATGTCATTGGTCTGATGGAGGTAATCGGTGCGGATCTTTAGCAGACGTTCCTCGATGTCGCGCCGGGTCTCTTCCTGATGTTCTCTTTCACGGTCCTGAAGTTCCCACTCCAGTTCCATCTGTTCCAGAGATCCGTTGATTGCCTGGTTTTTCTTCCACTGAAGGAAGGCCATTTCCTCTTGGAAGAGCATCTCGTTAAGCGCCTGCTCGTTATGATAGGCTGCAAACCTCTCATCATGGAAACTGGCCTCCAGCATCGCCATCTTCTGGCGGTGTTCACGCTCTTTCTCCTTCAGGGTCAGTTTGCGCTGCTCTTCATCACCCTTCAACTGTAGCCTTTTCTCTTCAGCATCGAGGTGTAGCCACTCGGTACTGTCTTCCTTGAAGAGTTTCTTCCGCTCAGCAATGCCCTCCAGCTGGATCTGTTTCCGTTTAGCGAGGTATTCGCGGTAGTTCGACAGGCCGAGGGCATAACTGACGGCTTCCTCGGCCAGACGGTTCTCCATCTCTGCTTTTAGCAGACGACTCTGCTCCTGCAGGGCCTTGCGCTCCTCGGCCTCCTGCTTCTTTCGTTCTGTCTCCTGTTTCTTTTTCTCTTCATCAGAGACATAGTCTCCGGCAGGAGTAGACGGTTCCGGTGTCGATGGCGCAGGGACAGGTGAGGTGATTTTCTTTGTGACGAGCTCGTTGGCTTTCTTGTTCTTCTCCAGAACGGTGTCGATGTACTTCTCCTCTGCTTCCACCACCTTTGTCTCAGACTTGACGTCGGCCAGCCGCTGCTCGTGTATCCTCTGCTGGCGGTCGCTCTCCTCTGCAGATTTTGTCTTGTGCTGCTTCTTGACGACACTTCCGTTCTCATATACCATCTCCTCCGTCACCTGCTGCTGCGTGTCACGGTAGGCCTGCACGGCCTTCAATGAGTTCTCGATGCGGTTTTGCTTGAAGTTCAGTTCCATCTTCTTGCGGTTGATCTCCACTTTCTTCTGGTAGATGGCTTCAGCCAGAGCTGCGTCGTTCAGGTCCCGGATGTATTGCTTGATGGCTTCTGAGTTGTCGTTATAGAGTTTCCCCTCGTTGGTGATGGCAGCGTGATATTCAGGAACGATGCTCTGCAGTCTATTGATGGCAGAACGCCTTTCATCAATGGTATAGGCGTTCGAGTGGATGATACGTGACAGCTGCTCCACCTTTGTCTTCTGCTCGGCAATGGACTCGCTGACCTTCTTGTTCAGGTCTTTCTCCAGTTCCTGCTGGGCACGCATCTCCTTCACCTGCTGCAGGCTGTTCTTAACGGCCTCGCTGTGGCTCTTCCAAGCCCTGACCGCACCATAGATGGCGACGGCAGCCGTCAGGACAACAGTTATCAGGGCCGTCCAGACGTTAGTCATCTGCAGGCGCTTCATGTCAACCATGGCGCCGTTCAGCCTGACGTGGTTGGCTGTCACGGCAGCTATGATGATACGCCAAGCCATATACGCCTGCTGCAAGGTGTTCACCACGAAGGCATGGCCTTTCTTGATGGCTATGGATACCGTCTCCACGGCATTGGAAGCCTTCATGGCAATCGTGTTGGCATTCCAGATGACTGTCAGTGTGATGATATATCCTCCGAGAACCGTCAGGCTCTTCCAGTGGTCATAGACGAAGCCGGTCAACACGCTCAATGTCTTGGCCAGCATGGAGGCCCCGGTAATTGTGTATCGGACTAGAGGCAACAGCCGCTCGCCCAGTTCCACGGACATCTCCTTGAACTGTTTCTTGCATTTATCGAGCCGAGCCTGTACGGTGGTGTTCATGGTGTTGAACTCACCCTGCACGCTCGTGGCCTTCTCGTAGGCCTCGGTGGCGCGTGCCTGGTGCTTGCGCACGTCATCGATCTTATCGGCCAAAGTTGACAGGACGCCGACTGCACGCGAGCCATCCAGCCCCATGTCATCGAGCATCTTCATCATGTTCTGCGGGTCTGCTGCCTTCAGACTGTCGGCCAGTGCAAGGATGGCAGCATTGGCATCCTTACGGAGCAGGTCGGAGAATTCCTTGACGTCCTTTCCGGCAATCTTGGCGAACTTGTCCGTGTCGGTCTGCATCTTCGTGAGCATATTACCGAAGGCAGTGGCGGCCATCTCATCCTTCAGCAGGTTCTCATCCATGACAGTACCGAATCCCATGATCTGAGCCTGTGTCAGGCCTATCTGTTTGCCGAAGCCTGCCACGCGGGCGGTGAAGTCCACCAGGTATCCTGCCTGTGCGCTACTGTTCTGTGCCAGTTCGTTAAGAGCAGAGCCTGTGGAGAGCATAGCCCCCTTCAGACCTTTCTTGTCATCCTCGCCGAAGGCCATGGCCAGTTTGCCGATTTTGTCCACGGCGCCATCGCCAAGGTCATCCCCAAGAGCAACACCTATCATGTCTGCTGCCTCGATGAATTCCATGATATCCTTCTTCGACTGCAGGCCGAGGCGACCGGCACTGCCTGCCAGCCGGTTCAGCTGCTCGCGGCTGGAGCGGGTATCCATCTTCTTCAGCTCCTCGTTCAGGTCGCGCACCTGGTCGGCCGTCATGCCAGTGTATTTCCGCACGTCGGCCATCTCCTCCTCCATGGTGGCGTAGTCCTCCACGGACTTGCGGATGGTCGTGGAGATGCCGGAGATGCTCTGCACGAGGACGAAGATGCCGCCCCAGCTGTCATTCAGGAACTTGAAGAACTTGCTCAGGGCTGGCTGTGAGGCCTTCGACTCATTCTTGATCTTAACAAGTTCCGTGTTGGCCTCCTTCAGGGCGGCTGTCAGTGTCTTCCATTCTTCGCTGCCACGTTTTATGTTGCCGCTGTTCAGCAGTTCGTTGATGTCCCTGATGGTTTTCCTGAGTTGTTTCGGACTTGCGTCAGACATGTTTCGGATAGCCTTGTTGACGGTATTCATGCGGTTCTCCATCATCTCCAGCTGCTTGACGTTCTTGTTGATCTCCTTCTCGAGACTCTTGAACTGCTTGGAGTCCGGAGTGAAAGAGGACTGTTTCTTCCTCAGGTCGGCGATCTTCTTCTCAAGTAAGTCGATCTCTTTCTTTGCCTGCTCAGTGTTGAGCCGGACAACGGTCTCGTATCTTTCTGTCTTTGCCATAAAAAAACGGTATATTTGCAATTATGCTGCAAATATACCGCTTATGGCTGTCTCGCAAAAATACTATGTTATGCTGGCAATCCAGACCACGAAGGCAACGAAGAGTGCTATCAGGATAACTGTTACTATGCGCTCTGTCCATGTCATCGGACCGGCTTCTTTTTTGAACTCCTTCCACGGCATGGTCTTTGTATGATCTGCCGTGCCGAGACTCCTAGCGGCAGATTCTACTCCCGTCCAGATCAGTACTCCTATGAGTATCAGACCTAACAGAAGTCCAGCTACAGGGGAAAAGAAGAATGCCATCATAACTATATCCTTTCTTTTGCTGCAAATATACGAAAAATATCCGAAAGTTGCAAACTTTTAACGCAAAAATAATATTAAAAAGGTGAAAATAATAAAGCCCGGGGCTATTTCTCGGGCTTGACGTAGGTGTTATACCGGATGGTGGAGTGGGGGTTGAAGTTCGCGACTTTCACCTTGTAACCTTTCACGCCCCACCGCCACCAGAGGAAACGGTGCTTGAACTCGTGGTAGACGACTGTCGCCAGCGAGTCCCTGATGTTGTAATAGAAGGTGGAGTCACTGAGCCTGAACTGCAGGCGGCTCCAGTCGTCTTCATAGCTGAACACCCTGTCACTGCTGACGGACTCGGCCCTGGCGGTATCCTTCGTCTCCGTCACGGTGGTCTGTACGGCATCCAGTTGCTTCAGCTTCAGGCCGAGGTCCCTGATCAGCTGCTCATCGATGACGTGCTGCTCGCGAAGTGCGCTGAGCTCAGCTATGATGACCGGTGACGTGGCCACCTCGAGCAGCGTGTCGTGTATCAGCACGGTGTCGCGCTCCAGGGGGACGTATATCTGTGCATGTGCCAGCTGCTGCTTCAGCTCCCTGATCTCCTTCTTATAACTGTTGTCACGGAACTGTGAATAGAGTATCATGACAATCCCTGTGACTGCCAGGAAACAGATTTTCCATTTCATACCTTAATAATCCTATTGTTGTTAACCTTATATCTTTCATAGCCGATGAAGAGGTTGGCTTCCGCCACGCGGCGCTTCATGAGTCCAGGTAAAGGACGTCCTGAGGCTTTATCCCATCTGATCAACTGATCAGTGATCTCTTCATCTTTCGCATCCTCGAGTATGCGCTTATACATTGTGGAACCCCTGAAGGCCCCGCTTCCGAGGTTGAAGATCCAGCTCACGAGCGCGTCGAACTGTTCCTGCCGGAAGTTGATCCCCATGCCGTTAAGCAGGCGCTCGATGGGCGCGATATCCTCTACCAACAGGTCTTCGGCCTCTGCGAGAGTGATATGCTGTCCCATCTTCACGCCTTTTGTATGACCCCATCCGATGGTGGGTACTTTCGCCGGACATAGGTAGGCGTCGAGCCTGAGGCCTTCAGCCTCCTTGATCAGGTTCTTACCCTTGTTGCTGGTCTTCATCAACTTCATGATACTCCTCCTTTCTGACTCTAGCCTGTAATTCATCGAAACGACTCTCCATCCTTCTGCTGATGGAATTGATCTTGTTGACCGCATAGATACCGATACCGAACAGTCCGAGTGCTGCAGACAGAGCCTCGCCGATGTATGTCAGCGGACCGGGACCGATATCTTCGGTCATGAAAAACGACACGAAGGCCATGACGATCGATGATATGATCAGAGCGACGGCCGAGGTGTAGTGGATCCAGTCTTTTGTATTTTCTTTCATATCCTTTGATATTTGCTTTTGCAAAAGTAGAAAGAAAATACTGGCTGTAAAAATACGGTGTCAGATCACCGGATCATCCTCTTCCAGCAATTTCCAGTTGATGGGGTCTTTCATGTAGTAGACCTGCAGGCCCTTGTCCCTCCAGGGGATCTCGACCTTCTTGTATTTCTCCTTCAGGCAGAGGATCTCGAAGTGTCCCTTGACATAGATGTACTGCCACAGTCGTGCGTCTATCATCCCCAGCACCCTGCGCCTGATGGCGTAGCTGTCCGTGTGGCGCAGGATGCCCAGGTAGCTGTTCACGCTCTGTATGCAGTCCCTGATCTCTTCCACATCCTTTGCCCTGTTCAGTTTGTAGATGGCCGCCATGAAGTTGCCGACAGTCCGCTTTGCCGGGTATACGCGGCCGAACTTCACCACGGATCCGGTGAACTTGATGCCCTTGGAGTAGTGCTGTATGTAGAACTTGTCAGGGTGCAGTTCCGTGTGGCACTGCTCACGGAGCATCTTCCTGATCTCCGGCACGGCATCCAGCAGGCGCTGCTTGCTCTCGTGTATGACGTAGAAGTCATCCACGTACCGTCCGTGGAACGGAAAGCCAAGATCCTTCTCCAGGTACCAGTCGAGAGGATTCAGGAGGAAGTTGGCGAACAGCTGGCTGGAGAGGTTGCCGATGGGCAGTCCCTTCCCGTCGCCGTTCGTGAAGAGCGACTTGTTCGGCGGCAGGCGGTTCCATCTCTCCATGCCCGACCTGCGTACGCAGTCAAGCTCCGGACGGTGCATGACGGTGACGTGTGTGAGCCAGAGAATCTCCTCCTTGTCGTGGCCGTCATAATTCTCCTTAATGAACTCTTGCAGCATGGCGTCGAGCAGCTGCTTGTCTATGCTCATGAAGAATCCCTTCATGTCGAGCCGCATGATGTCGCAGTCCCGGGTATAGTCATGCGAACACTGGCGGATGTCCTCCTTCAGCTTGTCCACGCCGTACAGCACACCTTTTTCCTTGCGGCAGTTGAAGGTGCGGTCGCTGAAGGTCTGCTCCAGCAACGGCTCGATGCGCAGCGCTATGAGGTGGTGCACCACACGGTCACGGAAGTTAGCGGCAAAAACCTCGCGGTACTTTGGCTTGGTAACGACGAACGCGATGCTAGTGGTTGGATGGTATGTCCTGCTGTTGATCTCGTCGGCAAGCCTTATGAGATCCTGCCTGTGATCCAGCATGTAGTTGATCGTGCTGGGCGAACTGCCCTTGTGCTTCAGGCAGTTGTAGTAGGCTTCGAACATATCCTCGTCTGTAACCATATATCAGTTTTCTTTCCTTAGATTCCGACACCGGGCGAACTCTGAAAGAGTTAGTACTCTTGTTGTTGTTGTTGAAATTGCCATTGTTGAAATTCAGATTCCAGGCATTCGTTGTTGAATTCTCGGTGTGCTTCCGCGATTACCTTGTTCTTAGCTGTAAATGACAGCACGCGGACCATTTAAAGGAAGAAATACTCACACCCGCCCTTGGGCTAAGGTGCCCCTTGGCTCTGCCTCCCTGAGGCAGACTTCTTCCAGCCAGATATCTGGCGTCCTATACCTTCCATCATACGCGCGAGGTTTGATTCCTGTTTCATGGATACCTGTCTGCGGCGGACTGCGAGATCCAGGAGTGCGTTCACCTGTTCGAAGCAGACCGTGAACTGCTGCAGGTAGTACAGGCGGTGCTCCATGCTGGAGTTTGCCAGTACTATGAAGTCGATCAGCTCGAGGGACTTGTTCTCCAGTCTCTCGGCCAGCGTGCGACGGTACTCCCTCTTGAAGTTGATGGTGATACGCATCAGTTCGTCAACGAATAGGAGCGTGTCGCGGTACACCTTTGTCTCCTTTGCCAGCATAGCAGATATCGTGATTACATTTTGCGCTGCAAAGGTACGAAGAAAAATCTGACTGAAGAAGAGATACCCCAAAATTTTTCTCCGAAAAAAAATCGGCCTGACGGCCGATCCTTCGGAATCCCTAAAAAGAGTTAAAGATTTAAAGAGATAAAGAGTTAATAAAATGCCGACACCGGGCGAACTCTGAAAGAGTTAGTACTCTTGAAGTCGCTGTTGAAAGTGCCATTGGTGAAATACAGAAGCCAGGCATACGTTGCTGAAGTCTCGGTGATTGACCAATAAGCGGTACGGGTCAGAAGTGTACCGTTAATTAATTTTAACGCATAATTAATTTCGTTAAAGTGCTGGTACATCATCCAGAGGTCTCCTGCAGCAGGTGCCCACCATCTGCCCTTGCCGAAGAACGCATTGTCCACGGCCATGTTGGACGGGTAGTAGTCAGCGCAGAACTTCGCGAACGGTGCATTTTCACCCAGGGTATTGACCACGGTCTTTGTTTTGGCTCGACCGTCATGGTCTTTCATGGCGGCTTCACGCCCGCAGTTAGTAGTGCCACCAGCGACGTTCGACGTGGCCCAGTTCATGGTGGCTGGTGCCTCGTCCTTGGCTATGATGATGTGGTTGTCCCCGTCCTTCACCATGACACCGACAGCGTTTGCCACGTTGGATGCAGCGAAGTACTCCGGCAGCCAGAAGCGGTAGTAGTCACTCTCCACTGTGGCTATGAATACGCTGTTGCCAAGGCGCGGCTGACCGTCCTTTCCCTTCAATGCGAACTGTGCTGCTACCCTCTCGAAGGTGTCGCTTCCTATCACTTCCCCCTGTGCGTCCAGGATGGGGATTCCGGCTCCGCTGGCAGCAGCTGCGGAGTTGAGACGGAACAAGGCCTTCATGGCCAGTTTAAGTTTGTTAGTACTCATAATCTTTCGTTTTTATATGATTTGACAATTGCTATCTCAGATGGTCGGGGAGGTTCGCTCCCGTCCTGGCCACCGATCCTCCGCCGATGACCACATACACGTACAGCTCCTCGATGTACATCGCCTTCAGTTTGACGAACTGGTTGTCTGCCAGGTTCAGCGCACCCACGTATCCGGCGTTGGCGTTGCCGTTGTAGATGTGGCTGGAGGCGAGGAAGGTCAGCGTAGCTCCTGAGACGTTCAGGATGACCATCTCGCATCCGAGGTCACCGTCAGACGGTTCCGGAAGCACCATCTTCGTCTTGTATGCAGCGGGTATGTTCTCGATCTGTATGCTCCGGCTCAGGCTTTCCAGGTCTATTCGCAGCTCTCCGTTCGTGACGGTCCCGTACTTCGTGTAATTGGAGCCGGTGACCCTTGTCAGCGGTGAGAACACGTTGCCGAGGATATACGAACCCTTCATGATCGGCTTGCCTGTCAGGCCGTTGACGGCGTAGTTCGGTGCGAAACACGGATATCCAGCAGCCCCAGTGCCGAGAGGGTCGGCACTCTTGAAGGCAGTGTAATGGTTGGTGCCGCCGTTGACAGCATAGTGTGTGGAAGCGTTCTGCCAATACTCGCCCGCCTGGCTTATCAGCCAGTCGCCGCAGACGATGAACGATCCCAGGTTGGCGAAGTCTGCGAAGAGGAACTTCGTTCGGATGAGGTTATAGTTGCTCAGTCCCTGCTTCCAGACCGTCTGGTTCTGGTCTTTCGGAGAGATATGTTTCCCTGAGATGACGTTCGTGTCGGCATCAAGGTACCATATCTCCGACTCGTTGCTTCCGCTGACGGGAACTTCTACTGCAGGCGTGCTTATCACATTGCCGCTGCCGTCCTTCTCACGTATATAGGTGAGGGCATTGCTGTACTCTCCAGTGATGTAGCACATGGGACCGACAACGCCCTGTCCGGCACCGCCGCTCTCGCCCTTGCGGTTGCCTTCCACGGTGATGGTGCCGAAAGCCCTGTATGACTTGTCACCGACCTTTCCCGTGACCGAAATCCTGACGACACCGCTGTAGCCCGCCTCTGCCGTGCCGTAGTTGACGGTGATGTTGAGCGTGCATACGCTGACACCGTCCTGTCCGATGGCTGAAGGGCTGATGACGGCACTCGACATGCCCTCCTTGGTGAACGAGATGTCCGTTATGGTGGCCTGTGTGTTGTTGACCAACATCTTCACCGCGCATGCCTTCTGGAAGGTGGAGCGGCAGCGTCCGTCACTGTCCGCAGGTACGAATAAGACCAGCGGCGATATGTCGAGTGAGCCATTCGATGGCCCCGGCGTCCCGGCAGGAATGAGCCTCACCGTCTCCGAGGCCTCAGTCTTCCTGTCGGCCCCAGACCCTTTGTAGAGGGTAAGCAGGATGTTGTCATTTGCCTTTGCCATATCGGCGGGCACCGCTATCACGGCTCTTCCGTTGCTGTAGCTGACCTGCAGCGAGCCACCCCTCGCTGGTACCACCCTGACGGTGCTGGTGAGCACGACGCGGTTGCGTACGGAAAGCCTGAACTCCACCACGCCGCCGTTGGCATGAATGTCAGACGCAGCCACGCTGCTGCCTTCGGTGTATGTCATCCCGTCGAACGAGAACTCCAGCTTGCCGTCGTTCGGGTTCTGCGTGGTGGTGCCCTCCACGGTCTTTGAGAACGTGGCTGTCGCCCGTGCAGCGGAGAACGTCCCGTTGGCGTTCCGGATGATATTCCTGTGGTCGGTCGTCAGCGACCATATTTCTGTTATAGTAGCCATAAGTCTGATCTTCTTTTGTTATACTTAGCTTGTCCACTCATGAGTGTTCGACGGAATGGTCATCGTATAGCTGCCGCCTTCCCTGAATGTGTCGCTGGAGCTGAAGTCATTGCAGGTGTAGCAGGCATTATTGATATAGTAGCCGTTATTCGACTGGTACTGGCCGTGCATCCCCGGTCCGGCGAATGGCATGCCCAGTGCGACCGTAGGAGTCTGGCGGTCATCCTTTGCAAATACGATGGCGTAGGTCCGGCTTCCACCTGCAGGGATGGTCAGGTTGGAACCTGCAGCGCAGGAACCGAAGATCCTGAAGTAGCCTGTATAGCCGTCGTACGTGCCATAGGTTATGAAGCAAACCCTTCCGTCGAACGTCTTTGCACTGCCGGAGTTGTTCACGATGGTCACGGTCGTGGTGACGTCGTTGGCTGGAGTCCCGCCGATGTTCACCTTGCAGTTACATCCGTTGGAGAACACGAAGCTGGTGTCGAGGTTCTGCGGCACGATATTGCCGTAGGCGTTGCTGCTGTCGCCCAGCTCGACGTTTGCCGTCTTACTGGCGCTTGCAGCATGCAGGTCGCTGTAGGCGATCGGGCTGCGCCCTCCTATATTTTCAAGCACCACTCCCGAGAATGTCCTGGACTGGCCTGCAGCGAGTGTTATGGCGGCATCGGAGAACCACGCCTCATAGCCATTGTAGGCACCGCTCCATCCGTATTCGTTGCCGGCAGGGTCTGGATTGGGAACGTAGAACTTGACCTTGCCGCCGAGGACCTTGGCAGCGTTCGTGCCGTTGTATATCGTCACGCTGATGGTCACCGTCTCCCCGTAGTTGACGCCGGCGCTGAGCACCTTGCTTTTCAGCGTCTCGTAGGCTGCCTGCCACCCGCTTCCGTTCATGGCGTTGATAAGGGGAAGTACCATGGTGGCGAACAGGCGTCCGTAGATGATGTCCGAGTTCCAGTGACATCTGCCGACGGTTCTGCCGACTGAATACCTGTAGGCTCCCGACATATATGCTATGATGTTGTCCGGATCCATCTGCGCCAGGAGCATGGCCAGCGTCCAGATCTGTGCCGAGTGGCCTGACGGGTAGGAGTTCGGGCGTTCACCGGCATGGTTCTGCTGGTCCGAAGCCCCCCAGTTGTTGTACGCCTGCTGGTTGCCTGCGACCATCAGCGTCAGTGATATGTTGTAGATCTGGTTCTGCTCATGTCCCACCTCGCTGCTGTATGTCCCGCTTGCAAGGCTGGTTTCCGAGCTGCATGGACGCCTGCGGCCGAAGTTCGGGTCGTAGGTCGGGAACCGGCCGTTGTCCGCGATGTCGCACACCTCATCGATGAATTTCTGTATGGTGGTCTTGGCGTTCTCTATCGCCGCGGTCGTCGTCTCACTGATGAACGGGTAGATGTTCTTGGAAGCAAGGAGGCTGAACGGTCCCTCGAGGTACAGTGCCGTCACGGACGAAGCCTTCCTGAACACGTACTGCTCCCCGTCGCTGTCCGGCACGAGCTCCACGTAGATCCTGCCGGTGAACATGTACTGCTTGGTACATCTTGTCAGGGCGGCCGTGTTGATGAGCCAGTTCTTCTTGGCATCGTCATACACGTTGTTCCATGTGTTGCGTGGCAGCTTCTTGCTCATCCTGTAGTTAGCGACCAGCTCTGTATTGATGGCCGCGTCGACTTTGTAGTTCCCTTCGCTGTTGAACAGTCCGGGATCCTGCCCCTGTGTCGACGGGAGCGGCTTGGCCGCGGCATTGGAGTTGGCGATCTTCGGCCCCGGTGCACTGGGAAGGAACAGGTCGGTGTTGACAAGATATCCCAGATTGTTCATGGCATATCCTTTCCTTACACCGTTATAGAACAGCTCGGTATGGGTGTATCCCAGTCCGTTCCAGCCGTTGGCATTGATGCTGCTGCCGCCCAGTTCCTGCCTGAACACGCTGATGGCATCGAATGTCTTCTTTCCCCTCACCAGGGAATATACCGCTCCGGCGACGATCCTTCCCACCATGGGGTCGGCCCTGAGGGCGAAGCTGCCGTAGAGCGGGATGTTCCTGCCACCCCCGAGCTCGTAGGCCTTGGCGAAGAGCTGCGTCTGGACGTTCGTCTCCGACCCGCTCGTTGGAACGATCTCCGCGAGGCACATGGCCATCACCCACGAGGTCATGGCGTTGACGGCAGCCATCGCGTATGTATCGTCGGAACCGTGGTACTGGTACACCTCGGGGTATGTGGAACTGGAGAACAGGGGCGAATCCCCGTCCTCGTACTCTCCGATGGCGGCCGAATATGCCTCGACCAGGTAGTTGAACACGTTCATCGATGCAGTCACGGCCCTCTTGCCGTTGGCGACGAGCACGGTATTGAATTCTGCCAGCAGGTCCCCGAAGGTCAGCACCTGGCCGCTGTGCTCCTCATACGAGATCTCGGCCTCCTTGGTCTCCTGGCTCGTGTCAGGGTCGACGCCCCCCGCAGTGGCCTCGAGCGTGAGGTCGTGGTCGGCAAGGCTCATGATATGCGTTTTCTCCTCTTCGTCCGAGTCGGTGTGCCACACCTCTACGGCGAATGAATCGACGTCCATGGCCCCGGTCTCGGGGTCGTATATCAGGGCGTTCGGCGATGCGATGATGTCGAAGGACTTGACGCCTTCGACCACCGTCAGTGTGTCTGTTGCTACTATTTTCATATCAGATGCTGCTGTTTTCCGCTGTTATCAATACTGTCACGCCTCCTGCGCTCTTCACCGTGGTTCCCGTCACCGTCAGTGTGGCCGCCTGTGTCGTGGATATCACCGAACCTGCAGCATTCTTCACGACGAAAGTGTACGACCATGTGCCGGGGAGTCCCGACGGAGCGGCACCCGTGACCTTGTCGATGACGGACGGCGTGTAGGTCACGGAGTACGAGGGCTTCAGTATGCCCGTGTTCTCCACGGTGTTGTTGCTGGAGTCCTTCGTCACGCGGCCCTTTTCGATCATGTACTGATCCTGGATGTCGTTGATGGTGATGGTGGCGCTGTAGGTGCTGCCGTTATAGGTCACCTCGCACACGAACTCCGCCACGCCGTCGACCATGGCCTCCGTCACCGAGAGGGTGGCCTGCGTGCCGAGGGTAGTAGACGAATCCCCGAACTTGTACCACCTGAAGGTCACGCCGTTCCCTGCCACGGACACAGCGGTGCCGTTGTGCAGCAGCGACGCGGCAAGTGTTATCGTCTCGCTTCTGGTATTGATGACCTGGTCGTTGCCTCCGGCGCTGCTGGTGGCGCTGATCACCACCTTGTAGTTGTCGGCGGTCTTCGAACGAATCTCCACGTCACCCTTGCACGTGAGCTCGGCATCCCCCACCTGGCATGTGCAGAAGAAGGCGATGTCGTTCTTCGTGCGGTATGCCAGCTGTCCGATGATCTGGAGTATCGGCACCTGGATGGCGTTGGCACCCTCTCCCAGTGTCATCACGCCGGTCTTGAACACCTGTGCGTAGGTCTGTGCCGTTGCACCCTGTGCCGCCGTGTTCCATGTACCGCTGCGGAGGGCCGTGCCGTTGGAGAACTGCGCCATCGTGCCCTGTGCTATGATCGCCTCGTCAGAGGTACGGCTGTTGAAGCGGAAGGTGATAAGCCCGTCGGCGGCGAGGTACTTGCTCTCCGCTGCCGAGAAGAGCTGTGGGAAGAAGATCAGCCTTCTGCCGTTCTCATCGGCAAACACGGGCGACACCTCCGTTACCTTTCCGTCACCGTCCTCGAGGAAGTACTGTGCGTTACCTCCGTTCACCGGGTATGTTATTCCCATCGATGCTGCGTAGCTGTCGCCGTCCGACACCACCACCAGCTGGTCTACTGCTGAAAGTTTCATTGCTCTTCTCCTCCTGTCTCTGTTAAGTTATCATTCTCTTCCACATTCTCGGGACTGTCCTCCGGATCTTCCTCTGGTTCTTCCTCAGGATCATCCGAAGGGGTTTCCCCGTCCTCGGGTTCATCTGCAGGGGCATCCTGTTCCTGCTGGCTCTCACCGCCGGATTCCTCCGGACTGTCACCGCCGTCATCCGACGGCTGCTCCACCTGCTCAGGCTCGGCGGTGGGCAGGGGCGAGCGGTTTCCGCTGAGTTCCATTGCGCCCTCGGATATGGCACGGTCGATGCCGTACGGCTGCAGGTCATACTCCGACAGGAGGAACAGGCCTCCCGCCGATGATTTTCTTATGCGCGTGAGCTGAAGGCTCTCCGCGATGCTTTGCGGTACCAAATAGTAATTCATGTCTCTTTGTCCTTTATGATTTATTCCTCTAACTGTCCGATCACGTATTCGTCATTCTCATCCACGATGGGCTGATCGTTCTCATCCGTCAGCAGCTGGTACTCCGACAGCGGCTTGCACTCCATCTGGAACGTCGGGCGCTTCGTCTTGTCGTATCCCGACAGGTTGCGGCCAGCTACCGCCTTCGGTCCGAAACCGAGGAACGTAGTGCCCTCCACGGCGGTGCCGTTCTGCCTGTAGAACGTCCATGCGAAGGTGAAGTAGTCCGACGGGTTGTCCAGGGTGTGCGAGTTCACCGTCACCACGGCCTCTATCTCTGACTCCAGCGTGCTCTTCTTGAGGTACTTGCCCCTTGTCACCTCCGTCCTCACCGTGTGGCCCGACATCTGCCTGTTGACGGTGAAGTAGACGGTGCGCCTGTTCTCCGACTGGTCGAAGTCCTGGTGGTATGCCGTCACGCGGTACTTGACGCGGCCTATGCACCTGAGGTCGAGCACCATGTTCCTGCCGGAGATGCTCACCACCTCCACGTCGGTAGCGGCGATGGCCCTGTAGTTGGCACCATCCTTCTTCTCCCATATGAACAGCAGGCGGCCGTTGCTGCTGATGTCGACGGATCCCGCGAAGAACTTCGCCTGGACGTTGCGCAGGTAGTTGTCATCGTTGCCGCCTTCGTCAATGATCTTGAACGGGCTGACGATGGAGTAGGTCGGGATGTTCACCTCCAGCTTCGGGTTGTACTCCACGTAGGTCGTTGCGGAGAGCACGAGGTCCTTCTCGAACATCATCGTCTCGCTGGTGTGCCTGTTGACGTACGAGGCCTTCACCCTGAGCACCACACTGTTGCCTGGCTCGACGTTCGCCTGCACGATCAGGTCCTTCCCGGTGAGGTAGTAGTTGTCGACAATGTCCCTCGACGTGATCTCCGTCTCGGTGACCGTGCCGCCTGAGGATGTCACGAGATACCACCTGACCACGAGCATCTGCGTCTGGTCGGTGGTCACGTTGTCCATGTTCGGGTCCGTCACCAGCAGGGTGGGGCACAGTGCCATCGGGCATATCGTGCGGTCTACGGTGAACTCGCCGGAGAAGGTGTTCTTCCTCTGCGTCAGTCCCCCGCCGAGCATCTGCACGTCGAAAGTAGTGTTCAGTGCGTCATAGATGATGATCGCTTCGTTTGTCTGTATCATTTTATTCCTGTTTATGTCAGTGGATCGTTATTGTTGCGGACGACGGCGACACGGTTCCGGAGTCCACCGTGCAGGTGAACTGCACCTCCCTCTCCGTCCAGAAGTTGGAAGGCAGGTCGCTCTCCGTGACGGCTATCTGCTTGACATGCCTGCCGTGGTAGGTATTCCACGACTCATCGGCGGCATCCAGCGCTGCGTCACCCTCGGCCCCCTTTGTCTGCCGTGTCCATGTCACCCAGTTTGCCGGCACGCGGTCCGACACGTCGGCCGCCCCGGCCGTCAGTACCATGGAGAGCGTGGTGCCTACGCTTCCGTTTCTGAAGTCGCTCCTCCGGAGGAACTGCCTTGTGATGCCGATCTTCAGCGTCAGCGTCCCCGTGGTCAGCATGAGCCACTGCGGGCTCGATACCCACGGCTCGGCGGAAGCACCTTCCGCACGGCACTCCCACAGGGTACCGAAGCGCCACACACGGCTTGTCTCCAGGTCGAGGTGCCATTCCACGCGGATCTTCCCCAGCAGCTCGTTGTCCGTCAGGCTTGCCCATGCGGGCGAGAGGCGGCATGTGAGCCATGTGTTGCGTGACACGCCCTCATAGTGGTACGGCTCGCTGATCTGCTGGCCGCTGGTGAACACGCCGCCGGAGCCTACCATCAGCTGGTCGGCGGCACTGAGCGTGCCGTCAGGGGTATAGGTCCCCGAGGGGCCTGTATACTCCGCTGTCGGCGACTGCGACCACTCCCCTCTGTCTTCCTTGATGATACGTGAGGGATAGAATATGTGGTGGCTGTTCTCGTAGAATATCGTGTTGATATAGAGCGACGGCATCTCCGGATCCCTCGTGGAAGGCAGGTTGGCCAGGTTGGGCAGTATGCCGAGGATGAGTGCGTAGTTGTCGTCGCGGATGATGGGCTGGTCCACCCTCCAGTGGTATGACAGGCGCTGGTCCGTCGTGGAGAGCACCCACGACTGCTGGCGCTGTCTCTGCAGGTTCCTGATGTTGGCGTCAGGCGACGTGGCGGTGTTGCCGTGGCGCGTCACGTCGATGCTGCAGTCATAGCCCGTCTCTCCCAGGGCATGGCCGTCCACCAGCGTGCCCATCTCTATCTCGAGGGCCGCCGACGGCAGGCTGGTGCCCGTGATGGGCGTGCCGCGGAGCGTGAAGTTCAGACCTCCGGGCACTATCGGGTCGCCGCCCACCTCCTGGCTCTGGTAGAGCGACACCGTCAGGGTGTTCTCTGCCTGGTCCACGCTGTCTACGACCATCCACACGGTATAGTAGCTGCCGTGCTTGGTGGCGGTATGGCCTGTCGGCACGCTGCCGGGTGCCAGCAGGTCGTTGATCTTCGCATACAGGATATCACCCTCGTAGAAGGGTGTGATGTCGTTGTCGTGGCGCTTGTGCATGTGGAGTACCAGACGGCCGTCGTTGGTATAGTCCACGTGCTCTATCTCTCCGCCCTCGGTGAAGGAGTAGTCCGACTCCATCAGCTGCAGGCGGTTGATGATGAGCTCCATGATGCGCATGAAGCCGCGCACCTCCAGCCCGTCGGTCTGTATCAGTCCCGTCAGGGCGTCCAAGTAGATGCCCCTGCCGTCGGTGAACCCGCTGCGGGCATCCTTGCTGGAGAGGAAGGAGTCGAAGACGATGGAGAGCACCTGTGCCGCTCCGTCCCTCCCTATGCCGTAGGTGCCGTCGCCGACGAGCAGCCCCTTCAGGAAGGTGATCACCCCGTTGGCGGCATCGTCGGCGACCTTCGACAGGTACTTGTCATCGAGATTGAGACCGGCGAGCATGTCGAGAAGGGCAAGGAAGGCGTTGCCTATCCTTACCGCCGTGTTCGCTGCCGTCCGCCTTTCGTCGCGGATGCCCTCGAACATTGATCTCAGCACATTCAAATCCGACATCTCGTATATTTTTCTGCGAAGTTATTCATTTTCGAACGGGAATAAAAATACCTAGAATCTGTTGGAGCGGATGGACCCGCTGAACAGTTCGTCGAGGAACGAGGCGGTCAGTCCCTGGTAGGCCTTGCCGTAGAACTCGGCCTCGGTGAGGTTCAGGCGCCGGATGGAGTAGTAGTACTTCTTGAAGAACCAGTCGCGCGGTATGCGCTTCTCTCCGGAGGTGAGGGCGGCTTCCTTTCCCTTGTTGGGGCCGCGCTTCACGGTCACGTGCTCGAACTTCGGGCTCTTCATGTGTTCCTCCGACAGTCCCGCACCCACCTGGCGCGACTCATAGGCATGCTTGCCCTCGCGGTAGCGGTCGCCCATGAAGAGCAGGTCGCCGGGGTTGCCGTGCTCAAACCCCTTGCCGACACCTGCGGCCACAAAGAGGCCGTACTGCAGGAACTGGTGCTCGATGGTGGTCACCTGTCCCGTGGAGACGAGTTCCTGGAGTGAACCCTGCAGGGCGCCCGTGTCGGTGATGTTCAGCTGCTGGATCTTCTCTTTCCAGATATCGACCATCATCCTTGACCAGTCGCGCTCGTAGCGCTCCAGCTCCAGCCGGTCATAGCGGAACCCGCTGCCGCTGCTGCGACCGTGCTTCCAGCGTTCTGCCCGCTCTACGGCGAGGTTCTTCATCAGTCCCATCAGTCACCCTCCTCTTCCGTTATCCACTCGCTCTTCAGCTGCTGCTCATCCTCATACTCCATCGATAAAGGCTCATCGTTGTTTACCATGAAATAGAGCCCCGTGACACCGTTCATGGTGTAGCGGCCGAACTCCTTGGAGTAGATCTTCTCGACATTGAGGAAGGTGATATCGTCATCCTCGTTCTCACGCCGGGCCCTGTCCCAGATCATACGCCTGGTGAACTGATGGAAGATCTCCCTGCAGAGGTTCAGCTTGTCCTCGCGGTCTTTCATATCATCCCATTTGTAGGATGCCAGTATGAAGACCGTATAGACGCGGCGCTTGAAGTACGAGACACCTTCCGAATACAGGTTCTCGGCGGTGGTGTCATCGATCATCACGAAGTTGGCCGTCTTCTGGTACTGCTGCATCACACCCTCGATGCTGTCGGGGCCGGAGCAGAAGACAGGCTTGAAACCTTTCTCCACGCAGAGACTGTTCTTCTTGGCCAGCGTCTCAAAGTATTTAAGTGCGTCGAATATCATTTCTTATCGTATTTCTCGTGAAACTCCTTGGCCTCGCGGGCCTTCTCATTCAGCTCCGTCAGCGCACGCCAGCAGGGCAGTGCCCTGATGGTCTCCTCCTTGGTGATATCACCCTCGGTGAGTGCGCGGACCTGTGCGTCCATGGCGCCCATCAGGTCTATGTCCATCTCCTCGATATCTGCATCTACGCGACGGAAGAAGTACGGCCAGCGCTCAGCGAAGACGCTTTTTACATGGGCAAACCAGCGCAGCGTGCCCATCTGCTCGGCAGGAGAGAGCGACAGTCGCCTGGGATGCCTGCCGTTACGCTTCACATAGAGGAAACAAGCCAGCTTGTCGATCATCTCCGGCTTGCCGCTGCTGACGGCCAGCTGGTAGTACTGCTCGGCCATGAGGTAGTCGCCGAAGGGGTAGTGGTCCAGGATATCGTCGACCGCCCGACAGCCTTGAATGCGCTCCAGCCGCACATCCATGCCGTCGAACGGGTCGATGAAGTCGAACTGTCTGATCATGCTCTCCACCTGCCAGGCCTCCAGCGTGAACCACTTGCGGGGCTTCCACCACGCAGGGCGGAACCAGCAGCTGTAGGCCAGCGGCTGATCGTGTGTCACGCGCTGCGTATAGCCATGGATATGGAAGCCGGCGAAGCGCACGAGCATGTACGTCTTCACGCGTTCCATGCTCTCCCACATCGACAGCAGCATCAGCACATAGCGCAGCTGCAGCTGTGTCATCTTCTGCCACGACGTGGGCGCATAGAAGTCTATGCTGCCATCAGCCAAAAACGTAGGCCGGTGCGTCCTGAGTGTTCTGAAAATTCTCATGATGGTTTACTGGGTATCCGAATTGTCCGTATATCTCATATTTCTCCAGGTCTGCGTCGAGCGTGCTCAGCAGGCGGCGCATCTTCAGCCTGACGGCCTCCTGGTCGCCGGCGATCCAGAGGTTGATGATGTGGCGGCACTGGAAGATGACGGGGCGGTCATCGGCGGTCACGGTGTCACAGCGTACGGCCGTCAGCAGGTGGTCCATATACTGGTTGCTCAGCTTCAGGCGCAGGGCTTCGTCGGCCTCGCCGATCAGCCGCTGTGCTGCCTGCCAGTCCAGATGCGACGCCGCTGGCCCCTGCATCTTCTGCAGCAGCCGGAAGTCGTAGAAGAGGGTATCGATATTCTCCTCTGCCTGACGGCTCAGCCCCCAGTCGCTGCCCAGCTTGCACAGCTCCGACAGCAGCCGTCCGTGAGTCCGCAGCGCACTGTCGCGCAGATGGCCTATCAGGGCATCGACGCGCTGCTTCGAGGCAGGCGCCATCTGGTTGGTAGAGACCACGCCGAAGCCGGTAGGCGTCAGTACCAGGTCGAGCTGCCGGAACACGTCGAGGAAGGCACGGAAGGCCACCCACTCCTTGACAATCGCCGTCAGGACCTCATGATGGGCGTCCTCGGCGGCTGACGTTCCCCAGTTACCGAGAACGTCAGCCTTGCATTCATCATATGCCGCATTGAAGTGCGGCTCAACCTTCTCATAGACCTCCACAGTAGCGGAGGTCGCCACCGACAGTATTTTCTCAAATTCAGTCTTTGTTATCTCCATTGCCTTCATTATTGTTGGTTACTTCCTTTGCATCCGTATTCTCATCGAGGGTGGTGAGCATCAGCATGGGCACGTCGACGGTCACGTTCTCGCTCCAGCCGTTATAGTGGAGGATGACATGGTAGGGCTTCATCATCACGTCGTGGAACGGCTTTTCCATCGTCTGCTTCATGGTGAACAGCTCGCGCTTGTCAGAGCCTGAGTTGTTCATCTGGCTCTTGCCCGGTGTGGCGCCGATCAGGTTGGGGTGCACGCCGAAGCCGAAGCAGAGCGTGTTCGCTGCCTCCTGCATGTCGTCGGCCCAGTCGCCGCCCTCCTTCTTTCCCTGGTTCAGGTTGATGACACGAACCATGGAGTGCTCCTTGCCTGTAGGATCCACGTAGTAGCCGCTGATCAGCGCCTTGCCGGCATTTTTCGGACCGCAGACGAAGTCGATGATGTTCTGTTTCTCCTGCTTGATGCGCTCCTTGCGTGCGTCCTCATCGGTGATGCCGTCGTTGTCGCAGACGATATCCCAGTAGTCATCATGCACCTCGATCTGCAGTCGGGGTGCAGAGGTGTTCTTGATCATGTAGCGCTTGCCGAGGCCGATGAGCTCGTAGATGTCGAACCACGAGTCGCGGAAGACGGAAAAGTAGTAGGGTCTGGAGTAGAGCTGCCTGCCCGGTGTCGGCATGCGACACACAATGGCAAACTCACAGTCCTTGCCGTCCTTTGGTACCGGACGGTTCAGGCCCGTTGCGGGATCGGGCTCCTTGCCCATGCGCACCAGCAGGTCGCCCAATGGGTCGTAGAAGTCCAGCAGCGGAACGGGCTGCACCTTGAAGGTATTGAAACTCTTCTTTCGCCAGTCGCCATAGAGTATCCAGTCGAAGCGCTGGTTGCCGCCCTTGCGCGCAAAGCGGCAGTAGCAGGCCTCCATGTGGCGCACCTTCACGATCCTGGAGTGGTCGCGCGACAGTATGATGCGGGTCACCGTCAGGAAGAAGTACTTCATGTCGGTGGCCTGCTCCAGGAACAGCTCGTGCAGCGAGTTCCTGAGGCAGAAGTTCCTGATCTCCTTCATCTGCGTGTCCTTGCGTGTGTCACGGTCGATGAAGCGCACGCCCTGACCGTAGCACGCCTGCACGTTGAACAGCTGGCACTGCGAGGTCACCATGTTCTTACCCAGGCACTCCATCACCTCCCATGGCAGCTGGTCGTCGCCGCCGTATGGGACGTAGTCGTATCTCACGCCACCTATCTCGATGGGAGTCAGCTGTAGGTCATCGTCGAAGTCGTCGACCACCAGATGACTGTCGCGGTAGCCCTCAGCAGGACTGCCTGCGTCCGCGCCGCTCACGTTCATGATGGCGCTGCCGACGGCATAGCGTGTCAGGTTACCGGAGTGCCCGATAGGCACAAGTTCCTTTTTATCCTCTTCGTTCATAGATATACTGTATGTCCGTTAAACTCATAGATAAGCACGTCGATGACGGCCCTCACCTCGCCGTTCACGGGGTTCATCAGGCGGTGGATGCCGCCCCGCCAGTGACCCGAGGTGGGAATCCAGCCGGAGTAGTCCACCTCGTTGCCGTCTTTCTTCCATGCCTTCAGGCTGACCTTCTGGTGGTACTTCGCAGCCAGGTCCAGCTGCTCGAGCACGTAATTAATGTGTAACGCTTCTTTCATAAAGTTGAGTGCTAATTTATTTAATTGAAGGTATGGTCGAAGGTGTTGTCGAAGATACGTCCGACACGGTTCATCTGCAGCACGTTGTGGATGCGCTGCGCATACTGGTACGAGAAGGTGAAGCGCGGCATGTGGTCGTCGTCGCTGCTGCGGTCGCTCTTCGAGTCGGTGATCACCACCTCCTTGCCGCCGTCGCTGTCCTGGACGCTGCCGCTGACCACGTTCACCACGTACACCTCATCGGAGCGGAACAGGTCATCGGCCCAGTTGGCCATCGCCGTGGTGAGGATGCCCGTGTCGGCCTTGAACGTGCGCGTCTCCTCGATGCGGTAGTTCCTGAGCATGCCGCCGATGCGGGCGGAGGAGCGCTTGTATTCCGGACTCACCTGGTGCGTGCCCGTGCAGTAGATGTACTCCCACACGCCGAAGGAGTTGTAGAACTCCAGCATCGGCGCACAGTCAGGCTGCGAGAAGTCCATCTCGAACCGCTGGGCGCGGTTGCCGGCCGTCACGGTGTAGGCCACCAGCTGCTTCTGGGCCGTCACGAAGTTGTCGGGGCTCACGTCGATGCAGGTGTACTGTGTGGTACCGCCCACGACCGCAGGCGTGAAGGCAGACGTGCTGCCGTCGGCATAGACGGCCGTTGCGCTGGCCGTGTCGCTGCCGTAGTACCACAGCAGCTCACGGCGTCCGGCAGCCGTTATCTTCGTCCCCATCAGGATGGAGAGGAAGTAGCCGGTGTAGAACTCCTCGGCGCCGATGCCCACGTCCACCATCGCGTAGAGCACAGAGAACGTGGCCGTGGTACCGCCCGTCACCGCAATCGTCACGCTGCACACCAGCTGCTTCCTGGCATAGGGCTCCAGCAACTCGCCGAGGTCGGAGAGCGTGATGATGCCGCCGACAGGCCACAGCGACTCCTGCAGCAGCTGCTCACCGTCACAGCTGACGGTCACCTGCTGCGGCGTGCCGTCGGTACCGCCGATCGTCACGTCGGGCATCCCCGAGGTGAAGTACTTGCGGCCGTTGAGCGATGAAAGACTGATCGTATCCATTGCAGTGATTTTTACCGCAAAGGTACGGACAGGGAAGTCAAATTAAAAATACAACAAAAAACGGCTGCCGCGTCATCACGACGGGACAGCCATCCAAAAAAATGTCCAAAAAGTATTCCTATATAATGTCAAGTAAGAACGGTTACGTCCATGTACCGCCAGATGGCCCACCTGACGGAGCCGTCGGGCATGGTGGTGAAGCCGTAGTCGTGGGAACGCATATATCCCGCCACCACATCCTTGCTCACAGACAGCATCGGCTGCAGGTCATCCATGATGTCCTCCGTGGTCTTCGGCTCCTCAGAGGCCTTGCCGAAGCCGGGATCGTCACCCGGCATGTTCGTGCGGAACGTGAAGTAGGCGTCGAGCACCTCCACCTGGTTCCTCTCCTTCTCATCGATCGACTCCAGCCACTTGCTGATGCGCTCCTTCATCTTGTCATCCATCTCTTTCATATTCCTTCTGCTTTTCTCATTGCCTTCAGTATCGATATCATATCGCGCTTCAGGGCACGAAGCGCCTTGAGAGTGTCGAGCACCTTGGCGGGCTCCAGAATGTCATTGTCGATGTATTCATCCTCGACACAGCTGATCAGGTCCACGTTGTTCTCCATCGTGGCCACGTCGCCGCAGAAGCCGCACAGGGCTTCTGTCAGTTCAGGGGTAAGCGTCATCTTGTTCATACTATCCACCTATCAGGGCTGCGAAAGAGATAAACAGGAATCCGGACACTACGGCGACCGTGCCGCAGATGGCATTCAGACGGGAAACACTCTCTCCGGCGACGGCCGAGAAAGTGGTAGATTCAGCGCGGAGCCACTCCCCTATGGAAATCTTGCGGGAAGGCTTCGCAACACTTTTTCGAAGGCCTTCCGAAAAGTGTTGGAAGGCTTCGTAAAAAACACCTTCCTGGCACTGTTTCGCCGTGCCCTGCGTCTCCGGCTGCCGACTGTCGGCAAAGCCATCGAACTGTAGTGTTAACTGTTGCATATCGCTCTATATGTTTAGCTGTACAGGGATACGCCCTGCGCGTTTTGTTTCCTCGAAAAGAGGGGGAGATGCCTGACGCCTTTTAATCCCGTGAACCGCATTGCTGCAGGTTCCATCTCCCCCGTGCGGAAGAAAGGCATCCCAGGTTCCATGATTCATCCTTCCGGATGGCAACTCGTTCACTGACGCCTCGCGGCCGTCAGAACCTTTCTCCCTATACGACAGAGAAAGCGGCAGCCCTCCCTGTCGCTAAACATATAGAGACTTCGTCCGAGGACTTGTATCTACTGGGTGGCCACCGCTATTGGTGTAGTGAGACCTCTGGCAGGTCTCGGAAGTATGAGCATAAAAATGCCCTGAGTCATGACTCGGGCGTCTTTCACCGCCCCCGGAGCGAACCGCTCTCTATATGTTTAGCGATGGCAAAGGTACGCAAAAATCCCGAAACCTGCAAGCTTTTTAGCAAAAAAGTGATGTTTTGAGGTAAAAAAAGTTTTTTCGCGTATAGACACAGATTTAGCATGTAGCAACGTGTTACATTGTAGCAAATATCCCAAAACGCCCATAAATAGGCACTTTCAGACCGTTTTTACTTTGCTACAATAGCTACAAATTTGCTACTTTCTGCTACAAATCCGTAGAATACAACGGCTCTATTTCAAGCCTGCGGCTTTAGGGAACAGAATCTTTTCCGCTTCTTCTACAGCTTTGACAAGGTCTTCTGCATAACCAATGGCTTTCTCTGAAAAATAGCATTCACTTGATTTTTCATTTTTCTTAACCTCTTTGTCAGAAAGTTCATCTTCTCTTGCTAGAAGCCCTGCAATAGCACAACATGCGGCCTGTCTGAACAGCTCCCGCTTCTCATTTTCGTTCATAAGCCATAAAAAATTAATACGCGGGGCAAAGATACGAAAAATCCCCGACTTTCGCAAGCAGGGGAGACAGATTTCCAAAAATGTTTGTGTTAGTTAAGCACAAAATGTATTCACGATGCAAAGGTAAGATTTTTTTTGCAAAAAAGTGATGTTCTGGGACATTATCTCTTTATTTTTCATTTCTGCGGGCTATTTATTTATAAAAAAGGTGTCTCAGCGCAGACAAAAACCTTAAATCTGAGTATAAATAATGAAACGAAACCAAGAAAGGAGGATACGATGAACAAGAAGACAATTCTCAAGACCCTTTACAGGATATTGGAGATAGCACATCTATTCATGCACGTGATGGAGATGTTCCTGTAAACAAAAAGATGCCTGCAGCATTCAGCAGGCACATCGGTTTGAACAGTTCGCAGTAGGCTTGCCTACTTACTTGAAGCGGTTCCGGCATCTTATTGCTGTCGGAACCGCTTGCTATGCTAGATTACTTTTCTTCTAAATCTTCCAGCTCGTTTTACATCCTCTGCTCCATGGCCACCATCGTTCCCATCAGGACCCTTCTCTGCTCTTCGGTCAGCTGCTCCAGAACCTTATTGAGAAGAGACGAAGCAGAGCGACCGCGGGCAGATACTTGGATTTACCCTCGCCGTTTTCTTCGGAATCATCGCTCTTGTCCTCGGCCTGATGGGGCATGAGATACTGGCAGGCATTATCGCAAGCGGTGACATCGTCTCGTTCGCTGTCATCTTTGTTCTCAGGTGTTGGGGCCGGTATGTTTGTGTTATCCTTGCTCATGATTATCTGTCGAACGATTTTAGTGATTCACGGAGTGCTTCTCCAACCAGGAGCCAGTCTTTTCTTAAATCACGTAAATAACTGCCTTTTATATATACACGCAGGCGTGAATATCCTCCACTGACATTGCCTAGGCTTCCCACTCCGTGGAGGAAAGGACTCTTCCTATAGTGGCAAACATAGACTGAGGAAATAGGATCCTTGCAACGCTTGGACTTTCCTCCGTTGGCAATGGTACGGACAGCCCTCTCAGCTCTCAACTGGCTGAGAGACTTATGGGTTGAACTTGTTTTCGTAGGCATAATTTCATTCGTCTTTTCGGGTGCAAAAATAATGGGAAAATATCATTAATGCAAATTTTGCAGCAAAAAACTGTTGTATAACAACGAAAAATTTTCTTATTTTAATGAAAATCCCCGGCTTTCACAAGCGGGGGAGTACAAAATTATTTTTTTTCTACCGATTAAAAATGTAATATACGCTGCAAAGGTAAGCATTTTTTCCGAAACAAATGCATTGTCTGCAGACTTTTTCATTTTTTGACCAAAACGGGAGGCAATCGCCCATGGGCGAGAGGCAAGTGATACCGTTTTTCCGCTCTGGGCCCCGAATTGACATCTCCACGAGTGGCAATTTGGGTCGTTTTTCGCAGAAATTCCACGGTCACGGAATCAACTTTGCCCTATTTATGGGCATTTCCGGGGTGTGGGGCGCGAAAAGAGCGCCCCACTGCTCTTAGCACACCCCCCACCGCCCTACGCTCCCGAGGCAATTGCCCTTTTTGTTCGAGCGGAATATGTAAGGACTTTTTACTTGTGTCAAATCGGGACGTGTGTCACCCCACCCATCGACATCCGCGGTCATGGCGTGCCATACGACATGAAAAGCCCCGGCCTATTCGAGGTCGGGGCATGGACTCTTGTAGATGTCAAAAGAAACAAAAGCCTATAAGGCAATTGCCAAGAGTTTATGACCTAAATCATGTAGTGCAGCCTCCAACTGTTTAGCTTCAGCGGGTTTGAAGTGTGCCTCCTTGCCATTCACAGTATTTCCATTGATGCGCTGCATAAGCCATGACTGACTCTTACCGAAATAGGTAGCCGCAATCTGTGACCAATTGATGAACTTAGGTGTATCACCCATCTTCTTCTTGATGGCCTCTACCACCCATTCGTCAATATCCTCTTGAACCGCATCTAGCATACGGTAGTGATCCTCAACAAACTCCTTTTGATATTTTTCCAACTCTTCAGGGGACATAGCACTCTCCAGTTCGTGTTGGTAACGCGCTGCAGCCTCTTTCTCTTCAGGAGTCTTAGCCTTCCTATAAGCCTCTGCGATGAGCTTATGCGTAGGATTCTGAATGTAATCGTCTAATTTCCTCATATCTTTTGTTTTTTTTAAAGGGTTGCCCCTTTCGGGGCTTCCCTGTGTTAATCTTCTAGTGGAATTCCTAAACCAAGTAGTGCTTCATTTGCTGCTTTCCATTTTTCAAGGTAGATGTTTAGAAGTTCATCCTTGATTTTGTCTGGAAGATTTGAATTCTGAATCTTGAGCATTTCCTGTTGAAGCGCCTCTTTGAATTCTTCTGCTTCTTTTCTTGTAGGCATTTGCTTTAATTTTAATTGTTTGACTATATGTTTCTTTTGACGCTACAAAGATAATAATAATTTCTTTATTAACCAAATAATTAAATAATTATTTTTAGTTTTTGCTGAAGATTTAACATTTCGGAAGGAAAAAGCCACATTTTTGTGGCTGGGATAGGCAAGCACCTTCACGTCGCAAGACGTGCATACAGGGTGGCACGGTGTTATCCGTCCCCTGCAGCCACTACCCGTGGAGCAGAGTGGAGCATCAGCCGCTGAGTGTGCCTGGCTGAGACGTGGCGGTGGTGCCCCTGGCACGTCATCGATGTGTGTATGACTGTGGTCTAAGCCTGCGTGACGGCAGGCATACTCTCTTCGATGCGAACCACCACCTCTCAGCCGACAAGGCTCTCTCGGCGGCTCATGTGCAACGGAGCGGAGCGAGGTACTGGCAGCGAGGGGCGTGGTGGCACGGTGCGCGTCCTGTATGGTGAACGTGAATGACTCTGTCTGTTCATCTGACAGTGTCGTATTATGAACGTTCAGGTGCGCAGGGGAATGAGGGTGGGGAAGAAGCAGGATCAAACCTGCCGTAACCTGCCGTAACATGCCGTCACCTCCCGTCACCTCTTCGTCGCTGCGAGGAACATGGCCATGGTGACTGTCGCGCCTGCTGCCTGCATAGCTGCTATGAAGGCATCCGACGACTGCCCCGTGGTGCAGATATCATCGATGACCATCACCTTACGGCCACGGAAGAAATCGGCATCGATATGCACGTAGTGCTTGATATTCGTCGCCAGCTCATGGTCGCCGGTGACATGTGCCCGCTTGCGGCTGCCGCAGACCTGTACGCGGTCGAAGCCGTTTATGGCTCCGGAGCGCCGGCACAGCAGTTCAGCGAACATCTTCCACCTGCGGACATGGGAGAAGCGCGTGCTGGCAGGTATGCAGACGATGACGGTGTCGGAAAGGTCCATGAACACAAGTGCGCGTGCGAACAGCCTTGCGGCCCACCGTGTATAGACGTTGCGGCCATCCTTGAACCCAAGGATCATGTGATTGACCAGCTGCTGGTCGAAAGAGGCCAGATGCAGCTTCCGCTTCGGGAAATAGTCGAGGAGGGCGTACTTGAACATGGCGGTACAGATGAAAAGGAGTCAGCACTGGGCTGACTCCTGGGTTTCTGACTGGGGACCTTCGCTGACGGCGTCTTTGAGGATCCTGAACATCTTCCTCTCGCGGACGGCGCCGATAAGGGTATCGAATGCTTCATCAGCGATACGGCGTCCCGTCTGTTTTTTGAGGATGAAGGCGTACCTGAGTGCCGTGAGGGCGTTGCGACAGTACTTCTTCTTGTAACTGCGGGTGCTGACGACCCATACATTGTTCTCTGAACGGTTGGACTTCTCGGTCTTAACCAGGATGAATAACTTCTGTTCCATAATCTCATATATTGTGTCAGGTTAACGTTTAAGCGAACTGATAGACTTCAATGTAGGTGATGTCCGTAAAGAGGCCGTAAGCCATTTCCTCTGCCTGCTTGGTGGCCTCTGCGAACGTGTTGGCCTCGATCTCGTACTCATGGCTCTCGCCGTCTTCCGTGTTGACGTACACTGTGTAGAGGTTGCCTGAGAAGTATCTCTTGTTGTACAAGCGACTGTGGCAGAAAATCGATGTCTGGACTGTAGCTGTCATAACTGTTATTTTTTTAGAGATTAAACTTAGAAGCTCTGGGAGCTTTTGTAATTTTTACGTTGCTTTCCACAGGTAGGAAGTGGTAGTGCTCAGATGCAAGGAATTCCAAGGAAAATTCTGAAAAACCACATTTTCTTTAGCCACCACCTGGCGTTAAGAAGAAAATGCGGAAAGCGTGTCGGAATTTTGTGCAGGAATAGCCTGCGGTACTTGCAGGGCACGGGCTTCCCCTACCTTTGCAAAGGAAAAATCAAAGCAGCCAGGAAGCTGGAGAGTTCTCGGAAAAAATGACATGACGGCGACAAGACATCCATTTAGCCGCCGTCGCCACAACCATAAGGAGATACCCCATGGCAACAGTCATGAGATCCGTCGACACCGACGGTGGGAAGCCTGAGACGCGGGGACGGCACAGGCAGGGAAGACACCCGGGCAGGGGATGCACGACGGCCTCAGGCATCAGCTGAAGGCCTCAGGCAGCAGACGTCCCGACATATGGGAATGGACAGAAGCCATCCGCGGTGCAGGCAGATGAAGGACGGACAGCAGGAAATGCGGGTTGTGCGCCCTGCAGAAAGAGAAACAGGCCAGCGCCTCACGACGCCAGCCTGCCGGAATAGATAGTAATACCAATCCAAAAAACCGTGTGACTAGTACCTATTGATTCGGATATTCGTTGACCTGCCCGCCGCGTCCCCAGATGACAGGATACCGCTCCACGCCTATGCAGAGGGTGTCGAAGGCATCGGAACCGTCGGTGCGGGCCTCCAGGCGGTCTTCCTCTGTCTCGGCCAGCTTCTCGCCCGACTTGTCTTTCTTACCGTTCTTGACGCCTGCGGACTGGATGGAGATGAGCAGGTCAGGGTTGTTGTCGCGGTTGATGAGCACCTGGTGCCTGGCACGGCCCTGGAACATGCGGTTGATCAGCTCGCACTTCGGGACATGATCCATCGGCTTGCCGATGTACTTCTCACGCACGGGCCACTGATGGCGGCGGAACATACTCTTGATGATCGTCGCGAAGCTCTGACCCTTCGAGGACGCATATTCCTGACCGAGGAACGTGGAATCGTAGTAGAAGATGACGCGACGGGTGCGATGGTAATGGTAGTAGGCCATGAAGTCCTCGCACAGTTCCTCCAGTTTGCGGTCGTATTTGACAAAGAACGATTTCAGGACACGGAGTTTACCGTCATCGCCCACCTGGCCGCACACGAGCCAGTTGATGAGCGCGTTCGCATCAAAGGCAATAATGATAGGCTTGTCCGGCTCCAGATCGCCGTCGGTTCGACAGTCGTCGGGGATGCCTCCCTCGGCATTCAGGGCCTCCAGCTGCAGCACACTGTTGTTAGGAGCCGTATAGAGGTTGACGGACTCGCGCATACCGCCGTAGAAGCCGTCGAGGGAGATTCCCACGCGCTTGCACATGATGCTGGTCATGAATGTAAGCAGCGGCAGCTCACGCTTCATGCGCCTGACGAACTCCTTACCCAGTACTGCGAGGTTCGTGATGCTGGAGTACTTACAGTAGAGCAGGCACTTGGAGCGGAAGAAGTTCAGCTGCTCTTCCTCTTTCCTGATCTTCCGGTCATAGTATATGGCACGCTCCGGGTGCTTTTTCATCTTCTCCCTAAGCACCCATATATGGTTGACCAGCCCCTCGATGACGCGCACGAGAGCCGGATCCATCTGCTCCTCGTAGCGGAAGTACCAGGATCCTTTCTTGGTCATGGCCGTATCGGAGGTGATGGTCATTCCGTGGTGCATGTAGCACTTTCCGAAGTACATCTGATTGCCACGGTTCGCCTGAAACGTCTCATCCTTCAGCTGCTCGAAGTCGAGAAGCTTTGCTTCATCCAGGATAACGTAGTCGAGAGAAAGCGAGTTACTGGTACCGCTCCGGTCCTGACTGACCAGGTTGATGATGGAGCCGTTGTAGAATGCAATGGTATTCTCCCAGTTGGCAGGCTCGAAGATTGGTCTCTTCCAGCCGAGGGCCTTCCACGGCTTCTTACCGACGATATAGTGGCGGTCACGGCGCAGTCCCCAGTTCTCCCAGTGTATCATCCATGACGGGACGATGTTCGTCAGGCCGCGCTTTACTGACGGACAGACGGCAGCGCCGCAAGATCCTTCCATCTGCTGTGCAGCGGTAAGGCCGCGGCCTGCCTGCACAAGTCCCTTACCGAAGCCACGTCCGCACTCGGCCACGAGGTCGCGCGGCATCATCATCAGCATATATGCCTGGCCGTCGTTCAGGTACTGCTCAAATATCGGATTCTGCTGCTCCATCCTCTTCCACCTCCTCGTAGTCGGTATATTCCTTTTCCTTCTCTATCTCGCGGCTGTAGCGTCTGCTCATCGTCTCGATATCCTTACGCAGTGAGGCCTCATTGTCATAGCCGGGAATCTTAAGCGCAGCGGGATTGCTGGTGAAGGTGACGCCAAAGAGCGGGATGCGGTCGTAGGCAGTCTCCGGCTCATCCTCCTTGTCGGTGCGGTTGTTCAGCACGCGCACCTTCTCGATGGCGGCTATGGCCTTGTGCTCTCCGGCACGCCGTGCCGCCTTCAGATCCTGCTCCAGGTCCTGGTTGATCTTCCACCGCATGAAGTTACGGCTTGCCTGCTGCATGTTGCCCAGCAGGATCTGCACCAGGCGCACGTCATCGTAGGCCTGTGCCCTGCAGACGCCGAAGAGTGCCATATCCTGCTGCATGATATCGCGCTCGAACTTATCCGGGAACTGGAGCCAGTAGGCGTACAGTCCACGGAGGCGGTGCAGCCGCTCCAGGATATGGCTGCCCACGTGCTCTTCCAGCAGCTGCTCGTCAGACATGACGATATAGCGCGAATAGTCATCAATATTTACAGGAAGGGACATTGGCAAAATACTGGGTTACAGGTTAGTATGACTTTCAGATACTGATTTCGTTCAACAGTCGCTCGATGCGCTGCTGACAGTCAGATATAGCCGAGGGACTTCCGGCGAGCATGAGGTCGAAGACCTGCTTCCGGAGTTCATAATCGGTCGACTGCAGCCCTTTGTAGAAAGCACGACGGGCCGGATGGCCGACGGTATGGATATCGTCGAGGAACTGTACTTCGTCAAGATCCAGACGGAATGACACCTGCGATGGGGTCATCAGTGCCTTCGCACACTCTGTTATCTCGTTCAGCAAGCTTGTAGAATAGTCCATTGAGCTGTATTGAGTTCTTGTCAACGATATCGCGCAATCCGCAATAGAGGTCATAGAACGCCATCTGGTCAGTCGTGACCATGGTGCATTCCGCACGGTCGCCGTAGGTCTGGTTCTGGGAAGAGATGACTGACACCAGGTGTTTGTCATTCTGCACGAGCACGATCTTGGAGTGGTTCATCCCCAGATATACGGTGTCAAAGCACGACTGCATGAGCCGGTAAAGCTGCACGGTTTTCTTCGAGGCCTTGAGGTCTGCCAACAGGACACTGTGGTTAATGAGTTTCTTCTTTCTCAGGTTGAAGAAACCATTCAGGAAAGCCTCGCTGGTACTGAAGGTGCTGACGTATACATCAGCACGCCCGGTCTGCTGAAGAATCCAGTTCAAGAGACCGAGCGTATGAAGTCCAGTACCCAGATAGCACTGATAGGCGCACTTATTCAGTGGCTGGAGAATCGTCGCTATGTTCCTGCCCCTGCCCATCTGAATCAGAAATCTCGAGTTTGATGTCAGCCTCCGTCAGCTGCTGGCGGAGTTCATCCTTGATGACCTGTTTCGTGCGGATCAGCACGTCGACGCGCTGCTGTATGCGGTCGCGCCAACTCTCCAGTTCCTGAGCCTGAGCCTCAGTGAATCCTTCCTGCTTGGTGGCGGCCACGAGAGTGATCAGCTTAGGCAGGTTCTTGGAGATATAAGGACGTGCGGCATTGATGGCCTTCACATCCTCAGCAGACAACTGCACCTCTTCAGCTGCTGGTGTCTGGGTTCCAGCTTCGTCATTGACAGGCACGAGCACGTAGTGGTCGTAGGTGTCGAAGTCCTTCTTATAGTCCGCCCAAAGCTCAGCGATGGCCTTGGTGTACTCATAGCGGTCGCAGGCGGCGGTGAGGGTCTTACAGGTCTCGTGGGCCTGCTTGATCTTCTTATAGCGCTCTGCGTTCTTGTCCCAGATGGCACGGATGGTCTCAGGAAGGGTGTCATGGTCAGTACGCTTGCCGCGTGCGACGATGGCATCCGTCTGCTTGCCGTCCTCGGCATCGTAGGCGGGAGAGGGAAGGATGCTGTCCTTGGGTGCCTCGCCCATGGCGGCAGCCACCTCATCAGCGGTCTTCTCTGTCTCGGTGATGGCCTTTCCGATGACAGGCAGGATCCTTTGTTCCATCGACTTGACATCATCCAGTGTCATTTCATCCTTCAGGTAGCGGAGATGCTTACGGAGCTCGTAAGCGATCTTTTCCTCATAGCGTGCGGGACGCCGCATGATCGTGTTATACAGTGCATGGTTGCGGTTGCACTGCAGAACCATCATAGCACCATCAGCCAGTTCGGCCTCCGTGTGCTTTTCCTTTGAGAGCCATTCAGTCACCCGGGCTCGAAAAAGTTTGTCTATTCCGTTCATGATTTATAGAATTTAAAAGGCGGAACGAGGCCTCACGCCCTTTCCGCCCCACAATTATGACATTAATAAAATCTAGAAGGTGTTCCTATTCTGCAGCTGTTACCACACCAGTCGAGCAGTTCAGCTCACCGCCGCTGACGGGCAGCGTGCCGGTGAAGAAAGGAGCGGGAAGCTCATCATCGGCAACGATCTCGAGCACCGTCTGGTTGGTGTCGGTAGGAGCCTGGCCGGTATCCTGAGAAGGATTGATCTCAGCAGGGAAGTCCTCGGAGCCGACGATGCGGAACTTACCCGAGCGGGTAGGAACCACGGCGATGATCTCTGCGTTGAGCAGCTCGGCGATCATACCGGTGATTTCCTCCTCGGTACCGGGGGCGTTGCCCTTATAGGTACACTTGAAGGTCTTCGAGGGGTATGAACCCTGCGGCTCCACGGTGAGCTGACCGTTGTTGTTGATGATGTCAACCTGGGCAAAGAACTTGCCCTCAGCCATGGTGAAGGCACCCGTCAGGACGGGAACATTCGCCAAAGAGAACCCTTCCGCGCTACGGTTCGGCTTAGTGGGGAAGGTCAAAATATCGCGCATGTCAGCGAGATACACACGCTTCTTTGTTCCGGGAAGCGACTTCTTACCCTGGCAGAACTTGACATCCTTCAGCAGGGTCTTTTCGTTTGAACAAACGTCTGACATATTATTCCTTGTTTTGAAATTCTACATGATGAATGAAAACAGGGCGGCAGCTGCTAGGTCTTTGAACCAAGCCGCCGCCCACCTATGAGAAAATTACGATCCTACGGGTGTAATCGTCACCTGCATGCCGGTGTCGTGGCCCTCAGCGTCGTACAGAGCGTACTTCGTAGTGCCGTTGGCAGTGGCGGTGCCGATGATAAAGTACTTATTACCTGCGAATCCCTCCACAGAGTTCTCCTTGACCAGGATCTCGTTGTACTTCAGGCCGCTGAACGACTTCACGCCTCCAGTGGTGGAAGCCTTGCCGTTAGCCAGCTCGACTGTGCCGTTCTCACCGTAAGAGGTGAAGTTGTAGTCCTTCTGCTCGATACCATTGTAACGGGCGACACAGAGACGCTCAGGATTGATGCTCTCGTACTGCTCACCATAGAACATGTTGGCCAGGAAGTCAACATCATAGTGAGAAGTAAGGGACTTCTCGCAAAGGAATGTCTCATCAGCGGTGCGGAGGTTCCAGAGAGCGAGGATATTGCCCTTAGGAGTCAGGGACAGGTAGTTCTCAGGAACGTTTGGCAATGCCACGAACTCAACATTCAACTTGCCCTCGAGATGAGCCTTGTTGAACTGGAGGTTATATGGCAGGGCACCATGGTTGGTCTGATAGGCCACCTCATAGTAGTGCTTAACTGTCTCGCTCATGAAGAGCTTGACGTTCTGACCGCGGAGCAAGGTGTGTACACCGAGCCATCCGGCAGCTGCATCACCCCAGAAGAAGTCGTTGATTAGATCCTCTGCATTCTGGGCATTGAATGCCTCAGGCAGATAGTAGAGGTTACGAAGCTCCTTTGTCATGGTACCGGCAGCGATCTCAACATCCTCGAGGGTGCAGAAGCCATTAAACCACTTGGAGGTCTTAGTGGTGTTGGTGGGATCGTGCTTGGCAGTCCACATGTTCAGGAACATGTTCTCGCCGAGCTTCTTCATAATATAGCCGCAGACGCGCTTCGTCCAGTCGACGTTCTTCAGGGCCTCGCCCTTGGTGACGTCGCTGCCCCACAGCGTCTGATAGATGCTGTTGGGGTCGATGGGCTCGATACAGTTGCCGAAGAAGGTCTCCAGCGTGCGCTGAACGATCTGAACGGCACCGTCGCCCTTCTTATACTTATCGTAGTTACCGAACTCGAAGTTGCCCTTCATCTCATGGATGTGCTCCTTATAGCGGATACCATCACGATGGCCCATGTGCTGCAGAGCAGCAGCCATGGCGAACATTGGCATGAGGATGAGTTCCTTGCGATACTTTTGGAACGACTTGCTCAGTTCCTCAGGTGTAAAGGTTACCTGCGGATCTACCACAGGCTGACCAAGATTCAGGATTGGAGGCATAATTAGTCTACATTTACACTGTTAAACAACTCAGCGGCAGAATTGATATCCTGCACGCCCTTACCACTCTCTCCGGCAGAGCCTTGATCCTCTGCCCCTGCGGCCTGCTTGAGGTTGGCGATCTGCTGGTCGCGCTCCTGCACGTCCTTCAGAGCCTTGTCGAGCTTCGTCTGGAGGTCGGCCTGTGCATCCTTGGCAGCCTTCTCGGCATCCTTAGAGGCCTTCAGATCCTTCCCCAGCTGATCCAACTGACCCTCAATCTTGTCCGCATCCTCCTCGGTGAGGGTAATCTTACCGTCCGTCACCTCGAAGTCCTGTACGGCCAGCAAGGCGCACAGGCAAGCTAAAACTTTCTTTGTCATTGGGTTTAAACTCTCTTCGGCGAAAAGTTTAGGAAATCGCTTCTGCATCCATGCAGTCGCCTTCTGCATGAAACCTTCAGCTGGATTGCCTTCCTGGTCCACGACGGTGCCGACAAGCTCCGTCGTGTCCGCAGGCAGGGAAGGAAGACCGAAATCCTTGAATATGGAATTAGTAAAAGTTGTGCGCAAGCGGTTCGACTTCTTCTTGACATCCTCATCCTCTACGATGTGGTCGATCAGCCCGAAGTCGAGGGCATCCTGAGGCGACAGCCATGCGGCAGCCGTCATCTTATCCTGGCACTCATCGAGTGTCTTACCACTTCGCTTTGAGTAAAGCGATGCAATGACACGGTCAATAGTGTCAAGATCCTTGCGATCTTTCTGGAATTGAGCAATAATCTGGTCAAGCTGCTCCTTGTTTGCCAACTGCCAGACCACTGCTTTCGTAGAAGCGTTGTGTATCATCATCAGTGAGCCGTCAACCATGTCAACCTCCTTGGCTCCCATGGTGAGGATGGTTGCAGCGCTGGCTGTCATACCGAGGATATGACAGTGAACCTTGCCATGATCCTTGATGAACTGGTACATCTGCAGGCCTGCATCGACGTATCCGCCTGGAGAGCAGACTGCAATATGAACGTCCTCATCCTTGTGGGCATCGAGGAAGTTCTTAACCTGGCTAGCGGTGGTACCGCGCTGGCCAGTCCACCAGTCGAAGGCAACACCGATTTCTCCGGAAATGATAAATTGATATTCCATTATCTACTTTTGCAATTCTACGGCAAAGGTAGGTAATGGAATTTAAAGAAAAAAATACCTATTATTCCGTGATATACGGGATAAAACGGGCTGACTGCCAGTTTACCGTGACCTCATTGAGCTGATTATCGGTCACATTCTCCGGCATATTTTCCAGTACCGATGCAACAGGATAGGGCCTTTCATCGGAGCCTATCAGGCGGTAGCGCCCGTCCAGGAGCTTGCAGCGGTACGCCCATCGACCGCGGTCGCCGAACTCCTCGCAGGTCTTGAAAACGAGCTTGGCAGTCCAAACGGTGTTCCCGTCTTCCACTTTGTCACTAATGGAAAGCTGCGCATGCGGCTTGATTTTCAGCGGCTGCCAGCTGATGCCTGGAAGAAGGCGGACGGATAACGCTGACACCTGAGTCATGCCCTGCAGTCTTTCGACAGGTGTACGCTCAAGGGATGTGATAATCTGGATCTTTTTCATCTTTTATCGGGTGTTAACGGGTAGTAACGGGTATTAACGCATAGTAACGGCCGTTAACGGCTGTCACGGGTTTTAACGCTCAGTAAAAATATAGGGTATCTCATGGTGATGAATTTCCACGTTATTTTTTGTTAAACGGCCTGTCAAGATTCCTCTTCCTTCTCCGCAGGTCTATACCCTTTTTGACGTAAGAATTACGGAGCCGGTTGTATCTCATCAGGATGGTCCGGTCGTACTCGATGTCGATTCCGTGCATCTCACACCAGGCATCGATGGCATTAAGGACGGAGCAGCCGACACCAGACATGTCATTGAGCTCCGACCACATCATCAGCTTGAACGTCCGCTCGATGCAGTCCACCACAGCCTCCTTGCCTTTCGGGCCTATGTAGTTGTAAGTGGCAGGATCCTTCTTCTCATTGTCGGGGATGCACACGGCAGTCAGCCCATCGGCTGCCGTGTCCGGCTGGCGGCCTTCAGGCAGTTTCCTTGTGAACTGAAGGATGGTGGAGTTCTCAACCGACTGAGGCTGGAACTGAACAGGGTTGCCGTAGTGGTGGTGAAGCCATTGCGCCACGAACGGCTGAAGTTTCAGGTATACGACGAATTTGCTCATTATCATCAGGTTTTGGGTGCAAAGATAGCAAGATTTTTGGAAATTCTCCGTTTTTGAGCGGAAAAATTTATTCTCACGCGCGTGTACATGAGATTTTAGGTGTGGCAACGCGTGGCAAAAAGTGGCAATGCACGGAAACCCCGACAAACAGGGCATTTCAAAGGATTAAGAGGTGTGTGGCAAATCGGTTTTTTGCCACAAATAACCCTTTTTTGCCACAAAGAATAGTCATTTTTATTTTTTTGCCACAATTTGCCACACATTTGCCACACTTTGTCACACCTCTTTGCAAACATGTTTTTTGCTGATATTCACCGCTTTACGTGATTTGCCCCCTGTTGCCCCCATTTGCCACACGTGATTTTCTCGCGCGTGCGCGCATGCGGATTTATTTTAATCCAAGAAAAAGCCCCGACTTTTCCATCACTGGAATGCCGGGGCGGTCGATATATGAAGAAACCTATTGAAGGTCGTGGAATGTGTGTCAGAATGGGCCATTCTCTTCTTTCTGCCGGAAGAGTTCCCCTTCTTCAGCATCGGGTGGCTCTGGAGCCTCGTTGTCGAGTACGATACCGTATTTGGCTGACACGAGATTATAGTCGAAGAGCATGGGGCGGTCTTTCTCATACCGTTGCCGCCAGCCTGCGGTTGTTCCGTCATTGTTCAGCACTTCATCCTTGAGTGGCGTCCCGTCCGGCTTCATGCATCGGAACCTCTCTGGGTTCTTCGACTGTCCGTAGTATTCGGGTGCGATGGCGATATAGTGCTCCATAGATTCCTGGGGCAGGACATGTACGTCCTCCTGTTTTCCCAGTGTTCTGTAAATAGAAAAGGAGATATCCTTTCTGAGCATCAGAACTGGTGTCAGTTGCATGAACACGCGCGGCTCCAGGCTCTTGGAGGTGCGCACGCCCTTCATGTGGTCGATGCGGAAGTCTTTGTCGCGTACGAGCAACCCGCGCTGCACGGCTGCACTGATGATCTTCCAGAATCCGGCCAGTTCGTCGACGCTTGAGCAGAGCTCGTTTTGCCTTTTCAGTCCGTCGATGCAGTAGCCCAGCAGCGTCTCGTAGGTGAATGGCCAGTCCACGGAGTCTCCCGCCGCCAGGTAGGCTGCAAGGGGTACCTGCCAGTTGGTACGCAGGCGGTCTACGGCCAGTTGTGTGCCGAACAGATGATACTTCAGATCCTCCCCTGCCTTTTTCCATGCCTGGCCCAGCTGGGCCTCGAACTTGTCGCGGTGCTTCAGGATCTCCAGCGTGATGTGGGTGGCTCCCATCATCTTCAGGTGGCGTAGCTGCTCGAAGCGCACGCGTTCCTCCTCGCTGAACTTGTTACGGTCCCAAGGGATGTAGAGAAGACGGGTGAACAGAGCGAAGTCCACTGTAGGCATCTCCTGGCCCGTCAGGATAACGCAGGAGTCCACACGCCCCTGTACGCGCTTGCCGAGATCAACGGACTTCTTGATGCGCCCGACGGCGTTCCACAGGTCTTTAAGCCACTGGCTCTTGTTCTCCTTGATGGAGTTCTTGTACTCGTCGATGTGTACCAGTGCGTTCGACACTGAGCCGACCAGCTCCTCCATCGCGGGGATGGTGCTCTCTATGTTGGTAGGCTCATAGTCGGTCTGGAAGAAGGCCATGAGCGTGCTGGCCAGTTCCGTCTTACCGCTACCCGGAGGCCCGAAGAGGTTGAGGATGGGAATCTTGATGCCGCGTCCGCGTATGATGTCGGCAAACAGCGAGGCCACATAGAAGGCCAGTGTGATGCTCGCCTTCTTTCCGAACACCTCGATGATCTTCTGCATGTAGTCGTGTGGCGTGACCTTGGAGTCGGTCTGCAGCCGGAACTTCCGTTCCTGTGAGTAGAGGATGTCCCACACCGGGCGGTTCTGCTCGGCCATGGCCGGGAGGTAGAAGTTGCCGCTCTGCAGGTGGACGATGCCCATGCGGTCGACGTAGTGCCAGCCGTCGCTGTCGAGCGCACCGTTGCAGAAGGCGTAGAATCCCTGCCGCTGCCATCCAAGCTGCTTCACCTCCACGGCGGTCTCCGTCACCTTCAGGAGATAGGACAGCAGCTTGATCAGCTGTTCGTCGCTCACCTTCCAGTTGTAGTTGCCCAGTCCCACGAGCCGCTTGCGCAGACTCTTCGACGAGGTGATGGTGTCCATGTCGAGGGAGATGATCTCCGAGTGGCTGCCTTCCTCGTTGTTCTGTATCTCGAACAGCCGGACAGGCGAAAGGTCGTCCTTGATATGGAAAAGCGGCTTCAGCGAGAAGTTCGACCACTCTATCCGCTCTCCCTCCTTCGAGAGGCTGTAGTATGTGTGGTTTCGCTCCATGAAGCCGAACTGCTCGTAGAGGTCAAGGCCGTTCTTCTCGCGTGCCTTGTTCTGTTCCTTCTGCCGCTCGCCGCGTGCCTGGTTGAGTGCCTGCCGCCACATCTGCTTGGATCCGTCGATCTTGGCTAGCCGGTTCAGGTATCCCTCCAGCACACCCTCATCCTTCACCTCGAGCAGTAGGTCGCACACCTGGCGCACCACCTTCTGTTTCTCCTCGGTGGTGCCGTCGCTGTCGAAGGTTTTCTCCATCATCCATATCAGGAACTCCTTCTCGGGCAGTCCGGTGATGTCCGAAGGCTTCTCTGCGAACGAGTCCGGATCCATCTTCTTGCCCGTGTCGTTCGGCAGCTCGCGGACGGCCACCGTGAAGCCCTTGCGCATGGCGATCTGTCCGGCCTTGATGACGTTCTGGTCACCTGCACCAAGACGCTCACCAGCCTTTGGCGGGTCGCTGTCGGGAATAAAACAGAGCGTGAATGATCCCAGCCGGTAGTCGCGCAGCAACTGGAACTGCTCTTCCGTCCAGTTGCCGCCGAGCGGTGCGATGGTGTTCAGCAGGCCGACCGACTGGAGTTTCATCACGTCGGGACCGCCCTCCACGAGAAAAACTCTCTCCTGACGGCGGGCCTCCCGCAGTGCCTGGTCGATGCCGAACACGGAGCGGCTCTTGTCATAGATTTCGGAGCCTGCAGAGTTCAGGTATTTCGGACCTTCCTTCTCCTCATCCATCTTCCGGGCCGTGAAGCCCGTGATACGCGAGTAGCGGTCGCGGATGGGGATCATCACGCGGTCACGGTAGACGGAGTATAGGGTGTGCCATTTCTCGTTTTCCTTCAGTATGCCGAGTTCCAGCAGCAGGTCGGTACTCCAGCCTTTCTTCTCTGCCCACTGGCCGATGGCCTTCCCGTCGCTGGGGGCATAGCCCATCAGCTGCTCCTCGCAGTAGACTTCGTTCCATCGGTGGCGGGCATAGTCCCATGCGGCCTTTGCCTCCGGTGTGTCGCTGTGCAGCTGCTCATGCAGCCAGTGCGCCAGCGCGTCGTTGATGGCAAACAGGCTCTCGCGGTGCTTCTGCTTGGCCTCCTCCTCAGGAGTCTGCTGCATCTCGCTGTCCTTTAGCTCGACGTTCAGCTCGTCCTTCAGCAGCTTCTTGATGGCCAGAGGATAGGTGATGGCCTCCATTTTCATCACGAAGTCTATCACGTTGCCGCCCTCATGGCAGCTGCCGTGGCAGTACCACAGATTCTTTGACGTGTCCACGCAGAACGAAGCCGTGTCCTCCTTATGGAACGGACAGCACGCCCATGACCGGTGGCCTTTTCTCTTCAGCTCGATTCCGTAGCCGGAAACGACAGTCTCCAGATCCACGCGGTCGAGCACCATGTCTTTGTACTTCTGGTCAATCTTCATATATCATCGCTTTTACTTGCGGTTGCAAATATAGTGAATGTCCGGCAAGGTGTAAAATACACGTCCGGGACACTCAGATTCTCACTACTTCCCTTATCTGAATGTCAACATAGACATTGATATTCTGGAATGTCCTGCGCGTCCAGTCTCTCGGTTCCACGGCCTTCAGGCGGCTGCATGGCATACTGATGGCCTCGCGCTTCTTTCCGTGCCACAGCCCGGTAACTACGTATAGTGGGGGAGGTATTTTCATGACTCAGTCAAAGTGAATAATGCAACTCATGTATGCATCCAATACTGCTGTCATTCCACAGTTTACTCTCAGATCATCATTCGCCCTTACCTCATAGATTGGTCCATGAATCTGACGGTCGAAGCTTTGCTCAAAAGGTTCACCCAGCATAAAGTCTGCACTCATCACCATGGGAGTGTCAGGTGAGAAATCCTTAAGCTTTTCAATTACCTCTCCGACTGTCAAGGCCTTTTCCGGCTCCTGGTACTCAATAATCCTTCTGACGTCGAACTTAACCGGGAATAGGCGACCGTTTGGAGCCTCCTGGTAAATTGGCATTTGAAGAGCCATTGCAAGCATCAGCTCAGGCTTGCTTCCTGGCGAATTATGCCAATCCTCCAACACGAGCACGGCATCACATTGTGCCAATTGCACAAGGTCAAGTAGCATGATCTCCTGATAGAAGGAAGTATCATAGTCTGCTGCTTGCGCCAGACTCTCGGCATGGCGACCTAGGCCGCTGGTTGTAGGATTAAACACTTCGTGACCTCTGCTTCTTAGCATGTCCTCGGCTTTCTTGAACTTGGCAAGTGTCTCCGGACTTGGATGATCCTTGCCGATCTTTCCACTGATATAAAATTTCATAATGCTCAAGATTAAGCGGCAACCACCTTGCAGGGCAAAGCAGTTACCGCAATGTTTTTTACTCAAACCCCGGTATCGTCAGCTGCTGGCGGTCGGCCTGCCACTCATCGAATGTCAGAGCCAATGCCTTGTTCAGTTCATTCTCGGCCACCTTCAGCTCGCTCTTGGCGATGCGCAGCTGCTCTGCCTTCTCATCACAGACCTCCTTGGCCTTGGTCACGATTTTCTCTTTCTTCTGCGAGAAATCGACACGGCTGAAGAAATAGTCGTAAAGGATATCGTTGCACTTCAGCTGGTACTCGATGAGTTTCTCGCGCACCTCCTCCTTCACGTTGTCCGGATTGATGGAGAATAGCCATCCGGAGAAGAAACGCAGTGGGATACATACCATCTCCCGCTCCTTTCCGTCGGATCCAACTGTTGGGCACAGCCCAATGGTTGACCCATAAACCGGATGCTCCTTCAGTTTCGTAAACTGGCCTGGATAGTCCACTCCGAGGATTTCACATACTGGCTTTACGGCCACTAACTGCTCTCTGTCGTCAGCCACCACCTGGAGGCTGATGCCGTTCACGATTGCTACATTCGTTGTCTTCATAATGATAATGTTTTATTGGTAAATGACACAATTCTTGCTGGAAGGCTTTGCAGAAAATGTTCCCAAGGCTGGGAAAAAGTGCTGGAAGGCCTTGCAGGAAAAAGAGAGGTATGGAGAGGTGTCTGGATTACTCCAGACTCACCTCTCCCTGATAATCGATGATGGGCAGCAGAACGGACTGATGACGCCCCGTGGTACGCTCTATGCGGATGAATCCGCTCTCGTCGTGCCGTAGCGGTGAATAGGTGACGGTCAGGTATGGCCCGCCGGTGCGCTGCTGGTTGATGATCTCCACCTTGCCCTTCACGCATTTCACCGCATCCTGCACCGTCAGCAGTGAGGCAGAGGCGTGCACCAGGCGCTCCGCCATCCACACCAGCAACTCGCCCTCCAGGGAGTCCATCGACTTGCGGAACTTGTTCGACACCTGGAGCTGGCAGAAGTACTGCTGCTCCGTTCTGTTCTCTCGCACAAAATAATTCTTCGTGTTCATAACTATTGTGATTTTGACATAAAGAAACCACGCTACGAGCTGTCAGGATCACAATAGCTGAATCCCCGGGGCGTTGTCCGCTTTCCCGACTCGGCGTGGTTATACCATTAATTCTATATGTGTGGACACAAAAAAGGCTGGATGTGATTCCAGCGGTCTTCATGCCGCTATTGTGATTTGACGCTGCAAAGATAAGCATAATCTTTGAACCGCCAAAGTTTTTTCCTGTTTTTTTTCGAAAATCTTTCATTTTCCCCGATTCCTATCTAACCATTAGGTGTTCCATACCATAACGCTGCATCCACTCATTATAGTGGGCGATGGCAGCATCACCAGTGAGGCCTTTTCGTTGGCGGTCGGCAAGTTCCTGACGCGCCACAGTTGCCTCATTCCTAATTTGCTTTCCCATAGCAACGGCTTCAGCCTCCAAGGCCATAAGCTTTGCAAATTGATCTTCCTTACTCATTTCTCACACGGTTTTGTTTTTATCCTATCCAAATAGCAACCGCATTTCATGCATTTGGCACCATTGATGCAGTTGCGCAAATCTTTGCATTTTGCACAGTCAGGATGCATTGCCTCGGACATTAAAGGCCGCCCCGCCGGATTATTGTTATCGACATCGCATTAATTTAATCTATGGCTATGGCGAGACGGCCTGTGGTTGTGAGCGTTTATATGTTATGTATACGCATAACTTTGATGATCTCACGGCAGTTTCTGGCACCAACCTTCTTTTTGATGCGCCAGAGCTGCACCTTGACTGTCTGAGGGGACTTTCCAAGCTGGCGGGCAATCTCATCGAAGGTATGCCCCCAGAGATAGAGTTTTGCAACCTCTTTCTCAGCTGGAGAAAGTTTGATTAGACTTTGTGGTTTACAGACAACACCTTCATCCGGGCAGTACTTGCCCCTAAGAGGACAGCGGACTTCCTCGAAGTTCATGATGTCATGCTCGATATCTGGAGTAAGAAGGTCGTGTTCACCAAAATTACATCTGATGAACCTGTCAACCATCTTAAAAGCGGCCTGGTCCTTATGGGCGCTGCTGTTAGAATTCGGCTTGTACAAAAGCTTCAGCCTGGACCATGCACCGGGAAACTTCTCGTGTATGAGTCCCAGAACGTGAACACACACGGCCTTCTCAAAGCGAGTCAATCGCTTCTCGGGATTCTTACCTTCCTTGAAGTAGACCTCACCATCTGGTGCTACCCTGAACTCTATTGGTCCCATAGGCCTTCGTTAATGGTCTGAATGATGTTCAATTCTTCATCCCTGCGCAGTGGACTGATGGGACTCTTCCTCAGTTTCCCGCTCATGGTGCTGGCGGGGTAATCATACTTTTGGGAAAGGTAACGAAGGAACTTACCTTTGTCTTTCTTAGGCAGGTTCTGGTAGTAAACCCGCACGTCAACCTTCTGATTTTCTGCCATAATAAATTTGGTTTTTTGGAAATAAAACGTTAATTTTGCGACAAAAGTAATATTAAAATCGGAAATATCCAAATAAAGTTAGAGAATAGTCTATAACTTTAAGTGGATTTAACACTTAATGTAACAATGAGGTACGAAAGGGTTTATATTGACGTAGAAAAACTGAAGGCCGTCATCAAGGCCAGGGGTTTCAAGGAAAGGGAATTCTGTGTAATCATGTGGGGCGGCGATACTCACAGGACAATCAACGAGTTTAAACGGAGGCCGAATACTACCATAGAGACGGCCATGAAGGTATGTAATACGCTGGACATTTCCCTAGACGAACTGTTCAGCGGCTCGGACAAAATCGGGGAATCCCCGTATATAATTGGAGACAAGAACATTGTTAATTCCGCAGTCATTAACCAGGATGCAAAGTCTCTCCAGTCTGAGAATAAAGCATTAAGAATGCTTGTAAAAGAGAAAGATGAGCGAATTGCAGACTTAAAAAAGGTTAATGGCCAAATGGAATCCGTGATTAATATGCTCCGCAATCTCGGACAAAACTCGGACACAAAATAAATGGTTTTTCATGAAACGGCGTAAACACCTTTATCCAAAGGCCTTACAGGCATTACTTTGCCCAGGAATAGACCCAAAAAATCAAAATCCTGCCTCCGCAACTAAGAAGAAGCGCAGCCAATTGGTTGCGCTTCTTCTTAGTAATTAGAACTGCTCCAGAATTCTGATTCTTTCTTCCGTGCTCGGATGGGTGGCAAACATCGAGTTGATGAAATACATCAGTCCCTGCTTCAACTGCTGGGGATGTATGATGTACATCTGTGCGATGTCCTCGCGCTCCACATGGCCGAGACCTGGATCGCTGGATATCTTCCTTAGTGCAGAGGCCAGTGCCAGGGGGTTGCCGCAGAGTTCTGCACCTCCTGCGTCGGCCATGAACTCTCGTTTGCGTGAGATGGCGAAGCGGGTGAGCAGGGTGAAAAAGTAGGCGAGGGCTGAGCAGGCCAGGCCGATGAGCATGATCACCATAATCGACAGTCCGTTGCCTTTCTCGCTGTTTCGGTTGCGTGAACCTCCGAACCACAGCTGGTTATAAATCATGCGCACCACCAGCGACATCACCGTTGAGATGATACCTACGAAGATGATGCTCGTGATGAGCAGACGGGTGTCGCGATTGCGGATATGAGTCAGTTCGTGTCCTATGACACCAGCCAGTTCCTCGTCGTTGAGACGGTCGAGCAGGCCTGTGGTGACGGTGACGGTATAGGAATTCTTGTCGATACCGCTGGCAAATGCGTTCAGCTGCGGGTCGTCTACCACGTTCACCTTCGGCATATCCATGCCGCAGGCCATACAGAGATTCTCAACGATGTTATAAACCCTCGGATTCTCCCTACGCATAAGCGGCTGGGCACCTACGGCATTGCTGATCATCTTTGTGTTGCTGAAGTAAGCTATGGCAAACCAGATGCCCACGGCGATGGCCACGATGGGTGCCACCTGGGCGAATGTCAGGTTCACGGAGTCGGAGTCAAGCTGATTGACGAAGTAGCCCGCCTGGTCGTAGTAGCCGTTGCTGAAGTAGTTGATGAGTGCCAGGAACACCCAGACCATCCCCAACAATATCAGGGGGAATGATATGAGCAGCAACGTGCTTTTCAAGTTGTTGCTCTTGATCTGGCTCTGGATTCCAACGTATCTCATCCGTACTTAGAATTTGATTTCTGGTGCCTTCTCGATGGTGGCACGGTCTTCCTGCGGAATCTCGAACATCGGCTCTTTATGGAATCCGAACATATTGGCGAATATGTTCGACGGGAAAGTCTGCACGGCGTTGTTCAGCTCGCGGGTAGCTGTGTTGAAGTAACGGCGCGTAGCGGCAATCTTGTTCTCGATGTCTGAGATTTCTTCCTGCAACTGGAGGAAATTCTGGTTGGCTTTCAACTCTGGGTAGGCCTCGACAGAAACCTTCAGGCCAGCGAGTGCACTCGACAATGCGTTCTCAGCCTGGATCTTGTCGTTGATACCAGTGGCGCTCATGGCAGCTGCACGAGCCTGAGTGACGCGCTCAAGCAGTTCTTTCTCGTGTTGGGCATAACCCTTCACGGTGGCCACCAATTGCGGAATCAGATCGTGGCGCTGCTTCAACTGCACGTCGATGTTGGCAAACGCGTTCTCACGATTGTTCCTCAGTTTCACGAGATTGTTGTAGATGCTGATGCCCCATATTACGAGGAGCACAATCACTACGAGAATGATAATCAGTGTCATAATACGAAATGTTTAAATGTTTATGAATCTGACGACAAAGATACAATCAAAAGTTGTAAAGTCGTATATATTTTAAGAATTATTACAAAATTAAATCCGATCGCCAGGCTTTCTTCCTGACAATCGGACTTGTATAGTTCTAAAAATAGAATGCTTACTTCAACTTCGCCATAACCTTGTTGTAGTACTTGTTGGTCGCACGGACACTGTACTTCACACCTCCGTTCCAGGAGCGAATCGCCTTCTCAATGTTATTCTCTGGGTTATAATGCGACTGAATCAACAGGAACATCTCCTTCGACTTGGCGACGCTGTAACGGTCGGCCATCGTGAAGCGCTTCTTACTCTTCTTTTTCTTCAGAATGTCATTGCAATCCTTCACAAGAATCGGAGTAATCTGCATAGCGCCTACTGAGTTTCCGCTCACGGCATTGGGATTTCCTTCGCTTTCTACTTGAATAATCGCATCCATTACTGGATTCCAGTTGACACCTGACGTTTTCGTGCTCTTTGTGGCGCTGCCTCCTGACGAAGCGGTGGTGACCATCATCAGAGCCATCAGACTCACACTTACTTTCTTAAAATACTGATTCATATCTCTATACTTTAGGCGGATGCTCTCTCGAGTAACCGTGTTATCCTTTAGATTTTCTCATCAAAATTGCGACATCACGTCGATTTCGCAGGCAATTTCTCTAAATAGCGCTGCAAAAGTACAAAGAATCAGGCAATTAGCCAAAAGAAATTGGCTTTTTTAAGAAAATTGTGTGCGTACACTTAATCTAAATCAACTACAGTGATGCCTGCTCCACCGAACTGGACGTGCTCATCACGGTAGTGAAGAACGTTGGGAACGGTGGCCAGATATTGTCGTATCAACTGGCGAAGAATACCCGTACCAGTACCGTGCAGGATACGTATTCTTGACATGCCTACGAGTATGGCATCGTCAATAAAATAGGTGACGGCATTAATGGCTTCGTCTCCACGCATTCCTCGCACATCGAGATCCTGATGGAAGTTCAGCTTTCGGTTGTCAATTACCTCGCGGGTATCCTTCGAAACCAAGCCGTACGAGCCGGCAATATTGTTGTTACGCTCCTCTGACTTCGACAACTGAACCTTGGGCCTCTCGGCACGTTCCAAGCGGTCGGCACGCATCTTCGTGCGCATACCGCCGAAGATGACCACTACCTGATTGCCGTTGATAGTTTCTATTTCACCTACTGAGGAAAGTCCCTTTATGCGGACAGTGTCGCCAGGCTTAAGAGGAGTGAGGCGTGAGTCATGAGGCGTGTTACTATTGTTGGCGGTGGTATTCTCTTTGCTACCAGAATCCTTTTTTGCAAGTTTTTCCGCTTTCCGTTTCTCGCGACGCTCCTTACGCTCTTGAATCTGACGGATTTTACGGGCAATGGCCTCGTCGTTGTCACGGGTGTCAATAGTATCGAGTTCTTCCTTAAAGGTGTTCAGTTCCTCACGGACAATGCGGGTACGTTCCTTTTCGGCTTGGGCTTCACGGATCTCGCGAATGGCATTCTCGATTTTCTTGTTGCTCTCCCTCAGCAGTTCCTCAGCTTGTTCTTTTGCACGACGGAGTATCTCCTTGCGTTGGCGTTCAATTTCGTTCAACTCGTCCTCATAACGGTTGATTTTGCTCTCCAAAGATTTCTCGTGCTGATGGATGGTCTGCCTTTTGCCCTCCCAATAGCGTTTGTCGCGGACAATGTCCTGCAGATACTTGTCGCTCTGGATATAGTCGGACCCTACGATATCTGAGGCGTCTTTGATCACCTCTTCTGGAATTCCTGTCTGACGGGCTATTTCGATGGCAAAGGAGGATCCAGGCTGACCGATGGCCAGTTGAAATAGTGCTCGCATCTCATGACGGTCGTAGAGCATAGCGCCGTTAACAACACCAGGGTGGTCGTCAGCAAACAGCTTCAGGTTCTGGTAGTGGGTGGTGATAACGCCGAATGTCTCACGTTTCCAGAACTGCTTCAGCATGGCTTCTGCGATGGCACCGCCGATAGTAGGCTCTGTACCGCTTCCGAACTCGTCAATCAGCAGCAATGTCTTGCCGTCGGCTTGACGCATCATCTGTTTCATATTCATCAGATGGCTCGAATAGGTGGATAGGTCGTTCTCTATACTCTGTTCGTCGCCGATGTCTATCATGATGTGGTTGAACAAACCTGTCGTACTGCGGTCGCCAATGGGTATGCTTAGTCCGCACTGCAGCATATACTGCAACAGCCCCACGGTCTTCAGACATACCGACTTTCCGCCTGCATTAGGTCCAGAAATGATAAGCAGTCGCTTGGATTGTGTGAGGATGATGTCCAGCGGCACTACGTGCTTGCCCTGCTTTTCGAGCGACATTTGCAGCAGCGGGTGTACTGCATGAATCCAGTCGATGTGTGGGTCGTCCTCCACGTCTGGCTCAAAGGCTTTTGTCTTATTGGCCCATTCGGCTTTAGCGTGTATCAGGTCTATCTGTGCCAGGAACTGATATGAGTCGAGAATCTCCCTGACGAATGGTCTTACCTCATCAGTGAAGACCGTCAGAATACGGATGATCTCACGCCGTTCCTCGGCTTCCAGTTGGCGCACCTTGTTATTTGCCTCTACCACCTCTGTCGGCTCTATGAATACGGTCTTGCCCGTTGCTGATTCATCGTGCACAATACCGTTGATGCGTCGTTTGAGAGAGGGCGCAATGGGTATCACCAGTCTGCCGTCACGCATGGCAGGAGCCGCATCTTTGTCCACAAGGCCGTCCTTCTGGGCAGCGTGTAGTATAGTATATAATGTACGCGAGATACCGCCTTGTGTCTTTTCCAGTTCGTGACGGATGCTGGCCAGCGTCATTGATGCCGAGTCCTTGATCTTTCCGAACTTGTCGAGGATGGAGTCAATTCGACGTATCATCGCAGGGAAGGTCACTACTCCCTCCGTCAGCCTATGCAGGGCAGGGTAGTCAACTTCATCGTCACCTTTGTTCAGATACTTTACAATATTTGCAATGGTTTCCAACGATCGCCTCAGGTCCCACACTTCGTCTTCCTCCAGGTGCGTGTTTTCCATACGAATACGTGTTACAGCCTCTCTCACGTCGAAGAAATACTGCATAGGGAAGTCGTCTCCTTTTTCCTGCAGACGGCGGAACTCCCTCACCTGTGTAAGCCATTCGTTGATCTCAGCACAATTTGTGGAGAAAGTCATCTCGTCAACCTTCTCCTTGCCAAGAGTGCTTAGGCAATGCTCCTTCAGCAACCGCCTTATTTCGTCGAAACCAAGTTTATGTTCGAAGTTATTCGGATAAATCACGGTGCAAAGGTAGTGCTTTTTATTGAATATTGAAGATTGAATAATGAAGTTTTTACATCTAACTTATTAAAAAACGTTAAGTATGGTCTTATTTTCAATTATCAATTATCAATTATCAATTAATCTTTGTACCTTTGCACCCGCTTTCAAGAAATCGAAACACTGGAGAGATGGTAGAGTGGTCGATTACAGTAGTCTTGAAAACTACCGTACCGAGAGGTACCGGGGGTTCGAATCCCTCTCTCTCCGCCAACTACGCTGAAAATCAGTAAGTAGTAGGTTTACACCCAGTTTTACACCCAATTTTGGTGAAACTGGGTGTTTTTGATAAGTGAGAATCATTAATGACAGATAATTATGACCTATTCTTTTCGTAAATTATTAATACTGGTAGCATTCTTCGCTTTTGGAAGTATGGCGAATGCACAGTTGCCTAATGAGAAATTCGGCAAGCCGTCAAGTATGGAGTGGGAATTCAATGGATGGGGTGATGCTGTTAATGCTGATGCCATCATTTTGTGCAAAACGATGACTGCGACATATCAGCTTTCAGATCAGGTGTTCAGCAACACTCAGGGGTCTGATTTCGGCTTCGACAATCTTCAGGATTTTAGTAAGAACGAGATTGACGACAGTAGCATCCTGGTAAAATATGAGTTCAGGCTTCGCACTAAGATCCTGAAGCCAGAAGGTGCCAAGCATGCTAATGTTGACATTACCTACTATGACCCCGATAACAATAAGAATGTCAGTTTCGATGAGTTGTCGGATCTGAAGGTTAGGGTTTTCAACAAGAATGAGAAGGGAAAGGTAGAAAAAAAGAATGTCAACACCGCCTCATTTGTCAAGGAACGTGTTGATGCCAACTATATGGTCGTGCACGTGGTTGTGCCAGATGTTCAGGCTGGTAGTATCATCGAATACCAATACAACATCACAAGCCCAAGGCCCACGTATCTCTACGACTGGGTGTTTCAGGATTGTATTCCAACGGTTCGTTCAAAATGTGACATAGAGATTCCTGCTTTCTTGCAGTTCAAGATGAATGCCCCAATCAACAAACTCATTAAGTCGAGCGTAGAGGTTGGTCACATAGCATACGATACCAACAGGACAGACATGAAGAAGGGTAAGACTTGTGCCACTAACCACTACAAAATCGTTGGTGACTATATTCTTCCTACTGATGAGAAAATCGCCATCTTTACCAGTCAGATTCTCACACCTAAAGTCACTCCTCCTGTGGAAATGCCACAAGGTAGTACGCATCTGATTGTCAAATAGTTGGGTGTGTGGTATTTCAAATAAGCTGATAGAAAGAAGATATTTGCAATATGAGCATAGAATATATGTCCCAGGAAGGTTACGACAAGCTCGTGGCCGAACTCCATCAGTTGGAGAGTGTTGAATTGCCTCAGGTGAAAGATGCTATTGCCGAAGCCCGCGACAAGGGTGATCTCAGTGAGAATTTTGAATATCATGCCGCCAAGCGAGAACAGGCGAGGTTGCTTGGCAGGATTCGTTTCAAACAGAAAGTGCTCGCCAATGCACGTGTCATCGATATGTCAAGACTTGGCAACGGTACTGTTCAGTTGCTCAGTAAGGTTGAGATGACCAATCTGGCCAACAACAGCCGTATGACCTATACGATAGCCAGTCCCAACGAGGCAAACATTCATGAGGGCAAGATATCTATAAAGTCGCCCATAGCCAAGGCTCTGCTGAACAAGAAGCCTGGCGACGTGGTGGAGGTGCGCGTTCCCGCAGGCATGCTCAAGCTCCGTATAGAGAGCATTTCGATGTAAGTACAGTTTATGGCACCATGAGTTCTACTGATGGACAGACTCTGGAACGGGAACTACTGTAAGGTGATGACGGCGAACTTCACGCTGTTCTTTGCCTTTTACGTGCTGACGCCGCTGCTGCCGCTCTATCTGAGTGAGCATTTTGGAGCCACGAAGGATGTAATAGGACTGGTGCTTTCTGGTTATACCATCACTGCACTACTCTTCCGGCCTTTCAGCGGATATGTCGTCGACACCTTCCCCCGAAAGACGGTGCTCATGGTGAGTTTTGGAGCTTTCGCCATCTTCTTTGCAGGCTATCTGGCGGCATCTACACTGTTGCTTTTCATGATTGTCAGGACACTCCACGGCGGTCCTTTTGGAGCATTAACCGTGGCGAACTCCACGGTGGCCATCGACGTGCTGCCCTCCAGCCGTCGTACCGAGGGTATCGGCTACTACGGACTAAGCAACAATTTAGCGATGGCTCTGGCCCCCACTATCGGCATCTTCATCTACCGCTATTCGCACAGTTTCGAATTGCTGTTCTGGCTCGCACTTGTAGTGGCTTGTGCGGGTTGGATCGTCGATTCTACCGTGAGCCTGCCTGAAAGAGAGGCCGTCCGCGATAAGTCGAAACTCTCCTTCGATCGTTTCTTCCTTGTGCGTGGCTGGCTCTTAGGATTGAATATGGTGGCCTTCGGTTTTAGTTTCGGTGTGCTGAGTAACTATCTCGCCATCTACGGCAAGGAAGTGATGGGCATCACCGGTGGTACGGGAGCCTATTTCATGCTCTGTTCCGTCGGACTCATCCTCTCGCGGCTTCAGGGTGGCATGGCCCTTCGTCAGGGACGTGTCACTCATAACGCAGGCGAGGGTATGGTCATCTCCCTGATTGGTTACACCTTATTTATATTAGTACCGACGTGGTGGGGCTACTACGGCTCTGCTCTCCTTATCGGCCTCGGCAATGGTCACATGTGGCCTGCCTTCCAGAATATGACCATCAATGTGGCCAGCAACAACCAGCGAGGTACGGCCAATTCCACCATCCTCATCTCCTGGGACATCGGCATGGGTCTCGGCATCCTCGTTGGTGGCGTGATTGCTGAGTTCATGGGTTATGCCGCCGCTTTCTGGACGGTAGTACTGGTCAATGGCCTGGGTGTGGCCTGTTTCTTCCTTGCCACCAAGGCCTTCTTCCTCAAACGAAATCTGAACGAAACGGTTAGATAGACTTCAATTTGAAGCAGCTTTCTTCGCTTTGGCTGCAGCCTTTGCTGCGGCTTTGGCACGTTTCTCTGCCTCTTTCTTGTAAGCCTTCATCTCAACGATAGTGGCTAAGCCCGCCTTGATACGGAACTCCTGACGTGCCAGTCGCATCTGCTCCAGGAAACGTTCACTGGTGTGCATCCGAGAATATGCGGCGGCGGCAGCCAGACGGCCGGCATCCACATCGCTCTGCCAGTGTGCACCCACAATCACGCGGCTTTCGCCGTACATCATTCCACGTTTCAAGATGGTGTCGGCCCTTTCTGGATTGATTTCCGTGAGCAACAGGGCAGAAGCCCAGCCGAGGATAGTGTGACCAGAGGGATAGGAGAAATTTCTGCGCAGGTCTGGTTCGAATTGTGGAGTCGCCGTTGGTTCGTGGAATCGCATGAACGGGCGTATCCGCTTATAATAAAACTTGGGAAAACCGCTGATGTGCTCACACGTAGCCTTCGCATCACGGAGCAACTTCCATATTTCAGGCGTCTCTTCCTCGGAAATCTGCAGGCCGAAAGGCTCACTGAACTCCTGGGCGATGTATTCCAGGCTATAGACAGCATCACGAATGGCAATCTCTGTACGCTCCTTGTCCTTCACGCGCATCTCCTTACCCCACATATACTGCATGATGTCGTAGGCAAAGGCCGAACCTACGGTGTCGGGTGGAGCTGGACACCACTTCAGCATGTTAGGCAACTCTCTGAACGAGAAGTAAGGTTCAGGTTTACTCTGTGCCGATGCACATACCGCAACTGTCATCAGGACAGTCATAATCAAGTACTTTTTCATCTTATATTTTATTGATGTCTACATAGCCGTGGGTGACGGCGTATATGGTGAGGGCAGACACGCTCTTGAAACCAAGCTTGTCCATGATGTTACGACGGTGAGTGATGACCGTGCTAAGACCGATGTTCAGAAGGTCGGCAATCTCTTTGTTAATGTAGCCTTGTACGATGAGCGACATGACCTCAATCTCACGGTCGGAGAGGACTTTACGTTGCAGCACCTCAGGCATGGAAGGCATGTGCTCGCCACGGCCGTGGGCGTGTTGTTGTAGGGAGAGCAGAGAGCGGACAAGTTGTTGCTCGGGAACATTAACGCAGAGGCAGTGGAAGTTGGAGAGCTGCGACATGGATTCGAGTGAAAGGGTGAGGACAATGGTCTTGCGACGTCGCTCAAGGAAGAAGGGCTTGTTTTCAAGCAGGACGCTCATGGCCACAAAGTAATGATAGTAACTGTCGGCATCGGAGGCGGTCAGCTCGGTGAAGGAGCCGAAAGTATCGACGGTCATGATGGGTATGACGTTCTGGAGCATCGATTTCAACCCCAACGCCGAAAAGGTGTTGGGGTCGAGAATCGCTACTTTCGGACGGCTTGTCATTGACGTTTCTATGAAAGGAATCCGAGTAGGGCACCTGCAGCGACAGCAGAGCCGATAACACCTGCCACGTTCGGACCCATGGCGTGCATGAGCAGGAAATTGTGGCGGTCGTACTCCAGTCCGAGGTTGTTGCTAATACGTGCAGCCATTGGAACGGCACTCACACCGGCGTTTCCGATAAGCGGATTGAGCTTCTTGCCTTCTGGCAGGAAGAGGTTCATCATCTTGACGAAGCAGACACCTGACGCTGTGGCTATCATAAAGGCCATGGCACCGAGGGCAAAGATCTTGATGGTGTTGAAAGTAAGGAACTCTGAGGCCTGGGTAGAACAGCCCACTGTGAGGCCGAGGAGCATCACCACGATATCATTGAGAGCAGCTCCAGCAGTCTTGGCCAGACGGGTGGTCTTGCCACTCTCCTTGAGCAAGTTGCCGAAGAAGAGCATACCTAGCAGAGGCAGGCCAGAGGGTACGATGAACGTGGTGAGCAGTAGTCCGATAATGGGGAAGAGAATGCGCTCTGTCTGAGACACCTCACGGCCAGGCTTCATCTTGATGACGCGCTCTTTCTTCGTGGTGAGCAGACGCATGATGAACGGCTGGATGACTGGCACGAGGGCCATGTAGCTGTAAGCACAAACGGCAATAGCTCCCATGAGATTCGGCGAGAGCTTCGAACTGAGGAAAATAGCCGTGGGACCGTCAGCACCGCCGATAATAGCGATACCTGCTGCCTGAGATGGTTCAAAGCCCATGGCAAGGGCTACCATGTAGGCGCCGAAGATGCCAAACTGAGCGGAGGCTCCGATAAGCATCAGCTTAGGATTGGCGAGCAGGGCTGAGAAATCAGTCATGGCTCCGATGCCGAGGAAGATGAGTGGGGGATACCATCCCTGACGCACACCTTGGTAGAAGATGTTCAGCACGGAGTTGTCCTCGTAGAGGCCTATCTCCAGTCCTGCGTCTGCACGGAAAGGTATATTGCCAAGGATGATGCCCAGTCCGATGGGGACGAGCAGCAACGGCTCGAAATCCTTCTTGATAGCGAGCCAGATGAAGAATGCTCCCACCGCAATCATGATGAGATTCCCGACGGTAGCATTGGCAAAGGCCGTGTAGGTCAGAAACTCATGGAAGTTCTGTATGATAAATTGTCCGAGATCCATTTCTGTAAACTATAAGCTAAAATTGTAAACTATTACCCGATGGTCATGAGGATGGTACCTTCCATCACGGTCTCGCCCTGCTTGACGGTAATGGATGTGACGGTTCCTGAGAACTCCGACTCGATGTTGTTCTGCATCTTCATAGCCTCGAGTACGAGCACGATGTCGCCTACGTTGACCTTATCACCTACATTGACCTTCAGGTCTAAAATGGTGCCGGGCAGCGGAGCCTTCACGGGTGAGCCTGTGCCTGCGGCCATGGGCTTGTCGGCTGCGGGGGCTGCGGCAGGTGTCACAGCAGGACGGGCTACGGGCTTGGGAGCCTCGACGTGCACTTTCTTAAGTGTACTGGTTGCATTGATGGGCTGTTTCATCACGACGTCGAAACGGATGCCATTGACGTTTACCTTGGCTACGTTGCCCTCTACTTCTTCGATTTCTACGTCGTAGTCGACGCCTTGTACTTTATATTGATACTTGTTCATTTTCTTTATCTACTATAAACTATAAACTATTTCATGTCGCGGGTTGTGGGGATGCGGGGAGCAGTGTGGCTTAATGGCTGCTTCGGATCGTGGAAGTGTGTCATCTGTGAGTATTCATCGCTCCAGCCTGTGTCCTTCGACTTGATGGTAATGATTCCAGACTCCACGTCGTGGACGTCATCCTGATACTGCTTCAGGGCCATTGAGATGACTGCGATATAGACTTCCTTGTCGATACCCCTGGTTTTGAGACCGTCTTGCAGGATGTTTCCTGTGGCGTGAGCTATGTCATGGGTCACCTCGACAGTCTTAGTAATGGGTTTGATGGGTTGGGTGTTGACAACCTTCTTGGCCATGTCGATATGTGCCATGATCTCTCCGAAGAGCCAGAAGAAGATGAAGAGCAGCGCCAGACAGAAGAATACAATGCCCATTGCGAGCAGGGTGATGCCAATGCCGTGGGGATCCTCACGCTTCAAGTAGGCATCTTTCGTCTCGTCGGTCTTGATGAAATTCTCGATGCCGGGAGTGACATTCTCGGCCGCCTTCACGCTCCACTTGTTACCATGACGGGCATAGCTCTGGTCAGCAGCCAGCGCAGGCACGGTGACGGAGTCGATGAGGTCGACAGCATTGCCGTTGTAAAATCCAATCCATACGGGTTCCGACATGGGAACCTTGAGTGAGAGGTGCAGCTTGCCCTGTGCGGGGTTGGAATTGCTGAAGAATACGATGTGCTGTCGTCCGCCAATTTGGGTGCGTGGCTCACCATTGGGGATGATGCTCATGCGCTTGATGCGCTCAGGCACGCTCATCTTTGAATCGAGGACACTGCGGTCGGTCGTGAGGTACATGCCTCGGATGTTGTAGGTGGTGAATGATGTGTTCTCCAATTCTATCCACGCCTCACGTTGACCGTATTCGTCCTGGATGCTGGCGACATTGTTGGTCATCACCTCGTTGATGCGGATGTTCTTGGCTCCCTGAGCCATCACCGCCGAGGCGCTTGCCAGCAAGATGCCGCTGAGAAGAAGTCTGGTTTTGTCCATTTTTTTGTTGCTAATATTTTGTTTTTGTCGTTTTTTACTAGGGTAACTAGTTTTGACTAGTCAGACTAGCTTAACTCGTCTTCTTATCCGCAGAAGAATAGAATGATGATCTGTGCAGTGAAGATGCGCAGGAACATGGCTAACGGATAGACCGTGGAATAGCCTAGTGCCGGGGCCTCCTTCGAGCAGATGCTGTTAGCATAGGCCAATGCGGGAGGGTCGGTATAGGTACCGGCTATCATACCTGCAATGGTGAAATAATTGAACCTGTAGCGGATACGTGCAATGGGGCCGATTATCAGGATCGGGATGATGGTGATGAGGAAGCCTGTAAGCACGTAAAGCAGTCCGTCTCCCTCGATGACGGTCTCGAAGAATCCTGCGCCCGCTTTAATACCCACGGAAGCAAGGAAGAGCACGAGTCCTATCTCACGTAGCATCATGTTCGCCGAGGTGGTGGTATAGGTCACGAGGTGTATCTTGTAGCCGTAGCGTCCTATGAGGATGGCAATGATCAGAGGACCACCTGCCAGACCGAGTTTCACGGGTACGGGCATGCCTGGGATGGCGAAGGGGAAGGATCCGAAAATCAGTCCGAGGAAGATGCCCACGAAGATGGTGGCGATGTTTGGCGCGTTCAGACGACGTGTTGAGTTACCCATCTGGTTGGCTACACGGTCAACGGCATCCTCAGGTCCCACAACCATAATCTTATCACCTACCTGAAGGGGCAGTCCTGCAGAGGCGAAAAGATCCATGCCGTGACGGGTGAGACGGGTGACGTTCACACCATGGACACTCGAGAAGTGCATGGAGGCCAGCGTCTTACCGTTAATCTTCGGATTTGTGATGAGGATACGCTTGGATACCAGCGGCTGGTCCTGCTGCTCGAAGTCGATGTCGAGTTTCGGACCAATAAAAGCCATGATTGCCTCCTGGTCAGCCTCGGCACAGACAATGAGCATCTGATCGCCTACATGGAAGATTGTGTCGCGGTTAGGGATGCAGAGCTCACCGGCATGAACAAGACGAGACACTACGAAGTCGCGGTTCAGGAAATCGTGTACCTGAAGCAGTGTCTTGCCCTCAAGGTACTGGTTAGTTACCTCAAGGTGCATCTTATAGGGCTTCTTGTTGGTGTTGGTCTCCTCCATGGCCTTCAGCCGCTTTTCCTCCTTCTCCAACTTCACCTTGCATGTATACCTTATTAATATAGTAGCACCGATGATGCCGAGCACGCCGAGGGGATAGGCACAGGCATAGGCCGATGCTATCTGCGGGGCACCGCCATGGGGAAACACGTTGTTGAGTGCTTCGTTGGCAGCACCAAGTCCGGGGGTGTTGGTGACAGCTCCGTAGAGAGTACCCACCATCATAGGAAGGTTGGAGGGGTTGCTCGTATCGAAGAAGATATAGTAGCATGCGAACATCACGAGAATGTTCAGCAATATGCCCGTGGCCGCCAGACTGTTAAGCTTGATACCTGTGGTGCCGAAACTCTCAAAGAAACCGGGCCCCACCTGCAGACCAATCATAAACACAAAGAGGATAAGTCCGAAGTCCTGCACGAAAGTCAGGATGCTGATGGGGGCGGTGAAGCCGATGTGTCCTGCCAAGATGCCGACAAAGAGCACAAAGGTGACACCGAGAGAGATGCCGAAGACCTTGATTTTTCCAAGATAAACGCCGATGGCAATGACAATTGCATAGAGCAATACAATATGAGCCACGGAGTCAGTGGTCATAAACAGTTCTTTCAGCCATTGAAAAGATTCCATACTTAAATACTATATCAATCTTTTAAATCTGATGCGTACGAGAATAGTGCAGACTGTACTCGTAACGCGTTTTTCTTAAAATTCGCTGCAAAGGTACTCAAAAATTGCTCATTACAAGCAAATTTGTGCATTTTCTTTTGGATAAAAACCGTTTTTTTATTTCTTTCACAGTTCATTTGGCTCATTTGAATAAATTTTGTGTATCTTTGTCGGCTGTTAAGTGTAAACTAAGAACAACTTTTATATTAATTAACGTATAATCTATGGCAAACAAAGAGAAACTCTTTACTGAGTTTACTGCGCCGACAACCCAGGAATGGCTTGACAAAATTCAGGTTGACCTCAAGGGTGCCGACTTTCAGAAACGCTTGGTATGGAGAACAAATGAAGGTTTTAATGTGCAGCCCTTCTATCGTCGGGAAGACCTGGCTAATCTGAAAACCCCCGACGCTCTTCCCGGAGAGTTCCCGTTCGTGCGTGGTAACAAGAAGGACTCGAATGTGTGGTATGTCCGCCAGAATATCGTGGTGGATGATCCGAAGACGGCGAATGCCAAGGCGCTCGACATCCTGAACAAGGGTATCGACTCGCTGGGCTTCAAACTGCCCGGTAAGATGGTGAGCAAGGAGACGGTAGAGGCCCTGCTCGACGGTATCTACTGTGACTGTATCGAGATTAACTTCGCTACTTGTCCTCGTCATTCCGTAGAGCTGGCAGAGATCCTTGTGGCTTATTTCGAAAAGAAGGGCTACGACAAGGCGAAGGTGGTTGGCTCTATTGAGTTTGACCCGATGGCGAAGATGGTCATGAAGGGCAAGGATGTGACGCCGGTGCTGGAGAATGGGCCGAAGCTCGTCGAGACCCTGAAGGAGTATCCTCACTTCCGTTGTATCGCTGTCAGCAGTGATGCGCTGAACAATGCCGGTGCCTATATTGCTCAGGAACTGGGCTATGCGCTGGCCTGGGGTAATGAGTATCTGCAGCAGTTGACGGATGCCGGCGTGGATGTGGATTTGGCTGCGAAGAGCATCAAGTTCAACATGGGCGTCAGTGAGAATTACTTCATGGAGATTGCGAAGTTCAGGGCTGCAAGGCTGCTGTGGGCGCAGATCGTGAAGCAGTATGAGCCGAAGAACGATGACAGTTGTCAGATGTGCGTCAATGCGACGACTTCTACCTACAATCAGACACTGTTCGATTCATACGTGAATCTGCTCCGTTCGCAGACCGAGGCCATGAGTGCTGCCCTGGGTAGTGTGCACTCGATGGTGGTCACCCCGTTTGATGCCCCATACGAGGAGGCAACTGATTTCTCAGAGCGTATCGCCCGCAACCAGCAGCTGATCATCAAGGAGGAGAGTCATTTCGACCGTATCGTTGATCCGGGTGCAGGTTCCTATTATATTGAGCACCTGACGGATGCGCTGGCCACTGAGGCCTGGAAGATCTTCCTGAAGGTGGAAGAGGAGGGTGGCTTCCTCGCTGCCGTGAAGGCTGGAACCATCCAGGATGATATCAATGCGACGAATGTGAAGCGTCATGGTGATGCTGCCAAGCGCAAGGAGTTCCTGCTGGGTACGAACCAGTTCCCGAACTTCACGGAGAAGAGCGAAGGTAAAAGAGCTCAGGCTTGTGGCTGCTGCTGCGGACATGCCGATGAAGAGGAGCATCCCTTCAAGGCAATCAATAGTACACGCCTCGCAGCCGATTTCGAAGATCTCCGCATCCATACTGAGGAAAAGAAAGTGCCGACGGCCTTTATGCTGACCATCGGTAATCTGGCCATGCGTCAGGCCCGTGCACAGTTCTCGTGCAACTTCCTGGCTTGCGCTGGCTATAAGGTGATTGACAACCTCGGCTTCAAGACCGTTGAGGAGGGTGTTGATGCCGCTTTGGAGGCTAAGGCCGATATCGTGGTCATCTGCTCTTCGGATGATGAGTATGCAGAGTACGCCATCCCTGCATTTAAGTACTTGAATGGTCGTGCCATGTTTGTTGTGGCTGGCGCTCCTGCTTGTATGGAGGACTTGAAGGCTGCCGGCATCGAGAACTTCGTTCATGTGAAGTGCAACGTGCTTGAGACTTTGAAGGAATATAATCAGAAACTTGGTATTTAAAGAATAGGAGACTTGAATTATGCGTAAACAGTTTAAAGATATTGATATCTATGCAGGCATCAAGGCTCAGGACGGTGCCAAGTGGATTAAAGACAATAATATTGAGGCCAACTGGAAGACCCCAGAGCATATTGAGGTGCGTCCTGTCTATACGAAAGAAGACCTCGAAGGTATGGAACACCTCGACTTCACTGCAGGTATTCCACCTTATCTGCGTGGTCCGTATTCAATGATGTACCCCTTCCGTCCGTGGACTATCCGTCAGTATGCCGGATTCTCTACTGCTGAGGAGTCAAATGCTTTCTATCGCCGTAATCTGGCATCTGGTCAGAAGGGTCTTTCGGTGGCCTTCGACCTGCCTACACACCGTGGTTACGACCCCGATAACCCTCGCGTGGTTGGCGATGTGGGTAAGGCTGGCGTATCTATCTGTAACGAGGAGAACATGAAGGTGCTTTTCTCTGGTATCCCCTTGAACAAGATGTCTGTTTCTATGACCATGAACGGTGCCGTACTGCCTATCCTGGCATTCTACATCGTAGCAGGTTTGGAACAGGGTGCTCAGTTGGAGGAGATGGCCGGAACCATCCAGAACGATATTCTGAAAGAGTTCATGGTGCGTAATACCTATATCTATCCGCCTGCATTCTCGATGAAGATCATCGCCGATATCTTCGAGTATACCTCGCAGAAGATGCCTAAGTTCAACAGTATCTCTATCTCAGGCTATCACATGCAGGAGGCTGGTGCTACGGCTGACATCGAGTTGGCATATACCCTCGCCGATGGTATGGACTATCTGCGTACCGGTGTGAATGCAGGTATCGATGTGGATGCTTTTGCTCCTCGACTCAGTTTCTTCTGGGCTATCGGTATGAACCACTTCATGGAGATTGCCAAGATGCGCGCAGGCCGTCTGTTGTGGGCTAAGATTGTGAAGAGCTTTGGCGCTAAGAACCCGAAATCTCTCGCTCTTCGTACTCACTCTCAGACCTCTGGTTGGTCGCTCACAGAGCAGGATCCGTTTAATAATGTAGGTCGTACTTGTATTGAGGCTATGGCTGCAGTTCTGGGTCACACCCAGAGTCTGCACACCAATGCTCTCGACGAGGCTATCGCCCTGCCTACCGATTTCTCGGCCCGTATCGCTCGTAACACGCAGATTTATATCCAGAACGAGACCAAGGTTTGCAAGCAGATTGACCCGTGGGCTGGCTCTTACTATGTTGAGACCCTGACTAACGAGCTGGTTCACAAGGCTTGGGAGCACATTCAGGAGATCGAGAAACTAGGTGGTATGGCCAAGGCCATCGAGACCGGTCTGCCCAAGATGCGTATCGAGGAGGCAGCTGCCCGTACACAGGCTCGTATCGACTCTGGTACACAGACGATTGTCGGTATCAACAAATATCGTCTGGAGCACGAGGATCCCATCGACATCCTCGAGGTGGACAATACCGCTGTGCGCAAGCAGCAGGAGGAGAGTCTGAAGGAGGTTCGTAGCAAGCGCGACGAGGCTGCCTGCCAGGCTGCCCTGAAGGCGATTACCGACTGCGTGCGCGATTTCAAGGAAGGCCGTAAGAGTGAGAACAACCTGCTCGACCTTGCTGTGAAGGCTGCTCAGTTGCGTTGTACGTTAGGAGAGATTTCAGATGCCTGCGAGGAGATCGTAGGCCGTTATAAGGCAGTAATCAGAACAATTTCAGGCGTGTATAGTTCAGAATCAAAGAATGACAAAGACTTCGAGGAGGCCAAGCGTCTTACCGATGAATTTGCCAAGAAGGAAGGTCGTCGTCCCCGTATCTTCGTTGCCAAGATGGGTCAGGACGGTCACGACCGCGGTGCAAAGGTGGTGGCAACAGGTTATGCCGACTGTGGCTTCGACGTGGATATGGGACCGCTGTTCCAGACGCCCGAGGAGGCTGCCCGTCAGGCTGTCGAGAACGATGTGCACATCGTTGGCGCCTCGTCGTTGGCAGCAGGTCATAAGACGCTCATCCCGCAGCTCATCGAGGAGTTGAAGAAACTGGGTCGCGAAGACATCATGGTGACTGCCGGTGGTGTCATCCCCGCACAGGACTACGACTTCCTCTACAAGGCCGGCGTTGCTTGCATCTTCGGACCAGGCACCCCGATTCCTTATTCGGCCATCCAGATGATGAAGATTCTGCTCGGTAAGGAGTAATAGTCAATGATTATCCGCAGTTCGCTGCGGATAATCATTTAATTATCAATTTCAATTATCATTTATGAATAGAGGGTACTATATTTATCGCATTCATTCCAAGGTGGATGCTATGTCAAAGTTCATCGACCTGGAAAAGCTGATAAAGGGTGAGAATAATTCTTTGGCCCAGATACGCAATTATTTCAGGGTCAGTCATTGGGCCTACAAGCTCTTCCATTCACAGGACGGTTTCATGCACTTCAGAATCTCCAAGAGTGGAGTCTTTACCGATGAAGACATCTATCATCAGCCCGATGCCATTGCCGACTATATCAAAGCTGGCGACACGGTGCTGGAGTTAGGGTGCGGACAAGGAGCCAATCTGTTGTATCTCGCACATGGTTTCCCTGAGTCACGTTTCGTGGGCGTCGACCTGATTCCTCTCAAGAAGGACCAGATGCCGCAGAATGTGACGATTTACGAACAAGACTATAGTAGTATCCCGCAATTGGCTGATAATTCCGTCGATGTCTGTTATGCCGTTGAGACCATTGTCCACAACACCGACAAGGAGAAGATTTACCGGGAGGTCCATCGTGTCCTGAAACCTGGTGGTGTGATGATTATCTACGATTATGCCCTTGCTGACAGTTATAATACCTACGATCCGAAAATCCAGATGGCTATCACCCTGACGGCTAAGGGAGGATCGGCAGCCTTATTCGAGTCGTTGGACGAACTGAACACCCATTACACCAACTGCGGATTTGAGATTGAGAAGATTACGGATTACACGCAGGAAACCCTGCCAGACCTGAAACACTTGCAGCGTAGTGCAAACTGGACGATGAGCCGTCCTTGGCTGTGGAAACTTCAATACGTTTTGATGCCACAGCAGTTTGTCACTAACCACATCCTTGGCTGGTTGGGTTATGATGCTGGAAAGGCCGGCATCGGCTATTATATAGAGTGGATACTTAGAAAGCCGAAATGAAGAAAACTGATGTATTGATAGTTGGAGCCGGACCTGCTGGCTCTGTTTGTGGCTATTTGTTGAAGAAGGCAGGTATGGACTGCATCGTTATTGATCATGCTACTTTTCCCCGCGACAAGATATGTGGTGGTGGTCTTACGTCGAAATGCTTTCATCTTCTGGAACGTTTAATGCCAGACTTTACGTATGACTTTAATCCCGTAAGTCATATACGAATCGACGTCGACGGGAAGGCTCATTGTGAGTTTGACATAAAAGAGCCGATCCGGATAGTACAACGGAAGGTGTTTGACCATCAATTATTACAGCATTTTATTCAGGCGGGTGGCAACTTCTGTAAGGGTGCCTTGATGAGCTTTGAGCAGCAAGACAACATGGTGATTGCCACACTGAAGTCGGGCGAGCAGATTGCCTGTAAGTGGCTTGTGGGTGCAGATGGTAGTAATAGCCGTGTGCGCCGTTGCCTCAATCCTGATGATTCCGGGATTAAGATTCTGCCATTGGAGCAGTATGTAGACAAGAAGCCTGGTAACGCCATCGAAGTAGCTATATCGTCATCGTATGATGTCGGTGGCTATTTCTATCGTTTCCCCAATGATGCCAACGATGTGGTTGGTTTTGGTGATTACAGCACTACGTTCGAGAAGTTCCGGAATATTCTCCGTGAACGGAGTATCCCTGAGGAGCGTTTCCGTGGAGCATATATCTATCTTTCAAACGATTATCCTCTGAAGGATAATGTGATTCTGATTGGTGATGCTGGAGGGTTTGCTAACCGTACCACCTGTGAGGGGCTCTATGATGCCTTCCTCACGGCACGTAATGCCTCAACGGCAATCATCGAGAATCGGTCGTTCAGAGAGGTAAACGCCCATGTCTTCCAAAAGATGAAAAAGCAAATGCGAGTGAATAGGATACTATTCTCAAAGCCCGCAATTCTGATATTGCGGTGGATGTGTAGATATCCGGCGTTAATAAGATGGTTGCTCGACACAAAGATGCAGCGTGAGTCGTGGATAAAATAGAAAGATGAAACATGACATGAAATGGTCTTTCGATCGTACACTCAGACCTAAACAAAACAACCCCGCCTGAAACTTAGACGGGGTTGTTTTATGAGGGGCGTATCATTAGAGCGTGTCGCGCTCGTCAATCTTATAGGCCTTGTTGTCCTCCTTCATGTAGATCTGCAGGTCGCTGAAGTAGCCGGTCTCCTGAATCTTCTGGAGGCTTATCTGGGCGTCCTCCTCCAGCAGATACTCCTTGGCACTGGCCAGGTGGTTGGTAAACTCGAGCTTCTTCTTCTCAGTGTCCAGTACTGAAATCCACTCATCCTTCAAACGGTCTCCAATAACAAATTTCTTACTCATAGCTGTTACTTTTTTAATGTTTTGTATCTATTATTTTTCCTTTTTGTTTCCTTTTGATGGTGCAAAGTTACGAACTTATCCCATACATTGTATCGCTATGACTTGAAAATCTCATGAAAACGTTTGAGTAAAAAGAAAGAGGATAGGTTGGAGCCTATCCTCTTTCTTATGTGTTATTGCTTGAGCAGTTTGAGTGGCTGCTGGGGAGCGAGGGCGTTGGTGGTCTTCTCGGTGTATTCCTTCAGGGCGAGAGGGAGTGAGGCCTTGATGTCGCGACTGCTGGCACCAATGTGGAAGGTGTATGTGCCGGCTTCGGTGAGCCATTGGGAACCAGCCTCATCAAAGCTGGCGAGATCACGGACAGGGATGGTCATCGTCAATGTCTGACTCTCACCAGGCTGCAGTTCACGCGTCTTGGAGAAGGCCTTCAGTTCCTGGGCTGGTTTCTCCAGACGACCCTTGGGAGCCTGAACATAGACCTGAGCGATTTCCTTACCAGCCACAGCACCTGTGTTCTTAACGGTGATGCTGACTTCGACGGCATCCTTACCCTTGGCCTTGACCATGGGCTTGGAGAATTCGAAGGTGGTGTAGCTGAGTCCGAAGCCGAAGGGGTAGGCCACCTCGTGGTTGAAGGTGTCGAAATAACGGTAGCCCACGTAGATGTCTTCCTCGTGGTTGGTGTAAGCGTGGCCAGGGATAGGCATCCTGTTGCCTACCATCATCTCAAAGGTATAGGGATCGATGTTGCCAGGGAAGTTCTTCGTGGAAGCGTGGTCGGTGGCTGCGATGGGCCAGGTCATTGTGAGTTTGCCTGAGGGATTGACTTTACCTGTAAGCAGGTCGGCGATGGAGTTTCCGCCCTCCATGCCAGGCTGCCAAGCACAGAGGATGGCATCAGGATAGCCGCTCCAGGAAGCTGTCTCGATGACACTTCCGGAGTTGATGATGACGATGACGGGCTTGCCTGCTGCGTGGAAGGCATTGCAGACGTCAACAATCAGGGCACGCTCCTCAGGGATGAGGTTGAATTCGGTCTCGATGTCACGGTCGATACCCTCACCAGCCTGACGGCCGATGGTGATGATAGCTGCATCGGCGCCTTGCACCTCCTTGCTGATGGCGATGGGCGAGAGGCTGATTTCAGGATACTTCTGCTGACCCATCATCTCGGTCTGGAACCATTTGGCCGGATGACGCTCGGCCTGGAATTTCACTCGGGCGTAGTCGATGTACTTACGGTAGATATTTGTCAGTGTGGCTGACGAGTTGATACCAGCATTTTTCAGGCCTTCGAGCATATCGACGACGTATGGGGGATGGACGCAACCTGAACCCGTACCTCCGGAGAGGAAATCATAGGAGTTTTCTCCGAACAGGGCGACGGTTTTAATGGCTTCGCCTTTCCAAGGCAAAGCACCGTTGTTCTTCAGCAGAACGATGCCCTCGGCAGCAGACTGACGGGTGATGGCGGCATGTGCCTTGAAGTCAGGATCGTTAGAGGCGGGATATTTGCGGAAACTGGGTGTCTTAACGATGTATTCCAGCATACGGCGTACGTTGCGGTCAACATCGGCGATGTCGAGCTTGCCACTCTTCACACCCTCGATGATCTCCTGCACCTGAGCAGGCTGACCAGGTTCCATCAGGTCGTTGCCGGCATGTACCTCGTCGATAGTCTTGAGACCATCACGGATACCAATCCAGTCGGTCATCACGATACCCTTATAGCCCCAATCCTCACGCAGGATCTTGGTGAGCAGGTCATAGTTGCCCATGGAGTACTGTCCGTTGACCTGATTGTAGGAGGCCATGATGGTCCAGGGATCGCTCTCGCGGACGGCAATCTCAAAACCACGAAGGTAAAGCTCCCGGGCGGCACGCTGGCTGACGCGTTCGTCGACAGCAGTACGGTCGGTTTCCTGTGAATTCACGGCGAAATGCTTGGCCGATACGCCAACTTCTTCTTTCTGCACGCCTTGAATATAGGCTGCAGCAATCTTTCCAGTCAACAGCGGGTCTTCAGAGTAGTATTCAAAATTACGTCCGCAGAGGGGATTACGATGCAGGTTCATGCCTGGACCCAGGATTACGTCGCAACGATATTCCTTCGTTTCATTGCCGATGGCCTGACCCACTTTACTGACCAATTCAGTATTCCAAGTGGAAGCAAGGCAGGAACCGATGGGGAATGCTGTGGCGTAATAGGTTTTGTCAGTGCCTTGACGGGTGGGGTTGATACGCACGCCGGCAGGTCCGTCGGTAAGAACAGTGGCAGGGATGCCGAGACGCGGGATGGCGGGAGACGTACCTGCAGCACCTGCCACGAGGTCGGCCTCGCCGCCTACGACGGCGTTAGCGCCAAAGAAGTTGTTTGCACCGCCAACAAGTAGTTTGGCTTTCTCTTCAAGGGTCATGGCCTTGAGCACCTCGTCGATATTATCGGCGCGGAGTTGTGGTTGGGCATTTGTTGTCATTGCGAATGTGGCAATTAATAAACCGGTTGTTAGTAATTTTTTCATTGTTATGTTATTTTTAGGGTTTTTTAGGGCAAATTAGGGTGATTAGGGAGATTATGGGAAGATCTTGAAGGCGTAGCCTTGGTCGCGGAGCCATTGGAGAGAGGCGGGCAGGGCTGTTTGGAGTTTGTCGATACTCTTCAGAGAGTCGTGGAAGGTGATGATGGAACCGTTACGTGCGTACCTCTTTATATTATTTATAACGTCTTCGGCAGTAAGCCACTTAGAGTAGTCACGTGTGACGAGGTCCCACATGACAACTTTGTATTTGCGGCTAAGCCAGGCATACTGAGCCAGACGCATCCAGCCATGAGGAGGTCGCATATAGTGACTATGGATATAAGCATTGGCCTTCTCCACATTGTAACTATATTCCTTGACGGTGTGTCTGAGGCCTACAATATGGTTGTGGGTATGGTTGCCAGTCTGATGACCCTCGGCAACAATGCGCTCATAGAGTTCTGGGTACTTGCGTACGTTGTCGCCTACCATAAAGAAGGTGGCTTTTGCTCCGAAGGCCTTCAGCGTGTCCAGGATAAAAGGTGTTGCCTCAGGGATGGGACCGTCGTCGAAGGTCAGATAGACGGCCTTCTCGTGACGGTCCATTCTCCAATAGGCTTTCGGATAGAGCCAGCGGAGGTAGATGGCGGGCTGTTCAATGAACATCTATTAACTATAAAATGTTAAACTACTCTTCAGCAACGCCGCCGCCCTTGGATTGATAGTATCCCATCAGGCTATTCAACTGCTCTTCCTTCTTGTCTGCCTCTTCCTTGCTAACCTGATCCTGAACGTTGAGTAACTGTTCCAGGATATAGAAGTGTATGAGACAGTCGTGCTGGCTGCTGGTGAAGCGTGAGCCGTCGAGCGACATATACCACAACAGATATTGGCAGGACTTCAGCCAGAGTTCGTCGATAAGCGCCTGGGCCTTCTTCTCTTGTCCAGTCTTGGCATAACAACGTGCTAAGTCTACCGAGCCGCTCTGGTAGTCATGCGGGATGTTGTACTCAGGCAGCTCCTTCTCACAACGGTCGAGCACTTCCTTGGCCTTGGCATCCTGGCCTTCATCGAGCAGATGCTGAGCCAGTGAAGCAAAGAGACGACGGTGGGTGTAGCACATACGCATGACGGTCTCATCGATGTATATACCCTTCTGGTTTACGCCTCCGAACTTGAACTTGTTCATAACGTTGTCGTAGGTCTTGGCCGTATCGAAGTTCTTTGTCCCTTCTCCCTTTGTCGTGAACGGTGTGATACGGTTTGCAAGACCTTCCTGCACGAAGTTGTCGCCGAGGTTCATGTAATTCTCCTGTCCTACGGTCAGTGCCACGTAGATGGGCCTCGTCCAGTTGGCATTGGCAATCATCTCAAGCATCATCAGGTCGCCCTTGTAGAGAGCGCTCTTACCCTTCAGTGAGATGACCATGCGGTCGGGGATGCTGTCGGCAGCCATCATCATACCGCTCTTGCGGACAGCCTCCTTGTCGATGGTGACATAGACGGTGTCGGTAGGTATGACGTGGAAGTCCTTATGTGTGGAGCGCACCCAGTTCTTCAAGATGTTCTTCAGTTCGAAAGGCTCGTCGCCAAACTGCTGACGAGCTGCCTCAGGCTGATCCTGATAGAGTTGGATGACCTGTTCCTTCAGATTGGGATCTATCTGTACGTATTCATTTGTACCTGCGCAATACTCCAGACGATTCCATGTGATAGGCAGTGACGGGGAGTCATAGGCCGGACGTACCATCTGGTCTATGTACCAGTCGGTTTGCAGGTATGAGAGGTTACAGACACGGGCATCGGTCCTGACGTTCTCCGTATCCTGATTATACCAAAGTGGGAAGGTGTCGTTATCTCCGTTGGTGAAGATGATGGGATTGCCCTCCTCCTGGAGTGTCATCAGATAGTTCTGACCAAAGTCACGGCAGGTATAACGGCCTGAACGGTCGTGATCGTCCCAGGTCTGTGAGGCCATCTGAATGGGTACGCCCAGACAGGCCAGTCCAGCAAGTCCAGCTATGATTATATGACTCTTCTTGAAGATCTGCTCAAGCCAGTCGACGATGGCTGCCACACCCATGCCGCACCAGATAGCAAAGGCATAGAAGGAGCCTGCGTATGCATAATCGCGTTCGCGAGGCTGCATCGGGGTCTGATTCAGATAGATGACGATTGCCAGACCTGTCATGAAGAACAGGAAGAATACCACCCAAAATTGTCGTATTCCAATGGGATCCTCGATGGTCTTCTCCGTTCCGTTATCCTGTATCTTGCGCTTACGGGTGTACCAGGCCTGCCAGAAGAGTCCGATAAGACCCAGAAGCAGAGGCATACAGTAGAACACGTTGTGGCCCTTGTTCTCCTTCAGTTCGTCAGGCAGTTGCGACTGGTTGCCGAGACGGGCATCGTCAATGAATGAGAATCCTGTCAGCCAGTTGCCATGTTCCAGTTCTCCATTTCCCTGGATGTCATTCTGGCGGCCTGCGAAGTTCCACATGAAGTAGCGCCAATACATAAAGTTACACTGATAGGAGAGGAAGAAGCGGATGTTTTCTAACTGTGATGGAACCTTCACGGTTATTTGCTCACCGCAGCGGTCGTAAGGAACTTCTGTACCATCGACACCTCCCATCCATGACTCATAGGCTGCAGCATGTCCGGCATCGTACATTCGCGGGAACAGCATGTTCTGTGCATATTTGTACTCATCCTTGGTCCTGACGATAAAGTAGGAATCCTTCTCGTCGGCAGAAGCCTTCTCCTTACGCTGGTAGACGGGCTTGCCCTTCGACATGACAGGACGACAGTATTTGCCGTCGCTCTCAAGTGCTACCTGAGAGGTGTATGCCTGTCCATAGAATAGCGGACGCTGGCCATACTGATCACGTCCGAGGTAGTCACCTAAAGTGAAAATGTCCTCAGGAGAGTTCTGGTCCATCGGGGGATTGGCCGAAGAGCGGATGACGATGACAGCATAGGTGGAATAGCCCACCATGAGCATCAGCATACAGAGCAGAATCGTGTTTTTTGCACGGGCAGTAACGAGAAGTTTCTTATCCTTCTTGTAATTGAGTCCGAACCAAATGGCCACTAATACAATGATGCCAATGAAGAAAGCCTGCCATCCCCAGCCGTAGAAGGGAATTCCCAACATGCCGATGGAGAGGATGAAACCGATGTTCTGTACACGTACGCTGTGTTTCTGTGTCTGCGTCTCATAGACGGCCCAGATGACAACGCTGATGAGCAGAATGATATAGACAATCTCACCCGTATTGAAGGGGCAGCCGAGGGTGTTGACGAAGAACAACTCAAACCATCCGCCGACAGTGATGATGCCAGGGACAACGCCATAGAGCACCGCTGCCAAGATGACGCCGGAAACGCATAATGCCACTAAGGAACCCTTTAGGTTGGCATCGGGGAAGCGACGATAGTAGTAAACCAGACCAATGGCTGGAACGCAGCACAGGTTCAGAAGGTGGACACCGATAGAGATGCCTGTCAAATACATAATGAGTACCAGCCAACGGTCGCTGTGAGGCTCGTCGGCCACATCCTCCCATTTCAGGATGAGCCAGAATACCACTGCAGTGAAGGCTGAAGAGTAGGCATATACCTCACCCTCTACGGCAGAGAACCAGAAGGTGTCACTGAAGGTGTATATCAAGGCACCTACAAGACCAGAAGCCTCAATGGTAATAAGTTTTGGCAAAGTCAGTTCCCTCCAGTCTTCAATAAGCAGACGACGTGTAAGGTGTGTGATACTCCAGAACAGGAACAGTATACACGTTGCTGACATCAGGGCACTCATGATGTTAACCATCTTGGCAACCTGCGAAGGATCGCTGGCAAACTGTGTGAACAGATTGGCAGTCAGCATGAAAAACGGTGCCCCAGGGGGGTGACCGATTTCCATCTTGTAGCCTGTGGTGATAAACTCCGGACAGTCCCAGAAACTGGCTGTCGGCTCAATCGTGGAGCAGTAGACGAAGGCAGCAATAAAGAATGTAAGCCAGCCAAGGGTGTTGTCTACCACTCTGTAACCGGCCTTGCCACCTTGCTCCGCAAAGAATTGTTTCATCGGAATAATATGAATTTAATGTTATTTCTATTTTCAGTTTGCAAAGTTACGAAAATATATTTATAATCGGCAATTGACAATTAATAATTAACTTACATAAACAAACCGGCACCATAGATTAAGACAATATATCTGAAAATCTTGCCGATTGTGATGCTAATGAAGGTGATGACAATATTGGAGCGCATCAGTCCAAGAGCGATTGTGATGGCACTACCCAGAACGGGCAGGAAAGCGAAGAATCCCATCCATGCACCATGGCCGGAGAGGAAACGGTGGGCTTTGTCAAGATCCTTTTTCTTCACATGCAGGTATTTCTCTATCCATTCCATCTTTCCCATACGACCTACACAGTAGTTTACGATGCTGCCAAGAACATTACCGATGGTACCGTAAATCATAAGGATCCACGGGTCGAGGCCTGAGGCCATGAGTCCCACCATTACAGCCTCGCTGGAGAACGGGAAGAAACTTCCGGCCAGGAAGGCTGCAAGAAGCATGCCCCAATAGCCATACTGGGTCAGGAAGGATATGATAAAGTCCATAGATAGAAACCAGTGAAAAGAATGGTGGCTACTGACAGAATGCAGAAGGTCACGTTGCTGAGTTTGGAATTTGTCAGTGCGAAAAAATGTCCGAACAACGGACTTGTGGCAATTATCAGCATGCGAACTGCCAGCCCTTCGTTCTCCGGTAGCAGGAAGATGAGCAGAAAGGAGTAGAAGGCCAGAAGCATGAAACTATAATATAGCTGCCTTACACGGATTTTGTCAAGGTAGCTTTTCTGCATAAAGTGGATGCTACTTACGACAACCAGGAATACCAAGAATAGGATAAAAGTCAGTTGGAGCTGCGACAATGATTCGAAGCCGAAAGAAAATGTGACACTGTCGGGTAAGTGGAATTGGGTAAGGCGGGAAAAGAATGATTCCCTGTCATGGTAGATAGTCCATCCGGCGAGAAGCCAGTAGGGAGTGATCAGTCCAAGCAGGGATGCAAGAAAAGTGCGCCAACAAAGCGAGTAGACGATAATCTTCATCATGAGCCAGAAAACCGGCACGTAAAAAAATACCTGTATGTCGAACAGACTGCCTATTCCCAAGATAAGGAAAATGTAATAGGAGCGTTCGATGGCTGTGTTGTCTTGATAGCAGTCATATAGGAGCAGCAGTGATAAAATGCAGCACATTTGTGCGACACCTCCTCTCCATGAATGGAACAGGAAAAGAGCTGCACAGAACAGGAAGATGAAGGATACGGATACAGAACGGCTGAAAATGCGGATCAGCAGGTTTTTATTGTTCATCTTCATGATCAGTAATACTGACAAAATGAAACAGCCATATTGAATCCACAATTCTTCCTGTATCAGTCCTGCCAACAGCCATACGACCGTTCCATAGATAAGGGCGACAGGCAGGGAAGTGCGGCTTCCTGCAATCTTGTTCTGGAGCCTCTTCATCCTTTAACTCTCAATCCCAGGCTCTTAGAGGTCCGCCCCGATGTCGCGACGGAAATACTTATCTGTGAACTGTATCTTCTGGGCTTCCTCAAACGATTTCTGCAGGGCTTCAGCCTTATCCTTGCCGTATGAAGAGACAGCAATCACGCGTCCTCCGTTAGTCACCACCTGACCATCCTTCATGGCAGTGCCGCTGTGAAACACAATGGAACCTTCCACATGGTCGATACCCGTTATGGGATAACCCTTCTTGTATTCTTGAGGATATCCGCCGCTGACGAGCATCACGCAGACTGCGGCACGGGAATCAAACTCAATGGAACGCTTGTCGAGATCACCGGCTGCCACACCCTCAAACAGATCCACGATATCGCTTTTCAGACGAAGCATGACGCTTTCGGTCTCTGGGTCACCCATACGACAGTTGTATTCTATGACCATCGGCTCTCCCTTGACATTGATGAGTCCGAAAAAGATGAAACCTTTATAGTCTATACCCTCGGCAACCAAGCCTTCAACAGTAGGACGGATGATGCGATTTTCTACCTTCTGCATCCACTCTTTGGTAGCGAAGGGAACTGGGGTGACAGAGCCCATACCACCAGTATTCAGACCAGTATCGTGTTCTCCGATGCGCTTATAGTCCTTTGCCTCTGGCAGGATCTTATAGTGCAGGCCGTCAGTGAGTACGAATACCGAACATTCAATACCACTGAGAAACTCCTCAATGACCACTTGTGATGAAGCGTTGCCGAACATACCGCCAAGCATCTCCTTCAACTCTTTCTTTGCCTCGTCAAGCGTGGGAAGGATCAGTACGCCCTTACCTGCACAGAGGCCGTCGGCTTTCAGAACGTATGGAGCCTCCAGCGTCTCGAGGAACTTCAGGCCCTCATCCAGATGCTCGCCGTCGAAGGTCTGGTAGCGGGCTGTGGGGATGTTGTGACGCTGCATGAATCCCTTGGCAAAGTCTTTTGAACCTTCAAGTACCGCACCGGCCTTTGATGGTCCTATGACGGGAATATGACTAGTACGGCTGTCAGCTTTCAGGTTGTCGTATATGCCTTTTACAAGCGGATCCTCAGGCCCCACGACCACCATGTCGATCTGCTTCTCTATGCAGAACGCCTTGATAGCCTCGAAGTCATCAGCCTTCATCGCCACGTTCTCACCGCAGTTATTGGTTCCTGCATTGCCCGGGGCGATATAAAGTTTGTCACACTTGCTGCTTTGAGCAATCTTCCATGCTAGGGCGTGCTCACGGCCGCCACTGCCTAATAACAATATCTTCATCTTTGAACTTTAAACTTTGAACTTTATGATTACTTTAAGTAGTCTTCGAAGTATTGGGTAATACGCTCATGCAGATGTACACTGGCATGACCTCGCATATTGTGTTCTTCACCCGGATAGGCGAAGAAGTCGGGTTGGGTACCTGCCTTAATACAGGCATCGAGGAATGACAGACAGTGTTGGGGTACAACGGTGTTGTCGTTATAGCCTGTGATGATCTGCAGCTTGCCTTTAAGATTCTGGGCTTTGGTTATCAGACTGGTTTTCTCATAGCCTTCAGGATTATCCTGAGGCGTACCCATATACCGCTCACCATACATCACCTCATACCATTTCCAGTCTATCACAGGTCCTCCTGCCACACCGACCTTGAACACGTCGGGATAATTGGTCATCAGTGAGATGGTCATAAAACCACCGAAGCTCCAGCCATGAACACCCAGACGATCCATATCGACGTATGGTAGTGTGCGCAGGAACTCTACGCCTTTCATCTGGTCTTGCATCTCGATTTGTCCTAACTGGTGGAAAGTGGCCTGCTCGAAGTCCAGACCACGACGTTCTGAACCTCTGTTGTCGAGGATAAAGAGCACATAGCCCTTCTGTGCCATATAGGTCTCCCACGAACGGCTTCCCCAGTGCCATGAAGCCTCTACGTTATGGGCGTGAGGACCTCCGTAGACATATACGACCGTCGGGTATTTCTTCGTTGGATCGAAATCATGGGGCTTCACCATTCTGTAATAGAGGTCTGTCACTCCATCGGCAGCCTTGATACTGCCACTCTCAAAGAGCGGCTGCAGATAGTCCTTCCAAGGATCAGTAGCTCTTAGCAGTTCATAACCCTTGCCGTTGGTGGTATTACAGACGTCTATGACTCTTGGGATATCTGGGGCAGAGTACTTATAATAGATCTGTTGCCCTGATGCTGACAGCTTGGCGTCTTGTACGCAGCCGATACCTTCGCCTAAGGGCACGCGCTTGCCTGTCTTTATGTTCACAGCATAGATGTTTCTCTGTAACGGATTCTTCTCATTAGATACAATGATGATGCTCTGGGATTTCTTGTTGAAACCTATTACTTCTATGACCACCCACGGACCCTTTGTCAGTTGCTTCAACTCTTTACCTTCAATATTAAAAAGGTATAGATGGTTGTAGCCGTCCTTCTGACTCTGCATGATGAACTGAGTGTCATCCCAAGGCAGGAATTGGATGGGGTGCAACGGTTCCACGTATTTATCCGATGTCTCGCGGAAGAGTTCAGTTATCTTCTCACCCGTCTCAGCATGATAGGATACGAGACGACAGTCGTTTTGCTGGCGGTTCAACTCAAACAGGTATATTGTCTTGGCATCAGGACTCCAGGCAATATTAGTAAAATAACGGTCTGTGGGGTCACCGGCCTGCAAATAAATGGTCTTACGTGTGTTCATGTCATAGACACCCACCGTTACTTGATGTGAGGTCATACCTGCCATCGGGTATTTATCGGGTTCATAGGTGGCTTCCCTTGGGAAGATATCCATTTGTGGATAGTCTGCCACCATGCTCTGGTCCATCCGGTAGAAGGCCAACTTCTGTCCGTCAGGGCTCCAGAATGTGCCTTTCTCGATACCAAACTCATTACGGTGAACGGACTGCCCATAGACAATATCGCGACTGCCGTCTTCAGACAGTTTTGTCACTTTTCCTTCGGCATCCATGATGTACAGTTGATGATCTTGTACATAGGCAACAGCCTTCGACTTCGGACTCCAGTCGGCAAAGGCCTGTTTGCTACGCTCTTGACGCCATACCACTGTGTTTTTCTGAAAATCATAGAGAATACGCTCCTTGCCGTTTTCCAGTTTCACCAGAGGCTGGTCGGGGTAGGGGTATTCGGCATTCATCGCACTATGCCATTCGTCTCCGATGTCAGAGAGGTGAAAGAGTGTCTTTCGCTGGCCGTTCTTGTCCAAGCTGCCGCCTTCTTCAGCATCCTGATACATGAGCTGTTCTCCCCACCATGTGAGCCACTTGTTTTGTGGCAGCATCTTACGATAGTTGGCGCCGCCGAAATTGAGGTCCTCAAGGGTGAAGCGTCTGTCTTGAGCTGTCATGGAAAAAGAGTTTGCGGTGAATATGAGCAATACAGCCAATCGTGTTGCTCGACTAATCTTCATCATCAATTCTCGGGTTGTTGTCATAACTCTTTCCCTTTCCAAAATTCTTTCCCTTTCCGAAATCTTTTCCTTTTCCGAACGGACGGCCTTTTGCACGACGGTCGAAGCGATCCTGGCCGCCTTTTCCTGAGCCACCCTTATAGTCGCCTCTGCGCTCTTTACCTCTACGGTCTTGGCGTTCATCTCGCTCGGCGTCTTCCTTCCTGAAACTTTTCTCTCTGCGGTCCTTCTTCTCTATGTCATGATGATGGAAGGTAAACGAGCGGATATCTCCTTCCTCGTTCTGTTCCGTTTCTTCCAGTCTCTGTTTGAACTCACGGTTCTTCTTGAAACGGTGTTTCTCAGCCATCTGACGTTTTTCCTCATCAGTCTTCACGACACCACCCTCCTGACGGAAAGCCTTCAGCTTGCCGTCGAACATTTGGTACTTACGGAACTCACACTCCAGTGAGCCGTTATAGAGAGGAATCTTGATGCTTGGTTTCAGACCAATCTGGTCGAAACACTCCTCACGATAACTTAGCACCCAGGCATCGTTCCCTTTGAACTGGTGCTTCAGTCTTTCACCAATCATCTTGTATGTGCCCAGAAGGTCAGGTGTGGAGATACGCTCACCGTATGGCGGGTTGGTGATGATAATACTCTTCTCCTTTGGTTGGGTAAAATCCTTGAAGTCCTGCTGACTGACAGTGATCGTGTCGCTCAGTCCTGCTGCCTTGATATTCTGTATGGCTGTGTTCACAGCCTTAATATCAACGTCGTAACCATAGATATGATGCTTATACTCACGCTCTTGGCTCTCGTCGTTATAGATTTCGTCGAAGAGGTCTGCATCAAAGTCTGACCATTTCTCGAAGGCGTATTCTTTACGGAAAAGTCCCGGTGCCATGTTCCTGGCTATCAGGGCGGCCTCAATGAGTATTGTTCCCGATCCGCACATGGGATCGATGAAGTCGGTGTCACCATTCCAGCCTGTCATCAGGATCATACCTGCCGCCAATACTTCATTGAGCGGGGCCTCTACACTCTCCTGACGGTAACCGCGACGGTGAAGCGACTCACCACTGGAGTCAAGGCTCAGCGTACAGAGATCCTCGGCGATATGTATGTTTAACCGCAGGTCAGGGTTGGCCACGGAGATATTCGGACGCTTGCCTGTCTTCTCCCTGAATTGGTCTACTATAGCGTCTTTGACCTTGTAGGATACAAACTTCGAATGGCGGAACTCTTCGGAGAATACCACGGAGTCTACGGCAAAGGTCTTTTCGTTTTCCAAATAGTCAGTCCAGTCGATTTTCTTTATTTCTTCATAGACATCATCCGCACTTCTTGCCTTGAAGTGTAAGATGGGCTTAAGGATTCTGATGGCAGTGTGCAGCTGGAAGTTGGCACGGTACATCAATTCCTTGTCACCTGTAAACGATACCATTCGTCTACCGATCTTTACATCATTAGCCCCCAGTTGGGTCAGCTCTTTCGCCAGTACAGGTTCCAGTCCCATAAACGTTTTGGCGATCATTTCGAAATTCTGTTCCATTGATAGTGTTTCTTGCATGCCCGTTCAGACGGGCAATGTGTGGAATTCTGCCTGCAAAGTTAATACAAGTTAGTCAAAAAACATTGTTTTTTACTGTTAATCAAATGAAAATCCATGTATTTTGATAAAATTCGTCATAGAATTATGATGAGTTTCAAATAAAATATGTAATTTTGCCCAAAATATCTCTGATATGAACGCTTTGGTGTTATATGTCCATACAGAAAGTACGCTGACGATTACCTTGCTTTGGGGATTCGGTTTGCTTTTCTTGCTGTTCCTGATTATCTCGGTCTTTGTACAGATACGTACTGGAAAGCGGTTAAGAAGTGAGTTGGAAGAACTTGACAAGATCAGAAGAGGCAATCTGGAGAACGATTTTGTCCTCAAGGCCATGAAGGTTTCCATTTGGAGGTTCGATATAGAGACCATGTCTTTCTATTATGAGAAGGACAATCGTGAAGGCATTAACAACTATACGCCTGCTCCGGGCGAGACTTTCAATGATAGTTTGAACGCTATTTCGCCAGCCGACGTTGAGCATGTGAACAAGGCGTTTATGGATATTTGTGAAGGGCGTACAGACTTTTACCATCAGGAGTATTTGGTGGTGAACAAATTGACCGGCGCATCTTATTGGGAGGAAAGCTATGCTACTATTGTAGACCGTAAGCCTGACGGTACGCCGACGAAGATCGTTGGTACTTCCCAGCGTATTGATGAGCGAAAGGAACTGGAGGCTTCATTGGTGGCAGCCAGGAACAAGGCTGAGGAGAGTGACCGTCTGAAGACCGCCTTCCTTGCCAATATGGGACATGAGATCCGTACACCGCTTAATGCCATTGTAGGCTTCTCAGACTTGCTGCCCATTGTGCAGAGCGAGGAAGAACGTAATCAGCTCATTAAAGAGATCCAGGATAATAACAAGAAACTGCTGCGTATCATTGACGGTCTGGTGAGCATGTCGAAGATTGAGGCCGGTGCCAAGAGTCTGCTGATGGCCAAGATCGATCTTAATCAGTTGCTACAGCAGATGATAGATACTTATCAGCCGACAACCAATGTACCGATGAATCTCCAGTGCCAGTTGGATCAGCTGTTGATTCAGAGTGACCGCGATAAACTGTTTGAAATACTTGATAACCTGGTACAAAACGCCGTTAAGTTCACGACCGAAGGACAGATTACTCTTGGTTATGATATGAAGGACGATGGCGGCGTACATATCTGGGTGAAGGATACTGGAAAAGGTATTGCTGATATCGATCAGCAGCGGATATTTGAACGTTTTGTCAAACTCGACGAGTTTGTTCCTGGAACGGGTCTTGGCTTATCTGTGGCCCAGTCGCATGCTCAGAGTCTTGGCGGAACAATCGGGGTTGATTCTAAGTTGGGTGCAGGCTCTACCTTCTGGGTCGATATGCCTCTCTGATTTGCGACGCTTCTTTTTTTGTCGCTTTTTGCAACTTTTCTTCTTTTAGCCTCGTCTAACAGGCAGAAAAGAAAGTTCATTTAAAGAGAATAGGATTATGAAAACAAGACAAATTGTAATGTCGGGGATGATGCTGTTGATGGCAGCAGTCACTATGACGTCGTGTGTGGGCGTCTGGAAGGAAAATACTCTTTTCGGAGACAAGTATGTCACTGAATGGCGCGGTCTGAAAGGCTTTGAGGAGATAGAGATCAGCGGTTCTCCTACGGTCCATTACAATCAGGCTGATAGCTTTTCTGTGAAGGTGAAAGGTACGGAGAGTCAGGTGGAGAACATTATTACAGAGATGAATGGCAAGACGTTGGTGATACGCAATAAAGGCAAGTTCGGAATGTTCAACCTACAGTTGGGTGAGGATGACGAACTGGCCGTTTATGTTACCTCTCCCGATCTGACAAGCATCAGCCTGAACGGTTCTGGTGACTTCATCAGCCGTCAGCGCATTGATACTGACAACATGGATGTGACCCTTCGCGGTTCAGGTGACATTCAGGTCGACGATCTGATTTGTGACCGTTGTCATGTGGAACTGATAGGATCTGGCGACATCGACTTAGCTTCTGTGGAGGCTCAGGAAACGTCGGCCGTACTGATTGGTTCGGGTGACATTGACCTTTGCCTGCAGAAAGTGGATGACACCCGTCTGGCGCTGAAAGGCTCTGGCGATATCACGGTTGAGTTCAATAAAGACTGCGGCGCGGTGGATTGTGACCTTCGTGGCTCCGGTGATATCACCCTTGAAGGGAAGGTGAAAAAATTCTCCCAGTATAAGTCAGGTTCAGGCGACATCGATGTCGATAAATTGTATATACTAAAATAAAATTTATTAAAATCTTTCGGTTTCTCATAATAAATGATTACTTTTGCCGAATTATTGTGAGGCAACACCGTATTGGGAAACCGAATGAAGTACGCAGTGATTGCCGCGGGCGAAGGCTCGCGGCTTATTCAGGAAGGCATCAGAACCCCTAAACCTCTGGTGGAGGTGGACGGTGAGAGGCTGCTTGACAGGCTGCTGAGAATCTTTGAGGCTCATGGAGCATCAGAGGTGGTTGTCATCTGTAATGAGCAGATGCAGGAGGTGAGAGAGCATCTCACTGCCGTACAGCAGACCTGCCGCGTGCCGTTGAGGCTTGTCGTGAAGTCAACGCCCAGTTCCATGCATAGTTTGTGGGAACTGAGCCGGTGGCTTGACGACGGTCCGTTCCTGCTTACCACTGTCGATACTATTTTTCAGGAAACGGAGTTTTCCCGATATGTGTCCGACTTCCAGGAAGCCCTGAAGCATGATGAGGTGGACGGGCTGATGGGTGTGACCGACTATATCGACGATGAGAAGCCACTCTATGTCTGCACCGATGAAGAGATGCGGATCACGGCCTTCTTGGACCAGTGTGATGCGCCCCGGTATGTCAGTGGTGGTATCTATGGTCTTACCCCAAAGAGTATTGATACCCTCAAGGCTTGTTTGGAACGTGGAGAACAGCGTATGCGTAACTTCCAGAGGGCCATGCTCCGTGACGGGTTACGGCTGAAGGCCTGGCCCTTCTCGAAGGTTCTCGATATCGATCATGCCAGTGATATTCAAAAGGCGGAGGCTTTTTTGAAGGCATGAAAGTGTTGGCTATCACAAGGGCAGAGCGGTTTTCGCCTAACTCCGTTGAAAAGGACAGGGCGATCATGGAGGCTGTGGCCGACCGTCTGCGAACAAGAGGCTGCGAAGTCTGTATCATTAGTGAGGACAGTCTGGCAAGTCTGGATCACCCGGATTATCCAGAGTCTCCGGATCTTATCCTGACGATGGGACGTCGGCCCGAGACTCTCGCCTGGCTGAAGTACTCCGGTGTTGAGGTTGTCAATACACCCGAGGGTGTTGAGAACTGTGCCCGAAGCAGGCTCCACGCGATGATGGAGCGCATCGGTACGCCCATTCCTCCGAAAGAGGGTAACGATGGCTATTGGCTGAAGCGAGGCGATGCTGCCGCACAGACGAGTGATGATGTTGTCTTTGCCGCAGACAAAGAGGCATTGGCTACGGCTGTACAGACAATGAGAGACCGTGGCATGACAGATTTCGTGGTGAGTGCCCATGTCGTGGGCGACCTCGTGAAGTTCTACGGAGTGGGAGAGGGGCGGTTCTTCCGTTACTATTACCCGACGGATGACGGAGCGTCGAAGTTCGGTGATGAGTATCGTAATGGTACGGCCTGCCACTATCCTTTCGATGAGGAGGCGCTGCGGCATGAAGCCGAGCGGCTGGCTGAGGCGGTGGGCGTCAGTATCTATGGTGGTGACGCCATTGTGAGAGCTGACGGCTCGTTCTGCCTGATAGACTTCAACGACTGGCCGAGTTTCTCGCGCTGTCGTGAGGAGGCCGCAGAGGAGATAGTCAAGTTAATTTTAAGTGAATAGTATATAATTGAGATGGCAACGTTTAAAGAACTGTTGAAGGTATCGTTCAAGTCTGAGGACACGGAGGAGTGGCTGGATGTCTACTTCACGCGTCCTATAGGATTGGTGTTTGCTCTCCTGTGGAACAGGCTGGGCATCCACCCGAACGTCATCACCATCGTGTCGTTCTTTGTCGGTGCGGGGGCTGGATGGATGTTCCATTACACCGATCTCCGCCATAACCTCTATGGTGTTGCCCTGTTGATGGTGGCCAACTTCTGTGACTCCACCGACGGACAGATGGCCCGTCTCTCGGGCAAGAAGACACTTCTGGGACGCGTACTCGACGGTTTCTCCGGTGATGTGTGGTTCTTCTTCATCTATGTGGGTATCGCGGTACGTCTGTGGCCCCAGCAGATTCCCGGCACTTCGATAGAGTGGGGCATCTGGGGCTTCCTGTTGGCTGCCGCAGCAGGTTTCCTCTCTCATGCACCTCAGAGTTCGCTGGCCGACTATTATCGTCAGATACACCTTTACTTCTTACTTGGCCGTGAAGGCAGTGAACTGGACAGCAGTGCCCAACAGTGTCAGATCCTCAAGTCTTTGTCCAGGCGTCAGTGGTTCGAGCGTCTGTTCCGCATCAACTACGCTAGTTACTGCCAAAGTCAGGAGAAGCGTACGCCCCAGTTCCAGACCTTCTTCAGTAAGGTGAAGGAAAAGTGGCCCAATGTCGGGGATATGCCTCAGACGCTCAGACAGGAGTTCCGTCAGGGTAGTCTGCCGTTGATGAAGTACACAAACATGCTGACATTCAATGTCCGTGCCATCACGATCTATGTGACGTGTCTGTTGGACTGTCCGTGGGTCTATCTGTTGGTGGAGGTTATTATATTAAATATAATGTACGCGTATATGCACCGTAGTCACGAAAGGCTGTGTGGCGCATTGAACGAAAAATATCTTAAGGCATGACGGAAGGTTGGATCTTTGACTACGGGGGAACGCTCGACACGGGCGGGCAGCACTGGGGAAAGGTGCTGTGGCATGCCTATGAGCGTCATCGTATAGCAGTCACGGAGCAGCAGTTCCGGGAGGCTTATGTCCATGCGGAGCGCACGTTGGGCAAGAACCCCATTATCAAGCCGACTGATACTTTCCGAAAGACACTGGAGACGAAGCTCCGACTCCAGATGGCGTTCCTGGGGATAGGGGATGACGCCCTTCTGCCATTGCTGGATGATGTCTATGCCGGGGCAGTGCAGCAGACGGCCCGGAGCCGGGATATCCTGCTACAGTTGAAGGAGCGCTGCCCGCTGGTGCTCGTGAGCAACTTCTACGGCAACCTCTCTACGGTGCTTCGGGAGTTCGCACTCGATGGTATCTTCGAGGCGGTCGTGGAGTCGGCCGTCGTCGGCGTGCGCAAGCCTGACCCGCGCATCTTCCTTCTGGGAGCCGAGGCATTGGGTTTGCCGCCATACAGCGTGACGGCTGTGGGCGACAGTCTGGAGAAGGACATCATACCCGCCAGACAGGCTGGATGCCGGACGGTATGGCTGCAGGGTGAGGGATGGACGGCTCACGACGCTTCCGCACCGGAGGCTGACCGCGTGATATATGGCCTGGACGAGTTATTGGAGAATAATGAATGAAAACGAAATAAGAAAAATGAATCAAACAAAAGTTAAGCCAGCAGAAGGGAAGCTGGGAATTCTGGTTGTTGGCAACGGTGCCGTTGCTACCACGTTCATGACAGGTGTTCTGATGGTCCGCAAAGGACTGGCAAAGCCCGTAGGTTCTATGACGCAGTACGACAAGGTACGCGTAGGACAGGGGAAAGAGAAGTGCTATCTGAAGTATGGCGACATTGTCCCCCTGGCAAGCCTCGACGATATCGTGTTCGGCTGCTGGGATGTTTATCCGCAGAATGCCTACCAGAGTGCGATGTATGCCGATGTGCTCAAGGCGAAGGACATCGAGGCGGTGCGTGACGAACTGGAGCAGATCGTGCCGATGAAGGCCGCCTATGACCATAATTATGTCAAGCGCCTGGACGGCGACCATGTGAAAGACTGCAAGACCCGCTGGGAGATGGTGGAGATGCTCCGCGACGATATCTGCCGGTTCCGGCAGGAGAAGGGATGCAGCCGAATCGTCGTGCTCTGGGCGGCATCCACGGAGATCTATGTTCCCGTTGAGCAGACTGTGCACTATCGCCTCGCCGACCTTGAGGCCGCCATGCGGGCTGACGACCGCCAGCATGTGGCTCCCTCCATGTGCTATGCCTATGCCGCCCTCGCCGAGGGGGCACCGTTTGTCATGGGCGCTCCTAACACCACCGTCGACATCCCGGCCATGTGGGAACTGGCGGAGAAGACGGGAATGCCCATAGCCGGCAAGGACTTCAAGACGGGACAGACGCTCGTGAAGTCGGGATTCGCCCCGATCATCAGCACCCGTTGCCTCGGACTCAACGGCTGGTTCTCTACCAACATCCTCGGCAACCGTGACGGCCTTGTGCTTGACGAGCCGGAGAACTTCCGCACCAAGGAGGTGTCGAAACTCTCCACACTCGAGACCATCCTCAAGCCAGAGGACCAGCCCGACCTCTACGGCCACGGCAACGAGGACGACACGCAGTACTATCACAAGGTGCGCATCAACTACTACCCGCCGCGCAACGACAATAAGGAGTCGTGGGACAACATCGACATCTTCGGCTGGCTGGGCTATCCCATGCAGGTGAAGATCAACTTCCTCTGCCGCGACAGCATCCTCGCCGCGCCGGTATGCCTCGACCTCTGTCTGCTGATCGACCTGGCTGCCCGGGCCGGACGCAGCGGTATACAGTCCTTCCTCAGTTTCTTCCTGAAGTCGCCGATGCATGACTACACCAAGGGCGAGGAGGCCGTGAACCACCTCTACCGTCAGCATACGATGCTGAAGAACGCCATTCGTGAAATGGGAGGATATGAGGCTGATGAAGAATTAGATTAGTCAATGGAAATAAAAAAGCCAAGAGTGTCATCACGACAGTCTTGGCTATTTTCTAACTAACTTATTATCAACTATTCATTACTCATTCTTAATCACGGTGCAAAGGTACAAAAAATTAGTGAGAGGTGAGGGGAAAGCGGAATTAAAATGCAAAAAAAAACACGTAAACGTTTGCGATATTCAGATAAAAAACGTACCTTTGCAGTCGTTATCAACTATCCATTATAATTCTTTTGATCATGGCAAACGGAAAGCATCGTGTATCCTTGAAGGACCTCGCCAATGAACTTGGCGTCAGTATCGCTACAGTCAGCCGGGCTCTGCGTAGTTCCCCTGAGATAGGCCAGGAGATGCAGGCGCGTGTGAAAGAACTGGCCCGTCGGCTCAACTATCGACCGAACCCCTTCGCACAGAGTCTGCGCAAGGAGGCACCTCGCGTGATTGGTGTAGTCGTGCCCAATCTCGTGACCCATTACTATGCTGCCGTACTCGACGGCATCGAGGAGGAGGCCGCCAAAAAGGGCTACTCGGTCATCAGTGCCAATACCCACGAGCAGAGCGAAGCCGAGGTCAAGGCCATCGACAACTTCATCAGTCTGCATGTGGAGGGTATTATTGCCTGTCTGTCGCAGAACACGACCGACTACAGCCACTTCGAGGAGATCTCGCAGATGGACATCCCCCTCGTGTTCTTTGGCCGTACCTGTCTGCCTGAGAAGTTCTCGAGCGTTACTGCCAACGGCGATGTGGCCGCCCAGGAGGCTACACAGCACCTGATTGACACGGGCAGCCGTCGCATCGCTTTCATCGGAGGCCCCAACCACCTTGATATGGTTCGCCGCCGTAAGCACGGTTATCTTGAGGCCCTGCGTGAGAACCGCATTCCCATCGACCGCGACCTCGTGGTCTGCGACCGTTTCGACTACGACTGGGCACTTGAGGCCACCATCCGTTTGTTGCAGGGTGACAAGCGTCCTGACGCCATCCTTGCCTTCAACGATATCATCACCTTCGCCGCCTTCACGGCCATCAAGCAGCTTGGCCTCCGCATCCCCGACGATGTGGCACTCATCGGTTTTACCGACGATGTGCATGCCCGCTACGTCACGCCCAAGCTCTCGGCCATCGAGGACCAGTCGCGCATCATGGGCCAGACTGCCTGCCAGCTGCTGCTGCGGAACATCGGCGGTGACCGCAAGATCTACCGTGAGATCGTGCCCCAGAAGGTCATCATTCGCGAAACCTCCGCCCGCCGGTAGTCCTTTCTGTCTTTGTTTTGACAGACTTGTTAGAATAGCTGTCATATACAAGTCCGACATCATGTGGAGAGATTACACCAAAATGTCAGAGGAAGAGGATATTTGAGGCTCGGGAACCCCCCTCCGCGTCTTCAGGTAATATGTGTCAGATTATAATGTGACACAGAAGTGATGCAGATGTGAATCACCCTGGTGATTAGTCATAAACCATTTATAATGAAGCACTTATATGTGCCACATAGTATTTGTGTCAGATGTGTCAGATTAAAAAGGGAAAATTGGGGGCTGAGTGTTATTTAGCAGAGGCCGAGTATTGTTCAATAAGGCTTGGTTAATTTTCAATAAGGGTTCCTTATTGCGTGATAATGGCAGGTTATCCAAGTGGTTCTGGCGAATTGCAAATTCGACTGAACAGGCGATTTTTGTGTGACAGATGATGTTGAATTTTAGA
>CAMKSE010000006.1 GCA_946415365.1 uncultured Prevotellaceae bacterium
CTTTATTGCCTGTGGCCTCACGAGTATATTCCTTGTACTGTCGGCCTTGTTCGGTTTCCTTAGTTTCCATAGAGCTTACCCTATAATTCACAATTGGTAAAATGGCTAAAAAGTATCTGGGTGCAAAGTTACTGCAAAACCATCAGAGATGAAATACCATCCGCAAGGCATTTGACCCCACTATAGTTTGGTATTTTGGTGAATTTGATGATAAAATAACTGAAAGCACCCTATAATACCAGTTCCATCAGTATATCGCAACGCTCGTAGGCATTTCCTGAAAATGGAATTTCCTTGAATCCAAGTTTACGGTATAGTGAAATGGAGGCCTCTAAATGGGTGTTGCCTTCAAGGAAAATACGTTTCACATGATGATGACGGGCATAATCAAGCAATGCCTCGCCAAGTTGGCGGCCAATACCTTTGCTTTGGGCATCAGGTGATACAGCCATCTTTGCCAACTCGTGGCAGTCTGACTCCGGATGCAGCTTTAAGGCACAGCAACCAACCACAGTTTCTTTTTCATCAACTGCCAGAAATATCTGACCACCACAACCTATGATGCTCTCATCGATATGCAAGAAGGTATCGAGATCTGACTGCTCCAATCTGAAATAGGATTCTATCCACTGTTTGTTCAGTCGGATAAAGTCCTGTTTGTAGCATGGCTTGTATGTAGTGATTCTTACCATTCTATACATCAGATAACGTATTCCACCGTTTCCTCCGTAAGCAGATGATCCATGAAATAGACTATCTGCTTGCGCCACCAAGCCCAGTCGTGGGCTGAGTCGTAGCCCCAGTAGTCTATCCAGGCAGGCACGTTCTTCTCCTTCAGCAGGGCATCCATCTGACGGGTGCTGTCGAGCAGTTCATCCTCCCATGCACCCTGCCCCACACACATCACGATGCGACGCTGGCGATAGATATGCCAATAGGGGTGGTCGTCAGGCATCTGGCGCAGGAAGTCCTGAGGTGAGTTGTCGTAGATAAGCGAATCCTGATAGTTCGGGAAGAAATAGCCCGCATAATAGAGTCCGCTAAGAGCCAGCAGCGTATCGAAGAGGTCGGGACGACGGAAGAAGAAGTTACCAGCATGGTAGCCGCCCATCGAGCAGCCCGTGACAATGAATGTCTCGTTGGAGAAGTGACGCACTTCTGGTATGAGTTCATCGACGATGTAGTGATACCACCGCTCATGCAGTTCTATTCGACGGTGATAGTCGCCCTGTGTGTCACTCCATGTCTCATGGTCTATTGAATCGACACAGACAAGCCTGATCTTCCCTTTGTCGATAAAACTGGAGAGCACGCCCACCATGTCGAAGTCCTGATAATCGTAGAACCGTCCGTCCTGTGAGGGAAAGACGAGCACAGGATGCCCCTTGTCGCCGTAAGTCTTATATTCCATGTCTCGCCCGAGGGCGTTGCTGTATTTCTTCACGTAATTGATATTCATTGTTTTTTATCGTGTACAAATTTCACAAAATCATTTACTTCTTCCATCGTCTGCAGCTTGACGGTGTACATCTGCTGCCCCATCGCTGCTGAGAAAAGTTCGGGCATACGCTCGCACATCACTATCCGGTCGCCATAGCGGCTCAGCACCTCTTCATGCGAGTGAACATAGTGATAGATATCGCGACGGCTGGCAAAGGCACAATACTGCTGATGGCCCTGCTGCGTACGGCTTTCACCGAAAGCCACCATGTCTGCCCATATCTTATAGACATCGGTGGAGTGCGCAAAGTTGATCATGTCGGGGGTATAGCCTCCTGCCGGACGCATATTGACTTCGAGTGCCACAAAGTCGCCCTTCTTGCCCAGTCCCTCACGGTCGCCGTCAAGACGGAAGAACTCCAGATGCACAAAACGGTTCCATATACCGAAGGCCTTGACTGTGCGCTGCCCCAGTTCTCTCAGACTGTCAGGAATCTCTCTGTCGACATAGTAGGAAAGATCGAGTCTGAGATTGACGATATCCATGATCGATGGCGGCCACACGGTCATCGACTCGAAGAGCGGATTGCCCCTGACATCGATAATGGCATCGTAGCTGCATATCTCGCCCGTAATGAATTCCTCCACCACATAGTTACGGTAATTGCTCTCCGTCTTGTAAAAAGACTGTAGCTGTTCGTCGTCCTCGATCTTATATGTGCCGCTGGCGCCTACGCCTACATCTGGCTTGGCTATGATGGGATAGTCTGTCTGCCTGGCAAAGCCGCTCACGGCGTCGAAGCCCTCAGCAGCACGTATCTGACGGGCTGTGGGTATGTCGCCCTTGGCATAGTATTTCTTCATCTCCGACTTCTCCTTGATGCTGCGGATGCGGTCTGTCTGCAGGCCAGTAGTCACGTTGAAGTCCGTACGCAAGCGGGCATCTTGTTCCAGCCAGTACTCGTTGTTCGACTCTATCCAGTCTATGCGACCATATCGGAAAGCGAAGTAGGCTACGGCACGATACACCTCATCGTAATTCTCCAGCGAGTTCACACGATAATATTCCGTCAGAGACTTCTTCAACTCCCTCTGCAATGAGTCGTATGGCGCATCGGCAATGCCCAGCACTTTCACGCCATTCTGATATAGCCATTGACAGAATTGCCAATAAGTATGCGGGAAATGGGGCGATATAAATACGAAATTCATGTTCGTTAAATCTATTTTGTGCTATTTTGGCGGCAAAGGTACACATTTTTCTGCAACTGCACAATAGCATAATGATGGTATTTACACTATTTGTTGTCTTTTGATCGGTTATCACATAGCCGTCGTACATCAGCACGGCATTTAATTCGCCTTGCTGACTACGCAATAATTCATTGAATTGTTCTTGTGTCATATTATATGTTCATTACCCAAGCAAAGCCTTTCGCCGTTCTCTTTTCTGAATCGATGAAATGATTGCCAGGATTCCATTCGAGTATTGTGTTTACATTTTGTCCTTTCAGTAACTCGTTCTGCCTACGAATCGCATTACCAACTTGTGCCATTACCGGGTTCTTTGTCTTTTCTTCCTTATCCCCAAGACTGAGGTAGATGGATTTTGAAAGAGGCTTGTTATCTTTGGCATATTCAATCCACTTGGGGAACCAGACAGATGGTGAAGCAGCAACTATTCCCTCAAACTTGTCTGTCTGATAAGATGCCCATAATGCGAATAGTCCAGCCAGAGAATAACCGCCAAGTATGACATGAGACGTTTCTTCTTGAACAGTAGGTAATAGTTGGCTTGTGATAAACGTCAAAGTGTCATCTGCTCCACTGCCAAAGGGGATCTTACCGAATACTGGAGGGACTGACCAAGGTGTAAGCTCTTGATTCCAGTCCTTTATCATAAATGCTGCAAGGGAGAACGGCTTATCGGACAGTTCATTTATGATCTCCACTTCCTGACCCAAGACCTCCAAGTCATGTTCGTCTATGGGCTGAACCAACAAGAATTCAGCATTGGAGTTTTTATACAGATGGCATTCTCTCCCTGATATATTAACAATAGAACCTTTCATACCTCTTCCAAATATCTGACTTTCTTTCCTGTCTTTTCAGTGTATGCGATCTCACGCCTTGTACTCTCGCCAATATAGCCACCAACATTGATAACGAATATCTCATCAGCCAGATCAATCTTGCGAAGGTGCATGTCATCAAGCATTTCCTTAGTGCCAGGTTTCCACACCTCTTCGTCACCAGAATGACCGAATAAGCCAACACTGATGACTATGCAACCTTCCAAAGTCAGTCGTTTCTGGGTTTCCAGGAACTGATCCTTGAAACGGGTGCTACCACATAGGGTAACTATCTTATAATTCTGTATCATACGCTTTCAGGATTGTATTTCAGTGCATCCGACGGCCAGCCCGTCACATTTCGGCCTGTATCAAGCAGGCAGATTTCACGGAGATCTTCATCTGACAGCGTGAAATCAAAGAGATTGATGTTCTCAACCATTCTTTCCTTGTGGGTAGTCTTGGGAATGATGACAATATCATTCTGGATCAGGAACTTCAAGGCTACCTGAGCGGAAGTCTTACCGTATTTCTCACCGATTCTCATAAGAACAGGATTCTTGAAGATACCATGCCGGCCTTCTGCCAGCGGACTCCAGGCTTCAAGAGCTACATTGTAAGGCTTCAAGTATTCCAGCATCTTCCGTTGCTGATAGAGAACATGGGCCTCGCACTGGTTCACGACAGGCATCACCTTGGCATCATCCACAATCTTCGGAAAGGTGTTTGGATAGAAGTTTGATATGCCAATGGCCTTGAACATACCTTGTTCATAGAGTTCTTCGAGCGTGTGCCACATGACGGTAGGATTTCCGACAGGCCAGTGAATCAGCATCAAGTCCACGTAGTCAAGCCCCAACTGCTTCATGGAATGGTCAACTGTACGCAAGGTTTCCTCCTTCGTATAGCAGGAGTCGCATATCTTTGTCGTGATGAACAGTTCTTCACGAGGAACGCCACATGCCCGAACAGCATCCCCCACACCTTTCTCGTTGTAGTACATAGCAGCAGTGTCGATGCTCCTGTAGCCTGCCGATATGGCATCTTCAACAACTCTCTGGGTTTCTCTCTCAGAGATATTATAGACACCCAGACCAACCATCGGCATCCGCAGGCCATTATTCAAAACCTTGTATTCCATAACGCTTTCCTTATTAATATGTTGATGCCTTGGATTCCACAAACTGCCAACGGCCATCGTTCTTAGCCAGTTTGGACTTCATCTGTAGCCTCCATGTATGACGACCACCACCATATACAGCAGCATTGACCCTGCTACGACCTGTCATTTCCGCTGTCGTTCCATTAACAGTGATGCTAATCTCGTCATCCTCTACGGAATAGTAGTTCAGCGTACCATTCTCTATCTCATGCAGATACTGTTTCTTGGGTTGTTTGGTTCCTGTCATGTGAATCAGAACCGAACCTTCTGCAAGTATCGTGTTGAGAGTTGCAATGTCCTTGGCTATCATTGCTTGGTACATCTGCTTGTAAAGTTGTTCTATTTGTTTCTTGTCATCCATATCATTGTTTTTGTTTTGTAAATACTTTTGCTCTATCAATGGTTTTAACTCTCGTTCGAAGATACCACGTTCTACTATCCTATAGTGTGGATGGTATGCCTCACGATACTCTGGAGAATGGCTGATGGCATATCTGCCGACTGACAGGATGCTGTCAATGAAAGCTTTGTCCTGCTGATAATAAGGGAGTTCAAGTTGCATCTTGTCAATTGTGCCAATAATCACGTGCCATCGGTCTCTCCAAGAATCTACAGTAGGACGCTTCTTGCTGTTTGCACTACGAATAAAGGCATCCAATAGCAAATCCTCTGATATAACAGACTCCTTGATCGTTCTGATACTGACACGATAATAATTGCTGTCTATGCCGCAAGGCTCATAGTTCCAGGGCATCAGGTCATCTATGCTGGTAGTATTCAGCTCATCATCCAAATAAGCCTTCACCCTTTGTCTGTCCGACACAAGATGCTCTGCCCCCATGTAGTCCTGAAAGCACGACTTATACAGGTCGAGCAAACGTAACTGAGGATAAGTCTGTAGTTGCTTGTTGACGAAGCCCTTAACGCCCTGTGCCAGAATTACTATTGAACATAGGAGGCTGATGGTAATGAGTGCTATCTTTTTCATATTCATTCCATTTTCAGCGTAGTTTTATAATGTCACTCCAACGGGTGGTCGGATTCTTACTTCTGAAATCGTGCTTGATGGTATTGGCAAAGACTTCTGCCTTTCCCTTACCATTTTTCTGAGTGTATTGCTGGGCACCAATGACAATGGTCTCTGAGCCGTGCATGCGGTTGATGCGGTCTATCACTTCATCGAGACGGCGCATCTTCTGAATCTGTTCGGCATTCAGGTCGAACAAGTCTTGCTGGATAGGGCTGTCTGGTGAGATACCCATCACAATGACACCTGCTTTCTTATACTGGTAGCCCTGTATGAAAATACGGTCGAGCACGTCGTGAGCAGCCTGAACAATGGGAATCGTAGAACTGGTTGGAGTGACAAGGCGCAGTTCCTGAAAGTTCCAGTATTGTGCCAGGTCTTCACGGAAGGCATTGGTATTTACGAATACGCCAACGGTGGTGGCAACTGTCTTCTGAGTTCTCAGTTTCTCGGCACAGCGGGCAGCATAGTTGGCAATGTGAGTGCGCAGGGTGTCCTTGTCGCTGATCATGCCGTTGAACGAGCGACTGGTGCAGATGCTTTTCTTCTTTGCAAGTTCCTCATTCGGCACAGCATCCTCGCCGTTCAGTTCCTGCCACGTGCGCACCATGTTGATGTTGTTGAACGTCTGTCGTACCCAATCCTTGTGATGCTTGGCAAAGTCGAGGGCCGTTTTGCAACCTAATGACTGGAGTTTGGCAGCATAGCGCCTGCCGATGCCCCAGACATCCTCGATGGGACACCATTCTAGAGCCTTCTCCCGTTTGTAGTCCGTATCGATCATGCAGCAGTGCTTATATGCAGCATATTTCTTCGCCAGTTTCGAGGCAATCTTGGCCAAAGTCTTGTTGGGAGCCAGGCCGATGCTGATAGGCAGACCCACCTCACGCTTCACTCGTTTATGCAGGTTCTCGCCCCACGTCTGCAATTTATCCAATTCAATGCCATCAAGATACATGAAGCACTCGTTAATCGAGTAGCGGAAATAGGCTGGAGTCTCTTGGCGGATGATGCTCACCACGCGGCCCGTCAATTCTCCATAGAGTTCGTAGTTCGAGGAGAACACGGCAATCTTCTGTCCAGGGAACTGTTGCGCCAGTTGAAAGTATGGTGTACCCTCCTTGATTCCCATCTTCTTAGCCTCGTTGGAACGTGCCACTACGCAACCGTCGTTATTGCTCAATACCACAATTGGCTTTCCCTCCAAATCAGGACGGAAAACCTTCTCGCATGAGCAGTAACAATTGTCCAAATCAGCTATACCGTACATTTGTTTTATATCTTTTCAAAAGTCCTTATCAGATGAATCACTGTTCCCCAAATCTGGAAGTTCTCTGGATCTTTGACCTTGAAGACTGGATAGTCAGGGTTGGCAGGACGCAGTTCGATGTAGCCGTCTTTTCTATGTGTCAGGTCGAGGAATCTCATCGTGAATCCACCATCCCACCAAGCAACGACTATTGAACCGTCATGTGGCTCCACAGCCCTGTCAATAATCACACGATCACCGTCCAACAGCCCTGCATCCCTCATCGAATCACCATCCACATCGCCATAGAACGAGGCTTCTGGATGACGGATATAATCACGGTTGAAATCCAGTGTCTCGTGCCGGTACTCGTCAGCCGGACTGGGGAATTCTGCTGCTATACCCGCATGTTCCAGCTCCAGTTTGGTGTCAAATACACCTTTGATTATCTTGATGTTACCCATCTCCAAATCCTAATTATTCTCAAATCTTGGCACAAAGATAGTGAAATTACACTGATTATTGGTAATTTTGCCACCATATTTAAATGTATTTATGCAAAAGAGAATTTAAAAACAAATATTATGAAGAGTTTTAAGTCTACAGCGTGGCTACTGCCACAACCAGTGCTGATTATCGGCACTTACGATAAAGAAGGAAAGCCCAATGCCATGAATGCCGCTTGGGGAGGTCAGTGGGATATGCATGAGATTATGATCTCACTTGGTTCACATCAGACGACGGACAACCTTGCCGTTAATCCTGAGTTCACAGTTACCTTCGCAACTGCTGACACTTTAGTAGCATCTGACTATGTGGGCATCGCCAGTGGCAGGAACACCCCTGACAAGATGCAGAAAGCAGGGTGGACTATCGAGAAGGCTCCCAATGTGAATGCACCTGTATTCAAGGAGTTTCCTATGACGCTTGAATGCCGTGTAAAGCAGAAAATTGACGAGAGTGAGACTGGCTATTATCTCGTTGCAGAAATCGTCAATATCCTCTGTGATGAAAAGTACCTGGCAGAAGATGGGAAACCAGATGTAGAGAAAATGGAACTTATCACATTCGACCCGGTACATCATACTTACATACAGTTGGGAAAGATTGTTGGTAATGCTTTCTCTGACGGCAAACAGTTCTTGGACGAGCCAAGCGGCAAAGCCGAGCGGAAATGAACTTCATCAAGTACATAGCAGACGAGAGCCACTACAAGGAAGTCTTGTCCCTGGTAGGTAAAGCCAAACAAACTGTGTGGATTGGAACGGCAGACATCAAAGACCTGTATGTAGATGATAAACCATTCCTTGCACTGATAGCCTCCTTACTGAAGAAAGGCGTAGAGGTCAGGCTGATCCATGCCAAGGAACCAGGAACTGCTTGGCGTGAGGATCATGAGAAGCATCCCATTCTCTATGACGGCATGGAGCGTGTGCTATGTCCAAGAGTCCATTTCAAGCTCATCATCATTGACAGTACCATTGCCTATGTCGGCTCAGCGAACCTGACTGATGCCGGAATGGGCATGAAGTCCCCAAAGAAGCGTAACTTCGAGACAGGCATCCTGACCGATGACCCCGAGATGCTTGAAGCAGCCATCGAACAGTTCGACAATGTATGGATTGGCAAGTTCTGCAAGGACTGTGGCCGTAGAGATTATTGTTCAGACCCGATAAAATAAACGAATATGAGGAAATCAAGCAGAGAAATGGATGCCACCTTCGCTTTTGAGGCGCTGGATAAGGCTCCGTATGTCACCGTCAGTTTTACACGACCAGATGGTAGCCCTTATGGTGTACCCTTGTCATTGGTACGTACAGACGATAAGACTTTCTACTTCCATTGTGCTATGGAAGGAGAAAAACTGGACTGTATAACAGCTAACCCGATTGTTGCATTGTCGGCAGTCACCAGATGCACTCCTACCGTTGGCCCAAAGGACGGAAGTTTTTCACTCCAATATAAATCAGCGATGGCAGTTGGAAAAGCAGAAATCGTATCAGATAGAGAAGAGAAGATAGAGGCTCTGAGGGCAATATGTCTGCGTTTTCTCCCCAAACATATGGATGCCTTTGATGATGCAATCCAGCGTAGTTTAGAAAGAACGGCAGTAGTTAAGATAACTCTTACAGCACCTCCTACTGGTAAGCGTAAACAGTATGACAAGCAGGGTGAAGAAATGAAATGGGGACGAATGGAATGAACAAAGTACGAATCACAGCCATACGTCAGACAGTCTATCCTGACCTGATGGCGAAGTATGAGAATCCCATCGAGCATACTTGCGATGTCAGGGAGGGGCAGCAATGGATATCAGAGAAAGGAGAATGTCCTGAAGGGATGTGCCCTTCTGCCTGGTCATCCATGCGGGAGTTTGTAGAGTCTTTGGCCAGAGGTGAGGGGAATTTCTACGATGGCTGGATGAAGAATCCCATGAGTGCGATGATCAGCTGCAACGACGGTTTTCGTCCGTTCAGTTTCTATATTGAGGTGATTGAGTAATGATCACTCAATCTTTATCTCACTTATGGCATCAAGTGGGACTTTCTTCCCGTCTGTAAACTCGATGTGCTTTTCATATTCATCGATGCGCTTCACATTGCCCGTATAAGACTGATAGGAACCTCCAGCCTTATGTCTGTCTGGCACGAAATACTCGATGGTCACAGAAGGATGCTCTGGCAACATGGAAACAATCAATTCCATTTTGCGGTTCATTTCCTCATTGCCGGATTCACTCAACCCTACCCAGTCATCTGTAAAGCGCCCAGACTCTCGAATTGCAGCATCATAGCCTGTCAATGCGGCAAAGGGAGCAAACTGGGCTGCACGGTTCCACATTGACATCCTCGGGTGATGCTTTGGCTCATAGTGAGGCAGATTGATGATATCGTCGTAGTCGTGGGTCATGCCTTGTGTCCTCCTATTTGCTCGTTGCGTTCCTTGGCCGTGGCACCTTCCTCAAAGTTCATACCTCTAAGGATGGCGTTCTTACCAAAACGCTGTTTGATCTTCAACTGGGCCTCCTGCATACGGCGTTCTTTATCAAGCTTGGCTTGCTCTTCCTTCCGCTGTTTTTTTAATGCCTCGTAGTCGGTGAAGAGATCAAGCTGCTAGGGGGCATTGTCCTGTGCTGCTACAGATGCCTCGCTTACCACATGATTGGTTGTCAGGTTAAGCCTGCGAATCAGCAAATCTGGATTCACATGGCAGTCAAACAGCTCTGAAGCACCTTCCATGATAAGGCGCGAGGATGATGTGGGCTTCTCGAAATTGAAGGAGCCGTGAGCATGTTTCGGCACTTGTTTACCGTAGTAGTTGGCGGTTATCTCTCCATGATACTTGGCTCGGATTTCAGGACGAGTCAGACTCTCTGCATCATAGCCAACAGTCAGTACCAGTTGGTCTGTCACCAAACGCTTCGAAACCAAGTCGAGTGCCATTCCTTCAGCCATTTCCTGTATCACCACACGGGCTTTCTTGAAAGTATAAGGCTCCTGTAGAACTTGTCCGCTGCTGAAAGAGTTGGTCTCTGGACGATATGCCTTTACAGCTTCCATCGTACATGGTTCCCAGCCCCAGGCATGGTCTATCAGCAGTTCGGCATTCACGCCAAAGAGCCGGTAAAGCAGTCCCTCGTTCTGTATGGACATTCGAGCCAGTTTACCCATTGTGTCAATACCATAGACAGCCAGTTTCTCAGCTATACCTCTGCCTACACGCCAAAATTTGGTCAGAGGCTGGTAGTCCCACAACTCCTGACGATACGACATTTCATCCAATTCTGCGATACGCACACCGTCTTTGTCGGCAGGTGCTTTCTTGGCAACAATATCCATCGCCACCTTTGCCAGATACATGTTCGTGCCGATACCAGCCGTAGCCGTAATGCCCGTTGTGGCCAGCACGTTGCGGATCATCTTCATGGCTAGTTCATGCGCCGACAACTTATAGGTTCTCAGATAGGCCGTCACATCCATGAATACCTCATCGATGCTATAGACGTGTATATCTTCAGGAGCAATGTATTTCAGATAGGTCTCATAGACCTTGGTGCTCACTTCCATATAGTGAGCCATACGGGGTGGGGCAGCGATGTAGTCGAGTTCTAGGCTTGGATTGGCTTTCAGTTCTGAATCATTGTAGGATTTGCCTGTCATCCTCCACTCGGCAGCTCTCTTGCGCTCATTGTTGACCTCACGCACTCTCTGAACCACCTCAAACAGTCGCGCACGTCCTCCGATGCCGTATGCTTTCAACGACGGAGAAACAGCCAGACAGATGGTTTTCTCCGTTCGCGACACGTCAGCCACGACAAGGTTTGTGGTCAGCGGGTCAAGTCCTCTGTCCACACACTCTACAGAGGCGTAGAAGGACTTTAAATCGATGGCAATATATGTCCGCTGCTGCTCTTGCATACATTCTATCTGATGATCTTCGCTTTCTGTAGATTGGTCATATCGTTCCAGAACTCGGACTGCTCTGCTTCATCATAATTCTGGGAGGTCATTTCAGCGAGAATGGCATCAAGAAGCTGTATCTTCGTCACCTGCAGGTCAGGATCCACATCGATAGGATAGGTGACAATATCCCCTAAAGAACCGATGTGAACATTATATACGGCTACCTCTCCATTCACCATCTTGACCTCAATATGTCTGCTGGAACCATATTCAGGCTTTACCTTCAACAGTTCCTGGTAGAGTGGGTAGTCCGTATATTCCTCGGGACTTACGGATGATAATAACTCTTTTAGCGTCATATCTTATCGATGTTCTATTTCGTGTGCAAAGGTACAAAAAATATGGCGAAATAACGCTGACATCCCTGAAAACAGGCACTTTTTTGATAACTATTAAAGATTGGGTAGGGAAAATCCCCATGATATTTTAGGGGTTTTGACCTTGCAGAATAGGACTTTTCTCTTTCAAACCTCATTAAATCACCCTATCTTTGCATCGTGAACATGAAACAAATGTTGAACCATTTAAAGAATAGGAGACAAAGTTATGAAGACAATGAATAAGGTGATCGCAGCCATGATGATGGCCATCACATTTGCAATGCCGGCAATGGCAGGTAATAAGAATAGCAACAGCAAGAAGGACAAGGTTGTTGCAGTGAATAATAAGAAGGTGTCGCACTTCGATAAGAAGGTGGATAAAAAGACCGCACACTTCGATGCTCACAAGCATGCTTATCGTCCTGACGTGAAGGCCTGCACCTTCAAGGTGAGCCGTCATGACTCTCATAAGAAGGTTGTAGCAAAGGCAGAGCACATGAAAGGCGTAATGAACACAAAGTGGAATCCGCGTACACGTGAGCTGACTGTCATCTACGATGCCAAAGTAACGTCAGCCCGTCATATCATGCACTTCATGGCATAGTTGCCATTCCATATAAAATCCAGAAGAAGCCCCGGCTTGCAAACGCAGGTCGGGGCTTTGATTAGTGTTTTGAAATTTTAGCTTACGAGACCTCAATGGCCTTGGTGACCTTCTCCTTTGGCTCGGTCTTCGGCATGGTGATGGTCAGGATGCCGTCCTCGACCTTGGCAGAGATCTGATCTTTCACCACATCGTCTGGCAGCACGTAGTTCTGCTCGTAGTTTGAGTAGCTGAACTCACGGCGCAGATAGTGATGGTGCTTGTCCTCATGCTTGTGTTCCTGTTTGTTCTCAATGGCGATGGTGAGGTTGCCCTCGTCATTGATGGCTACGCGGCAATATTCTTTCTTGATGCCTGGAGCTGCAAGTTCCATCGTGTAGGCCTTCTCACTCTCCTTGACATTGACTGCGGGTGCTGTACTGTTGGCACGAGGCATGAAATCAGTGTTAAAGAAATCATCAAACATTGTTGGGAACCAACCATTGCTTTTCATTAATCCGTTCAACATAATCAATACCTCCTAATTATACTTTTAAATTTGACATTTTGTTACTTGATTGCCTCTGCTTTCGCTTCAGCTTTCACTAACAGATAAGCAAAGTACATGCCTATGGAAAGAATCCGTGCCAGAATGACAATCTCAGAAGTCAAACTGGCACGGAATTTAAACTCGCTTAAACTATGCTGACAATTTATTAAACTCAGTTAAACATTGACAGCATAATCCAATAGTACATTGTGATTACTTCGGCGGCAGACTTTGGAAATGCCGTGTTGCCCAAACCTGAACGAGGAAGACGAGGCAGAGCAGGATGGCAACCTTGTAAGGAGCAGTGAGATCGGCCCCAAACAGATTGTGCGACAGCGGTATGACTACTAGGGGCGAGACGAACTGCCCCAGGTAGAGGGCTGCGGAGAGCAGAGGCATGACAGTGGTGGCAGAGTTCTTACCTCCCTTGATGCTTGCGATGGTGTTTAGGTAAGGCACACCCACGCCGTTGGCTATGCCGATAAATGCAGATCCGATGAGTATCATCGCAACACTGGGAACAAGATAGGAAGCGTAGCCCAGCAGGAAGAATAGTGGAGCGAAGTATTTGATGGGCTGGCGGAACCAGTGCATCAGAGAACCAAAGACTATTCCCACGAAGAAAGCCACGACATCGAGTCCAACCATAATCATTGTGACGGCCTCGCTGGAAAGTGCTGTCTGCTGGCGGGCGATGATGGCGAAGTTAGTTGGGAACACGAAGAAAATCATCATCAGCAAAAGCATGCCAACGACTGAGGGATGAAACTTCAGCAGCTGGCGAGGTTCGAAGGGGATGCCACGCTTGTTGGCAGAGCCGAGTTGCTCATTTGGTAGCCACAGCCACACCATCACGACGGCTATCAGTCCCATGAGATAGACCAGGAAGGCGTAGTTCCACTCAATCGTAGCCAACAGTCCTGCCAATAATGTTGCTACCACACCTCCCATCTGGTTCATGGCAGCCGAGAGTCCCATCAGCCTTGCCTGTTCCTCTGGAGGGAAGTAGTAAGCCAGCAGCCCAGTAGAGAGTGGCATGATGAGTCCGACGCTGATGCCAAGCATGGCTCGCATTACAAGCAACACATGGATGTCATTGACGAAGAAACATCCCGCTCCTGCCGTCACATAGAGCAATAGCCCCGTAGTGGCAATGGCCCTTGTCCGCAGGCATCGACTGATGGAGAGGAAAAAGAAGTTGGTGACGATGATGAGCAGCGCGGGCATGCTCACGATGAGCTGTACCAGCAGGTCGTTTTCCTGAGAGAAGTGAGCCTTGATGATGCCCAGTGCGGGGGCGATGGCGGCTCCTGCCATCACGGTGAGCAGCGACATCGACAGGATGGTAGCCGTCACTCTTTTCGTAACGTTTGTTTTGTCCATAAATATCTGTGGAGTTGTAAGCTCTACCAAGCTATAGAGTCGTTGTTGAAATCGGCTGCAAAGGTACAAATAAAAGTTAAAACACAGGCTGTTTTCATCTTAAAAATCGAAAAAGTGATGCTTTGTAGCGTTCGTAAAATCGACTTTTTTTGTTAATTTTGTACTTGAAATATTGATCCTAAAGTATCACTTTAAAAAGAAGAATTATGTCAAAGACAGTAGAGATTCAGATTGAGAAGAGTCGCAGCCTCATGGAGGGCCTGCGCCGTCATGTCAAGGAAATGGGCGAGCGTGGTGTCACCAACGAAGAGATCAACGCAATGGAACAGTCCGTCAAGGAACTGGAGGCCGTGAACTCCGAGGTGGACAGCATTCGTGAACAGCTCACGCCAACGGTGGCAAAACTAAAACTCGTAATGGATCGCGTAAAGGAGGCCTACACCGAGAAGAAAAAGACGCTGAAGGGCTACTACCCCCAGGAGCGCTGGATGGACTACGGTGTACCCGACAAGCGATAGGACGATTGGTGAGCACCATCGGCCAATTGGTGCTCACCATCGGCCAATTGGTGCTCACCATTGTCTTCTATGTTCATCTCGGCTTAGCACTCCATGATGCATTTTCCAGGCATACTAGTTAACGAACTCATTATCCTTCAACCATTCGTCAAGTGACTGCTCTGCCTTGTCCATCTCTCTGTCGTAGATGGCTGGTCCCTGAACAACATTCGCCTTGGGGAACAACTTACGGACAGTCGGGACAGTCCTGCAGAAGCGATTGCCGCCATGAGTGGTGAAAAGCACGATGGTCTTGCCGCTGAAATCATATCCTTCGAGGAAGGAATAGATGGCCATCGGCATGTCGTACCACCACAAGGGATAGCCAACGAAGATGACATCATAGTCGGAGAAGTTCTCCACCTTCGATTTCAGTTCTGGTTTCATATGGCTGGCATTCTCCACTTTGGTCTCGTCAAGCAGGGCTTTGGGTTCCGTAGGATAGCTCCGCACGGTTTCTATCCTGAACAAGTCGGCATTGAGTTTCTTGCTCAGAATATCGGCTACATACTCCGTGTTACCATAGAGTTGGCCGTCCTTCACGACATTGCTGGCTCCAGACGTTGCATCCAGATCAGGATAATCAGGACTCGGCCAGGAGAAATAAGTCACGAGGAAACGGGAATCCTTGCCGATGGCCTTGATGCCTGCCGCCTGCTCTTCCTGACTTTGCTCGTACTTGTCAAAACGGTGGCGATACATATATGTACCTACGACTGCTGTGATAATGACAGCCAACAACACACCAAAGACTATTTTCTTTTTCATTTTCAGCGATTTGCGAGTGACAACGGTGACATTATAAATCCAGATTTACCAACTCATACTTCTTGGAACCAAGGCCAATCTGGGCTGCATGGTCGATAGTGTGTGTGCCATGCTGCTTGTCGATGCGCTTCAGCAAATCGGTAGGGTCGTTCTTGGCCGTCACCTTCTGTTGGTTGATGATGTCGATGCAGGCCTGGTCGAGCGCTACGGGATCGGTAGAGGCGAGGATGCCATAGTCCTCCAGCTTCACGGGTTCGGGATGATCCACGCAGTCGCAGTCTATTGACATGTTGTTCATGACGCTGATGTAGATGATGCCCTGCTTCTTGTTGAAGTAGTTCACAACGGCTTGGGCAGCAGCTGCCATACTTTCGAGGAATCCGTCCTGATTGCCGATGAACTCTGGTGTCCACAGCTTGCCCATATCCAGTTTCTCCATCTTGCCGGCAGAGTGGATGTAAGCCTTGCCGTTCTGACTGGCACAGCCGATGGAGAGATTTTTTAACGCACCACCGTAGCCACCCATAGGATGACCCTTGAAATGGTTGAGGGCAATCATGAAGTCGTAGTTGGCCATGTGTCCACCTACGATGTCGTACTTGATGTGTGTCTGATCCTTTACGGGGATTCGAATCTCATCGTACTCGTCCATGATATCGACAGGAAAATACTTTGTGAAGCCGTGACGCTCAATCACCTTCCAATGGTTCTCCGACGTGTTGCGTTCGTCTTTCTTGTCGGCAGGGCCGTTGCCGTAGGCGGTGTTACATTCCACGATGGTGCCGTCTACCTCCCATATTAGGTTTTTCACCAGTTCAGGTTTCAGGTAGTTGGGATTGCTGCCTTCGCCTGTTGACATCTTCACTGCCACACGCCCCTTGGCTTCAACGCCAAGTGCCTTATAGATTTTTACCAACGATTCCGGTGAAATCTCCCTTGTGAGATACACCTTTGATGACTGCTGAGCCATCACCGCAGCTGACACCATCAACATGGCTGCTGCCAAAATAAAGTTTGCTTTTCTCATAAATATACTTGATATGACTACAAAAGTAGTAATAAATACCGAAATTTCGCTATTTTTGCAGAATGTTTTAGAATAATTAGTAAATGGACAATAAACACCTGAAATCGTACTTTGTATCAGCAACCATTATTCAGGTTCTGCTGCCGATATTCTGTTGGTGACATGCCCAAGTGCTCCTTGACAAACTTGCCGAAGAAGGACAGGTTGGGAAAGTCGAGTTCGTTGCAGATTTCCTTGACCGTCTTGTTGCTGTAGCGTAGTTGTTGGCGGATAGTACCCACAGTGGTCTCGTGTATCAAGTCAAGGGGGGAACGGCCAGACTCGTCTTTCACGCACTTGCAGAGATATTTCGGGGTGATGTTCAGCATATTGGCAAAGACTGACACACTGCGCACACGGCCGTTAGACTCTGCTAACAGCGACATAAAGCGGCGATAAACCAGCGTACTCTGACGGACTGAAGAATCTTTCTCGCTGTTGCTTTCAGCGGTCTCTCCTCTGCGCCTGTCAACAAACATCTGGAACTCGAGTATGAGCGCCTGAAAGAGCAGCCTCACCACGTCGTGCTGGAAACTGCCGTCTCCATCCTGTGTTTTGTTCATCAGCAACTGGTAATAGTGGCTGAGGCCCTGTCGTTCACGTTCAGACAAGGTGAACAGCGGATGCTCCTTGACGTATTCCATGTTCTGCCAGACGAACTTGTTGAGATACAATGAGCGGTCGATGGCTCGCTGTGCAAAGGCAATCACCTTCACGTCAGCATTCTGACTGAGCAGGATCTCACCAATCACCTGCCCGGGCATATAGACAAAGAAATCACCACTGCCAATACGATACTCCCGTCCCTCCACCACACACTGCAAACGTCCCTCCATGCAGAACACAGCCATTACGAAGGCCAGCGTCGTATTCTCGTAGTCAGACAGGTTCAGTCGGGTGATGTCATCAATCACCAGCAAATCACCATCTTTATAGTCAAACAGGTGGTTCTTCCAGAGGTCGTCAAAGTCTATATGTCGCATATCACCTATAATTTGCGTACAAAGGTAGTCAAAAAATCCCAATTTCAGTGTTCCTTTTCACCTTTTCATGGAGATTATTTGCCTGGAAGTAGAGAATTCGCCACTTTGTGTGGAGTTTGGGACACCGAAGGTATTGGAAAATGCATTATCTTTGCACCCAGATATTATTTATAAATTGTAATTGTTATGATGAAGATTCATGTTTTGCATACCGGCGAAGTCCGTGTATCACCTTACCTGCCGTTTGGCGGCGATAACTGCAACCTGCTAAAAGCATCGGGTATGACCACTCCGAAAGAGGACTGGATATGGTTGCCTGTTTCTGTTTATCTCATTGAACACCCGAAAGGGCTGATTCTCGTTGACACGGGCTGGCACCGCGACATGTCGCCCGAGGGTGTCTATGACAAGTCGGCTCAGATTAAGAGCCTCGGATCGCGTGTATTATATAATGTGAATCAGGGGCAGATACCGCTTGGGGAGGCTGTCGATGAACAGTTGGAGGCGATGGGCATCAAACCTGCTGATCTTGACTATGTGTTGCTGACGCATCTGGACTGTGACCATGCCAACGGACTGCGAGCCGTGAAGGATGCCAAGCACATCATCGTGGCTCAGGAGGAACTGGACTGTGCCCGCAAGAACGGCTTCATCCGCTATAAGAAGTGGTGGGAGGGTGTTGACCTGCAGACCATCGTATGGAACGGTACGGAAGGTCCTGCCCAGAAGTCCTTCGATCTCTTTGGCGACGGCAGTATCAAGATGATCAACATACCCGGTCACTGCGACGGACTTTGTGCCGTGAAGATTACCCGCGAGGACGGACACTACGTGCTGCTGTTCTCAGATGGCGGTTATGCCACGAAGTCGTGGAAGGAGATGATCACCAGCGGTGTGTCGCTCGACAAGGAGATGCAGCGCAAGTCGCTTCAGTGGATTCGCGAACAGTCAATGGATGCCAACTGCATCGAGAGCCTTGCCACTCACGACACCGACATCAAACCGCATGTGATAGAGTTGTAGCAAGGAAGTCCTTTATCAATTTGGCAATCTCCGTGTGATGGCTTTCGAGTGCGAAGTGTCCGCTGGGTACGAAATGTATCTCGGCATTGGGCACGTCGCGCTTGAAGGTTTTGGCACCTTCAGGGATGAACGATGGATCGTTCTCACCCCATACGGCCAACAAAGGTGGTTGATAGGTACGGAGATACTTCTGAAACTCCGGGTAGAGGGCAACGTTCGAGCGATAGTCGAGAATGAGGTCGTTCTGCATCTCGGCGCGGCCAGGCTGGCAGACATAATAGTAATCGAGTGAATAACCGTCGGGACCTACTGAGCCTTCTGGAGTTCCGAAGGTGTATTGTCCGATGATGGTTTCAAGGGCATAGGCCGATGCAAACTGTTGGCGCAGTTCGTCAGTAGGGTTCTGCCAGTATGCCTTGCGAGCCTCCCATTTCTTGCCAAGTCCTTCCTCATACATGTTGCCATTCTGGGAGATAATGGCCGTGATGCGCTCAGGATGCCACATCGCCAGACGATAACCGATGGGGGCACCATAGTCAAAGACATACATGGCAAACTTCGTCAGTCCGATAGCCTCGGTAAACTTATCGACGATGCGAGCCAGATGGTCAAAAGAGTAAGTGAAGTGTTCGCGATCGGGGCTATCCGTCTGTCCAAAAGCAGGGAAGTCGGGGGCAATCAGATGATACTCGCCTGCCAGTTCTGGCATCAGTTCGCGGAACATGTGACTGCTGCTGGGGAAACCGTGCAGTAAGAGAATGGCAGGTTTTTCGGGCGAGCCTGCCTCACGGTAGAATACATTGCAGTCTTCAACTTGAATTTTATTGTACTTCATTTCGTTGTTCTTAGTTTGTGCCCACATGCTGATGCAGCCCAGCAATAGGGCGGTGATTGCTAATAATTGTCTCATTTCCTAAATACTATTTGGGAACAGCAGTTCGGCTATGTGATAGTGGGGTTGACCAGCAAGACGTAACCCTTCAGTGCAGTAATGGCAGTAGGCTACGACATGCTCTGTCTGGTACTGTCGGCAGTGCTCCTTCATCAGTTGCTTTTGCTCCTCTTCCGTGTGTGGGACAAACATGCCCTCAGCATCCTCTACAAAGCGCTTGGGAGCCATTTTAAAGTTTCGTGGCGGTGCAGGCCGATAGAGTGAAGTACCACAGAAACGGGTATGCTCGCGGTTTTCGGCCATCTCAACGACCTCTATATTCATACGCCGCAACAGTTCACGCACAGCATCTTGTTCGGCGCAGTTGTCATACTGCCGCCAGCAGTCCTGTATAGTCATCCGCTCGCCACCATAGTCAGGATAGAGGAAGTCGGCATCGTACTGCAAGATGAACTCCCAAAGCGAAAGAACTTTGACGTCAGGATGGCTCTCCTGAAAAACAGCACTGCAGTTGTGGCAGATGGAAATCATCGTGGTGTCCGGCTCAAAGGGAATGTAGTGCGGCATTGCCTTCCATCTTTCACAGACGGATGGAGCCATGACATCCTCAAACTGTTCCACTTTGTACTTGTCGGCACAGCAACGAATGATTTCTATCTCAAAACGTTGTTTCAGGTAGTCCTGAATGCGCAAACTCAGTTCAGGATAATCCCTTGTGAAGACACAGCTGGCGATGTATCTGGATTTCATATCTTGCATTCCTAAAACTTATTTCCTTTCCATGACATTTACAATCTCGCCAACAAACATGGTGTGCATACCTGTACCATTTGATAGCATGGATAGGGCTGTGCTGTCAAGACGTTCACGCACAAAGGGTTCTGCATAAATCTTACGGCATTCAATGACAAGATTGGCTTCACTGAAGGTAGGATTACCGAGTCCTGTTCGCTCTAGTGTTAATCCCGCAGCAGATAGTTTGTTACCATCACGTCCGCTATGGGTGCCAAGATACTGGAGTGCACTGTCACATTCTTCAGGGAAGGCATTAACTGTGAAATACTCGTTGTTCATCAACAGTTCATGGGTGTAGCGGCTACTGGAAATATAGATGCTGATGACTGGGCGACGCCAAAGTTGGCCAATACTACCGTGCGACACTGTCATGGCATTGACTGAATCGCCTTTACCTGTAGCAATGGCAACATGACGCTCGGCAAAAAGATGGATTGGATTCTCAATATCCTGCGGCTCAATCTTCGTCCAAGTAGTCTTAGTCTCACTTTTGCTTGCAGCCTGTTCGCCCTTATTCTGCTGACAAGCAGTGAACAGTGCGACAGCTGCAATTGCAATCATCAGTACTTGTTTCTTCATTTTTCTCATATTTTACATCAACTTTTAAACTTTTTTTCGCTGCAAAGTTACGACAATTCACGGAAAGTTTGTATATTTGCACCAAGGATTATTTAGATGATTATCATTGATAAAATCGATTATGGAACTGAGACAGCTGAAATACTTCATTACGAGTGCCGACACGCTGAACTTCACGGAGGCAGCCCGGCAGTGCTTTATTACTCAGAGCACACTCTCACAGCAAATCAAACAGCTGGAGACGGAATTGGGCGTTCAGCTCTTTGAGCGTATCGGCAAGCGGGTGTTCCTGACGGAAACTGGACGTGACTTCCTGCCATACGCCCGTCAGACGGTGGCTGATGCAGACTATGGCGTGCAGCGTATCAAGGATATGGAGGACCTTAAAACAGGACGTCTGTGCATAGGCACGACCTTCGGCCTGTCTGCACTGATTACTGATGCCATCGCCCGTTTCTCCGAGCAATACCCGGAAATTCATTTTGAGGTAATGTTCTTGAAGCAAGACGAGCTGATAGATGCCGTCAGGGAACGAAAGGTGGATTTTGCCCTGACTTTCGAAATGATGGAGAAAGATGATCTGCTTACGGAACAGCCTGCAAAGACCTATCACCTTTGTGCCATCGTTTCTGATCAGAATCCATTGGCTCAGCAGGCTACAGTCTCACTACGCCAGTTGGCCGACTATAATATCTGTACGCCAGCCCGTGGTATGAATGCCCGAAGAATGTTTGACAGTCTGACAAACAAGAAAGGAATAGAGTTGCAGCCCAAGTTGGAAATCAACGAGATCCACACGCTGCTCCATCTGGTACGCACAGGGCGATGGGTAGCCATACTTGTTGACAGCATCACCCATGGTGAGGAGGGGCTCTGTGCCGTTCCCCTCCGTGAAGCTGCCCTCCCAATGCCTGTCGTTTGGCTCTATCCCAAAGACATGTATATCCGCAAGGCCATGCAGAAGTTTATGGAACTTATATAGAGTCGGTATTTAACCTAATTCTTTCCCAAAAGGTGAAAGAGCCAGTTTTGCCAGCCGGAAGTGCATCTTTCCGAATGGGATGCCGATGATGGTGATGCAGAATATGAGGCCGTAGAAGATATGGGTGAGCCATATCCAGATGCCGCCAACGAAGAACCACAGCACATTCATGAAGATGCTCAGACAGCTTGGTTGCGACTCCCGCCATTTCACTTTCGTACCGAACGGCCAGATGGCCAGCATACCCAGTTTCAGGCTCTGCAAGCCGAAGGGGATGCCGATGATGGTTATCATCAGTATCAGTCCTGCGATGAAATACTCCAAGGCTATATGCAGGCCTCCGAATATGACCCAGATGATGTTTCCTAACGTCTTCATTGATCTGATTTAGATGACCACGGCCGTTCCGCTGGTGGCTACCATGAGCATTGAGCCATTGGCTCCGACAGTCTCATAGTCGATGTCAATGCCTACGATGGCATTGGCTCCAAGAGCCTGAGCACGCTGTATCATCTCCTGCATGGAGGTGTCCTTGGCTTCGGAAAGCACCTTCTCGTAAGCGCCAGCACGGCCTCCTACGATGTCGCGGATGCCTGCAAAGAGATCTTTGAACATGTTGGCACCAATAATGGTTTCACCTGTCACAATACCCTTGTATTCGCGGATGGTGTGACCTTCAATCTGTGGGGTTGTTGAGAGTATCATAATCTTTAACTTTTAAAAGTTTCTATCTGTTAGACGTAAGATTGTGGCGAAAAGTTGCATCATTTCTCCAAATTTACTTCGTTATCTTTCATATCATTTCATTCTTTTCTCAAACTTGAAGAGTCCATCTTCCTGATCAAACTGCTCAGGCATATTGGGATCTGGGTGATGCTCATTGAAAAACTCAACGGCATGGAATCCGCAGCGGTTGATGTAGAAGTGTATGTTGCGGCGGTCGAAATATGGGGTGCAGGTTTCCCATACTTCTATCTCAGGATGCATGGCTTCTATGGCTTTCCAGATGGTCTGGCCGATTCCTTTGCTCTGAACACCCACCTTTACATAGAGGAATGCAAGTTCACCCATATTGCCGTTAGCTGTAATGATGGCACCGCCCACACGCTGGCCATCCTCGCTGACGGCTTCGTAGGCTTCGGCACCTTCTGCCTCTAATGACTGATAGAAGTCCTTGTCGGGCAATACCTGCCATTGATTATCGTCTTTGTAATACGCCATAAATCCATGCTGGAATGCCTCCTGCATTTCTTCCTTGAAAGCGATGGTATGCTCCTCAGAGAGTCTGATAAGTTTAATTGAATCTTTAAAACCAAAGAACTGTTTCAATCCTTTTCTATCCTTCAGGTCGTCTATGGTAAAACCATAATGCTTTGCTGCAGCAAGGGTAATGACATGTTCGAGGAATTCATCGTAAGAAAGAGCGAACCACTCCTTGGGAATATCCACGTTGATGGTTCCTCCGCCATAATGACTGCCTTCGTTCCAGGCTTCGTCAAGCTCGGCTTCATAGGTTCCATCATCCTTCTTGTTGAAGCAGTACCACGATGCCCATTCCTCCATGCCCTCTACGTAGTGGCCTTCGAAATGCGGGGCAGAGTGCGACTTCGGCGAATAGGTGGCCTCGCCCTTCTTCGCATCCCTCCGATAGATCATGAATTTCTCCTTGTGCATATCTCTCTTATCTATCGTCATATTTATTTCTCCAGTTTCTTGGCTGGCCAGCCATAGTCCTGATACAGAGTCACTGTGAGGCCGTTCTTCTTGGCATAAGTCGCCAACACGTCTGCTCTCAGTCTTTCGCGATTCTTCTCATCGCTGTTGATGGCTTGGAAAGCATCGAACTTGTCGCCAAATATCTTCTTGGCCGTCGGCAAGTATCTGGAGCCATCCTCAACCTGATCGAAGGCCATCACCTCGAAGCCCTTTTCTGTCTGTCGGATGTGCAATAGTCCAGGATGGCTGCCGCCAGAGACGCATTTCAGCGTGTCGCCAACCTGATTGTAGTTGAACACCCAGAAATCGCCCCATACGAGAATGTCCTCGGCATTACGCTCGTCAACTCTTACTATGCTGTGGATAGGTACGCAGTGTTCACCCTTTGCATATTTGCTGCCGATGGAGTCTGCCAGATAGCGGTCAATGGCAGGAAAATAGTTTGTTTCTCGCTCATTGACAAGCACAATTCTTTTGTTCTCGTATTTCTTATCAAGGATAATGATGGAAACAGGCTGGATGCTGAATGATTGTTTCTCACCAGACTTTATCTCGTAGGTGTAGAGAAGCGAATCGCCCTTTTCCTCCACCTTCACGGGATTGATTTCCGTTGCGAAGTCTGTTTCTGGCAGAACGATGGCCAGCACGAACTGCTTTGTGAAATCGATGGCTGTAGGCTTGCCATCTTCACCCATTTTCGTAGCCATGCCGAAGAGCTTGGTGAACTCTTCTTCTGTGGTAATTTTAGGGTATTCTGGAATCACCTGATCATTCTTGAAGAAGTAGTTCTTGGCCACCTCAAAGGCCACCTCGGTACTTTCCTCATTGTTCTCAACTGCTGTTACCGGCTTGTTTGTGCAAGCTGCTATTGCGAGTAGCATTGTAAATGCGAATAGGATATTCTTCATTGTATCTTTATTTTTGGATTATCAAATAAATGAGGGCAATCTGAGCTAACAGAATCAGAGAGAGTCCATATTTGAACTTCAAGTGCATCGTCTTGTGATGCCAGACTTGCATGCCCAACAATGCGCCGATGCTGCCACCAATGACAGCAAGTAATAGCAAGGTGGCTTCTGATATGCGCCAGCTGCCTTGCTTGGCCTTCCACTTGTCAATGCCATAGACCAGGAAGGTCACCACATTGATGCAAATGAGAATATATACTATTGTCTGTGTCATACGCTCAATACCACTTGTAACCGCGTTCCTTGCAATAGTCTATTGCTGGCAGATAGCCTTGTTGCGTTCCTTGGGCATGGTTTATTTCAGATACTCATCATCCCTCACCAGCACCTTCTCGATCTTACCCACGTACATGGTATGATAGTCACCCTGCGGATAACTCTGTTCGATGGTTTCCTGATAGATGATGCCACTTGGCTGGATCTCTGCGGCATACACCTTCTTGCAGACGAGCACCAGCTTGGCTTCCTCGAAATAGACGGTGTTATCGGCATAGACGGGTGTGAGTTCTGCCTTGGCTATCTTGTCCTCGTCACGTCCTGACGTGCTGCCCAGATAGGCCATCTGCTTCTTGAACGACTTGTCCATGACACAGAGCGAGAAATAAGGCTCCTCATCCACAAACTCCTTGGTATAACGCGACTCACGAATGTAAACCACTGCCGAAGGATCGTTGTTACCCCACAGGCAACCCAGATGCCCCCAAGAGGCCGTCATCGTGTTACAGCTGTGCTCGTCGCCAGCGGTTATCAGCATCCATTCTCCACCAATGAGGTTGAAGGGATTAAACTTCATGTCTTTGTAACTAATCTCTTGCATCTTCACTACAAATTACATAAAACAATTTAATTCTGACGGCAAAAGTACTCAAAAATCCTCAGTTTTTTGTAATTTTGCGCCCATATTTATGATTGTTTAGGAAGAACAGATAATGATAAAAGACTGTACATCAGTAGAACAAGGCCGTATGTTGGTGGCGTTAGGCATCTCACCTTCAACGGCAGACAAATGCTGGATATCTATCGAATTGAGCAAGGACGAACCGGCATTGTACTCGCTGTCATGGGAACAAGCCAGGGAGAACAGAATGACAGCCGACCGTTTTCTGATAGATATAGCCAAGAAAAGTGTGCCAGATGCTTTAACCCCAGCCTGGTCTCTGACTGCGCTTCTGGATCTGCTTCCTTCAGAGATCGAGAATGGGAGCAGAACGTATTCGTTCAGGATGAATAAGGTCGGGGATGAATACCAGATATGCTATTCAGACGAAGACTCCCATAACCTGTATTCAATACAGGAGGACGCTCCTGTAAATGCAGCCTTCAAGTTACTCTGTTTGCTGAACGAGATAAAGGACTATAATTAAGAGATGAAGTCGCCAGTCCTGCCGATAGTGAGTGTAAGCATGGCAGAATCCCTGAAAAAACTGGGATTCTCTGATGTGACTCCATTCTGTTATAATGATGGTGACTTGACCGAATATCAAGAGGATCTTCTTCTTCTTGCCCCCTCTCTTCAGGAGGTACAAGCATGGATAGGCCGACGCAAGAGAATGGATGTGCTGGTGTATCGTGAGGTGTTCTTCAACGAGATTGGCAAGTTCTATGCTGTCATCATCAACCGTAAAGACGGCACGATGCGCGAGACAGCCAAGTGCCCGACATACAATCAGGCTCTCGAAACTAGGCTGAAAGTGGCCATCAACTTCCTGATAAAAAAGAAAAAACGCAGGAAGGGATAGTATTATTCCTTCAACTCAATAGTTTCTTGTTTCCCTTACTTCAAAATAATAATGTCACTCCAACAAGTCTTATTCAAGTAAAGACGAAACCATATCTCCATGCCGCTTTTCGTCGTTCTTTACGCTTTCCACCTCTGGAAAATCAGCAATCAGATGCTCATAGCCAACAGCAGCATCGTATTCACCTTTTGCTATCAGCTTATATAAACGCTTCTTTCCCAATAGCCGATAAAGGAACGACATGATGATTGCCATTGTCTTCTTGGGCTTTAATGCCTCTTTGGTGTAGACATGGAAAACACTGGCATGTCGGCCTTCTTCCTTTGCAAGCTGGAGGAATGTCTCACGCTCCTTGTCTGTCTTTACTACTTTTGCAAGTCTCTGGTACATCAGGACGGCATTGAGTTCGCCCTGCTGACTACGTATAAGTTCTTTGAATTGTTCTTGTGTCATTGTTATGCGATGCCTAAAAGTTCTATTTCAAAAATCAGTGTTGAGCCACCGGGGATGCCTGGCTGTGAAAACTTGCCATAGCCCATCTCTGCAGGGATATACAACTCCCATTTGTCGCCGATATGCATCTGCTGCATGGCAATAATCCAACCTTCAATGAGGTCGCAGAGTTGGCAAGCCAACGGCACACCGCCACGGCTGCTGTCAAACTGTTTGCCGTCAATGGTCTTCCCTGTATAGTGAGCCGTGATAATACTCCTGACAGAAGGTTGTGGACTTGACTGATTACCCTTGCTCAGCACCTTATAGTATATTCCCTTGGGTAGTGCCTTGACTCCTTCTTCCTTGGCTTTCGCTTCCAGCCAATCCTTGTTGGCCTGTGCATATTCTCTTTTATTCATTGTCTGTTTGATTTAGAGTCCAACCATTATCGCCATGATATATCATCTGTCTGGTCATGCCGCCATCAATACAGATATTCTCACCCGTGATGAAACCGGCCTTGTCAGAGCAGAGAAAGAGCACCATATTAGCTATATCCAATGGGTTCCCTACACGTCCTGCCGGTTGTTGAATGGCATCGGAACCTTCATAAATGGTGTAGGACGTGTCAATCCATCCAGGAGAGATGCTGTTTACACGAACCTTTCCGGCAAGACTGACAGCCAAAGCGTGAGTCAAAGCCGCTATGCCACCTTTTGCTGCCGTATAGCTTTCCGTCTGTGGCTGACTCATACGGTCACGCGAGGAAGATATATTGACGATGGCCGCTCCTTTGGCAAAATGTGGAGCGAAGAGTTTTGTGAGATAGAACGGAGCTGTAACGCCAACACTCAGGGCATATTGAAACTCCTCATAACTGCACTCGTTTATGCCTTTCATCAGTGGCAGGGCATTGTTGATGAGATAGTCCACATGCCCATGCTTCTCAATGACATCCTTGGCAAATTGTTCCAGCACCTGTTTGTCAGCAAGGTCACCCACAAAGTGGTCACCCTGCTGTTTATCGATTACGCAAACAGTGGCTCCACGTTTCCCGAATTCTTCCGCTATACATCTTCCGATACCTTGTGCACCACCTGTGACGATTACTATTTTATTTTTGAAATCCATATTTGTGTCAGTTCGTTAAATTGGAATTTACTTGATTACCTTGACCACAGGTTTCCTCTGAGGATGAGTCCGTTTCCACCACATGTAGTAACCGCTCCAGGGGAGCAGAGCCCCGATGATGGCTGCAAGAAAATAGATGAACTTAACCAGCAGACCACCCCATTCGCCCGTATGCAGTTGCATCAAGACAACCTGCGGTGGCTTCTTCTCTTGTCCGTGATGGTTCGTGTCAGGGCGCATGATGCTTATTTCGTCGGGCTTTTCCTGTTGTTGTCTTTCAAACTGACCGTGGTGCTCCATGTTGCTAACATCGCCGCCCAGAACGGTCATGGCTCCTTGGCGATACCAGTGGAACGACCAACTAGGACCCGTCAGCGACATCAGCAACAGGAACACAACGCCATAGATGCCCAACGACACATGGCTGTCATAGACAAATCGGCGGAAGCCTTTGCCCATTGAGACCTTCAGACGGTTCTTCAACATCTTCTTGCTACGTGGCCACCAGATGACGATGCCCGTAAGCAGGATCAGGGTCATGCAGATAGCCGTGACTCCCACGATGAAACGTCCGACGGACATGCCTTCATGCGGCTCTGACGGCACGTTCAGAAGATAGCGGTGTAACTGCTTGGCAGTGTTGACCAATGCCGATTCCTTCTCCCATCCAATCAGCTCGCTTGTGTAGGGATTGACGGCCAGTTTCTGATGGCCTCGCTCAGCAAACTGTGCGTAAGCTGGTTCATCGGCTTTCGATGGCATTTGAATGCTCTTCAACGTCAAGCCCTCAACGGTGTGTCTGCGTATGGCATCAATGAGTGCTTCATCCGTCAGATAGCGTCCTTCGCCTTTATCCTCAACATGCCTTATGTCTGCATTGATGGCTTCCTTGATTTCGTCCTGAAACACGATGACTGCCCCTGTCAGGCAGATGATGGAGATGATCACTCCAAAAGCCAGCCCTAACCAGCGATGAATCTTCAAGCAAATCTTTCTCATCGTCAACCCTCCTATTTGCATTGTCTGAACAGCCAGTCACGTACGGCGGCAATCTTATAACCATAGTCGAAGGATGCCATGTGCTCCATGCCCTTACCCGATTCGGGAAGTACGCTTCCTGCCTCCCACTTGATGAAGTTGATATTGCCGCCACGGGCAATCAGTTCTTCTGCCAACTTCTCTTGTTCCGATGCTGGCAGTTTGGCACTCCAACTTGCGGAGTCAACACGGGCATCATTCTCCTTCAGCACTTTTGCCAAGTCTCTCATGCCACCCGATGCCTTCTGGTCGCCACCAGCTACGATGTAGAAGAAATGCTTCTTGCCGAAGTCCTGCATCTTCGAGGTGTCCCACTGGCTGCTGACAAAGAGAGAAGCCGCAAAGAGATCGGGATGCGTAATGTTGAAGTAGAACGACATCATGCCTCCCATAGACTGACCTGTGGTGTATAGACGGTTGGTATCTATATTGTATTCCTTGCAGACGGTCTGTAGCAGTCGGATTGTCATTTCCACCTCGTCGGTGGTGCTCCAGTCATCCTGCACCGCCCATTCAGTGTATTGGGGAACCAATACGAACGCTGGATGCTCTTTTTGATCCCTGTCTGAGGCGAACTCCAACGCTCCATATCCCTGAGTGAGCGGAGCCGCCACGTCCTTACCTACGGTACTGGCATCGGCCATGAACAACACTAATGGGAGTTTGTGACCTGCCTCGGCACCTTCGGGAACAAGTAGGTTATAGGACATTGTCTTACCCGTCTTGGCATCCTCGAAGGTGAGCTGTCTGAACTTCTTCAGTGTCTCGTTCTTCAAAGCAACAAACGCGCTGTCAGAATCCTTGTTAACACTCATACCGCCACCCATGCGCGGTCCTCTTTCTCCGCCCTTCTTCTGGGCACAGGCAGTCAGGCACATGAGTCCTACTGCCAGCAAAAACATTACTTTATTCATATTTTCTTGGAGTGTTTCGAGTCGCGGCTCTGGTCTCTACCAAGACCTTTTAAAATTAACTGTTATTCAGTTCCAACAGATAAATTGGAATTTATATGATTTCTTTTTTGAATTTTGCGGGATTACCAGCCACTAAGGTTCGTGGAGCGACATTTTTGGTTACCACAGAACCTGCAGCAATGACTGCGCCATCACCTATTACAACACCAGGCAGTATCACGGAATGGCCACCAATCCAAACATCATTGCCAATAGTAATTGGAATTCCATAACCATCAAGCGTTCTACCTTCGGGTTGGAGACGATGACCAGCTGTATAAATTCCCACATCAGGCCCAATCAGACAGTTATTGCCGATGTGTATTTCTGCAACGTCGAGCATCGTACAATTATAATCAGCATGGAAATTGTCGCCAACATGGATATTCTTACCAAAGTCGCAATGGAAATTATCACCAACGAAAGTATTACTACCAGAAGAACCGAACAATTCCTTGACAATTTCTTTCTTCTGGATATGATTGACCAAAGACAGATTGTTTAATCGTTTGATAAGCTCAGATGTTTTGGCTAACTGTAATAGCACATCTTCACTAATATCAGTACGACTGAATGTTATCTTCTCCATAAATTCCGATTTATCTGTCTTTTATCTCTATCTTTTTTATTACTTTGGCTGGAACGCCACCAACAATGGTATTCGGTTCAACGTCCTTTGTCACTACTGCACCAGCAGCTACTACGGCTCCATCGCCGATGGTTACTCCAGCAAGAACGGTGGCATTGGCTCCAATCCATACGTTTTTGCCGATGTGGATGGGTGCATAGCTCATGCTTTGACGGTTGGCCGGGTCAAGGTCGTGATTGATGGTTGCCAGCACGACGTTGTGACCTATGAGTGCGCCCTCGTCGATGGTGATGCCACCTTGGTCTTGGAACTTACAACCCATGTTGATGAAGACCCGTTCACCAACGATGGTGTTCTTACCGCAGTCGGTATGAAACGGAGGAAACATGCCTACCGTCTTGGGAACCTCACGCCCCCAAAGTCGCTCCAGCAAATCGTGCAACTGCTCTGGAGTATGGTACTTCCCGTTAATTTCTGCCGTTATCTGCAGAGCCTCCTGCGACAGCTGATGAAACATCATGTGGACATCACCACCGCCAACGACGGGTTTGCCCGATGCCATGTAATCACGAAATTCTTGTATGGTCATAGTTCTTTATTTTTCTTTTGTGAATTTGTAAACAGCCCATGTTGGTAGAATGACCAATAGCAATAAGCTTATCTCCACCAATGCGTAGGAGCCGAGATAGTCAACCAATGTCTGGAATTTCAGAACTCCATCCACGAGAAATACCAGGAGGGCAAACTAGCAGAGAAAGAAGATGGTTGCGTACTTGATTTTACGTTTCTTTATTTCCATTTTACCACATCTAAATCATTCTTATACAGGCACATACTTTGAGCGAATAGCCTTTGGAAGTTTCGATGCAATGAGTTGGTAGGACTCTTTAATCAACCCCTTTACTGTTGCTTCGTCCATTTCTTCGTAATAGACATCGCTCCAGTGAGTCTTGTTCCAATGATAAGCGGGTCTCACGGCTGAGAATTGTTCTCTGAGTTCGATATTCCTGTCTGGAGATAGTTTCAAGGCAATTCTTGAAACTCCTTCCTTCATATCATACCTGCCACCGCCTAGCCACAGGCAGACGAAAATCTTTCCCTCCAAGCGGAAGTTAAGGATGTCTTCACCAAACGCCTGGTCTTCGGTCACTCCAGGGAGTGACAACGTGTACTCTCTGACTTGCTCAATGTTCATAACCACTCAAAATTTACTTCTCCGGCACCAATCTCAAAGTGGTATTTGGCAATGCCTAAATCCATCTTTGTATAACCAATCATGGAGAAACCTTTCTTTGCCCTCACTTGATGGCGATTGTTACTTGTACCGACATATTCAAATGAAAATTTCTGCTGATTTACGGCTGTTGGAGCAAGCAAGGCTGCTTCAACACCTTTTTTGAACCATAACGGTGTGATGTCACTCACATTGCTCACTTGCTCGACGGTCTTGATCTTATGACCGACACCTTGTGTCTCACCATAGCCGATGGCAATGTAACAGGCTATCTTTTCTCCTTCGTCAAGCACATAGGTTCCTGGCACCTTGGAGTAGGAGATACCTACCCAACAGGTGTTCAGTCCCAGCGTCTGAGCAAGCAGTACAAGTTGTTCGCCATAGTAACCCACACGTTCATCAAGATCATCGGCCTTGAACTTCGTTCGAGCCTGCTCACGCTCGGGAGAGCCTAAACTAGTTTTGCTCTCCTCTCGCTGACTCGCAGCCTTCTTTCCAGCCATGACAATATAGTTGTTGACATGACGGAATTTGCCGTATTTGGCAAGCGTTCCTTGAAACGCCTTTGGTTCGTTCAGGATAAGCTGCATATGTAGCCTTCCTTTCTGGTTCAACTCCGTAATCTTGTCAACGAGCACTCTGACTGCTTCATCAGCCAAAGGCAGTTCCTTGTATGCCCTTACACTGTGCCGGGCTTGAATGGCTTCTTGTACTGTCATGCTATTCTTTATTTGTTTACATGATATATCAACCCATTTTACGGATTTAGCAGATTTTTCGCTTTAATGTCGGTAAGTCACTGAGATATTGGTTTTATTGTCAGATGTCGCTCGTAGCGGGCGGGCTTGACCTGATAGCCGGGCAGCACATAGCAGGCCGTACAGCCTACGCCTGTGGTGTTGTAGTCCAGGTTCAGGGTGATGCCGTCCTGCTTTTGCAATTGGTAGGTATATACCGCCTTCGTCAGGTTGTCGGTGCTGTAGTGGTAGGCGTTGAAGTTGAACGGCTCATCCATCGCAAAGCGCAGTCCCAGTCCAGATTTATTGCTCATGGCAAGCCAGCGGTTGTCGCACCGCAGGCCGCAGTCCTGTGGAATGAGGTAGGGTTCGAACATATCGTCCACATTGTTCTCATAGATGCCGATGGCATAGCCGGTCTTGCGGTCTGGATAGTTCTCCTCAGGTCCACGGCCGTACCACTTCACCTGTTGCAACGGGTCGATGAGCGTCATGGTCAGTCCGATGCGGGGCAGGAGAGCAGGCATCGGGCCTTCGGGCTCAAGGATGTGATGCAGGGCGATGGTTCCGTCGCCGTTGATGCGGTATTCATAGACCTCAGAGAAGCCTGAATAGCGCAGGCCGGTGATATAGGCATCGAGCGATGTGTTGACGGGTGCCCCGAATTGTGAGAAACAGCGTACGTTGATATACACCTGACCGTTGGCTTCGAAGGCCTGACAAGAGATGGGGATGCGGGTGATGGCATCCAGGTTGTTGCTGTAGAACTCGTTGGCTATCTGCCCGCCGTTCCAGAGCTTGCGGTTGTTGTAGGTGATGTTCCATTGATCCCAGCCGTCAACTTCAAGTGCCAACGGTGCACGCCAGACGTTCAACTGCATTGGCGACTTGAGCAGTTCCTGTCCGCCCTGTCGGATGCTGAAAAGTTGGCCGTCGGGTGTGAAGGTGTAGGAGAAGCCTTCTCCGCTCACGGTGATGGAGTCGTTTGTCTGGCTCAACACAGCCTTCCCAACGGTTTTGTCAGACGGTGTGGCCAACTGTTGCCAAGGCAGTTCCAACTGGTCCCACGCAGCCACGTGCCCCTTCTGCGCCCATAGCTCGTCGGCCTTCAGTGCGCTGGTTATCATTAGTCGGTATTCGCAGCCTGGCTTGATGGCAGGACGGTTGTAGGGCAGGGTGATGACTTTCTTGCTGAGCGGCTCCACATCAGGACTGATCGTGCCCTGCTGCAGACAGACACCGTCTTCGTAGAGCTCCCATTTCATATCGTAATAAGAGGTGTTGAGGAAATGGTTCCTGTTCCAGATCTCTACTGTACCATTGTCGGCACTCAGCAACCGGCATGATACGGGCTGGGCTGATTTCTTCATCTGATAGATTTCCGGCTGTACGGTTCTGTCGGGCCATATCGTTCCGTAGGTGCGGGCACCGATGCCGTAGCTGAAATAAGTACCCTCCTGCTGCTCCGTCTCGAAGTCAAGATTGAGCAACTGGCCTGAATTGTCGGCAATGACGACATTATCCATCAGCGCATCGCAGATATACACATGGGTGTCCTGTCCGTGGGTCTGTTCGTTACGGCCGATGTTTACGGGGAACGGGGCGTTGATGATGTTGCCCTGTGCCTCCATCTGTGCCACCTCTGTGTTGTCGATGCTTACGGTCATCTTCTTGCCGTCGTAGCAGGCTTCCACATGGTGCCATTTGTTCTCCCAATCGGCGGGCAGTGGGGCCGATAGTTCGTACTTATGGTTGGTTGCCGCAGGTCTTCTACCGAAGGGGAATGCCTTGGGCTCGCCTTCTGAGGCTGGCGCCTTGTCGGTGTTGATGTAGAACACCAGCTGCTCTTTACCGTTCTGCTGAACGCCGAACTGCCATTCACCCTTGGTCACGAATGAGCCGCAGGAACTGATGAGTTTGCGGGGATAGACATCGAAATGGACGCTCAGGGTGTTGCCGGTCAGTTCCAGACAGTCATTACGATACACCTCCACCCACTCATCGTGGCCGCTCAGGTCGATTACATGATTCTTACGGTTACGGCTGTCGGCCACTAATTTGGCATTGCCCATGATATGCGCCATGACATCGTGGCCTGATTTGTCCTTGAGCCTACGTGCAGGCTGGGTAAGTCCAGGCGACACGAAGTCCCATACGGCACCGCCGATGCAGCGCTCATGGGTATAGACGGCGCGCCACATCTCGTCGAACATACCGCCGCTGTTGCCTGCTACCGATATATACTCATCCATGAACGACGGGCGCACGTCACCGTCACCGTGTTTTCCCACCCTGAGGTCAAGAGCCAGGGCAGTAGGGTAGCGTGGACCGATGATATCCTCTGCGGGATGACTGTAGGCATTGCCACCGTACATCCACCAGCGGGTGTGGTCGTATTTGCGCCCTTCGGCAATCACCTCGCCGATGTTAGGCCCCTCGCCGCTCTCGTTGCCAGCGCTCCAGAAGAGCACCGCAGGCTGGTTTCTGTCACGCAGCACCATGCGGCGCACACGTTCACGGTACATCGGTATAAATCGTTTGTCGCCAGAAACCCATTCCGTGGCATGCGCCTCTACGCCTGCCTCGTCGATGATGTAAAGCCCATAGCGGGCGGCATATTCCAGATAGCGCGGTACGGGGGGATAGTGGCTGGTGCGCACACCGTTGAAGCCAAACTGCTTCAGGATGGTCATATCCTTCTTGACCAGTTCGTCGTTCACGGCATGACCGTTGTCGGGATCCTGCATATGAGAGCACTGGGCATTCACCTTCAGCGGCTTACCGTTGAGATAGAACACGTTGTTGCGCATCTCAGTCTCCTTGAACCCCACATCCTGACGGGCATCCTCAGGCGTACACTCCGACAGACGCTTGCCGGTGGCAGCATCCACGAGGTACATCTTGAGGTTATACAGATTCGGTGTCTCTGCCGTCCATTTCAAGGGGTTGCTGATATGCTTGCTCATGTTCAGCGTCAATGTGCTGCTGCCACTGGCGAATGTTGCCGCCTGACTTTCCAGTCGGGCCACCTCTTTTCCATTGGCACCGGTCAGCACGGCCTGCACCTTAAGGGGAGTCGTTATAGGCTGCTTGTCATAGCTTCTGACACTTACCTCGATGTTCAGGTCGGCATCTCGGTAATCCTTGTCCAGATCGGTGGTCACATACCAGTCGAACAAGCGGGTCTTGGGCGTGGCATAGAGATAAACATCGTCGAAGATGCCTGCCAGGCGCCAGTAGTCCTGACCCTCGAGATAAAAGCCGTCGCTGTATTTGATGACCTTCATGGCCAGCGTGTTGCGGCCTTTCTTCAGATATTTTGTAATATTGTACTCGGCAGGCTCCTGAGCTCCCTCATTGTAGCCCACCTCCTGACCGTTAATCCACAGGAACGATGCCGAAGCCACCTTCTCAAAACGCAAGAATACCTCCTCACCGCTCCATTCGGCGGGAATGGTGAAGGTAGTGCGGTAGGCACCTGTCGGGTTGTAGTCGCGTGGTGTCTTGGGTGGGTCGGCCTTGAATGGCGCCGACACGTTGCGGAATAGTGGGTCGCCGTAGCCTCTCATCTCCCAGTTCGACGGCACGTCGATGGTGGCCCACTTCGCGTCGGAGTATTTCTCCTCGTAGAAGTTGGCTGGTATCTCCTGCGGTGTGTCGGCGTAGCAGAACTTCCAATTGCCGTTGAGCAGGACGTGATGACCCGGAATGTAGTACGCGCGGCTTTCCTCCTGCCCGTATTCGAACACGTCGAGGTTCTCGATGAAATGATACAGGTCGTCAAACCCTCTCGTTTTCTCTGTCTGTGCCATAGCACCTATCCATGCGCACAACACCATTGAAGCAAATACAACTTTTTTCATGAACTTCACAAAACATATTAAAACTTTTGGCAAAAGTACTTCATTTTAATGTAAATTCGCTAAATTTGCAGCAATTATTAAATAAGTTTAGGAAATTTGGCTATGTCATATTATGGACACTCAGATGATTCTGCCGAAGAAGACAGCGTTGTTGTTAGAAATCAAAAAATTAACAAGTAATATATGACTTACAAAAACATTCTTCTCATGGCCGGTTGTGCGCTCTATGCAGCAGCCCAGGCTCAAGTGACTATCGATATCGACGCTCAGCAGCGCGGACCGAAGGTGAGTCCGATGCTCTATGGCATCTTCTATGAAGACATCAACCACGCAGCCGACGGCGGTATCTATGCCGAACTGATACGTAACCGTTCGTTTGAGGACGGACCTCGCTATGGTGCACCAGCCGATATGCAGGGATGGTCAACCTATGCAGCAGCCCCGTCGCAACTCACGGCAAGACTCATACAACCCACGAAAAAGACGCCACTGCTTAACAGTGTGCAGCACAACGCCCTGGCACTCGACATCAAGGCTTCGCCCACGATGCCCGTCTGTCTGGTAAACGAGGGCTTTTGGGGCATCAATGCCGTACGGGGACGCTGTTATCGTCTGTCGTTCTGGGCAAAGACTCTGAAATACCAAGGCACCGTGAAAGCCACGCTCTGCTCGAAGGACGGCTCACAACTCTATGCTGAGACCGTGGTCAGCCAATTCCCTGCTGTTAAGGCCCAGGGCTGGACGAAGTACGAAGCCACCCTCACCGCCAACGACAACGATCCGCAGGCGCAGTTTGCACTGGTGTTCGACGGCGTGGGGCAGGTGCAGATAGACATGGTGAGCCTTTTCCCGCCCACCTTCAAGAACCATGAGAACGGCATGCGTCCCGATCTGGCTAACATGCTGTGGCAGCTGCACCCGAAATTCATGCGTTTCCCCGGAGGTTGTTTCGTGGAGGGGCAGGAGAGTCCAGACAATGCTTTCCGCTGGGAACGTACCATCGGTCCGATTGAGGAGCGTGAGGGGCACTGGAACGTGAACTGGGGCTATCGCACTTCCGACGGACTGGGTTACCATGAATACCTGCAGTTGGCCGAGGACTTAGGGGCCAAGCCGCTTTATGTGGTGAATGTGGGAATATGGCATGGGGGCATGACTCCTTATGACAGCATCCAGCCGTGGATCGACGAGTGCATGAATGCCTTGGAGTATGCTAACGGTCCCGTCACATCGAAATACGGTGCTATGCGTGCTAGGAACGGACATCCGGAGCCTTTCGGAATAGAATATTTGGAGATAGGTAACGAAAACAACCAGCCGGACCCTCGTCAGCAGAGTGACCACTACTACGAGCGCTACGAACAGTTCTACAAGGCCATCCGCTCTAAATATCCCGAGATGAAGATCATCGGCAACGTGGTGGCATGGGGCGACGACAACCCCAAGTGGAATAGCAAACTGTCCGTTGACCTGCTTGACGAGCACTACTACCGCTCACCTGACTGGTTTGCCGCGGCATTCCACAAGTACGACAGCTACGACCGCCAAGGCCCAAAGGTTTATGTGGGTGAATATGCAGTGACCAACGGCTACGGCAAACTGGGTAACATGAATGCCGCTTTGGGTGAAGCCGTTTATATGATGGGCATGGAGAACAACTCTGACGTGGTGGAACTTGCCTCGTATGCCCCCATCTTCGTCAACGAGAACGATGCCCGCTGGCGTCCCGATATGATCCGTTTCAGCAGCAGCCGTGTCATGGGTACCCCGAGTTACTATGTGCAGCAACTTATGCCACAGCATCTGGGTTCACAGGTGGTAAAGGTGGAGCAGAACGATCCCTTTGAAGGAATGGTTAGAAAACCGCTGACACCGAAGCTTAGCCGTGTGGGATTCGGAACATGGAACACACGCGCCACGTTCGAGACCAATAAGGATATGGATTATGTCTATGGTGACTGGCAGAAGGAGGGTAACACTGTGCGGCAGACAGGCCATAAGGATGCCACGCTCTGCATAGAGAAGAGCATCATCGACAGCGACCACTACACCTGTAAGTTCCGTGCCCGCAAAGATGAGGGTGCTGAAGGCTTCATCATCATCTTCAACTATGTGGATGAAAAGAATTATTGTTGGGTGAACTTCGGTGGCTGGACCAACTCCCAGCATGCCATCGAGCAGATCAGCAATGGAGGCAAGTTGCTGGCTGACAGTAAGCGTGGACGTATAAAGGCAGGCCGTTGGTACGATGTTACCCTGCAGGTGAATGGCGACAGCGTGAAAGCATGGCTTGACAACGAACTTGTCTTCGACACGGTACTGAAGCACGACGACACGAAGGGCATCTTCTCTTCAGCTACCATCGACGATGCCAGCGGAGAACTCATCGTGAAAGTCGCTAATACCAGTGATGCAGCAACCACCGCCCGACTTAATCTGAAGAACTTTAAGCCGGCAAGCGCCCGTGTAGTTCGTTTGGCAGCCAACGACGGTATGGAAGAGAACACGCTCGATACACCCACTGCCATCCATCCTGTGGAGCAACTGCTCTCACCCGAGAATGGCAGCATTCTGCTGGATGTACCTCCTTACTCGCTGAATATCGTCAGGATCAAGTGAGTTCGAGCAAGGAGGGGTCAGGGGTGGTCTGAACGAGCTAACCTCTTACTCGCCGCCAGACCTGCCAGACGACCATTGACCACGATGTCGGCCACACCGTTTCCACCAAGTCGGTTGGCACCATGCAGTCCACCAGTCACTTCGCCAGCGGCATAGAGACCGCCGATAGGTGTGCCGTCGGCTCGTAGCACTTGTGTCTCCGTATTCACGCTCAGACCGCCCATCGTATGATGAATGGCAGGCTTCACACGAACGGCATAGAAGGGTGCCGTCTCTAAGGCACCAGGCATTCCTGTGGCACTGCGTCCGAAGTCATCGTCGTGCCCCGCTTTCTGCCAGGCGTTATATCGGCTCACGGCTTGTGCGAACTGATCAGCAGGGATACCCAACTGACCAGCCAACTCCTCCAGAGTAGAACCTTCGCAGAGCAGATGCTGGTTGGCGTAGGTCTCGATGGATGCCAGCGACTGACGCACCGTCTGGTCAAACACTAGCAGGGCTTCTTCTTGCGGCTGTGCAAGAATGGCTGCAGACACCACGTCGCGCGTGTCCATTTCGTTGCAGAAACGCTGGCCCTCATGGTTCACTAGTATAGCTCCGTTGCCACGCACAGCCTCAGTGATGAGGATATGATTGGTGGCCTCTGCAGTCGGGTGAATCTGAATGTTCGCCATCTGAATGGTAGCTCCTCCGATGGCCGTCACCCAGTCGAAGGCATCGCCCGTGGTACCGGGATGGTTCAAGGTTGCAAAGCCGCTGAGCGAAGGCTGCAACTTAGCCACCATAGCGAGATTGGCACCGAAGCCGCCCGTGGCGATGATGACCGCCCGAGCCGTGATCTGATAGCTGCTGCCGTTGGCATTCTGTACACAGACACCTGTCACACGACCGTCTACAGCCGTCAGCAGTCCTGTCACCTTGTTTGATGTCCTTATCTCGACATTCTCCTTCTGACAGGCCGTCTTGAGCACCTTCATCAAGTGGGGACCGATGGCCGAGCCACCCTGCGGACGATGTGTGCGCTTCATGCTACTGCCACCCATCAGTCCCACGTCTGTCAGGTCGGCACCTAGTCCCGTCAGCCACGAGATGGTGGCAGGCGCATTGTCCACCAGATTCCTGACCAGCGACGGGATATTCTCATTCTTGCCGCCACGCATCGTGTCGTCGTAGAACAGTTGTTTCGTGTCTTCTATGCCGAGTCCTTTCTGGATGTCGGTCTCTGCGGCATTGATGCCACCCGTAGAGTAGTTGGTGTTGCCCCCCAGGATGCCCTGCTTCTCCAGCACCACAATCTTCAGCCTGCTATCCGTCTCAGCCGCAGCCACAGCCGCAGAGAGGCCTGCACCGCCGGCACCCACCACCACGATGTCGCACGTACCTTTCTTGATAGGTCTTTTCTGTGTCAGACGTATTTCCCATCGCTGCTTGCAAGGCTGCATTGATCGCATCGATGACACCAGTCGATGTAAGCGTGGCGCCAGTGATACCATCCACCTCCACGCTCATCATGTCCGTCCTTCCGAGTGCCTTTGCCACGAGGTTGTTAATGGTCTCCTGGGCAAAGACCGATTCCGACTGGCTGACGACGGTCGCCTGCTCTACTTGATGGTTCTTTACCACCAGCTTGACTACGATGGTTCCGCTACGGCCCTCACCAGTGCCCGTCCACTCACCGTTTTGCAATACTTGCCCTGCAGGTTCCGCAATACCGTTGTCATCATTCGAACACGATGTCAGCGTTGTCAGACCACTCAATATATGTGACTAATAATAATATAAGTCCACAAGAGTCATATTGAGTAGGAATAGAGTCGATGATTATTGTGAAAACTTGTGTTTTATGGCCGATTTTAATGCTATTGGATTCGTTTTTGGGTTGTTTTATGCAAATTATTAATTTCCTAGAGGGTAGAAAAAGTTCCTAAAATTAGACGTTTTTTAATAAACTTAAAAAGCGTAATTCATTGATAATAAGGTAGTTGTGCTTTTGGTGATAATTTAAAATTTGTTTTTAAGAAATTTGTAACTAATTGATTTTCAACACGTTAGATGCTTCTATTTGCCCACGCAGGAAACGTAAGTCGCTGAAAATCAGTTAGTTACAACGAAAAGGTAGAAATAGGGTAAACCCTTTCTAAAAATTTGTTTTTGAGAGACTTACGAATGCCTCATAGTGACGGGCAGTGGTGGTTTTGTCTGCTTTGTCCGTAGTTTTTACGGATTCTGGCCTGATGTCAGGAAATTTCAGTTTTAAGCAAGTTTAACCATCCGTTTTCCCGTTTTGACTCGAATCGATCTCTTACCATCGATCTTGTCGGTTGCAAAGGTACGACTTTTATTTCAAAGAGCCGCATCTTTGCAACTGTTTTTTCGGTCAAAAGAAAAAATCGCCTCAGGTTGTGCCTCAGGGGTTTAGGTTTAAGTTTAGAGAGGCTTATATACATATAAGAGGTAAACTAAACCCACCATGTGATTCAGGTACGTTTGATTGAGGTTATGAAGGCATGTATATATACATGGTTAAACCTAAACCTTAAACCTGTTTTTTTCTTGACCGAAATCCTGTCTTATGACGTTGAATGTTAAAAGTGGGCTCCAGATTCGCATATTTACCCGAAAAAGTTTGTTTGATTGGAAAATAATGCTTAATTTTGCAGCGTTAAATATCAAAAAAGTGAAGATAAATAATAAAATGGATATATAAATATCAGTTTGTTGAATAATAAATATATTAATTATGGCAGACTTTTATGAATATTCTACGCCAGAACTGGTTCGATTGCTTGGTTCACGGTTCAAGGAATACAGGATGCGCTGCAACCTCACCCAGAAGGAGGTGGCAGAGCAGTCAGGCATCGGTTTGACCACCATCCACAAGTTTGAGAATGGTACGGCAAACAACTTGTCGCTGTCCACCTTCATCTTGCTTCTCAGGGTGGTTGGTCAGGTGAATGCTTTGGACGATGTGCTGCCAGAGCTGCCTGAGTCACCTTACCTTGTTCGCAGGGAAGAGAAGAAGGCACAGAGAATACGTCACACAAATAAGAAGTAGGCTGTTATGACAAGTTCATTGAAAGTAATCCTTTGGGGAGAAGAGATAGGCCGTTTGGCATGGGATAATCGCAGACGGCTGGCTTATTTCATGTACAACCCTGAGTGGATCAAGCGAGGACTGAATATTTCTCCCTTGGTTGCACCCATCGATGGAGCACGGAGTCTTACACCAGTTTGGGGTGAGGATGCCAAGATATACCAGAAGTTGCCAGCGTTTGTTGCAGACTCACTGCCTGATGCCTGGGGTAATCAGCTCTTCGACCTGTGGCGACAGCAGAACCATCTGGGCAATGCCGACATCACGCCATTGGATAAACTCTCGTTTATTGGCAAACGTGGCATGGGAGCCTTGGAGTTCCAACCGGAGTTTTCCCGTGAACAAAAGGCTCAGAAGATTGATATGAAATCGTTGGCAGACTTGGCTGAGCGTATCTATACAGAGAGGGAACAGGCTCGTATCATGCCCGACGAGAGCATCACTATGCAGTCTTTGCTGACTGTTGGCACCTCTGCAGGTGGCCGTCAGCCGAAAGCCATCATTGCCATCAACCGGAAGACAGGTGAGATTCGCAGTGGTCAGATATCCGGCTTGAAGAACTATGACTATTGCCTGCTGAAGTTCGGCAATACACAGTACAGTTCGGCTGAACTGGAGATGACTTACTATGAACTGGCCACGATGGCAGGAATCCGCATGATGCCATCGGAGCTATATACCGTTGACGGTAACAACCATTTCATCACCAAGCGTTTCGATCGTGACGGTGAGAGGAAGATTTATACCCAGACGCTGGCTGCCATCAGTCCTGATGCTGACAGCTATGAGCAGCTGATAGCCGTTTGCCGTAAGCTGCATCTGCCTGAATCCGACTGCCAGGAGGTGTTCCGCAGGATGGTATTCAATATTCTGGCCAACAACACCGATGACCATAACAAGAACTTCTCGTTCATCATGGATGAAGATGGCAGTTGGCGACTGTCACCTGCCTATGATATCACCTATATCATAGATAATGGTGGCTTCTTGCCTAACGAGGATCACTGCCTGTATATCAGAGCCAAGCTCCGTGGAATTACCCGTGAGGATGCCATCCAATTTGCCCGTGACAACGGCATACGCCGACCAGATGCCATTATCCGTGATGTGGTAGCGTCTCTGAAGCAGTTCAGGGCTATTGCCACGAAATATGGTGTCTCTGAGCAATGGACGGGTAGGGTAGAGACTACGATTATCGACCACCTGAAGGAATGGGGTGAATGGCAGAAAGATGCTGCAATGCCTGAACTGACTATCAACGGTCATTCGGTTTCCAGCATCCGTATGGAGCAGGCATATAAAGGTAACTATCATCTGTTTGCTGATATTGATGGCAAGGAACGTAAGTTCGTCATCGGCAAGAACAAGGAGGAGTTTGCGCTGATTGAGAAGACAGGTGTAGCCAACCTATCTGCCGACCAACTCAGAGCTATGGTAGAGAAATATTTTTTCTCTTGATCGAATAAGATAATGTTAGGGAAAAATATTATTTGAGTCTACCGCTTAGAATCTTGCTTCGGACTCCTTTCACAGCGGGTTTGTAATAGTCAATCTCCATCGCTTCGAGGGTGCGCTTCAATTCGTCCATCAGTTCTGGGTAGAATTTGCACATACGGAAGGCGAGTTTCATGCAGACGGACTGAATGCCAGGTAACTCCTTGACATCTATCATGTGCTCGAAGCAAAAATCAAGGAAGTCCGTCCGCAGGTCATTTTCAGACATCTCCAGTCGTTCAATGACGTTCAGCGATAGTCGCCTGACGGATGAATTATCTATTTGCATGGCTTGATTGATAAACTCGCTCAGTATCACCTGCAGTTGAGACAATTCTTCTTTACTGGCCTTGGTCAGTCCCCATAAAGCACTCCTTGCTACGAGATAATCCTCACTGAATGCATACCGACGAGCAAAGCCAAGGAAATCCCCACAGGCCTTTACCTCTTGGTAAATCTTCTGTGCACCACCTTCGCTGAATGTCTGTCTGAGTCTATCTTCGGTTATGGGCATAATTTCAAATTATCTAAGGTTTGAAAATCGACATAGTCCACCTTTTTGCCATATGTGGCAAGAATGGTCTTTGCTTCGGTATTGAGCTTTTCTTCAGGCATCTTTGAGATTTTCGAGTGAATGACCGCCATCATCATCCGATGCTTCAGGCTCAGATGACTATAGTCAATGGCTCCATGGAGATGGAAAATCCGCGTTTCATCATAGAAATGCTCCGGGACACGTTCCTTAATGGAATGCCGGATGTATGCAATATTCTCAGGATCAGTCGGGTCAACCAAGCCAACCGTGACGATAACTAGCTCTTGCTTGGGGGACATCTTGCTGACTGTCTTCTTTAACCCCAAGACACTCCCAGCATAAAGAGCGCCCATGAAAAGAACTCTTTCATACATATCAATAGCCTTTGCATCCTTGAAGGCTACGGCTTCAATCCCTGTCATTTCCGACAGGTGCTCGGCATATCGTTTCGTTGTGCCATATTGGCTACCATAAATGATGATTGCTCGTTCCATATAATCCCTATAATCTATGTACGTACATTCTTGACAGATTCGGCTGCTTCATCTTTCAGTTCAGGTTTGTCTCTTAATGTGAGGTATGAATATGCCTTCTCCATATAAACCCATGTCAAACTTGGTCCAACTATCTCGCTCTTGTAGGGTTTGAACCCTTCACGCAGATAGAATTCGAATGGAGGGCGCACCTGCTGACATGTGCAGAGCCAGGCGTGACGATGTGGAAGACATGATTGAATCTCACGGAACAGCTGCTTGCCGATGCCTTGTTGCTGGTATTCTGGCAAGACCATAAGACGACCAATGTATAGGGAGCCATCTGTCACGTTTCCATGAACGGAACCGATGATTAGCCCGTCTCGATTTTGCACTTTCAATGTCGTGCAACGTGCGAAATCCTCGTAGGCATGATCCAATGATTCAGTCAAGGGTGGCGCATCCTTCCAACCCAGCTCCTCACACAGAGGGCCAAAAGCCTTGCGCTGCAAGTCGAGCAGAGCAGGAACATCCTGTATTGTTGCAAGTTCTATTTTCATATTTTTATCCAATTATCCAAGAACGCTATCTGCTCATCTGTGTGAAACCAGTGCTCACCACCATCCATGACAGTTAGAGTGGCTTGATGCTTATTGGCAAACCTGGTGATGGTATCTTGTGAAATCAAATGATCTTTGCTACCATAAAGAATTTGCGTTGGCACACGCCATTCTACAAGGTGGCTCCTGACGTAGCTCAGATAATCCCACGACAAATCTTCACCAAAGTCTGTGTGAATCACTCCTTTTGATTCAAGTTCCAGCTCGGTGACATTGGCCCACTTCATCATGTCGGTAATCAGTTTATCCATATCCACGATTGGAGAGATAAAGTAAGCCTTCTGAATCATTTCATCGATACCAGCATTCATGCTGAAGAATGCCCCGATGCTGTTGGCAATCAGGATGACATTCTCGTATTTGCTTTTCAGTTCCTCTACGGCTATGTGTATCTCCTTGCCTGTTTCCCAAGGTGTGAACGTCTGATAGTCCAAGCCTATCACTTCGCAGTCAGGAAACAGCGACTTGTAGTGCTCGCATTCTGCTGCACTACCGCCTTTGCCGTGTATGTATATTACTGCGTTCATTTTAACTATACGGTTTATCATCCAGCGGGCGAGTGCAGCCCCAACTTTTGGCAAAATCTTCAAAGCCCTTGTTGACCTTCTTCAGGAATAACAGGCTCACTATCTTACGCACCAGCCAGGGATATTGCTCTGGGCCAGTGAACTTCTTTGCTTCTGGGGTGAGGAAGTTGCCGTTCTGCGCAAACAGCCGTCCCATCTTTTCGTAAGGAGCAACAATCTTGGCTTTTACAGCATCCTCTCTGGTTCGGATGCCAAAACTTCCGCCATGAATCAGCGTGCCGCCAAAGCTACAACCGAGTTGTGCGGGCAGCCCTTGCAAGATACGCTCACAGAAACGGAACTCATTTCCCTCGTCCATGCCTCCGTGAAGGAGGAAAGACAACTGGGCAGGCTGCTTACGCTCTGATGGCAACGTTTCAAGAAATTCCAGCATCATACTGGGCATGCACTCCACATAGAGCGGAAAAGCAATGAGGATACGCTCGTGTGAAAGGAAGGCTTCACGTGCTGTTTCCCATTCCTTGCGGCTGGAGAGATTGCGAAGTTCCCAAGTGATGCCTGCTTCTTCCAGACCTTTGACAAACGAATGAATAATCTTGTCTGTATTGCTGAACTTCGCCACACGTGGACTGCCGTTGATGATGACCAAGTGAGAAAGTTTATTGTTTAGTGATACGACAGGCTCACTTTTCACTTTACACTTTTCACTTTTCACTTGCAAAGCGATAGCACCAAATGACTGCCCACCTATATTTGCTGCCGTACGCTTGCACCAATCTTCCATTATCGCCTGATCGGCATCGCCTTTGTATAGGAGTCCGATGTTGAGTGGATGGTAACGCACCTCATGACGCATCCAGCCATCGCGAAAACCTATTGTCATGTTCAGCATGGGCATAATACGATCCATCAGCCGCTTGCCTTTATAATCCAGAAATCCAAAACGCGTATCAGAGACAATCCAAAGGTTGTCGGCTTGCACCAGTTTCTTGAGGATTATCTCGTAATCATCTTTATATGCACAGATGCCAGGTGTCTTCAGCCAGCACTGGTTACAGCCCATGCAATGTACAATCTTCATGTCCGAGGTATCAACAATCTCCACCTCTTTGTCTTTAATCAGAGCCGTTATCTGCTCGGTATAGTCTTTACCTAATGTGTTTAATACTAATGTTTTCATTTGTCATTGACATTAAAAAAGTCATTTCTTCATGGTCTGTTCTCCTCGCTTTGTCATCTCTTCAGCAAAGGCCTGTTCACCGTTCTCGCGAATGTAACGGATACAGGCTGGTCGGTTGCTTCGGAAGACGAATGCGAAGAACTTTCCTATGAGGTTGTTATGAAGCCGACAATCCTTGACGTCCATCTCGCACTCTGCGCAGGTATGGAAGCCCTTTTCCATACAACATTTTCTTATTTTGCACCATGAAGCCTTCTCATTCTCATGACATCCAGGACATTTGCCCATGCGGTATTTCTTGCACGCTCCGCAGTAGAGTCCACAGCCGGCAATCTTCTTTGTATCAACAGTTATTTCTTTCATTATCAATATGTTTAATGCCTGCCCCAAATTGTTGGGACAGACAGTTTGTGATTATTCTATTGGTATCTGAATGACTGAAAGCCATTTCTCTGGATCTTCCTGATTCCATGCGCCATCAATATAACAGGTGCGGTGCTGCCCGGCAACCTTGTAACCTTGCTCTTCCATATAGCGGAAAGCCTCGGTGTAAGATTCGTAAAAGCGCTCGTAAGGGCCAACATGCTTCATGCAGAGGGCTTTGGGAACAGCAGGTAAACGCTTGAACTGGATAATGGCGCTATCTGTGCCCATCTCCTCCACCTGTTCGCAATACTCGATGTCGATATCCGTCGGTGTATATTCCTTGTTATGCTCTATAGTAAAGCAGTAGCCTGGAGGCGGACACTTACAGCCAAGACGCTGCATCTCCGGACCAATCTTCTCGTAACACATGGGGCCGATGGCGGCATAGTTGGGGATGACTTCACGATGACTTGCCACGATGATTTCGGGCAGTGATTGAATACTGAATTTTTCCATTGTCTTCATTTCTTTGCGAGAGTCTCTCCAGTCGAGCAGTCGGTTACGGCGGGCTATCAGTTGCTTCAGTTGTTGTTCCGTCTCCTTGATCTTTTCCGTCAGCTGTCGGACACTGGGTGTATGAGATACGTCATCATACAGGTCCTTTATCTCGTCAAGCGAGAAACCGAGTCGTTGCAGGTCGCGGATGGATTGCAGCTTCTGCATCTGATCAAGGCTATAGTAGCGGTAGCCCGTCCACTCGTCCACCTCGTCAGGCAACAAGAGTCCCTTCTGCTCATAGTGACGCAAGGTCTTTACGGTTACCTGCATCATCTGTGAGAACTCTCCGATTTTTAATTTCATTTTACTCATAATCGCGCGATGTTTTGCTAAACGATTGCAAAAATAAGGTATGACCTAAGGGACGAGTCAAGCGTTTTCCGTTTTTTAACTCTTATTTAACACAAATCGTTATACTCAAAGAAACAAAAGTCTGTCCAACCAGTATTCTCTGCATAGAGATGCTGCTTCCCTCTGTACTCAAAGCCTAATGTCTTGTATATCTTATGGGCAGGTGTGTTAGAGGCGAGCGCATCAAGGCGAATGGCTTTCATGCCACATGTCTTGGCAAGACGGATAGCCTCGCGGATCATCTCTGAGCCTATGCCTTTACCCTGAACATCAGGACTCACCGCAAGGATATGAATCACAGCCACCTTGTCATCTTCTACCTGCTGAGCCCATTCGATGGCATGATAGTCCTCACCTTGATACATCGTGACAGCCATAGACCCAACGATAGCGTCATTCTCTTTATAAGTGTACATGCTTCCTTCCTCGATATAGGCTCTGATACCATCGATGGTAGGGTGCTTACGTTTCTGCCATCGGGCAAAGTGCTCCATATCCGGAGTCCTGTCCGTCACATCATCGTAGAATGCGATAATGGACTCGAATTCCTCAATTGTTGCTCTATTTAATTCCATGTCTTTTATCTTTTTATAATAGACAGCTCACCAACAAACCGCCTCCAACTATCATGAAGACAATTCCTAACACTCGTGTGATGACGACATAGCTTTTCGAAGGTCGTTCCCCTCCAATTGTCTTCCACTTTTCTGCGACAGTCCAAATCTTGTCCGCTGAAACGAACAACAGGCAGAATCCCATAACACACATAACGATTCCTGGAATAACTTCTTGTATCATAACTTTATTTATTTTGTTTGACGCTGCAAAATTACGAAGAGTTGCGAATTATACCAAATATCTGGGATAAACTGCGCAAATATGTGATGAGTAGTAATACTCATCTATGTTTTGCATATTTCATTCTGACTATCTCGTATGACTTACGAACCAATTCCTTCAAGTCTGCATCGAATAAGTCCATATTCGGCTGTACACTTATCCAATATCGCTTGTCACCATTGAAAGGCCTTTAATCTATGATATAGAAACCTGCTTCAGAAGGATGATCGAGCACCATACTCTTGGGATTTTCCTTGGTCAGCAACCACGTCATCCAGATGTCGCCAGCTGCTGCAGCTATAAAAAAGATTCCCCAAACAAGCATAGGCAGACTGCCAATGAAAAGGGCGGCGATGGCAGGGATGACACCCAAGACAATACAGGGCATCATGGCTCCCATCATATAACCTGGGATGTGCATTGGCTCGTCGCAGTGGCAATAAGGAGTCAGCAACTTCCACATCACACCGAAGCTGATGCTCTTCCAGCCGCTCTTGGCATAGCAGGCCCACGTAAGACCGTGAATCAGTTCATGAACCACAATGCCTACAAACATGAGAATAAAAGCTGTACCCCAGTCGCCGAAGCCACCGAGGAGTTCACTTATTGGTTTCTTGTCCTTCCATATCCAGAAGAACGGCACGAGGAACACGATGGCTGCAACCACCATAATCACAACGGCAAATATATTCGCCTTAACAATATCTATGGCCACCTTGCGGCCTTTTACTTCTTGCTCTTCCATTATCTTGTAAATCCGAAAAACTCCTTCAGACCTTCTTTTTCCTTCAAGTCATCTATGGTAAAGCCATAATGTGCAGCTGAAGCAAGGGTGATGACTCGTTCGAGGAACTCATCGTAAGATAGAGAGAACCACTCCTTGGGAATATCCACGTTGATGGTTCCTCCGCCATAATGACTGCCTTCGTTCCAGGCTTCGTCAAGCTCGGCTTCATAGGTTCCATCATCCTTCTTGTTGAAGCAGTACCACGATGCCCATTCCTCCATGCCCTCTACGTAGTGGCCTTCGAAATGCGGGGCAGAGTGCGACTTCGGCGAATAGGTGGCCTCGCCCTTCTTCGCATCCCTCCGATAGATCATGAATTTCTCCTTGTGCATATCTCTCTTATTTGTTTATGAAATATATGAGGGCAATCTGAGCTAACAGAATCAGAGGAAGTCCATATTTGAACTTCAAGTGCATCGTCTTGTGATGCCAGACTTGCATGCCCAACAATGCGCCGATGCTGCCACCAATGACAGCAAGTAATAGCAAGGTGGCCTCTGATATGCGCCAACTACCTTGTTTGGCCTTCCACTTATCAATGCCATAGACAACGAAAGTCAGGACATTGATAACAATAAGGATATATACTATCGTCTGTGTCATTTGTTTATTGGTTCAGATATTTCCAGAGCCCGATGGAATCGTCATGGAGACGCAGTTTCTCAACGATGACTACAAGTTGCTTTTGAACGGCCATTCTTTCATAAATTGAAATTTACCTAAAAGAGTTATTCAAACGTTCCATTCTCGTATTCTTGCTGGAATTGTGTACACGTCTTGCCTGTGGCTTTCTTGAAGAACCGCATCAGATGTGAAGGCTCTGAGAAGTGGAAGTCGTAGGCAATCTCGCTGACCGTCTTGTGGCTGAACAACAGTCCGTTCTTGATTTCGTCCAGCAGGCGTTGCTTCAGCAGGACGGTGGCTGGAACACCATATTGCGCCATGACGCTCTGGTTAAGCGTCACCCGGCTGACGTGCAGCAGGTCGGCATATTCCTGCACACGCTGCAGGTCGCGGATGTGCTGCTCCATCAGCTCCACAAACAGGAAAGCGTAGTGGTTCTTCGGCAGTTCAAAGGGCAGACTATATGTCTCGGTATAGCGTCGGTTCAAGACGGCCAGCAGATAGTAGAGCACGCTGACGATGATATGGTAGCTGTCGGCTACAGGCTGGCGCAGTTCGCTGCGGATTTTCTTCAGCAGCCGTTCGTATTCCGTCAGTTCGTCGGCTGTTGCCATGAAGTATGGTGGCGTGTCGGTCTGCTGGCAGTACTGCAGGCGATAGACAAAGAACTTGTCGGCAATAAACGTACGCATGAAGTCGTTGCGGAAGATAAGGAAATCGTAGTCGAGGGCATCTTCGTCAATGTGCCATTCCTGCTGCTGGTGGGGCTTCAGGATGAGCACCATGCCATCGCGCAGTTCTATCTTCTGGTAGCTCAGCAACAGATAGCCATTGGCCTTACGGAAGAAGAACATCTCGAAAAAATCGGTCTTGAACACGGGGTATTCCGTCAGCACGCCCCTCCGCTCACTGCCATGGGCGGTGTTGATAAAGAAATCTACACCACATTCCGTCTTGCTGAAAGGCACCTCTACGAGCCTGTATGTTGTTTTTGCCATACCTCTTTATATGATTTCGGCTGCGAAGGTACGAAAAAAGCGTGATTTATCAAAATGGCATAACAACATGTTGTTCTGGTATAGACATCTTTAACATTTCGCCGTACCTTTGCACCCAGAAATCAAAAAAACAGAAAAGAACATGAAGATTCAACAGATTAGAAACGCTACGATTAAGATTGAGTATGCCGGTAAGGTGATGCTGATAGACCCCATGCTGGGCGAAAAGGGCTGTATGCCGCCGTTCCCGTTCTCGCACCATCAGGAATTGCGCAACCCGATTCACGACCTGCCGATGACGGTGGACGAACTATTAAAGGATGTGGACTGCGTGTTGCTGACCCATCTGCACACTGACCACATAGACGATGCCGCTTATGAGCAGCTGCCGAAGGAAATGCTCATCGTCGTGCAGGACGAGCTGGACCGTGAGGTGGTCGTGTCGCATGGGTTCAAGCAGGTGAAAGTGATTGAGGGCGAGATGCAGCTGGGCGATGTTCGTCTGTCGAAGGCTGAGAGCCATCACGGCCACTGGTGGATGCTGCCGAAGGCCGGCCACACCTGCGGCTATGTGTTCCAGCACCCTGCGGAGCCTACGACCTATCTGGCTGGCGACACCATCTGGTATAGTGGTGTGCGTCGCAACCTTGACCGCTGGCAGCCCGATGTGGTGATAGTCAATGCTGGCGGCAACAAGTTTCATGTGGGAGGGCATGTCATCATGCACATTCCCGATGTGCTGAAGACGGTGGACTACACACCGAAGGCCACCTTCGTGGCCACCCACCTGGAGGGCGTGAACCACAATCACGTCACCCGTGCCGCACTCCTTCAGGCTGCCAGGGAGCATGGAGTGGCCGGGCGCGTCCACATTCCCGAGGACGGTGAGAGCGTAAATGTCAGCAAGTAAACGAGAGACGATGAGTGTTTGTATCAAAGACCTGATTCAGAACATGAATCTTGTGATTGGCTGTAATATCGGCTGTAGTTATTGCTATGCCCGCAACAATTGTCGTCGCTACCACATTACAGACGATTTCTCTGTGCCGGAATTCTATCCTGGCAAGCTGCGGCTGATGGACAATCCGAAGCCCCACAACTGGCTGCTGACAGGCATGAGTGACCTCGCGGGGTGGAAAGACGAATGGCGTGAACTGGTGTTCGACAAGATGCGCCAGAACGTGCAGCACCAATATCTGTTTCTCAGTAAACGGCCCGACCTGCTGCACATGTCAGTTACAACCGACAACGGATGGTTTGGAGTCACGGTGACCTCTTCGAAGGAAAAGCAGCGTATCGACCAGTTGCGGGAGAATGTAGGTTCAACTCACCTGCATGTCACCTTCGAGCCGATGTTCAACGATATTGGAGAGGTTGACTTGCACGGCATTAGCTGGATTGTGATAGGAACGGAAACGGGTAAGCGCAAGGGCAAGGCCGTGTCGGAAGTCAGTTGGGTGGAGAATTTGACAGAACAGGCACACCGGCTGAACATTCCCGTTTTCATGAAGGAAGACCTCGTTCCCATTATGGGGGAGGCAAATATGGTACAGGAGTTGCCACAGGAATTTAAGGAAGTATTAAAACAACAGGGTTATGATTATAAATGACAAACAAGTGCAGTCGGTGATGACAAAGTCATCGCTGCCTGTGGGCGGTTATTCCGTCAATCCGTACGTGGGCTGTACCCATGCCTGCAAGTACTGTTACGCCTCTTTTATGAAGCGCTTCACAGGTCATACCGAGCCGTGGGGGACTTTCCTCGACGTGAAGTACTGGCCTGCCATAACCAATCCGCACAAGTACGACGGCGAGCGCATCGTCATCGGTTCGGTGACAGACGGCTACAACGAGCAGGAGGCTGAATACAAGCGTACCCGTGCACTGCTGGAACAGCTACAGGGTGCCGACTGCGAGATTATCGTCACCACGAAGAGCGACCTCGTGTTGCGTGACCTCGACCTGCTGAAAACGTTCAAGCGCGTCACGGTATCGTGGTCTGTAAACACCCTCGACGAGCAGTTCAAGGAAGCGATGGACGATGCGCCCAGCATCGAGCGACGACTGGCTGCAATGAAGCAGGTCTATGAGTCGGGCATCCGCACCGTCTGCTTCGTGTCCCCCATCTTCCCAGGCATTACCGATGTCTTTGCCATCATCGAGCGTGTTAAGGATTATTCTGACCTTGTATGGCTGGAGAACCTGAACCTTCGCGGACAGTTCAAGCCCACCATCATGCAGTACATCCGCGAAGAGCATCCCGACCTGCTACCGCTCTACGACGACATCTACAAGCGCAAGCGCCGTGACTACTGGCAGACGCTCGCCCTGCAGGTGGAAGCCTACACGAAGGAGCACCAGATGCCCTACGTCATCAACGACCTGCCCTATGGTCGCTCAGAGTATGGCCATCCCGTCGTGGTCAACTATTTCTACCACGAGGAAATCAGGCTGACGCGATAGCATGACTTCGATTTCAATTATATTGCCGCATACGTACAATACTGCCGTATGCGGTTTTATTTTGCAGCATTAACAAGCCGTTTCTCTAACTCGTATGCCCGCTCCAAATCCTTGGGGAATTGCGTGTCGCGCATCTCTTCCTTATGCCGGGCATCTATCATCTTAGCGTCGTAGCGGTTGTAGTCATTGAGGTGTTATGTTGTGCACAACATAAATTTGACTGCGCAAAGTTACACATAAATCACAGACTATCCAAAAATGCCATTAGGTTTTTGTCATCTCTCCAATGCTTTTTGGAATTTTTAGCCTTCATCTCACAATTCAGCAAGGCTCTGGCCTTCATTTCCAAATTCACCTCAGCATAGATGTTCGTTGTCTCCACAGACACGTGCCCCAACCATGCCCTGATGGTATTGATATCTACGCCAGCTTGCAGCAGATGGGTAGCAGTGGTGTGGCGGATGGTGTGCGGCGACACCCGCTTGTCTCTTACTGACGGCATCCTCTCTGCCAAAGTCTTTGCATGTCTCGTGACCATCTCGTACACACCGAATCGCGTCATTGGCTACTAAAGTCTGTTGACAAAGACAAAATCATCAGGTTCTCTTTTGCCTATGAGCGTTCTCAGTTCCTTACGGGTATTGTCCCAAAGCGGGCATCTGCGTTTTTTGTTGCCCTTGCCGGTAATGGTGACAACAGGCAGTCCTTTCCCCTTTGGCATATATAGATCCATTATTATATATATATTGGTATATCTCACAATGATGCGCCCGAAGCCACCCTTTTGTTTCCTTGTGGCAGACTGCCGTTCTTGGCTTTTTCTCCTTGTGGACTTCTTTCTTCTTGGCTGAGTCTCTGCTTGTTGACGAGCATCGCAGTCTGGCCGTCTTCTGTAATCCTTCCTCCTTCAGTCGTAGCCCTCGCGTCTGGCTCCAGCAGGTGCTCCAATCTGGAATCAGTATCATTCCTGCAGCCTCGGTGCTTATGGCTGACCGGATGATCTCTTTCACATCTTCTGTGCTGTCCGGCTTACTGCGTGAATCGGTACTGCTTACTGAAGCATCGTGGATAGCGTCCTTTACCGGCTAACCCTGTACGATTGTTCTTATTCCGCCTTCTTCAACTCTGCCTTTTTCGGGCGAAGCAACAACACTTACTTTTACCGTCGCAAAGTTAGTGCAAGCCGCATTCTGCAAGTACCAGATGCCTTATTCCCTGAATTTTTTCAAAAACTTTTTGCCGTCTGCCGTGCATCCAATAAAAACTTTTCTGGCCCAAGGGTGAAATAATTCGGTAATTCCTTGCATTCCATGCTTCCCTTGCCAACTCTTAAAGCAACGTAAAAAATAAATGTTTCACTTCTAAAAAATTCAGAAAAATGAAAAAGATCGAGAACAATTTCGTAGTAACAGGATTCGTAGGTAAGGACGCAGAAATCCGTCAGTTTTCAACCGCAAGCGTAGCTCGCTTCTCACTCGCTGTAGGCCGTACAGAGAAGAACGGTGAAGAGACCACCCGCACTTCAGCCTTCATGAACATCGAGGCCTGGCGCAAGAACGAGAACGCCGCTTCCTTCGACAAGCTCACCAAGGGAGCCATGATCACTGTCGAGGGCTACTTCAAGCCTGAGGAGTGGCAGGACAACGAAGGCGTAAAGCACAACCGCGTGTTGCTCGTGGCCAACAAGTTCTATGAGACTCCCGAGAAGGAGGAAACTCCAGCTCCAGAGGAGAAGAAGACCACCAAGAAAGGCAAGTAAGCCTTTCCTGACTCTCACAAAAGGGCGGCTTCGGTCGCCTTTTTTCAAGCTTTGTCCCTGAATGTTATACGCTTGCGCCCACACCATGAAGCCCTCTGTCCTGTTCCCACATCGAGAGACTTTTCTTTCATGTCATCAAGGCTGACGTGAGAGTAAAGTCACTCATGGGGAATGTCAACCGCAAACCGTCATACGTTCATCTGCCAACAAACTCGGTGAGTTCGTTCCGAATGCTCACTGAATTTGTTCTTGCTGACTGCATGACCATTTGCCATAATGGCTGACGGCAGACCAGAGGACTTCATTTCCCAACCCTTATTTCCTGACACTAAACACTTCGTTCAGTCCAGTTATACACCGTGAACGGGGCTTCTTTTGGCTTATAACCTACGCCCACGCCATAAAGTCATCAGCCCTGTTCCCATATAGAGAGACTTTCCTTTCATGTCAGCAGAGCATGACGTGAGAGTAAAGCCACACTACAGGGAAGGGACAACCGCAAACCGTCATACGGTCATCTGCAAACAGATACGGTGAGACCGTTCCGGATTCTCACTGAATTTGTTTTTGCTGACTGCATGACCATTTGCCTAGAAGGTTGCCTGGCAGAGCTGAAGACTTTATTTCCCAACCCTTCTTCTACTAATCCTAAATACTTCGTGGTATCTGTCTATACGCTGTAAACAGGGTTCCTTTATGATAACCTACGCCCACACCATGCCAAGGCGACTGTGACAGTTTCTGCTTGCCAGCGATATTTTCTTCTTGGTCGATACGACTAAGAACAAAACATCACTCGCAGAAAGGTGATGGAGAGAAGAGTTATCCAGCCTTTGCCAGTAAGGGTGGGGAAGGAACTAAACACTCCTTCCTCACCTTTACCGGCTTTTCGGCTGTATGACACTTCTCTGTACCACCACTGGCTGTGACCGCCAGCCTTGGCATCCCGCCCATACTGTTATACTCCGATTATCTTCCTGTCGCCGTCTGTGATTCCGGGATTCTTTTTCTGCGAAGTTACCGTGTCCCTCGCAATCTGCAAGTCGTGCCTTGTGAACAATCTTCCTTTTCTGCTGAAAAGAGTATTCTTCACGCCAGACTTGCCTGTATAGCTCTGGACACACTTCGGAAAGCAGAAAAATCTTCCCGATCACAGGCCGAAAGGCTTAAAGAAAGGGAAATAAAAAGTTTCAGAACTATGGCAACAAACAACATTCAAAACCGCCTGATTACTCCAGAACTGGAAGAGGCACTGAAGAGCTATCCTCTCTATTCACAGGATGGCAAGAAGAAGGATGCAACCTGCATCGTAGTATTTTCACTCGGCAATGTACGCTGGTATATTATGGAAGGACAGCGCGAAGGTGATGACTTCACTTTCTATGGTATCGTGGCAGGCTTACAGGAAACGGAGTATGGCTATGCTTCTGCTAATGAAATGGCAAGCATCGCCTATGATGCAAGTGAGTACGGACTCGGAACGCTGAGATTTGAGCAAGACAGGCAGTTTAAGCCCTGCAACCTCTCTGAGATTGAGGATGAAGAGCTGCAGGAGTTCCTTTCCCGTCTCTATGACAAAGACTGATGTATAACCAATAAACATAGAAGATTATGAAGATTATCGTAATGAACAGCGCAGATACGCGCATTGAGGTTTTGAGCGTCCCCGACAATATGCCGGAGGAGGACATCGAGTTATTCCTGGCAGAGCATGACTATTCGCTCAACAACATTTCTTGGATGGCTGCACCCGTTGACTTTGTGCCGGTGCAGTTCCATGAGTTCGACTTTGAGAATGATGTGGAAACACACACCGTGAGACATGGACGGTTGAAGGATTTCTCCATCTATGACAGTGTTCAGGAGGTGAAGCATCGTGAGCAGGAAGAGCTGGCCGAAGCACTCCGTCAGCATGGTGAGAAGGTTGATGAGGGCTATGAGTGGCATTTCGAGGGAGAATGTCCTATCGTGGCAGCTTACGACTACGACGAGCCTTGCGACGTGGTAGTACTTTCTGTGAGAGTGGATAAGAACGGCACACTGACCATCATCGGCGATGAGAAAAACGACAGGGGCAATGAGCATGAGATTTGTGCAAATGATATTTTTGCGGGGCACATGGATTTTATAACCTCAGAGATAGGATAGCACACCATGGGGATAGGTGGCGGACAAGCTGCCTGTTCCCTTTTACAATTTAGCGACATGAGACAGATATTTGTAGTTTACGAGACGGACGCATGGCACAGCACGAGCCATCGTGAATGTGCAGGGGTGTTCACCAGCAAATGGGCTGCCGTGAATGCCATTGTGATGAACCACCGCATAGAGCTGGACGAGTTCTTCAGTGAGGAAGAGATTAGAAAGACCTCAAAGCGGGTACTTGAACGCGAGGTAAGGCGCAGACTCCGCAAGGAGCTGGAATTTGCCTATCAGACACAGGGCTATGAGACCAACTACGACATCGAGGTCTGGAACATCAATGAGTGGTATCTGACAAAATATTAAGCGGTATGAAAAACAGAGAGCGTAAATCAATGATAGAGCAGTGGGTCACAGAGATAAACCCAAAGGCCATCCTCCGCGCTGCCGATGCCCGTTGTGGGGCAAGGTATGCCGTCTATGTGGTGCCAGCACCAGGAGAGTTTGGTACACGTTGCACGGACTACCTGCCGCTGGAGCAGCTGGAGCAGTACCTGTTAGGCGTATTCTATGCCAATGAGTTCAACAAGCTCATAGGCAGAAAGACAGGATGATGCGAAGCCCATGCGGCATCGCCCTCCTGACTCTACAGTCCGAAGGGCGATGCAACTATTCTATAAACTTTGTAGGTCAACTCTTATACCTTGACAGGAACTGTTATAGCTTGTCTGGTTCGCCATCGCTTGCGGTCGCTAACAGTTGTTACCGATCGTTACCGACTGTTATACATCGGTGTACATTGCTGTCCACCGAAGTACACTATAATCCACCGAAGTACACTGTTGTAGTCCACTGAAGTACACTATAGTCCACCGAAGTACACTGTTGTAGTTCATCGAAGTACACTATAGTCCACCAAAGTACACTGTTGTAGTTCATCGAAGTACACTATAGTTCACCAAAGTACACTGTTGTAGTTCATCGCAGTACACTATAGTTCACCTCAGTACATCGGAGTACACTCTTATAATGATCCTGTTTCCCAGGTTCCTTGTCGCCCGCGTGATTTCGGGAATCTTTTTCTGCGAAGTTACCGTGTCCCCTGCAATCTGCAAGTCGTGCCTTATGAACAATCTTCCTTTTCCTCAGAAAAGAGTATTCTTCATGTCAGACTTGCCTGTTTTGCATCAGCCACACTTCGGAAAGCAGAAAAATCTTCCCGATCACTTGGCCGAAAGGCTTCAAAGTTAGGGAAATAAAAGCTTTCAAGCAACATGGAAAAAGTCAAGGTTTACATCAAGGGTCAAGAGGACAAGGAACTATATAGTTTCCTTCGCTATTATCCTATGCGAATTAAGAACGTAGGCATCGAGGACATTTTCTCGCGTCAGATGGTCTATGACTTCAAATCCGGACTCCTTCAGCAGAGCATCGCAAAGTGTGTTGCCAAGGAACTTGTAAAGACATACGGACGTAAGGTAAAGAACGTGGTTTTCTCCTGCATTCCTGCAAGCAGCCAAGAGAAGAACGAGGTACGCAACAAGGCTTTTTCAGCCCTTGTATGTCAGTTTTCGGGTGCCATTGACGGCTATTCCCATGTTAAGGTATTGGGAGAGCGCACCTCAGTCCATGGAACGAAAGTCAAGAAAGAAATCCGTGAGCAGCGCATGAACGAGCAGAACTCCATCGAGGTTGATGCGCCATTCTTCTTTGGCAAGAATGTGTGTATATGGGATGACATCGTAACCACCGGCACCTCATTCTGCTATTTCACCTCTCAGCTTGAAAAGGTTGGGGCGCACGTAACCAACGGATTCTTTCTCGGAAAGACATCATACAAATACAGACCACAATCATAAATTCTACAATATGGAACAAACAAGATTCAGTAAGGCTGTCTCGGCAGCATTCACAGGACATCGATCCTGTCAGTATTCAATGAGGGACTGCATCAAGGCACGTCTCAGAGACTCTATCTCCAAGGCTTATGAGCATGGCATCCGTAATTTCATCAGCGGCTTTGCCATCGGCTTTGACATGCTTGCGGCAGAGGTTGTAGTATCGATGAAGGCAGAATTTCCCGATATTACCCTGACCGCTGCAATCCCGTTCAATGGGCAGTCCCTGCGTTACTCGCTTTCAGACAAGCTCCGCTATGAACGGCTGATGAACCAGGCCGACGAGGTGATAGTGCTCAGTGAGAGCTACTACACTCGTTGCTACCTTGAACGGGACGAGTTCATGGTTGACCACTCAAATCTTCTGATAGCCTACTATGACGGTCGGGAGAAGGGTGGAACCTACTACACGGTGAAGAAGGCCACGAACCAGGGAATCCGGGTGGTCAATCTCTTTTGAGTATTAACTAAACATATCGCTTATGAATGACATAACAGCAATCATTATCATCCCCATCGTATTCCGAATGCTTTTTGCCATTCTTGGGGGCTGGTGGAGAGGTGACAGGAGAAATGACTTCCGCAGGGACAGGTGAGTATTATTCTCTTGACTGAGTGCCATCTATGGTACTCATGGAAACTCCTTCGGAAAACAAGAGCTAAAAATAATCGCAAACCGAAGTTAAATAGTTTTGAGGGATGGTATTTTTATGAATAATATTACCGTATTACTTGAAATATCACCTAACTTTGTGGATGCATTATGGTAGCAGGTAACAGTAATCGAATAAATAGAACAAGTATGAATAAGACAAAAATTGTATCTGTAGCAAATCACAAGGGTGGAGTGGGAAAGACCACCACCGTTGCAAGTGTAGGAGTGGGCTTGGCTCGTAAGGGATTCAAGGTACTTCTGGTTGACCTTGACGCTCAGGCGAACCTGACGAGCAGCCTTCTGGAAGAGGAACCGGCCATGACTCTCTATGATACACTCATAGAAGGCCATGAACTGAGCATAGTCCATGTCATGGACAATGTTGACATCATCCCTTCAAGTCTTGACCTTTCATCGGCAGAACTGGAGTTGTCCTCAAAGATGGATCGGGAGTACATCCTCCTTGAACTGCTTGAAGAGGTAAAGCGGGACTATGACTATATTATCATAGACTGTCCTCCGTCACTCGGACTGCTTACCATCAACGCTCTGGTGGCATCGACAGACCTGTATATCCCCATGACAGCCGAAGTACTGCCAACGCGAGGCATGAACACACTCATAAAGAGTATTGAAATGGTGAAGAAACGCGCCAACAAAGAGCTGAAGCTATCTGGTATCATCTTCACTCGTTGGCATGGCAGGAACCTCAATAAGGCTCTGGAGAACCAGCTGAGGAAGCAGTTCGGTAATATCATATTTGAGACGAAGATTCGAGAGAATATCTCTGTGGCAGAAGCTCCTCTCTCTTCAACTGACATCTATACCTATAACCCCAAGTGTAACGGTGCAAAGGACTATGGCTCGTTGGTTGAAGAGATAATCAAAAGAGGCTGATTCTGTGTGTGTTAATCATAGTAATAATATTATTAGTAATACTATTTCAAGTAATATACTATGGCAAAGAAGAACTTTGAAAAAGGGCTTGAAAAACTGTTCTCAAATGTACAGTCATCTGAGCCGACAGAAGAAAAGGAAGCTACTCCTGTGAAAGATGATTCTGCCTCTGACGAGAATCATACAAAGAGAGGCCGCCCGGCCTTACACAATAAAGTAATCAGATTCTGCACGATGGCAGATGATGACAAGGTTACAAAGATTAGGACGATAGCCGCCAGAGAGGGTATTGCAATCAAGGATTTGATGAACCTTGCCTTTGACAAAATTATCAATGAGTATGAAAGGAAATACGGGACAGTCAGGCTCCCGAAAGTCAAGAAAGGCGGCGATGTTTCCAAGGTCTTTGACCTTTCCTAATCTTCAGGGAATCTCATATGAGGTTCCCTTTTTCAATTCAATGAATCACTTTGAAATATTTAAAGTAAAACAAAAGCTTAACCATGTAATACATGATTAAGCCTTGTGTTGTAGAGGATGTCCCAATTTTTGTTGACCATTTCTGGTGTTATTATAACCTTCAATCTTACGATATGAAGCATCCTCTTATTTGCTATAGAGGGATGTTGCCGTTTGTGAAGCCCATCTTAACGATGTCTATGAAATTCTCCTCCGCATTACTGTTAGGAGGCATCCCTCATGTCATTTCTGGTGCAAAATTACACATTTTTTGTTAAGATAGCACTAATTTTTGTTGAAAATCATTGAAAATTATGTTAAAATGCTTATTTCTTTAAGAAATAGCTATATATTTGCAACGTGTTTTTCATAGTATTAGATTTAAGGTTAACAGGGTTGCAGCGGCGACCCATTTTTTTTTGTACTAGATTAAAGAGATACAAATTGTTGTTGTTTGATGGATAAAACGGTTGTTCGGTGGATGGATTATATTGTCTTAGATGTTTTTCCTACTTTTGCAACATCTTAAAAATTATGTAATGATGAAAAAGATAGGATTTGGTTCAAATACGAATTGCAGAGAACATGTATTTGTTAAGGATAATAATGGCTTCAAACGTATATGCATCCACAATATTGTGTTTTTGGAGGCACAGCGGAGTTGTTGTATTATACATCTTCAGAATTGTGAAATGAAAGTCAACGTTCCCTTGTGCGAGGTATTAGATGATTTAGACCCGCATTTGTTTTTAAGAATACACCGTTCTTATTCGGTAAACCAGGAGCATCTTTTAGAATTGTCAAAGTATAAAGCCATTATCGACAATGGTCAAATATTGAGAGTCGGTAAGGTATATTATCAGAAAATATTAAAAGGAACTATTCTAATTGGATAGAGTTTTAATACACATCATCGTCGTTATTCTTTGCTTCATAACTTTCTTCATTCTGCTGTATAGCATCTTTGATGGCTGCATCATATCCGGTCAACGCGGCAAAGGGTGCAAACTGGGCTGCACGGTTCCACATTGACATTCTCGGATGATGCTTCGGCTCGTAGTGTGGCAGATTGATGATATCGTCGTAATCGTGGGTCATGCCTTGTGTCCTCCTATCTGTTCGTTACGTTCCTTGGCTGTGGCTCCTTCCTCGAAGTTCAGGCCTCGGAGGATGGCATTCTTGCCGAAACGCTGTTTGATTTTCAACTGTGCCTCCTGCATTCGACGCTCCTTGTCAAACTTGGCTTGCTCCTCCTTACGCTGCTTTTCCAGAGCCTCGTAGTCCGTGAAGAGATCAAGCTGCTGGGGAGCATTCCCTTGTGCCGCCACAGATGCCTCCGATACCACATGGTTCGTTGTCAGATTCAGCCTGCGAATCAGCAAATCTGGATTCACATGGCTGTCAAACAACTCTGAAGCACCTTCCATGATAAGGCGCGAGGATGATGTGGGCTTCTCGAAATTGAAGGAGCCGTGAGCATGTTTCGGCACTTGTTTACCGTAGTAGTTGGCGGTTATCTCTCCATGATACTTGGCTCGGATTTCAGGACGAGTCAGACTCTCTGCATCATAGCCAACAGTCAGTACCAGTTGGTCTGTCACCAAACGCTTCGAAACCAAGTCGAGTGCCATTCCTTCAGCCATTTCCTGTATCACCACACGGGCTTTCTTGAAAGTATAAGGCTCCTGTAGAACTTGTCCGCTGCTGAAAGAGTTGGTCTCTGGACGATATGCCTTTACAGCTTCCATCGTACATGGTTCCCAGCCCCAGGCATGGTCTATCAGCAGTTCGGCATTCACGCCAAAGAGCCGGTAAAGCAGTCCCTCGTTCTGTATGGACATTTGGGCCAGCTTACCCATCGTATCAATACCATAGACAGCCAGTTTCTCTGCTATGCCTCTGCCTACACGCCAGAACTTCGTGATAGGCTGGTAGTCCCAAAGTTCACGCCGATACGACATTTCATCCAGCTCTGCAATACGCACACCGTCTTTGTCTGCGGGCATCTTCTTGGCGACTATATCCATTGCAATCTTTGCCAGATACATGTTTGTGCCGATACCAGCCGTCGCCGTGATGCCAGTAGTGGCCAGCACGTCGCGGATCATCTTCATGGCTAGTTCATGCGCCGACATCTTGTATGTAGGCAGATAGGACGTTACATCCATAAACACCTCGTCGATACTATAGACATGAATATCCTCTGGAGCAATGTATTTCAGATAGGTCTCATAGACCTTGGTGCTCACTTCCATATAGTGAGCCATACGTGGCGGTGCAGCGATATAGTCGAGTTCTAGGCTTGGATTAGCTTTCAGTTCTGGATCATTGTAGGATTTGCCTGTCATCCTCCATCCTGCAGCTCTCTTGCGCTCATTATTCACATCACGCACTCTCTGAACCACCTCGAACAGTCGCGCACGTCCTCCGATGCCGTATGCTTTCAGCGACGGAGAAACTGCCAGACAGATGGTCTTCTCCGTCCTCGACACATCTGCCACGACAAGGTTGGTGGTCAGCGGGTCAAGCCCTCTATCCACACACTCCACTGAAGCGTAGAACGACTTCAGGTCGATGGCAATATATGTCCGCTGCTGCTCCTGCATACATCCTATCTAATGATCTTTGCTTTCTGTAGATTGGTCATGTCATTCCAGAATTCTGACTGCTCTGCTTCATCAAAATTCTGGGAGGTCATTTCCGTGAGGATAGCATCAAGAAGCTGTATCTTCGTCACCTGCAGGTCAGGATCCACATCGATAGGATAGGTGACAATATCCCCTAAAGAACCGATGTGAACATTATATACGGCTACCTCTCCATTCACCATCTTGACCTCAATATGTCTGCTGGAACCATATTCAGGCTTTACCTTCAACAGTTCCTGGTAGAGTGGGTAGTCCGTATATTCCTCGGGACTTACGGATGATAATAACTCTTTTAGCGTCATATCTTATCGATGTTCTGTTTCGTGTGCAAAGGTACAAAAAATATGGCGAAATAACGCTGACATCCTTGAAAACAGGCACTTTTTTGATAACTATTAAAGATTGGGTAGGGGAAATCCCCATGATATTTTAGGGGTTTTGGCCTTGCAGAATAGGACATTTCTCTTTCAAACCTCATCAAATCACCCTATCTTTGCACCGTGAACAAGAAACAAATGTCGAACCATTTAAAGAATAGGAGACAAAGTTATGAAGACAATGAATAAGGTGATCGCAGCCATGATGATGGCCATCACATTTGCAATGCCGGCAATGGCAGGTAATAAGAATAGCAACAGCAAGAAGGACAAGGTTGTTGCAGTGAATAATAAGAAGGTGTCGCACTTCGATAAGAAGGTGGATAAAAAGACCGCACACTTCGATGCTCACAAGCATGCTTATCGTCCTGACGTGAAGGCCTGCACCTTCAAGGTGAGCCGTCACGACTCTCATAAGAAGGTTGTTGCAAAGATTGAGAACATGAAAGGCGTGAAGGAGGCCAAGTGGAATCCGCGTACTCGTGAAGTGACGGTTATCTACGATGCAAATGTGACATCAGTCCGCAATATCAAGCACTTCATGGCATAGCAGTATGCCATTCCATATATAATCCAGAAGACCCCGGCTTGCATCTGCAGGTCGGGGCTTTGATTATTATAAGTGTTCAGAGTCATTCTACAATTTCCTGTTGGCATAATGCTGTATGCATTCAGGGTCTATGCGGGTGTATGACTCATCTCCTAGCAATGTGGAGGTAAGCAGCATATCAGCTGTGGTACGGTTCGTGGCAAAGGCAATGTTGTAGAGCGAAGCCAGTCTGCTCAGGGCTGAAACATCGTTCTGATGACCCTGTACGGCAAGGTTGTCGCAGAAGAAAATCAGCATGTCTATTTTACCTTCGGCCAGCATGGCACCAATCTGCTGGTCGCCTCCCAACGGGCCACTCAACAGGCGTGTCACCTTGTCCTTGAACGGATATTCCGGTTCTTCCTCTGTTCCGAAAGCAAGCTCACTAATGAGTCTGCCTGTGGTACCAGTAGCGTAAAGATGGTGTTTTGACAACAGGGCAGCATTGAATCTCACCCAGTCCAACAGTTCATTCTTTCTTGAGTCATGTGCAACAAGTGCAATGTTCAATATCTCTTTCATAGTCAATCCTTTCTTCTAAATTAAACAATCTTTTTACCTAAATCTAATACCATTTCGGTATGTTATCCGCTGCAAAAGTAGTGCTTTTAGCGGCGAATGTCAAGTGAATCGCATTGGTTTCAGACTTGAAATACGCATTTCTTGGCTTATATCAAGTTGAAGAAGTGAAGAATAAATTGAGCAACGGCATGACCTTGATGGTTCCAATGCTTAATGGATTTTTCAGCCTCACTCTTGACGTGTTCATCTTCCTCTTGTGCGTGGTTTCTGATTAAGTGAAGTTCATATTCTGACGTGAATTCTGGGTGTCCTTGAAAAGTTAGGATATGATGGTCTATCCGGAATCCCTCATACCAGCAAAAATCACTGTGGGCGATAGCAATGGCATCAGAAGGAAGAACAGTCACATGGTCATGGTGATTATACAAGAGGCGCAGACGGTTATTTGGGAAATATGAATGCATGATTTCGTCTGTGATGACTGATTCACGAATACCTATACCCCAGCCTCCTGCATAGCGTTTGACCTCACCCCCTAACGCCTGAGCTATGACCTGATGCCCAAAGCATATCCCAGCCAATTTGATATGGAGTGACGCAGCATCTCTTACCCACTGCATGAGTTCCAGAATCCAAGAGTCACTATCGTAGGCGGAACTATTACTTCCTGAAATCAGATATAATTCGTCTTTCTTCAATTCCTTGGGTAAGACACCCGCCATGACAGGAAACACCTCAAATTCCAAGGAACCATCAACAGCACGGAACATTTCCCTGAACATTGACGCATATGAGGGAATCTCTGGCGGCAAAAGTCCAGGGAATGTGTCACACAACAATATATTAATCTTCGGTCTTTTCATCACAAAGTGTGAATTCGCATCTTTATCATTACTTAGATACTTAGTTCGTTGAGTACCGTGATGAGGTGCTTGTCAAAGCGTTTGTCGGTACGGATACACTCGCTGAATGGCACATAGACGACCTCATTGTTGCGGACTCCCACCATAACATTACGCTGGCCTTGCTTGATAGCTTCAATAGCACCGACACCTGTAGTCGATGCTAGAATTCTATCACGGGCCGATGGTGTGCCACCACGTTGAAGATGACCGAGGATAGATACACGCACATCAAATTCAGGAAACTCTTTCTTCACACGGTCAGCATAGAACAGGGCACCGCATTTTGGACTTTCCGATACAATGACAATACAGGATTTCTTCGATTTACGGATACCACGTTCCATGAACTGTGCCAACTGGTCTACGTCTGTCGCTTCCTCAGGAACGATAGCGGCCTCTGCACCACAGGCAATAGCGCAATTCTGTGCAAGAAAACCCGCATCGCGGCCCATCACCTCGATAAAGAATATTCGCTCATGCGAGTTAGCCGTGTCGCGGATACGGTCTACACATTCCATAATGGTATTCATCGTGGTATCGTATCCGATGGTAGAATCAGTACCGTAAAGGTCGTTATCAATGGTGCCGGGCAGACCGATGACAGGAAAGTCGAACTCCATACCGAAGTTGCGGGCACCAGTGAGTGAGCCATTGCCACCAATTACCACAAGGGTGTCTATCTCCTCCTTCTGGCAGGTCTCATATGCTTTCTGCATACCTTCTGGCGTCATAAAATCTTTGCTTCGAGCAGTTTTTAAGATGGTGCCGCCCCTGGTGATGATACCACTGACATCCTCCGTGGAGAAGGATTTTACCTCACCTTTGATGAGACCATCGTAGCCTCTGTATATACCCTTAATATTGAACCCATTGTAAATACCTGCACGCGTTACTGCGCGTATAGCTGCATTCATTCCAGGAGAATCACCACCCGATGTCAGAATGCCGATAGTCTTGATTTTCCTCATTTCCCAGTTATATTTAAGAAACTTGCAGTGAATAGAAAAAAGAATTTTTTCACTTTACGACCCACGTGTCGTTTGTCTCTAACAATTCCGCAAAGTTGTGGTACTTCTTCTGGGCACTGACTTCAGCGAGTTGTGCGTGCACAGCCTCATTGTAGGTGGGGGCCTCTACGTCGCGGATCACGCCGAGGGCGATGGGGAAGCCATCCTCCAGCGTCATCATGGCGAGTTTCAACTGCAGGGTGTTGTCCTCGCAGTGGGCATCATGCACGAGTACGTCATCGAGGGTGTAACTATCCTTGCCGATCTCCACCACCTTCAGGCCGAAGCCCTGCTGCACCAGTCCGAACTCCGAGTTCTCGCCGAAGACGAGCTTCTCGCCGTGGCGCACGTAGATGGCGTTCTTCTTGCGGCCTTCGTTGTTATAGACGATGTCGTGGCAGTGGTCGTTGAAGATGACGCAGTTCTGCAATACCTCCGTCACCGAGGCACCCTTGTGCTCATAAGCGGCCTTCAGCACCTCCACCGTTCCCTTAGCGTCAGTCGCCACGCAACGGGCGAAGAAGTGTCCGCGGGCTCCGAAGCAGAGTTCTGCGGGGCGGAATGGGTCCTCTACTGTGCCATAAGGGCTGGACTTCGAGACGAAACCACGAGGAGAGGTGGGGCTGTACTGACCCTTCGTCAACCCGTAGATGCGGTTGTTCAGGAGGATCATGTTCAGGTCGATGTTACGACGGTTGGCATGGATGAAGTGGTTACCGCCGATGGCCAGTCCGTCGCCGTCGCCTGACACCTGCCAGACGGTGAGGTTGGGGTTAGCCACCTTGGCGCCTGTAGCGATGGCAGCGGCACGTCCGTGGATGGTGTTCATGCCGTAGGTAGCCATATAGTGGGGCAGACGACTGGAGCAGCCGATACCGCTGATGACGGCTACATTCTCAGGAGCAACGCCGATCTCTGCCATTGCTTTGTGCAGTGAAGCCAGGAAGAAGTGGTCACCGCAACCCGGACACCAACGGGGCTGTCCTTTCTTGAAATCTTGTGCTGTATATGTACTCATAGCTTTACTTCTTTAAAATGTCCTCGAATGCGTTGACTAACTCTTCTACTACGAAAGGCTGGCCTTTCACCTGGTTGAACTGGTAGGGCACGAAGTTGTCGACCTTCATGCGGAGGTAAGCAGCAAGCTGACCCATGTTCTGCTCTGCCACTACTACCTTGTTGTATTTAGAGAGCACCTCAGCCGTGTTCTTCGGCAGCGGGTTCAAGTACTTGAAGTGTGCAAGGGCAACTTTTTTACCTGCTGCACGCAATTCGTCCATAGCCGAGTGCAGGTGCCCATAGGTAGAGCCAAAGCCAACGATGAGCAGGTCGGCACTGTCAGCATCGCCGTCCACCTCAAGGTCGGGCACCTGGATATTATCTATCTTCTGCTGGCGCAGGCGCGTCATCAGGTCGTGATTCTCAGGATTCGTCGAGATGGCACCCGTCTCAGAGTCCTTCTCCAGTCCGCCAAGGATGTGGGCAAAGCCCTCACGACCGGGCACAGCCCAGTAGCGAGTGCCGTTTTCGGCACGCATGTAGGGCGTCCACTTACCTTTCAGCTCCTCAGGAACGTAGGGAGGATTGATGGCGTCAAGCTTTGTGATGTCAGGGAGCTTGAAGGCACCAGAACCGTTGGCTACGTAGGCATCGGTGAGCAGTACGACGGGCGTCATGTGCTCTAAGGCTATCTTACAGGCCTGATAGGCGGCATCGAAACAGTCGGCAGGACTGGTGGCAGCCATCACCGGCATGGGACTCTCACCGTTACGGCCGAAGAGCACCTGCAGCAGGTCGGTTTGTTCCGACTTCGTGGGCAGACCTGTGGCAGGACCTCCACGCTGTACATCGAGTACTACGAGGGGCAGCTCCATAATCACGGCGAGGTTCATCGCCTCAGACTTCAGACAGATACCGGGGCCTGAGGTAGAGGTCACGCCGAGAGTGCCAGCAAACGAGGCGCCGAGGGCGGAGGCACAACCACTGATCTCATCCTCACACTGTACGGTGATGACACCGCATGACTTGTGCTTCGACAGTTCGTGAAGCACGTCGGTGGCAGGAGTGATAGGATAGCTACCCAGATAGAGGCGGAGTCCGGCCTTCTCAGCTGCGGCAATGAAGCCGTAAGCAGTGCCCTTGTTACCCGTAATGTCCATATAGCGTCCGGGCACCTTCTCCTTCGACTCGATGCGATAGACATTGACAGCACTGGAGTGAGTGTTATGACCGTAGTCGTAGCCGGCCTGCACCACCTTGATGTTAATCTCTGCGATGGCGGGCTTCTTGGCGAATTTTTCTTTCAGGAAATTGGCCACGAGGTTCAGGTCGCGGTCGAAGAGCCAGCATACAAGGCCAAGGGCAAACATGTTGCGACACTTCAAGATGGCCTTGTTGTCCATGCCAGTATCAGCCAGACAGTCCTTCACCATCGTGGTCAATGGGCACTGAATGACGCGGTCGGGGTCGATGCCCATCTCACCGAGGTAGTCCTCTGTCTTGAACTGTGCTTTCTCCAGATCCTTGGGGCCGAAGGAATCGGTGTCGATGATAATGGTGGCACCGGGCTTGGCATAGCGATATTGCGTCTTCAGCGCAGCGGCATTCATAGCTACCAGCACGTCGCACTTATCACCAGGGGTGTAGACCTTACCCGTGCCGATGTGTACCTGAAAACCTGACACACCCGTCAGTGACCCCTGCGGGGCGCGGATGTCCGCAGGGTAGTCTGGGAATGTTGAAATGCCGTTACCAACGGTGGCACTGACCGTAGAAAAGATGTTTCCAGCCAGCTGCATGCCGTCGCCAGAGTCACCCGAGAAGCGGACGACCACCTGACTCATTTCTTTGATTTCTATTTCTCTTTCCATATATTCATCCTTTTCTTTCTTGGTTTATAATGTGTGAATCTTGAACAGCAGGGCGTTTTGCAGCACCAACGGACGATTATGGGTGAAGAAGACAACGCCGTCGACGGTGGTCTTGACATCGCAGAGTATCATGCCGTTGTAGGGGTCGATGATGTTGGCCAGAGTCTCGCCTGCCACAACCCTCTTGTTAGTGGAGACAAGACGGCGGAAGATGCCTGCATGACGGGCTTTGACATGCTGAAGTGTGGACTCATCTATCACGATGCTCTCGTAGGCCGTGCGCAGTGGGCGGGGACTGATGATGGCGGTGCGCTGCATCATGCGCAGGATGGCATCGATGGTCTCGTCGCAACTGTCAAAGTCTATACGGTCTGTGTGACCAGCATAGATAGAGAAAGCCTTGGTGTTCCACAGTTGCCAGTTGTAGTTGAGCAGTGTGGTGTCGAAGGGACGGGGCTGGTAGGTGGTGACGTATCGCATGCCGAAGAGGCGGGCGGTCTCAACGTCCTCATAGCCCGTCGTTAGCATCCGTACATGGGGAACGAAGTCGCCCGGCACGTAGTAACTGGCCAGTTGGATGCCGTATTTATAGCCGTTGAGTGCGGCGAAGATGGCGGCGGCGATGCGCTGGGTGGTCTCCCCTTGGTCGTAGCCGGGGAACATGCGGTTGATGTCGGTGGAGTCCATAGCCCAGAAGCGTCGGCTGACGTTCATAGAGAAGGGGTTGCATGAGGGTATGACGAGAATGCTGTTGCCTTCAGTGATGCCTCCCCGCTGTTCGATGAGATGCAGGCGATTGACCAGTTGCGAACAGATGTACTGCTGCTGCACCTCGTCGCCGCGCATGGCTCCTACGATGGCGAGTGTCTTCTCGCCGTTGCCAAAGTGATAGCCCGTGATGCGGAAGTTGTCGCGGCAGGGCGATGTCATCTCAAATATCGTTTCTTTTCTCATAATCTTCAACTGTTATAGATTCTCGCCATCAGTGAGCCTTCGTAGACGATGGGGTAAGCACGGATGGTAAATAGATAGCCGTCGACAGGTGAGGTGACGGTGCTGAGCACGATGCCACGCAACGGATCGACGATTTGCCCGATGACTTGTCCCCGCGACACATTGATGCCGCATTTCAGTTCGGTGAGGAATACCCCGGAGGTCTCCGCGTTGAGGAAGGTGACGTGGTCGCCCTTGCAGATGATGGGCTTAGGCAATGCAGTATCGTCGGCCTCACGCCACATGCCCATAGTCTGCATCAGGTGGAGTATACCCGTCACGAGCCGTCGGCACATCTTGTGGTTGATGCGCTGTCCGACGCCCATCTCCACTACCAGACAGGGGGTGCTGGTGGCATTGAGGGAATGGGCGAGTGTGGCTTCGAGTACGGTAGCGGCATCGTGTACCCAGACGAAATCCATGCCTAAACGCTCGGCGAAGGGCACAAGCCACTCGGCATCCTGCACGTTGATGCGCACCTGAGGCGTCTCGCGCAAGTAGAGGTTGCTGGAATGGATGTCTATCACCATATCGGCTCCCTTGATGTCCTCCACGATAGCGTGAGCCGTCTGCTCGGCCATTGTGCCGTTAGGATCACCTGGGAAGATTCGGTTCATATCGAGGTCGAAGTTGGGAATTCCTCGTTGTATGGTGTCGATGCCCAGCGGGTTGAGGGCCGGGTAGATTTCGAGCGTGCCGTCGAGGGCTTCGATATATTCGCTGGCGATGCGTGCCAGTTCGTAGCACACCATCTGCCCTTCCAATTCATCACCGTGCGTACCTGTGACGACACAGAAGCGTAGTCCGTCTTTCCGGCCATGCTGAATGACATTCTTGCGGATGCGGAATTGCTCGTCGATGGGAAGTTCTGTAGAAACTATTGTCTTGATCATATCTCGTGTAATGTAACGTGAATGGTGGTTTGCTGCTGTGCCTGACCTGTGTACATGCCCCGACTAACGGAGCAGTCGTGGGCATCTCGTCCGTGGGCCAGTTTGACATAGCCGTCACTGATGCGGCAGTTGTGGGTGGGGTCGAAACCCAGCCAGTTGTAGCCGTCGAAAATCTCTACCCAGGCATGAGTTTCCCCCTCGCCCACAAGGAATCCGTTGACGTAGCGGGCGGGGATGCCTTGCCGTCGGCAGAGGGCTATCATGAGGTGGGCAAAGTCTTGGCATACGCCCTGACGCGACTGCATAACCTCTGTCGCCGTGGTCTCTATCGTGGTGGCTTGTGGTTGATACTCGATGTTCTCATTGAGCCATTGGCAGATATCGTAGGCGGCCTGAATGGAATTGGTGCCGACATCGGGAATGCCTTCGCTAAGGGTAGTAAGCGGCGTGGACTGACGATAGAGAAACAGGTTCTCGCCGCGGTACTTGACCAGATAGGTGTCGGTAGCCACGATGCCTGTGCTGACGTAGGCAAATACGGAGTGGGGCTCGGTGGCCCCGCCGAAGAGGATGCGGTTGTAGAAAGCATCGCTGCCAGCCTGTAACCAATAATTGGGCGACACGACCAGATGCTCCTGTTCTACCGTCTGACAGGCATTGCTGGCAGGCTGGCATCTCAACAAGACCGCATGGCTTGGCACCGACTCCGAGAACTCGACGACGGTCTGGTAATTGTACAAATATCTTTTCACACCTTCACTAATTGGTTGATTAACTCTAGTAACTTATTCTTGTACTCCACATCATTGAGATTGAAACGCTCCTCAATAATGAGGCTGTTGAGTTCTCCCTCAATGTCTTCGTCAATGATATTCGGCATCTGCTTGCAATAGCGTTTCAGCGAGTCGTAGGCCAATGCCACACGCTCATAACTATAGTCAAATCGAAGTAGCATGTCCATATTCTCGACATTTCGTCCTATAGACATAATGTAGAGTGCCTTGTGGTTCTGCAACCGCTGTTGTGCCGAGCCCCAAAATGCCAGCGACCAGTCGATGACAGGCTGCAGACAGATGACATTTTTTTCCTGCTTCTTACGACATTCTTTCAAGAGTGCCAGACTCATTTCCAGATAACTGAGTGTCTCCGACAGAATATCCTCACGAAGGAGAATGGCATTGTCCATAGCCTTCGTCTGAGCAGCCATCACAGTAGAGGGATTGGTGTCGTCATACATGATACCAAATGTAAACTCCTCTATGGTTTGATAGGCTCCTGTCGTATCCAGCTTCTGCCAGATGGGCCAGTAATCTTCCAACTCTCCGTCAATCATCTTGTCATGACACTTTCGCAAGAGGTGCAGGGTGATATACACCCGCTCCTCGTATCTTCCCAGCCAAAAAAGGCTGTTGGCCTTTACAGCCGAAATAATCGTGTTCTTTACCATAGTTCAAATTTTTTTTAACCTAAAACTTTTTATTATCCTGATCTTTTTACCATAAGAAACTAAACCTATTACTATTTTACTCTTCCATGACCCATGTATCCTTGAATCCTCCGCCTTGAGAAGAATTCACCACAAAGGAATCTGGATTTCGCGAGAAGCGTGTCAGTCCACTCGACCATACTTTTGTCTCTTTACCGCTAACCACGAAGGCCCTGAGATCGGCCTTGCGTTCCACCATCTTGTCATCCTCCAGAATCTCAAGGTCCTTAAAATCAATGACCTCTTGTGCAATCCAGCGTCTCGGCTGGTTGATAATAAGGGCTTTCAACTCTTCCAGCTTCTCTTTTGACAAATCCTTGCCAAAAACTACGCCATACCCGCCAGCCTCGCTGACATCCTTGATAACCAGACTCTGTATATTCGCCAATACATAGTCGTAATCTTTCTTGAAGTATGGCAGATAAGTGGGGGCATTTTGCAGAATAGGCTTCTCGCCTAAATAATATTCCACCATCTTCGGTACGAAGTAGTAGATGCCCTTGTCATCGGCCACACCATTGCCTATGGCATTGATAAGCGCTACATTTCCAGCCTTGTATGCCTGCATCACATTCGGAATGCCCAATAATGAGGAGGCTTCGAATAGTAGCGGATCCATGTATTCGTCACTCACACGGCGGTAGATGCTGCCTACACGGGTCTTTTCTTTGTAGATGCCTGCATAATAGACCTTGTTGTCCTCTACGAAGAGGTCGCCTGGATATGCCAGCGTAGCACCTGTTTTCTCAGCAAAATAGCTGTGTTCAAAGTAGGCAGAGTTGTAGCGGCCTGGTGTTAGGATCACAGAGATACCCCTGCCGTTGTTCATCTCCTCCATCATCGTAGCGAGTATTTTTGAATAATTGCGGTTTTCTGCCACAGCATTCTGAGTGAAAGTCTGAGGCGAAACCTTACGGGTAATCTCTCGGGCTATCATCGGATAACTGGCACCAGAGGGTATTCGTAGGTTATCCTCCAGCACATACCATTGGCCGTCTTTGCCTTCCACGAGGTCGATACCTGCAATGTGAGCATAGACTTCACCTGTAGGGTTGATGCCTTCGCACTCTGGCAGATATCCTTTTGAGGAGTACACAAATTCCTCTGGAACAATGCCGTCTTTAATGATGCGCTTATCGTGATACACATCCCATAGAAACTTATTCAACGCTGTGACGCGTTGTCTGAGTCCCTTTTCCAGGTATGACCAGTCACTATTGGAAATGATTCGAGGTATTGAGTCAAAAGGGAACAACTGCTCATTAAATATACCATTTTTGTATACCCCGAATCTTACCCCAAATCTTTCCATCCATTTGTTAACAGTTTCACGGCTGTCAATCAATTCGTTAATCCTGATGTTCATAATAACAATGTGTTTGTGTTTACTACTAATCTATTACCACGGTGCAAAGGTAACTCATTTTGGATAAAATCAAGAAACATATTATCAAAATGTCTTATAATTAACAATAATTAATAGCAAAGTGAAATAAAATTGATTTATATCATTACATAATGATAGAAAATATTCATGTTTTCTTTCAATATGAAAGATCAATAAACGGATGATAGTCTTATTTATAAAGCATATTAAGAAAAGGAGCAACATCCGCTGTGGATGCTGCTCCCTGCTGTTTTATTCAAGATAGCCCTACATTACGAGACCTCAATGGCCTTGGTGACCTTCTCCTTCGGTTCGGTCTTCGGCATGGTGATGGTCAGGATGCCGTCCTCGACCTTGGCAGAAATCTGGTCTTTCACCACATCGTCTGGCAGCACGTAGTTCTGCTCATAGTTCGAGTAACTGAACTCACGGCGCAGGTAGTGGCGATGACTGTCCTCATGCTTGTGTTCCTGTTTGTTCTCAATGGCGATGGTGAGGTTGCCCTCGTCATTGATGGCTACGCGGCAATATTCTTTCTTGATGCCTGGAGCTGCAAGTTCCATCGTGTAGGCCTTCTCACTCTCCTTGACATTGACTGCGGGTGCTGTACTGTTGGCACGAGGCATAAAATCAGTGTTAAAGAAATCATCAAACATTGTTGGGAACCAACCATTGCTTTTCATTAATCCGTTCAACATAATCAATACCTCCTAATTATACTTTTAAATTTGACATTTTGTTACTTGATTGCCTCTGCTTTCGCTTCAGCTTTCACTAACAGATAAGCAAAGTACATGCCTATGGAAAGAATCCGTGCCAGAATGACAATCGCTGAAGTCAAACTGGCACGGAATTTAAACTCGCTTAAACTATACTGACAATTTATTAAACTCGTTTAAACTATGACGGCTAAACCACTTCTTTTCCAAATGGAGAGAGAGCCAGTTTTGTATGGGAACCAAAAGGCCAGAGAATGTTTCCTAACGTCTTCATTGACAAACGTTCAAAGTGTGAAATTACCAGATATATGAAGCATGGAGAGGAAATAAACCATGCCTACATAGTAGCGCCATTTTCCTGTTGGTGGCTGGACATCCCAGAGTCGCTGCACATATTCGCGGGCCAAGGCGCGGTCTTCTTCATTGTCGCTGTCAGCCAATGCAAATGCTCCCACGGCATTAGCTCCGGCCATTCCCTCTGTATAGTTACCAGTGGGCTCCGTTCCATCGAGATTGAATTGTCCGCCTTTGAATCCCTCTTTCTTGAAGAACTGGAGCAGCCGCCGCATCATCGTGCGCTGGCTATCTCTGGCCTTGCCCGTGAGATAATAGTCCATACCGACGTTCATCGGGCATCGGATGGCATCATATTGGTAGCGGTCTGTATGATAGTCGAAGTTAGGACGGCGATAGGGTTTTCCGTCGAAAAGGCAGTAGTCAGGATAAAGCCCGGTCTTAGTGTCCTGTGAGGCCTCCAACAGCCAACGAGCCTTCTCTGCAGCCTCGCGCCAGAAGTCGTTTTTCGCATCGGCCTTCTCTGCCCAAAGGTCGAGAAAGGCAGGCAGACAATAAGACGGATCGCTGTACCAATGCACCTCCTCATTAGGCACGAAGGTGACAAGGCGGGTGGAATCGTCAAAGAGGTTGTAGATACCCGTTTTCTTGCCGTCCTTCGATGTTACTTTGTGAAGAATCTCGTTTGCTTCGGCTGCATACTGTGGCTCACCCCATTTCTTGGCTGCGAGGAAGAGCGCTGTGACAAAATAGATCTCTCCATCGGAGGCATTGCTCTGTCCGATCTGTGTTCCATCGAGTGCGCATTGCCAGCAGAAGTAGCCATCCCATGGGCTGTCTGCAGGGTATGCCATGTAGGTCTTGGCCCATCGCCAGAGTTTGTAGAACACCTCACGCTTGTCGAGTTGCAGACTGATCATCATGCCATACGACATACCTTCTGTGCGGACATCATTACTGCCGGTATCTACGATGACGCCCATCGAGTCACCCACCTCGTAATAGACGCATTTCTCGCCGTCGGCATCATACTTGCTGATGTCGCCAGGAGTGAAGAAGTGCGTCCATATACTGTCGATACGTGCCTGCACCTCTGCCTCGCTCTTGCCAAGGAGTGTCGAAAAGAGGTTGTTTGGATTAGCAGGTTCTGCCTGCTGTTTCTGCTGGCATGAACTTACCGTAAATACCATTGCTACCAGACCAATTAATAATTCCTTCATAATCTGTTACTATTTTAATACCATTTGTATCCATGTGAGAATATGCCCTTGGAAAGCAGCCTCGCGATACCAGAGGAAAGCCTTGTGGTGATCCTGCTCTGTGCCGTTGCCGAGATAATAGGCTTTGACCACGTTGACCTGTGACTGCATGTCACCCTTGTCTGCGGCTTTCATGTACCACTCAAAGGCCAGTTCCGCATTCTGCTCCACACCCTTGCCGTGATAGTAACACTCGCCGACGTTGAAGCAGCCATAGACATCACCCTGTTCCGCAGCCTTCATATACCACTCGAAGGCCATCTCCAGATTGACCTTTACGCCAGTGCCACGCTCATAGCAGACCCCAAGGTTGTTCATCGCCTTGGTGTCGCCCTCGTAAGCCTTCTCACGATAGCCGTCAGCCTTGTTGCGTTCCTTGGGCATTGTACTCTTATTGCTTCTGATTTATCTTGCGGATAACCCGACAAGGATTGCCTACAGCCAATGAATCAGAGGGGATGTCTTTCACCACAACACTGCCTGCACCGATAATGCAGCGGTCGCCGACAGTAACACCTGGGCAAACCGTTACACCGCCTCCCAGCCAGCAGTCTTCTCCAATGGTTATCGGAGAGCATCGCTCTACAGGTTTGCGACGTTCAACGTAGTCAATTGGATGGTTCGGAGTCAGAAACTGGCAGTTTGGGCCTACCTGAGTATTAGAACCGATAGAGATGATGCCACCGTCGAGCATCGTTCCGTTGTAGTTGATGAAGACATTCTCACCCAGTTTGATGCCATGCCCGTGGTCACAATGAAATGGCGGTGATACCGTGGATGATTCAGGAATACCGGGAATCAGATCTTCGATAGTCTCTCTGTAATCCTCATCCTCAACAGTCATGGTTTGCAGTTTTGCACATATATGCTTTGCCCTATAGTAACTTGCCAAGCATTCCTCGCTTGTAAAGTCATAGAACTCCTCACTGCGCATCTTTTCAAATTCTGTCATAACTATAAGCTAAATTGGAATTTATCTGGCAACAACAATAGTGAACAGCACCAGATCCTCTGTCCCAGTGTTGATTATACTGTGTTCCGATCCTTTAGGGCAAATATGCAGGACGCCGGGGCGCAGTTCTTCTTCTACACCATCGCAGATGGCTCTGCCAATACCTGACAAGATATAGTTCATATCATCGCCGGATGTCTGCCTGTGCATTCCGATGCTCCCGCCCGAATGGATTGTTGTGGGAATGATACGGTATTTTTCATCGTTGTACATCCGCACGGTCATCAGCCCTGTTCCCCCGTTCATACCAGGGAATGCTAGTTCTTCTATCTTGTTAAAATCAATAATCATAAGTTCCAATAAATTCCGATTTATTTATCTATTATTTCAGATACTCATCATCCCTCACCAGCACCTTCTCGATCTTGCCCACGTACATGGTGTGATAGTCGCCCTGCGGATAACTCTTGTCGATGGTTTCCTGATAGATGATGCCACTTGGCTGGATTTCTGCGGCATACACCTTCTTGCAGACGAACACTAGCTTGGCTTCCTCGAAATAGACGGTGTTGTCGGCATAGACAGGTGTGAGTCCAGCCTTGGCTATCTTGTCCTCGTCACGTCCTGACGTGCTGCCCAGATAGGCCATCTGCTTCTTGAACGACTTGTCCATGACACAGAGCGAGAAATAAGGCTCCTCATCCACAAACTCCTTGGTATAACGCGACTCACGAATGTAAACCACTGCCGAAGGATCGTTGTTACCCCACAGGCAACCCAGATGCCCCCAAGAGGCCGTCATCGTGTTACAGCTGTGCTCGTCGCCAGCGGTTATCAGCATCCATTCTCCACCAATGAGGTTGAAGGGATTAAACTTCATGTCTTTGTAACTAATCTCTTGCATCTTCACCATAAATTACATAAAAACAATTTAATTCATTTGCAAAAGTACTCAAAAATCCTCAGTTTTTTGTAATTTTGCACCCATATTTAGGATAGTTTAGGAAGAACAGACAATGATAAAAGACTGCACATCAGTAGAACAAGGTCGTATTTTGGTGGCGTTAGGTATCTCGACATCAACAGCTGACAAATGCTGGATAGCAATGGAAAGCGGTAAAGATGAGCCTGCACTGTACCCGCTGTCACTGGAACAGGCCCGGGAGAACAGAATGACTGCAGACCGTTTCCTTACGGACATAGCCAAGAAGAGCAAGCCGGACGCTTTAACCCCTGCCTGGTCTCTGACTGCACTTCTGGATCTGCTTCCTTCAGAGATAATGGATGGGGGTAGGGTATATTCGTTCAAGATGAATAAGGTCGGGGATGAATACCAGATATGCTATTCAGACGAAGACTCCCATAACCTGTATTCAATACAGGAGGACGCTCCTGTAAATGCAGCCTTCAAGTTACTCTGTTTGCTGAACGAGATAAAGGACTATAATTAAGAGATGAAGTCGCCAGTCCTGCCGATAGTGAGTGTAAGCATGGCAGAATCCCTGAAGAAACTCGGATTCTCTGATGTGACTCCATACTGTTATAATGATGGTGACTTGACCGAATATCAAGATGATCTTCTTTTTGCACCCTCTCTTCAGGAGGCACAAGCATGGATAGGCCGACGCAAGAGAATGGATGTGCTGGTGTATCGTGAGGTATTCTTCAATGAGGTTGGCAAGTTCTATGCAGTCATCATTAACCGTAAAGACGGCACGATGCGCGAGACAGCCAAGTGCCCGACATACAATCAGGCTCTTGAAACTGGGCTGAAGGTGGCCATCAATTTCCTGATAAAGAAGAAAAGACGCAGGAAGGGATAGTATTATTCCTTTAATTCAATTGTTTCCCCTTCCTTGCTGATTTCCCAGAAAGGAACACCTCTTTCATCCGTGAATTCCTTCATTCGCCAAGCAGACTCGAAGCCACTGGCTACGAAGTGCATGGGAACAAAAAGACCGACCTTGAATCGCTCGATGAACTGACGGCCTCCAAGGGTATAGCCATTCCCAATGCGCCCGTCAATAGGGAACATCACCACATCGAAGCTATCAGTAATCTTGCGGATGTCCTTCAGCTCGCCCAGGTAGTGCTTTTCATGGGCTATCGGATTAATCTCTTCATCAAACTCCTCGCTATAGATGGTCTCACCTGGCATGGCTTCAGGCAGGAATCGTGCATACCAGTTATTCAAGTCCCCTGCATGGAAGATACGTTTGCCCTCAATCTCTACAATCCACGAAACACCGCTGTCTGTACTGCCTAATGCCCAAACGGATAATGAGCCGTCAGACCATGTGCCACCCTTGGCCAGCCATACGTCAGCATCTTCCTTGTTGGCTCTCCGATGCTTGTAGATGTCCTTGGAGAGAATGTAGGTGATACCTTCCCGCTGCTTCCTCCATTCGAAGATGACACTATTAAAGTGGTCTTCGTGGAAATGGCTGGAGAATACATAGACAGGCTTATCTTTCTTCAAGAACGGTGGCACGACACTATTCAAGTCCAGCCAGTAGTCGAATATCAGGATGGACTTATCCGTTTCCAGCACGAAACAACTATGGAATACGTAGGTCAGAGTCATTGTTGCAGCATTTCATAGATTATATCTTCCCAGAATAGATTTTATCGTATCCTCATAGTCCGTATCTATCAACATTACTGGCTCTCCATATTGAGCAAAGCCATTGATATAGTAATGATTGTCTTCTTTCAGATATTCTGATGTGAAGTCCACGTCATACAGTCTGGTTTCTATGTCAGAAGCATGATTCTTAATATCATCGGTATGAGCATCAATGAAACTGTCTGTCATCGCAAGGCAAACAAACCGGATGGATTGCAAATACTGTTCATCAAAATCTTTCCTCCAGTCAAAGGGAATATAACAGCCTTCCACAATAAGGTTTTGCCGATTCTCAATCGCAGTCTTTATCATCTCCCTAACAATCGGCCAAAGATAAACAGTCAATACCTTGTCATCCTTTGGTGTAAGGTCGGTCTTTCTGCTACGAATCAACCCCATTTTCAGGTGGTCGATGCTGGCATACGGTATTCTATACTCTTCCAGCATCCGCTGTGCCAGAAGGGTCTTACCTGTGAGTGATGCACCTGTTATCAGTATAATCATAGTCTTGTCTTCAGCTCTTCCTTGACCTTCTCCAAATTGCTACACGATAGTATCGGCATGAGGTTTTCTATCTCTTCAATGCTCTTGTCCCACCATCGGAGTTTAAGCAAAATATCTATCAATTCATCGTCAAAACGTTTCCTAACTACACGACAGGGATTCCCAACGGCGATAGCATACGGAGGAATATCTTTAGCGACAACCGAATTAGTTCCAATGATGGCTCCGTCGCCGATATGTACGCCTGGCATGATTGTAACATTCTGACCAATCCAAACATCGTTGCCAATAATGGTATCGCCTTTCAATGGTAGTTCCTCCTTCACTGGCGCAATAGCACTTCCCCAATCACCTCCCATGATGTAGAACGGATAGGTGGTCGCGCAATCCATCCTATGATTGGCCCCGTTCATCACAAACTCCACGCCTTTGGCAATAGCACAGAACTTCCCGATAATCAGCTTGTCACCTATGAAGTCATAGAAGTGTGTGACGTGCTTCTCAAATTGGTCAGCACCATCCACGTCATCGTAATAGGTATAGTCACCGATGATGATACGCGGATTCTTTACCACATTCTTGATAAAACAAAGTCGTGGCAGGTTAGGATTTGGAAATACCTCGTTGGGATTTGGTCTATTCATTGTCGTCATATTTATTCCTTTAGTTTCTTGGCTGGCCAGCCATAGTCCTGATACAGAGTCACTGCGAGGCCGTTTTTCTTGGCATAAGTCGCCAACCCCTCTGCTCTCAGTCTTTCACGATTCTTCTCATCGCTGTTGATGGTCTTAAAGGCATCGAACTTGTCACCGAAGATCTTTTTAGCCGTAGGCAAGTATCTGGAGCCATCCTCTACCTGATCGAAGGCTGTCACTTCAAAGCCCTTTTCTGTCTGTCGGATGTGCATCAGTCCAGGATGGCTGCCTCCAGAGACGCATTTCAGGGTGTCTCCCACCTGATTGTAGTTGAAAACCCAGAAATCGCCCCATACGAGAATGTCCTCTGAATTACGCTCGTCAACTCTCACGATACTGTGGATAGGTACGCAGTGTTCCCCCTTAGCATACTGGCAACCGATGGAGTCTGCCAGATAGCGGTCAATGGCAGGGAAATAGTTTGTTTCCCGCTCATTGACAAGCACAACTCTTTTGTTCTCGTATTGCTTATCGAGGATAATGATGGAAACGGGCTGGATACTGAATGACTGTTTCTCGCCTGTCTTCACATCGTAAGTATAGAGAAGCGAGTCGCCTTTTTCTTCCACCTTTACAGGATTGATTTCCGTTGCGAAGTCTGTTGCTGGCAGAACGATAGCCAATACAAACTGCTTAGTAAAATCGATGGCTGTAGGCTTGCCGTTCTCGCCCATAGTCGTGGCCATACCGAAGAGCTTATTAAACTCCTCTTCCGTTGTGATTTTCGGGTATTCAGGAATCACCTGATCATTCTTAAAGAAGTAATTCTTGGCCACCTCAAAGGCTACCTCACTGTTTACTTCGTTGTCTTCAACTGCCGTCGCCGGTTTATTTGTGCATGCAACCATTGCCAGCAGCATTGTAAATGCTAATAAAATCTTCTTCATTGTATTTTTAATTTCATATTCTGGTTTCATATTTCCTTATTATTCTATCCAATAATCCATTTGCTGCCTGGCACGTACGAAACGATTTTCGTGGTGATGGCACAACATAAGAACGTCAGCAAAGCAATACAGGGGATGGCCAACCATACTGGGACGAGCGGGTTTGACTGATCACCAGCGACAAAGATGGGGGCAATATTGCTCAGGAAGAAAAGGTGCATCAGGTACATACCGAATGAGAGCTTCGACAGACTTGTAATCCATCGGGGTGCCTGCTGTTGCTTGATGCATGTGAAGAGTAGGAAAGCTCCGAATGTGGCACACAGCACGTTAGGCGTACAGAACTCCCACGACCATTCTAGCATGGGAGTCTCAATCATCTTTCCTGGTAAGCCAGCATGCCAGAACGACCATCCTGTGAATGCTGCTCCAACGAGCAGGCAGATAGTGCCAATGCGCAGTTTCTTTCCCCGATCCCAAGAAAGGTGGAATCTGATGTAATGGGCCATCACCAGATAGCCAAGGTAGCCTGAGCAATAATAGAACATACCGAAGTAAGGGTTCCAGAAGCAGGTACCCCAGAGGTCGCTGCTCACAAAGCGCACAAGCCAGGGAATGAGTGTCGAAATGGCAAAGATACAGAGAAAGAGTCGTTCATCGCGTGCTGATGCCCTTTCCAACCACGGCGAGACAACAGGCATGATGAGATAGAGTGAGATGAGCGGGTACATGAACCACAGATGTCCGGCCATTGACGGAAAGGTGAATGGCAGCATCGTAAAGTCCGTCCACGACTGCTCCCACGTCATCTGTCCCCAAAGTAAGGGTAGGAAGGTATAGAGGAGCATAAATACAATCATAGGTGGCAGCACGCGCTTGAATCGGCGTTTGTAGAAATCAACCATGCTGACTCCCGGCTTGAGAGGCACCAGCAGGAAGGCACTTGCCAACATAAACAGCGGCACACTGATTCTGCCTAACGTTCCATCATAGAACGCAACCCAGAAACGGTTCTGCTCATTGGCGAGCATCGATACATTACCAGCCAACCCAGAGGCGTCAGCAGCGTAGAAGTTCTCACTGGCATGTACCAGCATCACCAGAAAACAGGCAACCATACGGAGGTAGTCAACAAAAACGATTCTATTCTCTTTCATACTTTTATTTCTCTATTTTGAATCATACAATTAAATATGTTCATCCACAGGTTTCATGCAGGAAGCTGTCTTTGGAGCATTTTAGCCTTGAATAGACGTGGGCCTTATAAGTATGGATAGTTGACAATGAACATGATAGGATATGCGCCATCTGTTCATTGTTGGTTATTCCTAAACGCATCAATGCAAATATGCGAAGTTCGCTTGGCAGTGTTCCCCGTTTCGCTTCCAACGGCTCGGTTAACTGTGCATTTACCTCATCAATGAAATGCGGGTATAATTGCAGGAACATCGTATCAAACCTCTTGTAGAAAGCGGTTCTGTGCCACATTTTGCTGATATAGTTCGGAATGGTTAGTACATCGTTCCAGTTTTTCTCACGGGCGCAGCGTGTAACATACCTCACGTATCGTTCCACAGCCTTGGTATGGTCTGCTTCTGCAGAAAGCATGGTGGCGAGATATGTTTCTTTAAGATGATTAGACTGCTCTAATGCTATATTGGCTAACCGGTTACGCTCTTGTGCTTCAACAAGCAGAACGTTACGATGATGTAGTTTGCGAAACAAAACCAATAATGTTCCTGTTCCAACGAGAAGTATAGCCACTATGCAAATATATAAGATGCGTTCCTTATAATTTTGTTTCTGCATTTGTTGTAGCTGGTGTTGATCTATGAGCGGAAGTATCTCGCCCACCTCCAGCTGTCGATGCCGGGCATGGAACAATTGCGCATCGTCGAACGCCGAACGAATAGCCCTATCAGCAATATCGTATCGTCCCAACGCAAACAATAGATATGCAGCCTGCTGCATGGCTGTGACTTCCTTGACTGAGCACTCCAAATCTCGTATTGCTGCTTGTATCCAATAGTGGAGTGCCTGCGCTGAGTCGCCCTGTTCATAATACTCCTGGGCTAACGAGCTGAAAGAGATGGCCTCGCTACGCACGATGCCTCGTCCAGCCTTAAGGGCTTGTTCAAAGTAATAAATGGTCTTTTCTCTTTGCCCCTCGGCACGAGCTATCTGGGCATGTGCGCTCCAATAACCTATAGAGTCAGTGGGTGGGATGAGCTTAAGCGCCTGCTCATAATAATCACGCATTTGCGAAGGATAAGGCGTCTGTTGGTAACGTGCTACATTATACAGCAACTGTCCTCGTTGTGAATAATATCCCATTTGAATATGTGTATTAACACCTTGCAGATCTATTCCATTCAATACGCTCTCTGCTTCTTGAAAAAGTCCGCCTGACATATATGTGTATGCCATTTTAAGCCGTGCGTCTGCCTTTTGATTACAATCGCCAGTTCTGTCGCTTAACACCACACACTCCTGGGCGTAATGGTAGGCTGAGTCGTAACAATATGAATTGTAAGCCTCGTATAGTCGTGCGGGCTCTCTATTGCTGCGAAGCTTTTCTATAGTCTGCTCCTTGGCCATATCGTATTGGGCTTTATTATCAAGAGCCTTTTGCAACGATACTATATCGCTCTCAAGAGACGGTAATGGAACAAAAAGTATTGAAACGAGTAATGACTGTATCATATTATTATCTGACTTTGGGCACAAAGATACGAAATAATTTGGATAAAACGAAATTTAGGCTCTAAATAATCGCGTTTTAACACTTGAAAACCACTTGATATATTGTTCTATACAAAAATTTAAAATACTGTATTACAGCGAATTAGAAAACTAGGCAGCTTGATAATGACGCGTTAATTTGTTACATTGTGAAAAAGGACGTAATTTTGCAGCGGATTCAGTACAATCAGAGTCCATGTATAACAATGAGAAGATATTTTGCAATTGTATTATTTGTATTTATCGCATGTGCCGTGTGGGGACAGAGCGCAACGATTACAGGAGTGGTTCGTGATGACAAAGCCAAGGAACCAATAATCGGAGCAAGCGTACTTGTAGTTGGCTCTCAAGGCGGCACTATTACCGATAGTGACGGGCGTTTCTCTCTGAACATTCCTGAAGGCAAGTGTAATTTGCAAATATCAATGATTGGCTATAAAACTCAGACTGTTGATGTATGCAATAAGCAGGACATTGCTATTACACTACAAGAAGACACACTGCTGATGGATGGGGTGGAAGTAGTAGGAACACGCGCCAACACAAAGATTGAAGGAAACGCATTAGTTACTCGCATTGAGGGGTCAGCCTTAGAAGAAGTAGGCTCTTTAGAGGAGATGCTAGCACGCACACCGGGCATGCAGCGAAATGGAGAAAACTTGGAAGTCATAGGAAAAGGAGAACCGGAATATTACATTGACGGACGAAGAATAAAGGAAAAGGTTGAGCTTAAGCGTCTTAACAGCCGTCAGATAGATCGCGTTGAGGTCATCATGAATCCAGGCGCAGAGTACGACGGCGAAATGATGGCCATCGTTCGCATATACACCCGCCAGAATTTTGTACAAGGCATTAGCGGGGATATTACCGGACGATATGAAAATTCTCTGGATTACCTGGAGAATATTGATCCGTCTGTTACTGCCAACCTACGGTATAGAATCAAGAATGTAGAACTGAAAGCGGGGCTTAACTTCTGGCACGCTTCAGTTACAGATATTTCTACGTCCGACCAGCAAAGCTATACATCAAAGGCTGGGCAGAGTATGATGTATAAACAGCAAGGATCGCAAGACTTCCGATACAGAGGCTACAATCTTAATTACCTCTTTGGAGTAAACTGGAAAGTCAACGAGCGTCACACCATCTCGCTGGAGGCCATGCTGGAGCAGCAGTTACAAGATACAACTATTGTACTCAGCGATAACGCTTTGTCGCTGAACGGCATACCAGTAGAGACACTACACACTGAGACCCACACGCGGGCCTTTGCCCCTGGTGCAGGTGTGATAGGCGGATGGACTAATACGCAATACATTGGGCATATTGGTAAATCGGAAATTGGTGCACAATTCGATACCTATAACTACCGCTATACCGAGCGCAATCGTATAGACGAGAGCGGCCAGACGATGTTTTCGATAACCAACTCGGAAAGTCAGCAGTATAACGTGAAAGCCTATGGCGCACATCCTGTATGGAAAGGAAATCTGCGCGTTGGAACAGATATGTCTTTCTTCCACCGCTATTATACTAATGATAACAATCTGAGTGGTATCGCAGGAGTAAACGAAGATATGTACCAACATATTTATGCTGCTTACATGGAGTATCACCTGGATATGGATACCCGTGGAACGCTTGTGGCCGGTTTGAGATACGAACACGAGTACAGACGTTTTGACGACCACCTTAAGGACTCTGTATTTCGTGCCAGGGAGAATTATTTATTTCCATCGCTTTCCTATCATGTGAAGATAAAGGGCGTGCAACTCGGATTGAGTTACGCCATGAAGACCCGCCGGCCTGAATTTACAGAAACCAACGATGCCACCGTATATCTTAACCGCTATTCGCTATCGCAAGGTAACTCACGTCTAGAAACAGAAGTCAAGCATGAGTTGTCTCTTCAGTTGCGGTATCGCCAATTGGCGTGTGGACTGAATTATGAGCATCGCAGGCGTGCCGTCTTAACCGACGTAACGTTACTAAATGAAGGCAGTACCATCTTGTTCCATCCAGTCAATCACGACAAGCCCATCAATCAGATGAGTGCCTTTGCGAGCTATACACCTGTCTGGGGTATATACCACCCGAATTGGACGGTCTCTATCAATGCGATCACTCACTGTTCCTACCAGCCGGTCATCAATTTAGGAATCATCAATCCGCTGATGCTCAAGCACGCTTGGCAAGTGGAACTGAACTACAATCTGGTTACAACTGGAAATCCTGAATGGAATAAACGTCTCACTACATGTTCACATAATCTGACGGCTGCTGTACAGAAGAGTTTTCTGAAGGACAATGCGCTTACATTACGTTTAGAGGCCAGAGACATACTCAGCTTGACGAAGCAAAACATAACGACCGATTATGGCTATAGTATCTATCAACAACAAATGCGCCACGACAATCGCCGCGTTTGCTTAAGCCTACGCTATTCGCTATAAGATAGGAGTCGCGCTTGCAGCAGCGAGTCTTGCTGTTCTCCTTCTTGTGGCATATTGCACACTCCATGAGTTCATCCGTTTCCAGATACTCCAACGATGCCTTGCAAATCAAACATTCTTCTTTCATTATCAAATAATTCTTTTCTCAAACTTAAAAAGACCGTCCTCCTGGTCAAACTGCTCAGGCATATTGGGATCAGGGTGATGCTCATTGAAGAACTCAACGGCATGAAATCCGCAGCGGTTGATGTAGAAGTGGATATTCCGGCGGTCGAAATACGGGGTGCAGGTTTCCCACACCTCTATCTCTGGATGCATCGTTTCAATGGCTTTCCAGATGGACTGGCCGATACCTTTACTCTGAACACCCACTTTCACATAGAGGAATGCCAACTCTCCCATAGTACCATTAGCGGTAATGATGACACCGCCCACACGCTGACCATCCTCGCTAAAGGCTTCGTAGGCTTCGGCACCTTCTGCCTTTAATGACTGATAGAAGTCCTTGTCAGGCAACACCTGCCACTGGTTTGAATCGTCGTCGGCATCCACATTTTCATGATAATGAGATTTGAAACCATGCTCGAAGGCTTCTTGCATCTCTTCCTTGAAAGCGATGGTATGCTCCTCAGAGAGCCTGACAAGTTGAGCTTTGTAATCTGCAAAATGCTCTATCATAATTTCTATTCTTGATTTAATTGCTCTTCTAAGAATTCTGCTGCATCGGCTACACAATCAGGACATTCACGAAGTACCACCTTTGTTCCGACACCTTTCAATAGCTTGCATTGGGTGGCACCATTCCTTTGCTGGAATTTCGTCATTATCTGACGCATCTGTTTCATTGACTTTACCTTGTCCTTATTAACCAATCCCAAGACGAGACCAGTACCTACAAGGGCGCCACAAGTACCCTCCAAATTTCCCATGCCGCCACCAAAGGCACCGGCAATATTCATGGCGGATTCTTCATCTATTCCTGCAACATCAGCATAGGTATGCAGAATGGCCTGTGCGCAATTATGACTATTGCATCTTTTCTTTTCTGCTGCTATGAGTTTTCTTGTATCCATATTCATTCCTTTCTTTGCCATTTCATTTCTTCACCTTCCTTGTCATACTGTTTCCGCTTTCCCGTAGGAGGCTCTGTCAGGGTAATCTTCACTACGGCTGTACGTTCAATGCTACGCTTGATGGCATCGTCGAAAGCATCCATGTGCTTGGGCAGGAAACGCTGGCAGATGGCTCTTAGTGCCTCTATCTTTTCGTCTCTATCTGTCACCATCTCAGCCTTGCCAACTGCCATTGCCGATTTATACTGGAGCGTGAAACTGCCATCCTTGGGGCCAACTGTCGGGGCGCACTTGGTTACAGCCGACAAAGCCACTGTCGGATTGGCGGCTATGCAGTCCAGTTTGTCACCCTCCAAGGCACAATGGAAATAGAAAGTCTTATCGTCTGTGCGAGCTAACGACAGGGGTACACCATAAGGCGTACCATTTGACCGGGTGAAACTGACGGTTATATACGGTGCCTTATCCAATACCTCCAAGGCGAAGGTTGCATCCATTCCTCTACTTGCTTTTCTCATTTTAATTGTTTCTCCATTTTGTAACATGTAAAAGTCTCACCGACTATCTTCTGCGAGTAATCTGCAACATAACCCATTGTTTCATAGAAATGAATTTTGTTGTCACGGCTCTCTAAAACAGTAGTCGTAAAGCCCAGTTCCTTAGCCCACTTCTCAGCCTCCTGAACTACAAGCGTTCCTAGTCCTTGATGACGATACTCCGGCAGAACGACAATCCTTCCAAGCATTACCCGTTCATTGTCTATGGCATACAACCGGCAAGTGGCTACTGGAAGATAGTCATCAACGACCACAATATACTTGGTCTCTGGCGTATCATGCTCGTCAAACTCAGCATATAGCGTAATCTTGTGCTTACGTGCCATAGCCTGTATGCGGACATAGTAGGCTCCGGCTTGCTCTGCAGTCTTAGTCGCTCTTATTATCTGCATTTGATGCTATTTTATAGGGTCTGCACAATATTCACGTCGGCCACAACCCTTGCAGAACTTGCCAATCCACACATTATCGAACTGCTCGATGGCTGCTTCAAGCATTTCTGGGTCATCGGTCAGGATGCCAGCCTCGAAGTTTCGTTTCTTAGGTGATTTCATGCCCATGCCAGCACCTGTCAGGTTCGCGGAACCGACGTAGGCAATGGTACTGTCGATGATGATGAGCTTGAAATGGACTCTCGGACATAGCACACGCTCCATGCCATCATAGAGGATAGGATGCTTCTCATGATCCTCCCGCCAAGCCGTTCCTGGTTCCTTGGCGTGAATAAGCCTGACCTCCACGCCTTTCTTCAGCAAAGAGGCAATCAGTGCAAGGAATGACTTGTCATCAACGTACAGGTCTTTGATGTCAGCCGTCCCAATCCAAACCGTCTGCTTGGCCTTACCCACCAAAGACAGGACTTCCTTGTAGTGGTTCTCGTCTGCTATGTACTTAATAAAGCTCATTTTTTATTCATGCTCAATCAAAACAGTTTCTTCCAAAGCCACAACACGGTAACAGCACCAACCACACAGAATACGAAGTTGGTGAGATAGCCTTTACCAAGCAGTTCAATGTTCAGCAGATGGCTGATGAATGTACCGGCATAACTGCCTATAATGCCAATGATAAGATTCATGCAGCATCCTTTGCCCTCACCGCTCATGATGCGGTTGGCAACATAACCGACAAGAATGCCAGTCAGGATAGGCCAAGCCGTGAAATCTGCAATATGCTCTAACATTTTATTACTTTTAGGAATCGTTTATCGTTCATCTGTTCATTAGTTAGATAATCGCCATCGCGGAAGAAAGCGTAGGTGGTGATGGGCGTAGGTGCGTTTTGTGCCTCAGACTTGCTCTGCAAATGAATGGCCTTGAACAGTACGCCCTGTTCCTTTGCAACGGCTTCAAGAACTGGAACATACTTTGCATTAAACGGGCACTGGCTGGTGTAATACAACACATATCCACGTTCTGCTATCTTCGGACGCCTGGCACATTCCTTGAATTGGGGAATTGGTGCATCTGCCGAAAAAGGAAGATACCAGAGTTGAATGCCGTTGTCTGCCTCGTCGCATACCTTGAATCCCTTGTGGGCCAAGAATTTCGGATCGGCCAAAAAGGGCTTCTTCTTTGCCGATGAGAGGATGCACAAACCGCTCTTCCCCTTCTCCTTACTATCTCTGATACATTCGTCGAGCAGGTCGTTGGAATAGCCATGTCCCTTGAAACTACCCGATACCCAGAGACAGTCGATATACATGTAATTGTCTGCCACAATCGGGTTCCATGCGTTCTCAACAGGGATGTACTCAATGAAGCATTTCCCTCGTTCGACACTTTTCAGGAACACTAAGCCTTCATCGAAACGCTCTGCCAGCCATGCTTTCTTTGATGACACCTGAACATCCTTGTTGTTGGAAATCGCACAGCAGATATGCTCCTGCTCCAGATTCTCTTTCGTTACTCTAATATATTCCATATTGGTTTTATGAATAGTTAATTAAGTCCAAAGACTGGTGATAAACATCGGACTTGCATCGTCGGCTTTCTTGAATCCACAAGACTCATAGAAGTCCAGCTCCTCGTTATAGGCGACGATGACGATACGCAGGTATTCCTGATAGTACTCCTTTATCATCTCAACAAGCTTTCGTCCAATGCCAAGATGCTGGTATTCAGGACGGACGAGCAGATAATGGACGTAAGCTGTCATAATGCCATCGTCCATCGCACAGATCAATCCAACGAGCTGGTCGCCGTCCCATGCTGTATAGACCGTCTCGAAGTTCTGCATGGCCACTACCAATTTGTCAGGATAGTGGCCGGAAGACCATTCGACTGAGAGAAACAAAGACTCTAAGTCTTCTTTCTTGAATTCATGTATGTCCTTATATACTATTTCCATACTTACTGATTCGCTTTTGAGAACGGACATCTTCGCCCGATGCACTGATTATTCTTGGCGGAGTATTGACAGACGATGGGAGGTCTCTCCATCTCCACACCGAAATGTTCTTTGACGAAATCGATGGCAGAGAGGATTGACAGATAGGAGTCACGCTTGCAGCAGCGAGGGCCACCGATGTTGCCTATCTCGCCAAGCGACTTTGCTGTCATCTTGTGTGACAAAGCAAACGGTTCATTGGCTAAAGGGGTGGATTTGGAAATGATGGAAATGAACATGCCCGAACTGATGCCGGCACCACATGCTCCCCAAAAGCCACAAGCACCGCCTGGCACACTCTTGCCGCGGTTCATCATTTCCGTCAGCGCAGCAGGCAAGTCAATATCTCCTCCGGCATTCTGATAGGCCGTCAGCAGCGCAGCACCCACCATCACATGATGCTCAGGGCCGTGCATGTGGCAGAAAGGCAAATCCATCATCTTATTGATGATCTCAATGGGGTTCTTTGATGTCTCTGCCAGACAGAGTCCAATGATGGTGTCCATCCCTCTGGTATGACAGTCGTTACAGACATAGTGGCCGTTGACACAACGGGTCTTGCTGTTCTCCTTCTTGTGACAAATCGCACACTCCATGAGTTCATCCGTTTCCAGATATTCCAATGGCGCCTTGCAAATCAGACATTCTTCTTTCATTAAAACATGCTTATTTTACTAAATAACCTTCCGCCTTCAATACATCAATAGCCTTATCGAAATTCTCCTTCTTCGTGAGTATATAGTCTGTATTGAAAGTTGAAATCGCAAATATACCGATTTTATTTGCTGCCAGCAGACTGGAAATTTTTGAGAGAATTCCAATGAGTGAGAAGTCAAGAACGCCTTCTATGCGGAAAGCCCGCCAGCCGTCCTCACGCTCAATGGTGTCGTTTGGGACTAAAGAAATCGGGCATACAAGCGATTTTTCCTCGTCTGTTGAACCTGTAAACACATATTCCTGATTCAGGTTAATTTCTGAATAATCCTTAACCTTACATACAGAGAACTCATTATCAATTACCTTTAATTGCATCATATATCTCTTTATTTCACAAATACTATTAATTCAAAGAGCAAAGGTACTCATAATTCCCCGTTTTTTCGTATATTTGCAGCCATATTTAACAAAAGTTGATTCTCGTCACGACTCGACCAATCATGCAAGCATGTTGGTTCTCGCTGCTCCGAGAATTAGGATAGTTTAGGTATAAACGAGAATAGCTCGTAACCTTTTCTGTAGGCAATGTCCAGATACTTGTCCCAGTTTGTCTTTCTGGAATCACGTGCCTTTGACATTCCATCGAAAACAATAAAATCAGACTCTTTTACCCGGTTGAATAGCCTATCGCCAAGCATGACTTTCTTCATACAGTCGAGAAACCCTAGATTCTCCAAGTCATCTAAATTCTTTCCTGCAGTACAGAGAATCAAAGCTTTGTCGAGTACCTTCATAGTTTTATCACCATAAGCGAAACCATATGACCAGACACGGTCAAACCACCCTACAAGTTTTGCCGGAGCTTCAGTCCAGAATACTGGATAGATAAAGGCTATGGCATCTGCTGAGTTTATCTTTGTCTGTTCAGCAAGGACTTCGCTTTCCAAACCTGGCTCGGTGCTATAGTTCGAATCCCTGAGATACTCCTTCTCAGACATATCCGTCTTGAAATTCATCTTATACAGATCAGACATAACGTATTCATTACCGGAATCAACAATCCCTTTGATGAATGCGTCGCGTACATTTCTTGTAAACGAATCCTCTGATGGATGACAATAAACGATAAATACCTTCATAATTCTGCAGTTGTGAGCATATATTGCTCGTATCAATAGATATATTTTTTCCCCTTATGCCCATTCAAAATTCTCTTTTCCCGCTCCAATCTCAAAATGGCACTTGGCAATGCCAAGATCCATCTGAGTGAATCCAATCAGTGAGAAGTTCCTCTTGGCCAGCACCCGTACAGGTTTTCCGTCCCTTGCAGGGATATATTCGAAGAAGAACTTCTGCTGATTCACAGCAGTCGGGGCAAGAAGAGCCGCTTCCACACCCTGCCTGAACCAGCTTGGAGTAAGGTCATTGGCGTTGCTGACCTGCTCCACGCTCTTGATTTTGTGTGAAACGCCCTGAGTCTCACCGTAGCCGATGGATATATACGCCTCGATGACTTCTCCGGCATCAAGGACATAGGTTCCAGGCACCTTGGAGTAGGAGAGACCTACCCAGCAGGTGTTCAGTCCGAGAGTCTGAGCCAGCAGCACAAGTTGCTCGCCGTAATAGCCAATGCGTTCGTCGAGGTCATCGGCCTTCTGACCTGCCATGACGATGTAATCGTTCACGCCACGGAACTTCCCGTATTTGGCCAGCTTACCCTGAAACGCCTTCGTCTCGTTCCGTATCAGTTGCATGTGCAGGTGGCCTTTCTCGTTCAGTTCCCTTATCTTTTCTTCCAGCACCTCGACTACATCGGCAGCCAGCGGTTGTCCTGTGTACGCCCTCACACTATGACGGGCTTCAATTGCTTCTTGTATGGTCATATTCTGTCTGTTTACTCTGTTATGAGGATATTACAAGTAATATTATTATCGTATTTAAAGTAATAAACTTATCGTATATAAAGAAATATTATTATCGTATCACAAGTAATATTATTACCGTATTACTAATAATACCTTTTCATCGGCATGAATGTCACCTGTCTCTCCTGTATTCCGAGCGTGAGTGGAATCCGAAGATCCCTTTAAGGACGTGCTTGCCTATCCATGCTACGATGACGATAACTACTATTGCTTCAATATCACTCATTTTTATTCTGGGTTTATTCTCTCTCTCTTACTTTCGGCCATGCCTTGCCTTTAAACAGGCATGTGTCACGTATATACTCTGCCATTTCCTCCAAGCGGCTCTTCGGAATGGCAAACATCAACTCGTTCTTGTTTACATGCGGGCGCACTGACGGGTCGAAGAAACCGATGAAGCACTGTCTTCCCATCAGCTCGTTCTCCCTGATAACCGCCCTGATCGTTGCAGAACAGCCGCTTCCCCAAGGAACGGCAACGGCATCCTGAGAGGCATTATCGTAATATGCCCATGATACCAATCCGCTCAATACATCGGGGCTGGCAAATATCAGAACGCCGTAATAGTCTATGCCCTCATCCATCAGGTCGAGCCTCTGGAAATTGATGTATCTGTACGGGCTTACTTGAATGTCCATGTGGCTGATAGCCTTTTCCACCAGTTCCGCGCTTGCCTTATAATGCTCCTTCTCGGAAACGAAAGTAGGCACATAGGCTGGCAGTGGAGCCAGTCCGCAATAGCACTTCCCGCCTCCGCAGAGCATGGTCTCAGCGTCCAAGCTAACTGGATAGCCACATCTGGCATCCTCTAAGACGGGGATGAAGCAGCCTCCAGTCTTTTCCGGCTCTGCTATAGGCGTATCGCTATGCCAGAAAGCAATAGGAAGTGCCGCATTATGTCCAAATGCCTCTTTGTAGTCTTTTACAAGTTGTTGTTTATTGAAAGCCATATATATTACTTTTAATATTATTACTCTGATGATTCCTGCTTATCGCGGTTAATTATCGGATTCTTCCTTTCACTCCATTTCTTGATTGGCCCCGAATGCTTACCACGATTCAACTTAATATTATTTTCATTGAGCACCCTGAAGATACTGCTACGGCTCTTATAGCCACATGCCCTCCATATCTCATCGATGGGATAGCCAGCCATATACATATTTATTATAGTAGCCTCTTTCTCTTTCTTCGATTCCTTGAACTTGGACATGTCATCAGCTGACAGAATCATCTTCTGCTTAAGCTTTGTCTCATGGGCTGCAGCTTTTCGCAGGGCAAGGGCTTCATCTGGCAATGAACCGAACATTTCAAGAATGGCAGATGCTTTTGTATCGGGGAAAAGCGTGTCGCCAGAATCGATCCTGTCCCGAATGCTGATGACACGAATGACTTTTACCCGGCAAAATTCCAGGAAGATTGCCAATTCACGAGAGCCACGAAGGGCATTGCTGAACTTGGTGATAACCACCTCGTCACCTCTTTCAAGAGAGAGCATCAGCTTTTTCCAGAGAGGACGGGTCTTCTCGTTCTCCTCACTCTCTTCTATGATCTGTATGCATCCATACTCGTTCATCCATGACCTGTCTGCTCCCAGATTGTCATAGTGTGGAGTAACCATGATATAGCCTATTTTTGCCATAGTTTCCTGTTGTTCGTGAATGAATGTGCTCAAATTTTTGTGCAAATATAGTAATTATACTCCAATTGTGATTCATACTCACCTCTTTCTTATGGAAGTTTAAGATAAATGTATTTACACGCGCTTTAAATTGAATAATTTTTGATTTCATACTGTAGTGAGTATGAATAATAAATTAGTTTAAACTTTTGTACTATCTGGTAAATCATCTGATTTTTATCCGTAACTTTGCACCCAAATTAAATCAAATTCGTGTATGAAACAACTTGTATTAAAGAAACCACTGATTTATTTCCCTAAGATGGGAATCAAGCTGAAGACAACAGCTAACCAAATGCAAAAAAGAGAGGCAAGTGAAAGAAAGCATACTCATCAGAGTTTCATCTTTCACTTGCTTTTTTTATGTACCATTCTTTTCTGTGCCTGTTCAAGTGGAAAGCCAGACTATGATTTCAAAGACTCAAAGGATGCAATTTCTGCATACTCTGATTATCTGAAATGCATGAAAGACCTTCCGCAGTGCTCCACGAAGGAATTGGAGGACTGCATCAACAACTGGCATGAACTGTCTGACACCGTATATAAATATATAAGAAATGATCCTTATTATACGGCTCATACAGATCTGAAGACTGAATTTTTTCTTTTGACTGATTCTGTCAGGGCTGAGATCCTTCGTCTGGCTTGTTCCGAGCCAAAGACCATGAAGGATGTTGCACTCCTGAAGATGCATACCTCTCCATATAGAGATAATAAGGAGTTGGCAACAGTCCAGAAGGAAGCCGAATCTTTCTTTGCCGGACTTGACAAGCTGCCTCCATACAAATCTGGTACACCCGCAGACCTGCTGAGACAGTACTCCAACTTCTTGGAGGTGGCAAAAAGCCAGGAGATATGCGATAAACAGCAGCTCCTGAAGTACCTGGAGATTGAAGACAGGCATTTCCGTACTTTCCTTTCCCATATATCGGATTACTCGAACATGGGATTGAGCAGTATTACAAAAAATACGGAAATAATATGTTCTCAGATATTCCGCTCCGCTTCCAATGGTCAGCTGGAGAGCGACTACACAATGGTCTATATGTCCATGCGTACTGACAGACGGCTTCTTCAGAACGCCGCAGTATGCAATGACATGCTTAAAGCAAAGAAGGTCAAGGAGGGTATGAAAGTGAATGCCTTCCTCTGGATGGTCATCCAGCCATACCTTTCCATGGACAGCTTTTCGATCACAATGATGACGGATAAGCAGACCAAGCAATATATGTCTATCGCTGAGAATTATTCACAGCTCATAGACAACCTTGCAGCCGTCGGACTTGTTGACAAGGAAACAGCCCGACAGCTGCCTATGCAAATCACAAGATTATATATTTCATCACTATAAACCATAACCATTATATGTTAAACGAAGCAATACTGAAGTTCAAAGGACTTGCGCCTCTTATCCTCCCTGAACTGGTAAACAACAACCAGCTGGAAGAGGTTTCCATGTACGAAGACTATGCCATCCTGCCTTACTCCGTACAGAAACCGCTTCCACTTGAAGAGGTCATGGACATGTTTGAGGATAAGATGGAGATGATCATCTTGTATCATATGGTTCCGTCGGAGCAAACAGATTTCGGACATACCTGTTGTGCCTATTCCAATCCTTCGACGGAACGGATGTTCAAGGTGAATGTGACTACAAATGGTTCCGGCGAAGTAGACTCCCTGCTGGTCACCATTTACGACTCACTTGAAATAATGAGTACAGACCTCATTCAGGACCTTCGCTTGAATGAGAAGAGGGGAGAATTCAAGTATAAACGTGACCAAGCTGAAATGTTGAACGACTTCAATCTATGACAACAGACGTTGCCTGATATATGTATGAACAAGAAGACATATTATCAAATTGCAGACGTTATTCAACATTACCGAACATGGCTGAAAGTTTTAGATACGGAACAGGTGACACCCATGAGACTGTTCGTGGACGGAGAACTGAAGACCTGCATGTGCAAGACGCTTACGCTTCAGTCTTATCGGGAACACTATGGCTTTGTCCGGACGAGGAAGTGGCACATCACGGAGTACGACATTGGCAGAGGAGTTGTAGCACTCGTCCGCAAGGATCCTGATGCCCGTAAAAGAATTGAACGTGAAAAGCTCACGTTGACAGATGTTGAATACATCATAGAGAAAGCATCATTCGGAATTATAAAACTGGAATTGGACAGATACGATTATGACTGACAATCAGAAATTATACTCATTCTTCTCGATGTGGATTACTGTCTGCATTGTTATACTCTGTGTCTTTGACCCTGCACTCTGGATCAAGGCCATCCTCGGCCTGAACATCTTAGGTTGTCTCTGTGTCATGAGAGCCGTTCATAACTCGGCAATCATGCCTCCAGAAGCAGATGCGACCAAGGACGTGGTACAAGATGCCTCTCAGGATGATGCCACATGCCAGTTGAAGGATGTAACCACAAATAATCCATCTGATATGTCAGAAGACGTATCGGATAACTCAGTGAAATAAAACAGATAAATCAACAATAATCGACAATGGAACAGATATTCAATTTACTTTTCAAAGGCATTATTATCCTTTATCCCATAGTTCTGGGATGTGGCATGATTCTCTCCTATAAAAAGGACACACCTTTTATGCGTCTATTCTATTTGAGAATGTCACTAATTGAGAGCGCAAAGAAGTTCTATGCTCTCATCTTCTTTATCATGCTGTTAATATACAACTACTGTTGCTACGAGACTTATTCAAATGTAAAGGAAGTGATGGTGGCTGCTTTGCTGTCAGTACCATTCCTATCCTCCAGGCTTACCGAAAAGATACTTCAGAGACTCACGAACTACGGTGACCTTATGCTGAGTGCATTGGTATTCCTGATGGTATTCGGACTGGTCAGCGGAATGAACATCATCGTGGTCACTGGCCTTACGTATCTTGTGGCAGCACTTTTTTACCCTCCTTCAGAAATGGAATGGATTAGAGAGGAAGAACAGGATTTGGAGGATATTGATGAAATCATTCCTTTCATCATAGAACACTACTATGTCCGTCCACGCTTGTTACTGGCAGATCTTCTGAAACACCTTGCTCAAAATAAAACTATTAAAAAAGAAAATGATGACAAAGAAAAATAATTCTTATTCTGTAGTTTCAGGAGGACAACAGGACGCAGAGCGTTCCTTGCTGGAATACTTGAAGCCAAAACAGGAAGACCGTTTTAGTAAACTGGAGGCTTTCTGTGATTTACTGTCCCGCGCATCCAACGGTGCATCTTCCTGTATGTGTGGTGACAAGAAGGTTGACCTGCTTCCGGGACAGTTCGTGGCCACCGTGTCTGACCTTGCACGTACATGGCAGTGGCAGAGAGCCACTGTCAGACAGTTTCTGGAAGGACTGGTCACTCTTGGCCAGGTTCATATGGAGCCTTTCGTCAAGAGCTATGTCTTTACCGTCAACCAGTCAAAGCGTATCTCTTTTGACATTCAGGATGCTGATGACGTGCTTGACTTCTGCATGATGCAGTTTTCCAGATACACGGCTGGTCATCTGCTAGCTGAAGAGGTGGCCAAGGCTTTCGACAATTACTTTGACATGAAAGCGGAGATCGCTTCAAACAGCGAAAGTCCTTCAAGGGAAATGATATCCGTACTTCAGAGCCAGACGCAGGTGTTCACTCATCTGGTGACTGCCCTGTTGGAAAAGATCGAAGGTCAGAAGCCCGTCGCAAAACCCGTCGTTGATGCCTCGCGTCTTCTCTTTGGCCGAGAGGGACTATGGAAGTGGCAGAATGTTCTGTCTTGTCTGGATATACTGTCATCGGCATTTGCTGAGCAGAAACGCCCCAGCTCGATAAGCCGCTTGCACGATCTTCATAGCGAAGCGGAGCTGTCCCTGATGGATTCCATCTATACCTCTTATAAGGAGTCCTCGGAAACCTCCGATTCGGCTCATGAGCCATCTCCTGCCTCCAAGAGTCAGGATAGTCCTTCTCTTGGTGAAGATGCATCTGGTGGCGTTAAGAACGCCCCTTCAGCCTTAAACAAGGTCAAGCCTGATGCAGATGCCCGTCCTTCACGTCCTGGCAATGCCGGACTTCAGGATTAACGGCACCGGGCTTGCCCGTGCCACATTTCTAACCGTTGGGGAAGCCTAATACCCCACACGAATAAATTCGGTGGGAGGGCTGACCAGATAAACAGCAAGCTGGGTCAGATTCCTTGAAGGTTTAAGGACACGGAAAAGATTCGAAGATAGGGAAATAAAACATATAGGATATGAGTACGACATCAAAACAGGTGATGGATATAAAGACATCCAAGGGCATCGCCGAGAGCAGCAACGAGCAGCTGAGACGCTGGACGGACAAAGGATGGGATCAGGCCCAGAAGGAGGGTAACTATGACCGTACACGCGAACATCTTAATTTCGAGGTTGGCCGTGGTGGAGTCATTACGCCTGTGGATAAGAGCCGGACGCTGCCTGAGAGAATGGCAGAAAACCTTAGAGCACGTGGCATCGTTGACAGGAATGAGGGACTGAAGGAACCCAAGTACAGGACTGTCGTGAACTTCATCTTCGGAGGGTCACGGGAACGGATGCGTGAGCTGGCCTTTGGCAGCCAGGAGGTGGACTTCACATCTGGAGCTGACAACTCTGCCATTCATCGTAAGCCCGAGATTGAACAGTGGGCAAAGGACATCTATGACTTTGTCAGTGATAAATATGGTGAGGAAAACATTGTGTCCTTCATAGTCCATCTTGACGAGACCAATCCACATGTTCACTGTGCAATCATGCCAATAGACGAGAACCAGAAGTTCGCATTCAAGAAGATGTTCTGTGGCAAGTCGAAGGTGGATTTCAAACGGAACATCCTGGAACTCCATAATGAACTTGCAAAGGTGAACGAGAAGTGGGGGCTGAACAGAGGCTCCAGTATAGCGGCAACTGGCAACCGCCATCGCTCTACGGAGGAGTACCGCAGGTGGCTGACTCAGGAATGCGTCACCTTGGAAGAGGAGAGGGAGAACCACCAAAAGGCTCTCTCTGACCTCAATGTGGAGATTGCCATCGCCCAGAAAAAGCAGAAGAGCTTCACGACGATGGTTGAGAATCTGACCAAAGAGAAGGACTCTATTGAAAAGGAACTGAATGAACTCCGCTCACAGCTGAAGGACGGTGAGAATACCAGTGAGGAACTGGCATCGAAAATCAAGGATCTGGAATGGCAACTGTCTGGGACGGAAGAGAAACTGGCCGATAAGATTGCCAAGCTGAACGATACCGAAGAAAAGCTGGCAAGTCTAAAGAAGGACTATCAGGAGATAGAGGTGAAAGCCGAGGAGCTGACAACCAAGGCTAATGACTCTGAAAAGTCCTGGTCTGAGAATATGGCAGCAGATCTGCACACCGTCATGCTTGAACGTGTGGTTAATGAGTTTGTTCCAAGACTAAGGAACATGCAGCCTTCCGACAAGGAACTGTTCGATGGCACACTCCTCAATGAGTTGGCAACAGACGGTAATAAGGTCGTGACTGTCGCTCTTCATCTGATGTGCGGATTCGTCGATGAAGCAACCACCTTTGCCGAGACACATGGCGGTGGCGGTGGAGGTGGCAGTGACCTGAAATGGGGAAGAGACCCGGAAGAGGATGACCGTGAATGGGCACGTCGCTGCCTGGCAATGGCAAGGAAGATGATGATGCCGGCATCTGGCAAGAAGAAAAAAATGTAGCGTCCATAGTTTTCAGTTTCAACAACAATTAAAATTGCAGAAAAAAATGAAGAAATTTTATGTATTATCATTGTTCTGCCTCGCGATGATTCCATCTATGGCAGAAAACACAAGTCAGGTGAATGACACTATTGACAAACAGATTCCTGTCAGTGAGTATCAGATGCTGATGCCACTACAGCCTACATATCACAAGAATGTTACAGAAGCAGCCAACTGGGGTAGTAATTGGTTTATTGATGTAAAGGGCGGGGCTTCTGCGTTTCTTGGCTCTCCACTCGGTTGCGGTGATGTGTTCGATAGACTGAAGCCGACATTACTGGTTGGTCTCGGAAAATGGTTCACTCCTGCAATCGGGGGCAGAGTTGTATTTCAAGGGCTGGAGTATAAGAACAGCGAGTTTCATACTCACAAGTTCCAGAACGTCCATGCGGACTTCCTGTATAATGTGACAAGCGGATTCATGCAGGATGCCTATGGCATTTCCAGATGGGACGTGATACCGTATCTGGGATGTGGTCTCATCAGGAGTGAGGCACCTGGCAGAAAATCCTTTTCCATGCACTATGGTATCATGGGAAGATTCCATGTAAGTAAGCGACTCCATCTGACTGCAGAGCTGTCTGGAATGACAGCGTTCCGAAACTTCGACGGCATCGGAGAGTCCAATAAGTTTGGTGATAGCATGCTGGGATTATCCGTCGGTGCCTCCGTGACAATAGGCAAGGCAGGGTGGAAGAGAGTTGTTGATGCTGCTCCCTACATCAGTCAGAACGAATGGCTGAGAGACTACGCCTTGGGACTGAGGAAGGAGAATCACGAACTCTCCCTTATGCACAATACGGATCTTCGTACCATCGACGAGCTGAAGAAAATCCTGGGTATCGAGGGACTGCTGGAGAAATATCACAACGTATTTGACAGCTATTCTGGCCAGACACAGGAGCGCAAGGCATATCCCAAGAATGACTATTCGGGCCTTAACTCTCTCCGGGCACGGATGAACAACAGAAAATGGGATGGCTCATCAGCTGTTGACCAGGCAGGGTTCCTGACGGATTCTCTCGCATTCTCAGACTCGGAAGACTGGAACGAGTATCTGATATCGATATCACAGGGGAAGGAGGCCATCGGTGCTCCAGTGTATTTCTTCTTCCATATAGGCACCTGCAACCTTACGGACAAGTCTCAGCTCGTAAACCTTGATGAGATAGCCCGTATCGCCAAGAAATATGATTTGTATGTCTGTGTTGAAGGTGCTGCTGACAAGGCAACAGGAACAGTCGAGATTAACCGTGGCCTCAGTACTGACCGTGCCAAGTACATTGCCAAGGAACTGTTGAAGCGTAATGTCGATAAAGACCATATCAAGGCAGTCAGCCTCGGTGGCATTCAAGAAAATACGCCTGATGCAGCCAGTCGCAGGACAAGGATCCTGCTGTATTACAAGAAGTAGTTTTATTCATACGATTAAATATTTAAATTAAACATTTTGATAGGCTGGCTCGTGATGGGTCGGCCTATTTTCATCAAAAAAAATTAAGAATTACATTGTGAACATAGTAGTCCCGTTTTTTTTGTGTATATTTGCGCCATATTACGTATATAAAAGTAAGAGTATTCGGTGTTTATTCTATGATGATACTTGTTAATGGCAGAGAGGTAATATCTAATGTAATCGTTAGAGAAGATGGAACATTTGAGACTACAGATGTTCCTGGTCGTTTTTGGAATAGTAATCAGATGGAACCAATCAATAAAGATAGGTTTTCTGATAGTCGTATACCATATATTGAAATTCCCACCACAGTTTCAATCAAGGAGGTACAAAGATCTTCGTATTTATATTACGGAGGCAAATATGGAGATGTTGATGATTTAGAATGTGAAACAGGATATATTAATACGTCAAATGGAATAAAGGAAAGGACATCTATTGTTATTGGAAATGTAGAAATAAAGAAACTTCTAATTAAAACACTAGCAAATACAAAAGTTTATTCGTGGGGAGCTTCACGTGAAGAATATCTTGAACTCGATTTCCATTATGAATTTACAATCTTAATATCGAATGAACATGGTGAAAAAGAAGAGCATACTTTTGGGGCAGACTTTCATAATGAAATAAGACCTTATAAAACAAAGGAGTATAATATATGGCCTATAAAGACATTATTTAGAGATATAGTACCAACAATTAATAATTTTATTTCTGCAAAACATCCTGTCCGAAATATTAACTATGTCTATTTAGAGCAATTATTACCTCAAAAGCAAGAGATAGACATGTCGGTTCATCCGTTTAACTTCTCTGATGCTTTAGATGTTATATATAATATGCAACTGATTGAAGATAGAGATGGAACTATTGAAATCGAATTTGGTAAGGACTTATTGCCATATATGAATAGATATATAGTTAGCCTCATTAATTCTTTATTGAATATACGTCTTCATTTTGATGAAAGTTCTGAAACATATAGGTCATTTATACCTCGAAATATATCCTATCCTAAGAATATCATCTCATTACATAATTATTTGCAATGTCTCTTGTACATAGGCATCTATGAAAACTTTGATGCGAAACAAGCACAGAATTACTATCTGGTTCTTCCATCTTCAGATGGCACAGATATTTTTGAAACAGTAGATTCTTCTTATGAGAACCTTCCAAGTGAATCATTCCTAATTATCTATGATTTCATTGCCAACATGGAGGTCTCTCATGTAGAAGATGGGCAGTATCGAGCTGGACGTGATGATAGAGAATGGAAAGAGAAAACTTTTATTTTTCCTTTCACGGATAAACTTGAAAATAGTGATGCCATTGTTGATGACATAAATAGAATTTTGGGTATAAAGTTACAGTATCAAGAGAAATTTGAAAGTGAATATTCATGGGATTCAGAAAAGAATCACCCTGCACGCTATTTCTATTTTGAGCAATATGACGATGATTATATAGCCGGTATGGCATGCACCAGACATGATATCGGCTCTGATAAGCTAAAGAAGGAGTCTTTCTATGAGCTACTTGATTATTTTATAAAGGATATTATTACGAAAACAAGAGGTTAAAAGATATAGGATATAAGAAAATACTCCCTCAAGGGGAGTATTTTCGTCTTCTGAGAAATTGGTTATCGTCCCCTATGATAATGATGCTCTTCTTCTATTGTCTGCTCTGGCTCTTCTTTGGGCATAGCTTTTGCAGCGATAGATTCCAATACAGGCTTGTCCTGTCCAACAGTCTCGCTGTCTGTCTTGGCTTCTTCTTTTGCCTCGCTCCTGGCAGTATCAATACCCTGCTCAATGTCGAGAGCAATCTTATCAATGCGTTGTGTAATCATTCCAGTAGAACGCTTCACGTCAAAGAGGGTGGTCTTCAGGAAATCAGGACTTTCGTGAAGACTGTTTAACCACGATTTAAGGTAGGCAGCAGAGTCCTCCTTGATGTTCTTGGTCATCCCATAGCGTTGGGCAACAAGGGCTGCACCCAGTTCTGCGACGAGCTCTTCTCTCGCATATTCAGCACTGCCAAAGGTCTGGCCTGGCTTTAGTCGGTTGAGCTGATTCTCGGCACCCGTGGAGTGTCCCATTTCATGAAACAGGTTGGAGTAGAAGGACTCGCCATTGATAAACTGTTGTCTCGTAGGTACAACAATCTCATTCCTGCTGATACTGTAGTAGGCATTGTCACCCTTAACCTCCTTGATAGGACAAATCCATAGATTGTCCTTAATCATCCTGTCAACGGGTTCGAAGGAGAACTGTTCTCCGGCCTGTTCAAACTTCTTTGGCGAGTTGGCATCTTCGAGTTTCTTCCATAGCTCTGGCCTCGCTTCCTGAAGGTTGGTCTGTGCAACATTGAAGACATTGTACACCTGAAGCTTGGGATAGACTTTGTATTTAGCCCTTTCCTCCTCAGACATACGCTTGTAATCGTCGTACTTGATCTTTTCCTTTGTTTCAGGATCAACGACCGTGAAGACGGTAATAAAGACAGGGAAAGATTTCTCGCCCTTGTTGATTGAGACAACGGGGAGTTTTTCGCCATCTTTGTCAACGGCTGGTGTACGTCCTTCCTTGCCCTGAGTATAGTTCAATCCTGCTATACGGTCAAACGTAGCCCATACAGGAAGCTTATAACCTTCTTTCTCTGCATGCATCATCAGAAGGAGGCTGTTCATGCCATTGTACTCACGACCGCTGAGATTCTTAGGCCATTGTGTGCTGTTCTCAGAGAACCAGGGCTTCTTCCAGTCACCCTGCAGCGTCTGGATCTTCTCGATGAGCATGTCAGTGAAACGGTCAAGAGCACGGTCTTCGCTGCTCTTGCCGTCACTATTGTAGTTCTTGTGGTCTTTTGCCATAAGCCAAATTATTGCTGTTTAACCCATTCCTTCAGTTCCGAGACGCGGCAGCTGATGTCCAGTTTGTCATTGTAAACATCAAGCTCCAGCTTTCCCTTTACCTCGATACCTGCCTTGGGAACTAACCATTCCGGCTTCTCTGCCTCGAACTGGATAAAGCGAACCCAGGTGTATTCGAAATCCTCTCCCTCCTTGGTGGTACTGAAGCCAGAGGTGGAAAGGAACTTCTTACCGTTCTTGCTGTCCTTGACCTCGATCTTATTACCAACCTTACCGAAGAAGGTCATATCTCCCTCGATGATGTCTTTGTCTTCGGGCTTGACCACATTGACCTCAGATGCTTCCATGTTGAGATAGAGGTTATCACCCTTCTTACGGAAGGTGATGGTTCCCTTCAGGCCAACACGGTTGTCCTTAGTCTGGATCAGGCTAATGTCATCGCCTAACTGATAGTCCTTGGCAACACTGATTTCAACGGTTTTGTTGATGCCAGACTTTGCCAGGATTACAACACTAACTCCAAAGGTGACGAACTTCGTACCTTCCTTACCGTCACGGACTACAGCGGTACGGCTGACTGTTCCGATTACATTTACTTCTGCTTTAATCATTGTTTTTTGTTTTGATTGTTAAACCTATGTGGATTATGTATTTGTCGAATTATTAAAAGTAATATTATTATCTCCGCATCAGTTGTTCTGTCTCTTGGTTCTCAATAGCCTGGTTAAAGTTCTGGGAAACCTGCTGGCTGATGACTATACTGTTGATGATAGCTGCCACACGCTGCTGCTTGGACTCCTGAGAAAGACCTGAGTCGTTAAGTGCCTGTGACAAGCGGCTGGTCTCTGCATTTGTCAGGACATGGCTGAACTGCTGTTGGCCGTTGTTCATGGTCAGCGTGGCCATACCATTCTCTGAGACGGCAATGGTACAGGATTTCATCGTCGGAACCAGACTGCTGATATTGATGACCTTGTTGACGGCAGCATCCGTGGCCGCCTCCATCTTCTCATCCTCATTCTTGTTATCAATCTGGACGGCCAGCATCATCAGGCTTGTGAACAGTTGGATGGCCATGTCAATGACAGGATCGCCATTAGACATGCTGACTCCGCTATCCTCTGAGGAGAGGAGCTTCTTCATCCAGTCATCAGGTGACATGTTCGCGTCGATGTTGGTAGCGGTGTTCGTATTGATTGTATTACCTGCATCCGTGTTGATGGGATTCTCCACCTTATACTTGGCAATAAGGTCATTGCCTTTGTACAGGGCTTTCTGCTGAAGATTCCCTCTCTGGGCTATCTCTGCTAAATATGCAGCAGGGTCTATGTCCCTTTTCGTGCCGTCGGCAGAAATGCTCTTCACACCAAAATGCAGGTGTTCTCCTGTGGTTCTTGTGCCGGTGTTGCCTGAGATACCAAGCTGCTGGGCAGCATTGACGGTATCTCCAACCTTGACATTGATACTGTCGAGGTGCATATATACGCATTGGTATTTGCTACCGTCCTCCCTGTCATACTCTACGGTGACGGATTTACCTCCTCCAGTATTGGTGTTATGGTTGACGGCAACGACCTTTCCACGGTCTTCGGTGGCAAGCACAGCTTCATGCTTCGTTTGTATGTCGATGCCCTTGTGCATCTGCTGTCTGCTTCTGTCCATCGGGTCCTTTCGCATACCGAAAGGCGAGGTGATAAGCATAAACTCATCTCGCCTTAATGGAAAAAAATACTGTTTCTCCACTTTCTTCGTAGCAATAGGCTGGTTTGTAGTGTTTGCCTGTACCTCGGAGCCTGTCGTGCTTCGAGGGTTCGCAGCCGTTCCGAATTGTCTTCCCTGTGCACGCATCTCTGCCATCACCATCTGGTCATACTTCTGAAGGTTGTTCTTCTCGATGAGACCTTGAAGGCTTTTGGCATATCCTGCATTAGAGGCATATCCGGCATTGGCAATGGTGGTTGTCCACCCCTTATAGTCATCTGGTGAGAGCTGGAAGCATTTGGCATACCTGCTGTTCTCCCGTAAGAACCGTGAATGATGTTCATAGGAGTCGCCGACACTGGCGTATTGGCAGAACTTCTCATTGGGCTTGTCATCGGTGTAGATAAGATACTTTCCTCCATCCTGAATCCAGCCCTTGGTGGCCTTGATGCCAAAATGGTTATTGCCCTTTCGGGACAGTTCACTCTGGCCACTGGCACTTTCCAAGATGCCCTGTGCAAGTGTAACTGAGGCTGGGATTCCGTAACGACGCATCTGCTCCATGGCATATTCTGCGTATTTCTCTGCATATTCTCTGTTCTTACTCATTGTGATTCTGTATGTTTTGTTTTGTTGTGTAACCATGTCTGGCGGCTTATGGCTTGACTGTGCATTCAGCGCAACGGATAAAAGACATAGGTATGCCAGGATTCTTATTCTCTTTTTATCTGTGTAGCCCATGACTCTGTACCTCCTCGGCCTTTACAGCCTGTTTTTGTGAAGGAACAGAATCAGGATCTTTGTTGGGTGTTACCACTTCTGATACCTTCTGTTTGGGTGATTCAAGCAGGTCACAGATGGCAACTCTCTGACCGGCTCTTATTAGCTTGGGCAGATATGAGTCCAAGGCATGATGTGGAAATCCTGCAATCTTCAGCGGCTTACCGTCTAAGTCCTTTTCCTTTGAGCTTTTGGTCAGGGTGATTCCAAGAATACGGGAAGACTTTTCAGCATCATCCATGTAGGTCTCGTAGAAATCACCTCTACGGAAAAGGAGCATGGCATCAGGATGCTTTTCCTTGATGGACTTGAACTGGGAGAGGATAGGGGACAGCGCAATAGCTGCCACGGCTTTTGTCTCGGCCTTGGTAAGCACTTCCTTACGCTTTTCCTCCTCTTGTTCCTTTTTCTTCTGTTCTGCAGAGTTCTGACGCTTTTTCTCCTCTTCTTTCTTCTCGTGGGCCTCGCTCTCCTCATGCGACTCCTGATGTTCCTGCTCCTCCTTATGCTCTGCAACCACCTGTTTCGTTTCCTGAGTTGTCTGGCTCTGGCTTTCCTGCTCAGTCTTGTCAGTACCGGCGGCCACAGCGTCGGTACGGCTCTGGCGCAGGACATCAGCAAAGAGAGATGCAGCAAGGTTCTTCTTATACTCCATCATGTCTGGAGCAAGCCACATCCTCTGCCACTGGTCATGGCTGACCACACGGGCTGATACCTTGTCAACACCCTTGATGACAGGAATACACAGGACTTTGGACTGGTCTGCCTTAGTCTTGAAGATGTTTACCCTCTCGATACGATCCAAGTCTTCCTTCGTGGCATTGCTCTTGAACAGGTCGATCTTCAGCTCTGGATGGGTTCCAGTGAGCGCATGGTATTTCTGAGCCATCTCGATACGGAAGGCATCGGTCTTGTTGCCTGGGTTCTTGATAAGGCTGAAGAACGTATTGATATCCTTATTGTCAGGATATACGGCATAGCCTTTCTCGTTCTCAGGTTTGAGGAACAATGCCCATTTGCCATTGTCATCACGAAGCATCATAATGGTGTCAAAGTCAACAGTGCTGGACTTTTTGACAGCATCGGTGACATCCAGCTTGGTTACGTCCTCCAGCTTCCATCCGTGAAGTCTGGCAACACTAACTTCCTTACCATTGAAGTAGCTGTCGTCAGGACTGAAACCCAAGGCTCCGTCAGGATTGTAGAAGCGGACATTGACAAGTCCTTCTTTCTCCAAGGCATTACGAATCCTGTCTTTGGAAATGCCGGGGAGTTCATTCTTAGGTTCCAGTGATGCCCCTGCAGGCAGCACCACGTCAACGGACTTTCCTTCCTTATCCCTCACAAGGACGATCTCCTTGGTGTCCTTGTTGGGCAAGGGCTTTATTTCTTCGGCAACATAATAGTGCTTTGGCAGCATGTTTCGGATTTCCTCGGTCTGGTGGCGGGTTTCGGTAGTGGCATATTCCACCTTTTCGCCCCTCTCGGCCTTATGAATGGCATCAAGGGAATTGTTCACGTCCATTTCCAAGGCATCGATGAGACAGGGATTCTCATGCAGCTCACGTTTCCAGTAGTCAATCATCTTCAGGCTGTCCTGAGATAGCTTTGCTGGAATACCAAGTTCTTGCAACTTGGCTCCAGCCGTTAGTTCCACCACAAGCTGCTCCTGTTTCTTGGCATCCTCACTTGGCTGTCTGCCGTTCATCGTCATACCCTCACGAGCCAGTCTCTGCTGATGACCTGTAGCACTGACTATCTGCTTCACCATGTCACGTACATAGTCTTCATAGTGTTCATAGTTCTTCTGGACGGGCATAAACACGACATCCTTTTCTGTGTCGTAATGGGCAACGCCACTGGCATCTTTCCTGACGGCCACAAGGTTGTCGCGCATATTGAGGAGAAACTGGTTCACGGCAATCTGTAGGCTGCGCTGCTGTTTGCCTGGTTCTCCTCGGTCAACAGTGCCGCCGTGCATCTTGACCTCCTTCTCATAGCCGTCCTTATCCACTAACGGTAAGGTGGTCTGCTGAATATTGAAGAGGGTTCGTATCTCCCTGCTTCGGATTCCCTTGTAGAGGTTCTGAGTCTCTTTGGGCAATTTGAGGTAGTCATTACGGCTAATGACATCTTCAGGATTATGCCTGTTGACATACTCTGACCAGTTATACCACAGGAAAGGCACTCCTTTTTCCTTTGTCTGAACAGACTCGCCACGTTTCTTGGCCTCGGAAAACAGGGTGTATTCATTCGTCTTGTAGCCGTTCTGGTCACTGTGCAATCCAAGTACGATAGCATTGAAAGGCGATATCGTCACACTCTTCTTATAAAACTGGGGTGCAGTCTTTCCTTTGGAGTTAAGCCATACACCACCGTTCTCAACAGCCTTGTCAAGGGCTGACGAAAGCAGCTCAACCTGACGTTCTGCTGCCATTTTCTCTTGTTCGTTCTTTTCTGTCATGGTTATATGTATTTATCGTTGTGCTATTGTTCTGGTGACTGTCTGCTGCTCGTTGGCTTCATAGTTCTGTGCTGCCAACTGCCGCATCTGGTCGTTCTTCGCAAGGATGGCATTTGCCAGTGTGTTCAATGGCAGTGCTCCTTGTTGGTAAGCATCCACCACGCGCTCTGGCAGGGCAATCGTACAAGGAACCTTGTCTATGGTAGCAATGAGGCAGTTTCCACGCAGTTCAGGATTGGAGATACGTGGATTGAGGGCTTCGTCCTGATACACCCGATAGTTCGTGCGACCTATGCGAGAGCCGTCATTACCGAGTGCTTCCTGTCTATTGCCCAGAACTTCATGACCGGCCTTGTTGATAAGGTTCATGCCTCCCATGCCAATGAGAACCATCTTCAAGATGGGATTCTTCACAAACATTCCCGCTGCTATACTGGCTATTGGCAGGAGATTATCCTTGATGTTCATCTTGCTCTTGCCTGTGAACATACCTACAAGGAAATCCGGGAGCATGGCCAGAATATAGCCAAGGTTATGTCCGATATCACCAATACCATTCAGCCCGAAAGTGGATAACAGGCCGTTCCAACCGTTGGAATTGGTCTGCTCTGGCTGAATAGTAGCTTGTTCTTCAGGCTGTGCTGTCGGCTGTAGCACCTGGGGCTTCTCTGCTGATGGCGGATCAATACTGGCTGTCTCTATCGAATGGGCTTCCTCCTCGTCTCTTTTCTCTGCCAGTCTCTTCTTGTCTTCCAGATATGCGTCTTCCTGACCTGGAGCCACTATAAGGGGAACATCCTTGTATTTGTCATCCTTCACTTCTGCAGGAGTGGGGACAGGACTGGCAGAAGCAGTCATCTTGGAGGCGACACCGTTGATGGCAAGGTCGCCAGCAATGAATTTACCTGCTGTCTTCCATGTCCCACCTAAACCTCCTGTAGAGAGGTAGTCGGCTCCTGCACCGAGACCCCAGCCAACGGCAGTTTCAATGCCTGATGGATTATAGAGTGCTTCGCCTCTTTCTTCTATATGGTTCTGAAGAGGAGATTTCCTCATTTCCTGTGGTAAGGAGAAGATGCTGTTCCCTGCTGCTTTTCTAATGATATAGTCGATGGATGATTTCGGCATCTGGTCTTTCACCATCTTGTCAATCATCTTCTTCTCAATCTCTGGCGTGACGGTTATATGCTGTTTCTTCAGCTCTGCCTTGACCATCTCCACATAGTCCTCCACGGTCTTGCTGTTCCACTTACCTGTGTAGTAAAGAGACTCATTGAAAGACTGGGTGGCAGCACTTCCTCCATCAGGCCCGATTGCACTGACCATCAAACCGGCAAGGGAGAGGGAATGCTTCTCCATCTCATTGGCTCGTTTGCCCTGAAGGTCATCACGAACCTTGTTCATGATAGGAACGACCTTCTTGCTGAAGATGTCTTCACTGTGGTTACTACTCATATATTCATTTGATTAAGGATCTGTTCTTTGGTCTGCTCGATGGCATTGTGATACACTTCCATCTGCTTTGGGAAATACTCTTCGAGCCATTCGTCCTTCTCGATATTGTCATTGATGAACTTGATGGCCACCTGACGGTCTATCTCAATGGCGGCCTCTCCAGTCTCGCTGTTATTGAACCAGGCTTTCGTCCACCATCTGATACCAGAACGGTCTGGATAAACGCTGACAAGACGGGGGATGTCAAAGCTCTGCATGTCGAAGTCCAGCTCAGCAAGGGGATCGATCAGGTCACTGTTGGCAATCGCTATGTCTTCGGCTTTTTTTTTTCGAGAGTGCTGAGCGATGACAGGAATATCTGATGCCGAAGGGCGAGATAGTTGAGGAAGTCGCCTATCAGCAGATTCTGGACTTTCTCTGCCAGCGGAATGGATCGTGTGCCCATACCAAGGGGATTGGCCATGCTGGGAAGAGTCTCATAGAAGTATTCCTTCATGGCAGAGACCGTGAAGATGTTTCTCAATGCCTGTTCGGTATGCTTTGGAACTGTATAGGTTCCATGCAACATATCCTCCATATACGAAGGATAGAAACGCATCATCAGGTCTTCGACTTCTTTCTGGTCTTTGTCGTACATGTTATGTACATCGAGGTCAATGGTCACAAACTCAGGAGTGAAGACATTCCCGTTCTTCTGCATGGCCTTCACATTCCCATAGAGCATCGTGAGGAATTCAAGCGGGTTCAGTTCCTGACCCTTGAACTTCACTTCCATGTGCAGCAGCTCATCGCTGACGGACACGACCTGACCGGCCTTGACTGGTTGGCCGAAATTCACGAAGACATTGCTCAGATGGGAATAGGTGACCTCATAATCACCATAGCGGATGACCTGATATACACCATGAACGGCATCAGAACCGATTCCCGACACCGTTCCTGTAGCCAGGGCTGCCAGGATGTAGCGTCTGGCCTTGAAGTCTATTCCATGATGGAAAAACATTTCTCCTGTCTTTGGATGCTTCTGTCTGCCATAGCCAAGTGACATCTCCACATCCTTGTCACGCTCCTCGAAGGGCATACAATAGCCACTTGTTGACTGGAGCATCATTTCTTGCGTGTAGTGCATATTATATTCTGTTTGTTATCTTCTCATTCCACCGCCAGATGTCTGCTGTTGTGGCTCTGCCTGTGCAATCTGTGGTGCTTGACGTTGGCCGCCCAGCATCTGGCTCATATTCGCATTATTGCCGATCATCATCATGCCGAGGACGGCACCTGCAATCTTTCCAAGCCATCCGAAACGGCCAAAGACGAGTAGGGCAGAGACGACGAGACCTGCAAGGCTGAGTCCTGACACGTTGCCCTTACCCAGATTACTGAAGAAATTGCCTATCATTTTACCACCGTTGCCTGAGAAGATGCCACGAAGAAAATTGGACATGCCGCTCCATTTTGAATTCACGTCGGTCATGGCCTCATTCATCGTATTTACGGTTTCTCCGACCTTTTCTTTGAGGTCATTGACTCCCTCGATGGCTGTATCAACCTTGTTTGAGACGGATTCCATCGTTCCCTCTCCGACGACGGCATCACCGACAATACGGGTCACGCTTTTGTCTGTGGTGAGCTTTTCCCAACCGACATAGGCCATACCGCCGCCAATGGCAGCAGTCTTTGCTGCAGTCCCCAATCCTTTGATGGTTCGCTGGGGATGAATGACTGCGCTGCCAGCGGATTCGACAGTCGCACGGCCTCCTTTTAGGACATATTTCCCTGTAGTTTTTAAGAATGTACTCCAACCCATAATATGTTTATAATTAGATGTTTATATAATTTTACGGACGTACTTGTTTACCGACTCTTTTCCACCGCTGCATGCATTGCCTGGTGATACCCGGCTTGTCTGCCTTGTCAACGGCACCACCTTCTATCTCTGCCCATACGTCAGCAAAAGAAGTGTACTTGACAGCTTTGGTGAGTCGGTACAGTTTCTTGTTCATCAGCTGAAGTTTCGGACGGATTCCAAAGACGATCTCCATCCTTTCCTTCTCTGTCATCTTGTGGTTACTGAGACAGGCCTGCCTGATGTCCTCGACAATCTCGACACTGTTCAGAATAATCTCCCGATATATCTTGTTCCTGTTGGAAGAGAGGGCAACGGCAAGGGCATTACTCGGATGGTCACTGAGCTGCTTGGAGAACTGTTTGAGGTTACAGGCCATCTTGTCTATCTCATGGTAGAATCCGTAAATCTGTGCCGCATAGATGACGATGGATTGGAAACTGTCAAGATAGTCGTTGAACTCCCGCTGCAGGTCTGTGGTTCCTTCAACCTCCTCCTTGATCCAGATATGGCCTGTACTTTCAAGCAGCATCATCTTTTCCTGCTGCTTCAACTCCTTCTTGGCCTTGTCTGTATAGAGGACAATCATACCTGCCAGGGCTGGGTCTATGCCTTGTGCGAACATTTTTCCAATGCCGATAGACAGGAGTAATACTAATAGAATCTTCTTTGCCATATTTAATAGCCTGCTGTTTTAGCCGCCCTGACCCATCTGGAATGGGCTTGGCTGGCAATTTCACCGTTTGTTCTCTCAATCATCCCTGCCGTCACGCTGTTCCATACATCGGTCATCGTATAGAACTTGATACTCAGGCAGAGCTTGTTCAGTTTCTTATTAAAGGAAGCCAGCCGGTCATTCAAGGCCCAAAGGGTCTTACTGCGCTCTGCTCCAGTAAGCATATTCTCCGTGCCTCCCTTGGCAACAGCCTCCCTGAGAGCCGTATAGACGGAAATCAGTTCTGTGGCCGTCTCGATATAGAGGTTGTTCATACTCATACTGGCGACAATACCCTGTGGATTGTGACCGATAGCCTTTTTGAGGTCACAGAGACTGATGAAGATACGGACTCCGTCATCATAGAGCGTCGTACATGCCTTCAGGGTAGAGGCGTAGCCGTCAACAGTCTTCAGGTAACTGTTATACTTCTTCTCCCACTTACGGATCTGCGTGAACTCGGCAGCAATCGTATTCTGGAAAAGGGCTGTCTTCTGCTGATTGTCTATTTCTGACTTTATCTGTCCGTTGATAAGCTCGTTGCCCTCTGCCAGTGCCGCATATTCCAGAGGATTGGAAGATGCTATCTGTGCAGAAGCCCGTGTACTCAGGACGAACATATAGAGGATGGCAAGCAGAGACACTACGAGCCACCGCTTGTCAAATTGGCTATCTATTGGTAATCTCATATACTCCTTTTCGTTGTTTGTTGTATTCTACACGTTCCCTGATGATGGCCACAAGGTCGATCTTCACGGGAACTCCTATGATATCCAGATGGGGTGTAGTCCTGTCACCAGAGTAGATAGTCACGGTCTTCAGGCCCACTATCTGCTGGATAAAGCTCCTTCTCTCATCGTAATCGACGATACGGTATAGCTCGATATAGTTGTTATTAGTGGTAAACACCCCATGCCGGATGATGAGCTGTTCGCCTGAGACATAGTAACTGAGTCGTTTGAGATAGGCAAACTTGTAGAGGATGAACAGGACAAGGAGAAAGGCCACCTGTAGGATGAACCCTTTGAACGGCATATTTTCCATACCTGCAAAGGCAAAGGCTGCCAGGCACAGGCATAGAGGAATGAACTCATTGATGACAAACTGCATCCAGTGCGGATGATGCCTGACTGTCTTAAATGCTGGCTGTTGGTACTGCATGGTTATCTGTGGTGATGGGTTTGTTTCTCTTCATGTTCAAGATCTTCCTCAATGACGACATCATTGCCATTATCATCAAAAACGGTCTCTATAGTGTCCGTAAGCGTGTACTGCTTCTTGTCAAGCAACTCGTCATTCCAGTCCTTATAGCCGTCCTTGGGAACCTCTCTCTCTGATTTTACGATACAGTCTTCGAGCATATCCCGCAGGTCTTTCCAGCCTTGGTCTATCTGTTTCCTCAATTCTTTCTTGTCATCTTCGCAGAGATAGGTCGTAGCCATCTCTTCGACAAGCCGCCATGTCTTGAAATACTGCTGTTTGGCTGATTCAGGAAGGTAGCTGAGGGCTTCAGACTTCTTATCATCCACCTCTGGGGAACCAGGTGTGTTCAGATAGGTCAGGGCTGCTTCGTTATATGGTTTCACCATATTGGCAACACCTTGGAAGTTCATGACGAACTGCTTTCCTGCAAGGTCGTTGTCAAAGCACAGATGATGGGTGGCATGTGGGGCAGCCACAATCACACCCCTGAACTGTAATGGAGTAGGGTTGCCGCCAGTAGAGAGGAACACGGCCTTACCCAAGTCCTCATTCTCCTTCACATGGATCTGGTAATAGGCCATGGCATCGTAGGCACTCTCAAACCAATAGACATGACTGGCCTTTGACAGCTCTGTGTCATTGGGACTGGCTATCCAGAGACCTTCCGAGGAATTGCTGCCTGCCGCCTTCCCCTTGTAGGAAAGTCCGTTCTTGCGCATCATGCCCCTTTCCTCAAAGCCGACGACACCTTCTTTGCCTGGAATCGTAAGAGGAAAGGAGAGGTTATTGTATATCATACCGTTCTCGACCTCCTTGGAAGCCTTGCAAAAATATGACTTGAAGGCTTTCTGGGTCGGTACGCTGATGCCTCTTGACTTGAAGAACGGATAGAACGCCTTGACATCCTCATGTGAGCCGCTGTACTTCATGATGGTATAGTCATCCATACTGAAGGGCTTGATATGCTCTGGCTGGGAGATAACGGCGTTTTCCTGTTTCTCGTCGGGCGATTCCTTGAGAAGCCTACAGCAGACAAGGTTAACAAGCCTGTCTGGTGACATGCCAGGCGTGTAGTCGGAGAACATGTTAGGATGTTCCTTGATGAAGGAAATGATGTTGTAGTTCTTCATCACTGGTGGCTGGAAACAACACTTCCCGTTACCCGTAACGACGAACTTATCACCTCTGATTCTCCTTCCTGTACTGTCCAGACGGACATATGAGGGATAGTGCAGACCATCACGCTTGTTAAGCGTATAGCCTGCGTCTATCAGAACATCCTGAATACTCAGTTTGTCCTTGAAATCCTCATAGCTCAACTGTCCCATACCTTATCGCTGATGTCCGAGTCCAACACCGTGTTCTCCTGCATTGAGACCCGCCTCGAAAGCTCTGGCAGCAATGTCTTGCGGTGAGTCAACACCGGGCTTGTAATAGACATGGCCATGTGGAGCGTCATGATGATGCTCGACGAAGACAGCCGGACCCGGACGGCCTTGTACCAAGTCATGGGTGACTGCCAATCCTGCAAGCAGGGCAGCACCGATCTTCACACCGATGCCGTTATTCACTCCAGGCATATTCTTCATATCGACCTCATGGAAGATATGTGAGAACAGTTTCATGCGATGATAGTCATCAATGGCCATGAACTTCTCATACTGCTTCTGGGTAATCTCGTGGGATATGGATTCCCCGTTGATGACAGCAGTCATTCGGTATTTGGCTTCTCCAGCATCCTGACCGTCTTCTTTCTTGACTGGCTCAACCTTGATGTCATCGACAGTGACCTCTCTGCCATGCCTTCCCTCACGGAACCAGCCCTTATCCCCGTTGAGTTCATAAAGGGCATTACCGTTGACATGGGCAACAGTCTTGTCTTCCTGTTCAGGAGCGACAATGATGTTTGGATCGGCTACAAGATGCTGTGGCAGCTCCTGACGCATCTTTTCATTGAGCTGCTGCTCAACTTCTGGCTTCAGTTTGATGGAAAGGTGTTCGTTGCTATTCAGCATATCCATCGTTACCTTGTCATGGAAGTCACCACTGATAACATTATTAATGATATCCAGACGGGCGTTTACAGGAACATCCTTGATGGAGTTGCTGGTCAGCTTCTTGACTTCTTCATCGGTCAGGTCATACACAAAGTCCTGCTTGGCAGCAGAGGACTGGATGGTGAGCGTCTTGGCTTCAGCATCGACATGAATACCGTGACTGGCCAGCACCTCCTGCCATTTGTCGTTACTGAAATAGACATTGGATGTTATAAGTCCCTTATATGGCTTGGCTGGCTCCTGCGGACGCGGACGTGTCTGTATAGGCGTGATAACACTCTGCAAGTCTGCCAGGACATCCTGTTGTGGCTGTGGAGTGACGGCTTGCTGACCTTTATAGTAGAAACCATAAGCACCAGAACGAAGTTCGCCTGGCTTCATCCTGCCGTCAGGACGCTCTGGAACCATCGGAGCACCCTGCATGAACAAAGCTCCTCCAACACGTCTCATGTGAAAACCGTCTTGATTACGGGGAGTCCATCCAAGAAAGCCGTGATGAAATCCCCACATGTCACGGTGTACGTATGGCATTCGTCCCATGCGGCCATATTCACCTGTACCAATACGATAGCCGTGCAAGCCCATGGCCACACGACCGTTGGCATTTCTCGCATGGACGAAGTTACGAGGCATGTAGAAGTCCTTTTCGACCAGAGAGGCAAAGGTGTCGTAGGCATGGTTGTTGGCATAGTTGGTTCCCCAGTCGGTAAGTGCCTTAACCTGATTGGCATTCAAATGATAGGTAAGAAGGGGAGAGTCATGGCCTTGAACGGCCAGCATGACGGAATCTCCCTGACTGATGATATGGGCTTGCATACCATTACGACGCAAAATGCCTTGCAGTTCAGGTGCAAGGTCATATCCCATTGGTCTTGAATTGGATCTTATCGACATAATCTGAGAATTACGGGGTTATTACTTTAGTTATCCATGCTCTCTTCCATCAGCCTGTCCTTGTAGTCCACAAACTGCTTTGCGGTGTCCTCGTCGGCTGTGAGACCATGTTCCTGGCAGTATTCAGAAAACTCTTCCTGCCATTCAGGAGAATGATGGTTGATGTATTCAAGCCATCCGTATTCTCCACTCTGGACTTTTTCAACCAGCTCTTCCTCTGGTAAGTACTGTGTTTCTTCCATTCCTGTAGTGTTTATAGTGAAACAATAATCCTATCGCTGGTGCTGCATGCGCATACCCTGCTTCTTCTGCTCGTTCCAAAGCTCCTCGGTGTAGTCTTCCTCGCTTACATAGTCGAGGTTGCCATTGTCATCCATGACCCAGCATCCGAAAGCTCCAAAGGTGTATTTGTCCCATTCACGCTTGGATTCACGGTTCCAAACCTGTTCATCACCGGCAGCATAGCGGATGCCAGTCTTGGAATTGAGGTCGATTCCAATAGAGACAAGCTCATCATTGAGGTCAATGGTGAGGACTTCGCCGTTCTGAATCTTCTGGATCTCGGCTCCAGTAAGGTGAAGGTCATCCATCACGTACTGGAGGTTACGGCCAATGACAGGCGTGGTAACAGACAGTACCTGCATATTCTCCGGGTCAAGCTGGATGAAGCACTTCGGGCCTCGTTCGGCCTCAGTCTCTCCTTCATGGCGGTAGCCGATGATGGGCTTGTTGGCTTCCAGACGCTGACGCTGGGCATCGTTCAGGTTCTTCAGGTCTATCTCTTCACGGATAGGATAGAAAAGGACATCAACTGTGCCGTCGTTCTTACGGACAAGAGAGAAACGGGTACGATCCTTGACCAATTCCCCGTCATCCGCTGTCATCTGTACGGGGAGAACAGGAGAACGCTTACCGTCGTAGATGTTCTGCAAGACATCCAATGGCAGGTCTTCAACCATTTCCTGTGTCAGTCCGTACCGTTGCAGAATGCCAAATGGCACCTCGTTTTCTGAGAATTTGTAATTCATATTACTTTGAATTTAATAAATGAAATAAATAAGAATTTTCAGGCAAATGTACTGGTTTGCCTGAGAGTTCCTTGAATGAGTGGTTAGGGTAGGATGGCCTTTTATGCTAAATTAAACTTATAGTATGAAATTACGGCATTTATCATACTATAACACCAAAAAATGTTATATGATAGGGAAAAGCAAGGCTTATCTTTGCTACGCACGATGAATGGCAGTAATTTCGCGGCATGAAACACATCATCACATTATCAGCACTGACCATTTGGAGCTTCATCAGCTGCCCAGATGCCTGTGCCCAGTTTAACACCATCACTTCCAACAGTCAGAGACCCAAGATCCTGACTATGGAAACAGACAAGAATGAAGAATGCCCCTCAGAACAGTATGAGACAGTTCCGAAGGACACATTATCAGAGTATGTTGAAGATAGTACTGCCTTATACGACAGGTACTTCAGCGTCTCTTACCCTCTCGACGAAATCAAGGTGAACTCCAAGTTCGGAATGCGCAAGCATCCTGTCACCAAGAAGTACTGTATGCATAATGGCCTTGACCTGAAAGCCCACTATGAACAGGTATATTCAATGTTGCCTGGTGAGGTGGTGGGAGTAGGGCAGGACAGCCGTTCTGGGAAATACGTGACAGTCAGGACAGCAAACTACACAGTCAGCTACTGTCATCTGTCAAAGGCATACGCAGCAATCGGTGACATCGTGAAAGCTGGGGAGATAATAGCACAGTCTGGAAATACAGGGAGGTCAACAGGCCCACACCTGCACCTGACATCAAAAAAGGATGGCAAGGCATTTGACCCGACCATCCTGATTAACTTCATCCGCTCAGTGAAAAACTCCTGCTTAAATAGTCTTTCCTTCTGAGGTTTTCTTTTTTCTTTTCAAATATTCACTGAACTCCTTACCTGTGTAGTCCTGGCTCTTGATGATTTTTATTATCATATTGTCAGAAAACTCCAGTCTAAGATTAGCAGTATGGGGATATTTGGCGTTGGAACTCCAGAACGTGAAGTTATATTTCTCCCCAGGATATAGCGTTTTATTGATGCTGCCGTCATCTTCTGCCATGAAATCACCACTTCGGTCATAATAGTTGACGTGGTATTTGATTCCTGAAACTGAATAGTCCAAGTTGTTGACGACCCTTCCTTCACCATGTGCGTCACCGCTATAGCTTGTTTCCCACGACCAATTGGCAATCTTAACCTTGGTTGCAAGGTCGGCACGGACTTCAATGTATTTCTCAAACATCAAATCTCTGACTTGATCGATACGCTTTGCCAAGGCCTGATCGTTGGGTTGCTTCTTTCCAAAAGCCCCAGTCACCGTTCCGAACCATTCCACATCCTTATCCATCACAATGAGCCCCTTGGAATCATAGATATAGTACTGGTTATCCTCATTTCTCGTGATATACAAGGTAACGCTGTCCTGTTTGAAGGTTCCCTCACTATTGGTGTAGTTATTGTAACAACGGACAGTGATGGTGTCGTTCTTCTCTGTAACATCGGATTCCTCAATGTCAACAACGTCTGACTTGGCATCAATTCCCAAAGAGTCATACCTTGGATAGTAATCACCTGGTTTTCCATAGGTGGAGTCGGAGAGTGAAGTGAAAAAGTCCCGTGACAACTCCATCGCCTCGTTCTTATGGGAACAAGACGATAGAATCACCATGAGGACAACTACCAAAACCGATGCTGACTTCATTTTTTCTTGGCTGGTTTGTCGTTCTTCTCATCCTTACCATCACTCTGTCTCTTGAAGACAAAGTTTACAACGCTCGTCCTGGTATTGTCCCTTATGCCAGTGACATAAGAAGCATCACCGAAATTCGGGAAGGCTGTGGCGGTCTCAGTATAGGTGCTGACAAGTTCCCATCCTTCCTTCCCCATCTTATTGAGCATGGCAGTCTGGTCGCCATATACCAATGCACCATAATCAGCCAGAGTCTCTGCAGGCTTTCCTGCGACTTTCACTACTTTGTACTCCCAAGGAGTGTTCTTACTGCAGGATGCCAGCAAAGCAACCATGCAAAATGCTAAAAGGATTTTCTTCATATAATGACTGTTTAAAGATAATATTATTATTTGTAATATGGCTCCAGATTATTAGAAGCCTTCAAGAGGATTATTCAATGACTGCTTCTTGGTCTCATATTTGTTAGTCACCTCATCTGCAGCATTCTTCAACCTATTATTATATTTCTTGGCATAGCTCTTGCTTAGTTCTACATCTTTGAAGCCTTCACCAAGCCAAACCCTGTATTTGACATAGTAATTGGAGAGGAACTTGTTTATGTCTGGAATGTAGTAGATGAATCTGGTTACATATCTTCCCGGCATCCAGACATTCATAGAATAATAGCCTTTGAGATAGAACTTGTGAACAGGCTCATCACCATCCATTTCCAAATCGACAATCTCTCCTTTGTCGGTCTTCAGGTAGAGATGCGGTAATGTCCCGTTATCAACAGAGTAGTAGCCGCTTCGATTATAGAGGTTAACTACACAATAGTAGCCCTCTTTATCAAGGGCAATATTAAAAGTAGGTTTCCAATAACTGCCAGCAAAACCAGCTTCAGCCTGGAAAGCATCAGAAATCGTCCAGCTTGCGAACTTACTGGGCTTATTAATCGTGTCATTTGCTTCCTCTTGTGCAAAGCAAACAATACTGACCATCATAAATAACAAAATAGAAGAGATCTTTTTCATAATTGTATTGTTTTAGAATTAAAAATCAAAAAAGCCGTCACCATCACAATCGCAACCATCGCCGCAGTCACAGTCAAAACCGTCGTGATCTATGCAAGCGTCATCATAGCCGTCGTTATAACCACGATTGTAGTTGTCATTCGAATAGCCCGAATGATTGTTATAACTCCCTCTGTTGTTATTCCTTAAGCTATTTACTATAGCACTGAATAAAAGATAATCGAAAAATCCCATAGTTGTTCTTTTTTAAGTTCGACAATGCAAAGGTAAAATGTATCAGTGCAGTCTATCTGCACAGGAAAAAATATTTTGTTTTTCCTGCTAAAATACACATCAAAAAAGAAGGAACGACCGGCTATCACAGCTGGTCGTCCCCAAGCGTTCGCTATTTATTCGGCGTTCCTGAAACCTCGCAAAATTCCAATGACAGTAGTCACAAGAATAAGTAGCAATGTCCACGCCTTTAGCAAGGGTAGAGTCTCACGACTCGAATAAGTCAAATAGTCGGCCAAATATATACAACCCCGGGATTGAGGATATAGTTCTACTGGTTATATTTTGGAACCGCACGGTCTTCACAGAAAGTGCGGTGTGGGAATAGATTTGTATCTAAATTCTGAGAGTTCTCAAAGTCCGTCCAAACAATCACACGAACCTCAAAGGAGGGAATATACGCCTATATCTTGTAATCTCTCTTACTTCATATTCTTTATGATAAGCGTTCCAGTGCGGCAGCATCCAATCGATAAACCGTCCATTCCTTCATGGGCACGGCTCCGAGTGAAAGGTAGAAGTCTATGCTTGGCTGGTTCCAGTTCAAGCACGACCACTCCATACGTCCACAATGATGCTCCCGTGCTATCTTGACCAGATGCAGCAGCAGTGCTTTTCCATAGCCTTTGCCACGGTCTTCTGGCCACACAAATAAGTCTTCAAGATATAATCCTGAATGACCAATGAACGTTGAGAAGTTGTAGAAGTAGAGTGCGAAGCCGACCTCATGCTGGTCCACGACGGCGAAAACAGCTTCAGCCCGATGTTCATCAAACATTTCCCTTTCCAATACATCAGGTGTAGCAATTACCTCGTTTTCCATCTTCTCATATTGGGCAATTCCCTTTATGAACTCCATTAGCAATGGTACATCCCGCCGTTCAGCCTTGCGAATCACAACATTATTCTTCTGCGTCACACATTTCTTCAACTCCGATGACTTATTATTATCTTTCAGTGGTTCTGATGGATTATTCTTATCAGACAAAGAAGTAACAGTAATGGATAGCGGAATTGACAAATCTTCTTCGTGTTCCGATTCCGTGATTACAGATTTCCTGCTGGTGCCGATACTAATAATACCATAGAAAACTATAATGACTACTGCTATAATGAAGAACCAAATCATAGTTTTTTATTTCTTTGAATATTTCGTATATAGCTTGATGGCATCCTGCATAATGTCGTAGTGATCAAATGCCAGATGTGGCAAGTCTGACAGTGGCCACCACTCAGCTATTGCTGCATCATCCTGACCAGTGACAGCAGCAGGCTCTTCGATAACAGCCAGATAAGCAACGGTCACTGTTCTCCCTCTTGGGTCGCGGTCAACCTTGGAGTATGCTCCAATCTGATGAACATCCGACACTCGAAGTCCCGTCTCTTCCTCTAGTTCTCTGATAGCGCACTGTTCCGTGGTTTCATCCATATTCATGAATCCACCGGGGAACGCCCATGCTCCTTTGAAGGGGTCATCACCCCTTTGGATTAGCAGCACCTTTGGTTCTGCCTCTCTTGTTATAACAATACAGTCAGCTGTAACAGCCGGTCTGGGATATTTGTATGCATATGCCATAATTTTTATTCGCTATTTGTTTCTTTTCCATAAAACCTATACCAGTGAGCTGCCTGAGCCATGATTGATTTGAATTCTTCAGGCTGAACCTCTGCCATGGTGGACTTGATATAAACATTCTCAGTACAACCTATGTAGAGCAGAATGTCAAGGCTGTTTACGAAGGCTGTATAGAGTTTCCCATGTTCTTTGAAATAGGCTAATGCCTTTTCCCTTTGATCTTCGTTTTTTGGACGTAGGACCTGAAAATGGAGATATGGCTCAGAATTATGCACCAAATCTTCAAAGGGCGTTCCGAAATTGTACTTGTTGATTCGGAACTTATCCTTGGATACGGCACTTTGTTTAGCGTCTGTTACGTCAATTGATATATGATCCATCATACTATATTATGTTTTAAGCAAATTGATACGGTGTAGTTTATCTGCACAAATGGTTATTATTCATATCTACAATTTATTTCTTTATAATACCAGATGCAATAAGTCCAATAATGCCTACAATAAGCCATAGACCTGTGTAGAATAGGAATGCAATGATAGCAATAAATAAGATAGAAAGTCCTATCCTTTTTATCCATTTTTGCTTATTTCTTTCTCTCTCTTCTTGCTCTTCTATAAGTAAACGTTCTTGTTTACGTCTTTCTGCTGCTTCTTTTTCTTTTCGTAACTTTTCTTTTCTTGCTTCAAACTCTTCTTTTTGACGTTGTATTTTCTTTTCTTTATCAGCTTTTCTTTGTGCTTCTTGAAGTTCTAATCGACGAGCCTTTTCTTCAAGTTCACGCTGTTGCCTGGCTTTTCGTTTCTCTTCTTCTTCAATTCGTGCTTTTTCCAAACGTTTCTCAGCCGCTATTTCTTCTGCAATACGCCTTTCTTCAGCCTCTTTCTCTTCAAGAAGGTGTTGCCGATTATTCTCAAAGATCTGACCACCAGTTAATATGCCGGCATTTTTATCTTGTTCAACTTTTACATCGTCCGTTCTTACAATATGTTGTCTTGTAACTTTAATCATCAAGTCCTCTTTGTTAGAGGAAATTTTCTGTATTCTATTATATTTATCTTCTTCATCCCAATCCAACTCCCACATCAATTTGTCACCTTCGAAATACCCTTCCCATCCTCTGCGTGACGATGGGAAACTAAATCTTGTGTACAAAGCTGCATTGTCCAGAATAATTGTTTGCTCTTTGTTGCTGCTAATACGCATACCACGACCAACTTGCTGGAGATATAATGCCAGAGACCACGTAGGCCTGGCAAGTTGAATGAATTCTATATCAGGGCAATCGAATCCTTCAGAGAAGATATTGACATTGACCATGACGGTGACCTCTCCTTTTTTAAATCTTTCTATAATATCTTGTCGAGTGGTCTTGTTAGTTTCACTGTCTACATACTCTGCAGCTACTCCAATCTTCTGATAAGCCTGACAGATGTTATAGGCGTGTTCTTTACTAACTGCATAGACAATTCCTTTTTTCCCATTTACGTATTGTAGGTAACAAAGGACCAATTTTTGAATATGTTCCTGAACATTCAATGCATCGAGAAGATCACTAGTTTTATAATCACCGGTTGTGCTACGCTCCTTGATAGCATCAATAGCCTTACTTAAATCACTATTTGGATTATCTACATATAATGTATATTCAGCAAGATAGCCTAGATTAATGAACTTTTCTATATCATATGACATGATAAGTTTGTCATAATATCCCTTTAATGGCTTTCTATTTAACCTGTATGGTGTTGCGGTTACACCTAATTTCCAAGTGTCCTGGCATTTCTTCCAGAATGTGGTGTATGTTTTTGCAAGTGAATGATGGGCTTCGTCAATGATAATGAATTTGGGAGCAATTTCATTAATTACATCCTGATTATCTTTGTGCGTAATAGTCTGGATGGATGCAACCTGAACATTGTATTCGAGGTGACGAACCCTTCCACTTGTTATAAGGCCATGTTCTATATTATATTTTGTCAGGTGAGTGCTAATTTGGTCTATTAATTCCTTACGATGTGCTAGAATAAGGATTTTTGTTTCCTTTATTTTGTTAAGGTCATTGATAATAGATGTAAACAGAACGGTCTTGCCAGCCCCAGTAGGTAATTGGAGCATAATATTAAAATAGGAATTCCATTTTTTGAAAATTCTCTCTTTTATCTCTTGCTGATATGGGCGAAGGATGGGGTCATCGTATGATTTGTACTTTTCACCAAACTCTCTACATTTCTTGTTTATTGCAGTCTGCTGAAATAGCCAATCTAGAAAAGAATCAGCGTCTATGTACTTCGCTTTGTCTAAATAACTCTTTACAGCATCTTCCGCAGGTTCTTTTCCATATACTATACACGTTATATTATCCGAGTCTTTTTTGATGGCTCGACCACCTTTTTCATCAATATATTTATAAACCGCGTTTTGATTGTTAACAGAATAGTAATCTAACTTCTTATTATCCCAATATGAATAATCTATCTTGCCAATGACATGAAAAACGTCATCCTCCAGGCTGATTTCATTAAGAGGCGAATTCGGAATGCATGCCAAATCTTCTTCACTGCAAGCTTTGTAGATTGGCCCATTTTTCGGTTTTGCAGCTTCTGCCTCACGTTCTTGTGCCTTTCTACTTTCCTCTTCTTCATCACTAAAGATCTCCTCGAAATTACTAACTAAATGGTCGTAATCTATAATAATTGCTCCTTCTTCTCTTGCCTTTCCTAATGCATAAAGCATATCGTACAGCCAAGTATTGGAGTGTACTATAAAGAAATTCTCTTTGCCGTTTTTGGTAAACCTGAATTTACCTCCATGTTTAACTATATTCCTTTTAAGATATCGTTTTTCATTATTTGAGAATCCAAACGCAATAGCTGTCTTCCCTTGAAACAGACTGTTATAATCCGTTATTTCCTCTGTATATAAAGGCAAAATTGAATATACGATTTCCATTGCTTCATCAGCATATTCCCATACTTCTTCTGGTGGTACAGTTGATGTACGGAAATGCTCGACAAGTTCTTCTCTTGTCATTCGATGTTGTTTATATGATGAAGAATAATAATCTGTCATATGTGGTCGTTATATCAATTCATCCTTTTTTGCTGTATTTCTACATTAATTAACTCATACTACTTAGAAATTGATATGGGTCTCTCCATCCCAAGTGGTATCGCACTCGATGGTTATGCGAAACGATGCTGTTTTTATATTCTCTTGAATTTTGGGGTACAACGAATGTCCTTTTGATTCGGGATATTCGTTAGTGTAGTTGTTGACCTTAATAGAGAATAGTTTGACGCTATCAATCGTGACGGCAGGTAATCTACATGACTCAGTATAGAAGCTTTCCATTTCAGGGTATCCCTCACCATTCACATCCTTTTCGCATGCGATAACTGTCAGACAGTAAACAAACAAAAATAATAGTTTCTTCATATTGCGTTCCCTTTTTCCCGATTATTTATAATTCTTTGAAAGCTTCCAAAAGCATTTTCATTCCTTCTGAAGCTGTTGTCTTGAAATGAGTGAAGCCCAATTGAGTACAAAGATCCATTTCCCCTGGGTCAATGACAAACTTTGGAACTTCATGATGGGCATAATTAATGAAACCAGCTGCAGGATAGACCTGAAGAGAGGTCCCGATAACAACAAAGATGTCGGCGTAGCTTACATAGTTGATGGCCACATTCATGCTGTCAACATATTCGCCGAACATCACAATATATGGACGTAACTGTGAACCGTCATCAGCCTTGTCACCAACCATAATGGGAGTTGTAAGTGGATATTCTTTCACGCAGGTTGTGCGGTTATCCATCGAGCAGACCTTACTGAGTTCGCCATGTAAATGAATAACCTGAGTGGAACCTGCACGTTCATGGAGATTATCCACATTCTGGGTGATAACAGTCACTTTGTGCTCTTTTTCCAACTCAGCAATCATTCGGTGTGCATCGTTTGGCTCCACCTCAGAAAGCTGTTTACGCCTCCAGTTATAGAAATCCAGGCATCTCTGCGTATCATTGTATAGGGCATCGGTACTGGCCAGATATGCCCATTCCTCATTTGTCCACATCCCATCCTTACCTCGGAATGTGCTCAATCCGCTCTCTACGCTGATACCTGCCCCAGTCAGGAAAACTATGTGTTGTTTCGTCATATCTATTCCTTCTTTGAATATTTCTGTACCAACAGATCCCATTTCTTGAGATAGTTATGCCATGCTGCATCTGCATCACCGCCAGACTCTGCTATGACTAGATAGCAGAAGAGCGCAGCTCCTGATTCATCACCGTTAACTCCAAATTCTGCAAGAGCATGATTCATCTTCAGGTTGTCTATTACATAACCTCCATCTGTTTTCTTATAATGTGCCTCAAATCCGCATATGCCCGTCCAGCTCCGATAATATCGAATATACTCCTCATCACAGTACATGAACCAGTGGTCTTCCTGAACCTCTGGTATATGCCCCTTCTGAATAATAGCCATAGCATCATTTGGAATCTTAAAATCAAAGGGCATATTAGTAACTTCCTTTGGATCATCTGGCATAGGTTCTGTCTTCCAGTCGTCTGCTGTTGCAGTTTTCGATTTATCAGGAAGAGGACTCTCGCCTGATAATAGCTTGTTGAAATCGCCCAAGCCCAATTTCCAGTGCATGATGGCCATGAACTGTTGCTTCTGTTCATTTTCTTCTTTTTTCTTGGCTGCCTGCTCCATCCTCATGTAATAATGATCTTTGAGATATTTAATGAGAGCATTTGGAGTTTTATGCCGTGAGGTTAAAATATGCTTGGCTATATAACCAATGAGAGATACAGGGAGGTCATAATCATCAGCGATGTTCTGCCATACTTCCATAGGAAAGCGTTTGGCCATTTCATCTTTTATGTTTTCTGCATTTGTATAGCTACGTGCGAGATCGTGCGCCCATTCGCGCTCAATAGCACAAACGTCTTTGTCATTGTCATCAACAGATTTGAAGTCACCAACATAATAGAACTGACACTTCTTGGTGAGCTTGCGAAGACGGTTCAGACGAGTATGGAACTCAATCACTACAGCTTTCATGTCATCGGGCAAGTAGGAGAGGGCTTTCTCTTTCATCCATTCTGGAATGCCCCATAGGGCTTCAGCTATGCTTCCCACTATTGCCCCAAGTGTATCTGCATCAGCTCCAAGGCTGACAGCCTGACGGATGGCATCCTCAAAATTCTTACTGTGTTGTATTATCCACAGAGCAACAGGAACTGTCCCCTGGCAGGTCTCGTCAAACTTGTTTCTGTATTCTTCAATGTTGAGCTTGAAGTTTTGTGGCCACTCGTAATAGAGCATTACAGCATGGTCTATTCCCATAATAAGAATGTCATGCTCAGTAATAGGCTTCCCTTTAGAATCCTGACGAAGTACCCTGCAATCGCGAATAGCATCAACAACAGCCATAGCACCTAATATTCCTTGTTCGTGGTTATGGGTACATTCTGCTGATTTCTTGGCGTGTTCAGCCAATTCGCCAGGTTGGTCAAACCACCATCCTATAGGGCTGACTCTCATAGCAGAACCATTACCATAGCTACCATAGGGTTTGGGATCGTCACTCATAACCCATTTTGCAAAACGACCACCATAGCCACCCATGGGATGCGGGTATTTTCGGCACCATTTATGAATATATTTGCCATAGTCATCTGAGCCGTGGAGTAGGGCATCGGCCACTGCTACCGTGCAGATGGTATCGTCTGTATAGCCGTTCTTGTTTGAGAACAGCTCAAAATTATAATTGTTTGTAGGATTAAATTCCCAACGGCTACCTACTATATCACCAATAATTGCCCCTAACATATACGTCCATTATTACCAAACTCCTGTATAAGTATCTCCACATTTCAGAACCTCGCGAGCGGTATCGAATCCATAGAACCCCCAAAGATTAATATCCTTGATGGTAACAAGTTTTTTACTCTTATCACGTTTATATTTGTTTAGGACATCCTCTTTCACCTCTCGAATAAGATTGTTATTCATGCCGGAATGGAAAATTTCAGGAAGATTTTTTGTGGGTGAATAAACAACATTTAAGCGTTCGCTACCAGGGAATGGACGGCGAAGGTTGGAATCATATTTGTCGAAATCAACGTAAAGAACATTAAAATTAAAGTCTCTACCGAAGATTGCAGCAGAGGCCACCATCGATTTTTTACCACCTGTAATATCTATAGAATAAGATGTGGCGGGGTGCATTAACATTTGCTCTTTAAGAGTTTCATAAATGACATCAAAACTCTCGGAAGAGAGTTCTATCAACTGAAACTCCACTGATGAGAACCTTTCTAAGTATTTGTTTATTTCATTATCTTTATCCTCACCTTTGTCAGAATAGAAGATAATGTGTACTTGGGGTTTCAAGGCACACTGAGTTAATAAGATTGGCTCAGGGGTATAGCCGAGGATGGAGAATAATACATCGGTCTTGCCAACGACTCTCTTATACTTATCCTCAAATCTGTTGAGAACTGACGAAAAAAGCGTTTCGAAATAGAAGTCCTTCGCTTCGTCAAATTTTCCTGTATTACTCAGTGACAACCACTTTGCCACATCTTCATCGAAGTTATTCATATCTTTCCTTTTTTGAGATTTCTATTAATTTATTAATGTGCTGATAAGCTAAACTTATCTGTTCTCTACTTAGTTTGCAACCAGCTTCAAATCCGTTATGCATTCCACTCTTACCGTCGATGTTTGCCGTAAAGAGGATACCATCGTTCTCACTAATAACACATTTGGAGTGATTGTTATCATCACCATAGTTCCGACAGCCCATATGCTTCAATTCATCTATTGCTTTGCGTGAAGCATTGAGTGATAGACTTCCCTTTCCATAATAGTTGGAATAAATAACTACATTCACTCCTCGTTTAATAGCTTTCTCAATAGCCTCCTTGAACTCAGGAAGTTGCTCCAGATTCTTAAAGTGCCAAGTTACAATATAGACATATTTCTGGGCCTTATTGATAATACCTACTATCGTATTATAAATGGAGATAATACGGCAATTATAGAGATTATTGTCTTTATGCTCAGAAGCAATCGTAAATCGCATATTGCTGCTGAGATGATTATCTTTGTCAAGCTTCAAAGGACGGGTCTTTTTTAGAAGCACATTCCTTTCGCTTGTCTTGTCAATATCCGTAATGTCCGAACTTAGATACAGTTTTTCAAAAACATACTCCAAATCAGACAACTCTGCTCCAAAGATGGGTATTCCTGTTTCTGTATTCTTATCGAGACTGTTTGCGGAGAAATTTGCGCTCATAAGTATACCCTGCATACCATCGCAAATTACGAACTTGGCATGTAGCTCTGTAAGTAAATGGACGTGACATCCTATTTCTTTTAAAGCATTAAGGTTTGGAAGTGTAGTATTTGTACTTTCCTCCTTTTTTTCATCATCTTCGCTATATTCACTTAAGCGAATGTTAGATATAATAAAAACTGCTACGCCTCTATCACATGCTTGTTGTAATAGCTCTATGATTTCTTTGTCCTGAAACAAGAAGTTACAGGCTTTGATATATTTTGTTGATCTCTTTATCAATTCTTTGATGCTATGGGTGAGCATCATAGAGTTGTTACCGTTAATCAAATACGAATCCATAATCACTCAAATTTAAAAAACTGTTTGCGGTCAATACTTTCCAGATCATCAAAATGGTCTATTTCACAGAGAATTTTCCTCCAATTAAATGTTTTGTCTTTAGTCATTTCACGGATGAAATCAATATTTACTTGTCCGTATTCGTCTTTCCAGGCTTTAAGCTTATCCTCAAAATCGATCAAAAAACTGATTTGTTTATCAGGTTCTGTGGATATAATAAACACACCGTTTTCTGGATAGGCAGGTCTCATGGCAATATATCCTTGACGGGCGTCAGCCAAAACTTGTCTTTTCCTTTTTGAACATGTCAGAATCTTCTTATCTAATTGGAGATAATAATGACAGCCTTTATTGTGTATGTAATTTTGCGTAATCTCAGTTTTTGCCAATGGCTTCTGTAGTTCATATCTTTTGATTATGGTCAGAGCAAAATTGTCATTCGAATTATGCAAGATGACATCTTTTGAATCTTCACGAGCGATGCCACCATTGTTGTGCAATACTCCATTTTCATCAATGTAAAAATAGTAACGTCCAACCACATCCGTTAAGGCATTTAGATTTGTTTCCTTGCCACAGAAGTATAAAATCTTAGATAACTTTCTCTGTTCATTTGATAAAAATACAATGACGGCATCTTCAATTATGCGTTCATCGTAACTCAATATCTCCAAATTATGTGCATTTTCTTCTAATCCGTAGGAAAAATGAGTGATCCTTATTAACTTTTCGATTCTTTTCACTGCTTTCAATAAAACAGGATCGTCGGTTCCCATGATAGGAACGTGTGGAATTGCAGTCTTACCATGGCGATAATATCTCAATACATTATTTACATTGTAAAATCTCTGGGGCAGTACTTCTAGTGTTGTACCATCTACCATCACAGAACCTGTAACTTGAACATCTGGTCGTTCTCCGTTTTGTGTCATGTATTTTCTCGTCCCCGCATCAGTTATGACATATTCTCCGCGCCCACCATACATAAGGAATCCCTCTGGGATGAGATGATGATTAATGCGAGATTCTACAATTTCCTTCTCAAATCCTAACAACCATGCAATATAAGGTATTCCTATTGTATTTGGGTTACGGTCAAGTATATTGATGATGGCTCTGTCTATTGGATAGAAAGGATCATTATCCTTACTGAAATAGGACAAATTCAACACATAGATAGGACATCTTGCAGGTATAAATCCCTCCAAGTTTAGGCCATTTTCTTCAGCATATCCTTTTAGCTCTTGAAAGAGTCGTTCTTCTTTATCTGTCATATCTATAATTGTAACTTAGTGTAATTCGATTATTCTCATCATCATATTGATATAGAGAAAATGTATGCACGGATCCTTCTTCAAGTTCAGAGCGAGTGATGCATCCACATGGACAGCCATCAACATTTACATAGTACAGAGTTTTTGGTGGAGTATATCTCAACATGTCTTTAGACCCCGTAATTACTCCCTCCACTAAATCTCCTAGCTTGTAATTAGACTTAAATAAACTAATTTGTTTGTCCAGGTCAACATCCACATAATCATACCTTTCACGTTTGATGTAATACATGAACCCCTTCTGCATACTTAGACGTAAACTTCTCAGGTTGCTCATTTCTACTTCAAACTGTTCACCTTCAAATTCGAATTTTACAGTTGGAAAATCTTTCGCATCTACACATTTGGCAAGTAGATTGAAATAACCATATCGAGTTTCTTTATCCAAAGATGCGAATCCGAAATAAGGTTTAGAGTCACGACCAAGACCAAGATATTTTAAGTCAATTTTATCTGAGGTTTTGTTTTCCACCTTAAATGCGGATGAAACTTTCATTTGGAAATGATACAGTCTCTTCTTATATTCAAATGAAACGAGGATTGTACTATTAGTACGACCATAATTCCATGAGCATTGTTGCAATACCTCTCCAATCTCAATTCCACTACTAAGGAAATGCTCTATGCTGGTTTTAGAGATAGATATCTTAGTCGGTAAGCTAGCTAATTTACAAAAAACATCAAGAGGCTTCACGCCTTCAGTTTCCACCTCATAATGTGCCGCTGGATTGGTAAGAGTCTGCATGTCGCCAATAACTATCAGTTTCTTTTTAGCACGACTCAGTGACACATTCAATCGTTTCATGTCATCCACAAAACCCACCTTGGCTTTAGAACCAGGACTAAAAGAACGAACAAAGCTAAAAACAACAATGTCGAATTCCATGCCTTGTATGGAGTCAATCGTATGGACGGCATTTCTAAGTTTTTGGTCGCCAATAAGAGAACGGATATATTCACACTGTGATGCGTATGGCGATATGATACCTACCGTGATACCATTGTTGTTCATCATAACTGTACCCAGTTTAGGCACTATCTCCTCACAGATATATTTCGCCTCACAAACATTTCTGTGACTTGTTGACCCACTAACTGATGACTCATGATTGTCCTTTTGTCCTGATGTGTCTATGATTGTAACAGGATTTGGGAACCCTGGAACGAAAACATCTTGTCTGTCTGTACCTTCGCCGTTCATAATCTTACCGCCATAGAACAAATTGGATATAAAATCTCCAATTTCAGGATTCATTCGATATTGATAATTCAGGGTCACGAGGCAATCTTCTGGGAATAAAGGATCGCGATGATAATGTAGGTACTCAAAGAGTGACTTGTTCTGTGAGTTCACCATTTCGTTGTAAGACAATTTGTTGTCCGTGTTATAACGGCTTGATTTAATCAATTCTTCTATCTCGCCTTGATCAACGTATGGGGGGAGTTGGTTGTCATCACCCACAAGGATGTATCTATCACCCATTCTTAACGGAACAATAGTCTCTGCTAAATTTGCTTTTGCTGCTTCGTCTATAATTACAGTGTCAAAATGGACGGTGTTGTTCTTTAAAATATAGTTCATGCCCACTCCGATGCATGTACCCAAAATAGCATCCTTACTCTGATAGATTTGAGTTTCAAGCATCGAACCGCTAATATTTTGTGCCTCTTCCTCCAGATAACTCAGCATCTTTGTTAGTGTTGGAGTGTCCAGTTCCTTGTTGTCCCTGTAATAATGAACAATGTGATTATGTAACTGCTTATATTGCTTCTGTATAATCTCATTGCTATAGATGAAATCACTGTATAATGAATCATCTAGAGTGTCGCTGTCTTTCTTTTCTCTAAGACGTGAGAGCAAAGTTGTGTTATTTGCCAAAAACTTCATATAGTCCTCACTGTTAAAGTTCCTGGCATTGGAGGTATTGTGTTCATCAATATCCACACGAAGGATGTTGTCGCAGAATGGTACAAGTTTATCATAGATATTACCCACAGCTGCATGACTCTGACTACATACCAATACCTTTCGTTTTTGGCTAATCAGCTGGCGAATAATTTCGACTATGGTTGTGGTCTTACCTGTCCCTGGAGGTCCTTGAATCAAAAGAACACCTTTTTTCTCAAGGGACAAGGCTTTCTTTACAGCTTCCGGTTGGTTGTTTCCTTCTTCAACCTTGTAGAATTGTTTATTGAAAAACTCGATGTTATCGTACTTGTGCCATTCGGGTATCGATATATTATTACCAATGAGATCACGGAAGAGGCTATCGGCATCACGTGTGAACTCCTTGATAGCTATAGATTGCATCTTCAGGTGCTCTACGTTGGCATCGCTTTGCAAATCAATACCGTCTTTCTGATATTCAGCACAATTCTTGTGTGAACCTAGGAACTTTAAAACATATTCACCATCAGCATTTATGGTTAGTCGACAGCGGTCTTTAACTTTATAGTCAACAATGGTGTTTACACTTATTTCGTCCTCTAGTGTTTCTTCATCTTCTGTATATCCCATCAAATAAAGATACTCAGAGGCAGACATGTCAATCATCAGCGAGATTGCTTCGTCTTGCCAATCTCCTGATACAGGTCTTAGTCTTTCTGGTGAAAAGTGGAGCGGGCTCTTTCTCTTTTTTAATTCTTTGTCTATCTGATAATCTAGGTATAGTTGCTGATTCTTGAAATCTCTTGCAGTGTTCTCCAATGAGGCGTATACACGGTTTGACAGATCATTCTTAATCTTGAAATAGTATGATAGCCTTTGTATGTAAGTAAAGATCCAAGTTGCATTATAATCCGATGGAATTGTGTCATAAATGCTATGCAATCGGATTTTATTTCCTCTTATTTTAAGGTTTGTATTCTTTGCATATTCTAGTTTCTTTTGTGCCGTAGCATCAGCAGTTGCATCGAATAGTCCTTTTAAATAGAAATCGAACCCTCTTACTTCAATCTCTATCACAATGGATTTTTGATTATAAATAGTAAGATAGTCAGAACCATTATAATTTCTTGGGTATACCCAGAAATTGTTGTTATCGAGTATCGTCTGTAAGTCATGCATTTTTTCTTCTGCATCCAAAGAACTGTCTTCGAATCTGCAGAAGATATCTTGTTCCTCAATTACATCCAGCCGCTTGGCATCGGAACCAAAAGAAGGATATTCGGATAGCATCAAATCAACGAGCCTTCTATCTTCTGACTTCATATACTGCAACTCCAGGTTGTTGAAGAGGTTTTCATATCTATCTCTAAGCTGCCTCTCTGCCTCACGGTCTATCTTAATGTGATGTTGTAAATCGGAACCGAAGAGTATGGGCTGACACTCGTTTTGAGGTAACGCAGCTATTGGGATAACCATATTCTCATCGTCACCAGCCATAGACTTTTTATAGTCCTCATTGCTTATATAGCCATAAAAATTTGTAAGAAGTATACCTACTTTCTTAAAATGCTGACCACTAGACTTGATTTCAACAGGATATGTGCCACCAACTTGCAATCCATTGAATAGATCCATGTTTTTTTTGTCAAGCAACTGCTCGAAATCAAGCGTTACAATAGCATAGCATTCATTTTGATAATTAGTGGTATCAATAATATTGAAGCCAGTTTTTTGCCCTGACTGAAATATAACTTGAATCTGCCTACATGCAATATCATAGGGCAATGGCTGCTTTCTAAGTGTCACATTCTGTGGAAAGAGAATGCCCCCCTTGTAATCAGCGATTGGTTCTGTGAAGGCCATACGCCCCTCTTTATATGCTACCAATTTCAGGGGAATCCCTTTTACCTCAACAGTATTGAAGTCGGTTTTGTGCTCTGCTGCTGAAATACTTTGTCTATTTTCGATATCTGTACTAGCAGGGTTATTGGATTCCTTTAATGTATTTTTCTCTTTCTTTTTGCGATAGTTGGCATTAAAGTAAGCTTTATATCCCTTGAAGTCATCATTACACAACAAATCGCAAGCCTCACTCTCCATGTCATGATTACAATACACCATAAGCGCATCTTTGCACATACGTTCTGCAGGCGTATCTCCCAAATCGTTGGCATGTTTTAATATACGTGAGATAGGTAACGTCTTCGGTTTACCATTTTCATATCCAAAAGTTGCACTGATAAGTGTTCTTGCATATTCGTATAGAGAACAAATCGTTCTATCCTTCAAAAGAATTTGTTTATACTCTGAAAAAGTTAATTCTGCGCCATCGCAGAGAATAGAATAACCATCAGGCCACAAAAAATCTTTTGTTCGATGGCTGAGAATTGACAAACATCCTCTATCAATGAATTTTCTATATTTTGTCAGAATGTCGTGAATATCTTTTATGTCATCATCATTATCAGCGAATGCCTTTAAAACTTCTTTGAAATACCTCCTGTTTGAAACAGAAGGGCTAATAAGATTGCGTTGGATCCTGCTAACTACGATAGTATCCCTTATGATCCACCAATTAGCTGAAGATATGACAGCAGCGAAATGCCAGAATTCATCCGCATTGATGCTATTATTCCTATTGAAATATGCTGTTATAAATTTGCATGCTTCAGGAATATCGCTCTTTTTTAACGACTTTATGAGGTTGAAAACTCCAGAGAAGTTCTTCTTCCTCATCAACGGATCAAATTTTGCAATAGTTGGTGACATATCCTTGTAACTTTACAATTACTAATCTTCTACGTTATCTATCACTGTGTTTTCATTAATAGGAACAAGCATTAGCTCTAAATCTGAAGGTAATATACCGATTTCCTTGAAGATATAAGCTAAAACGGCACGTTTTGTCCTCGTGTCATTACTCGACCATACATAGCAGTTGTCTGCTATCTTGGTATAATTGCTCTGTTCTTTTGGATGAAGATTGTAATCCTTTGTCGCTAGGTAAAGCATTTCCGATGGATATTCTGCAAATACCAATTTACATACTTCAACCAGCATCATCTTCCATGACCACACATCGTGTTTAACTCCCTTATAACTGAAAGCCACGATACTGCGTCCTTTTAATTCAGTATCATCATCATCAAGAGATACTATTTCAACCTCTCGATCCAACGGCTGATATTGAGAAGTTATCATTGGCCATAGTTTCAAGAAGTTACTTAACAACAGTTCACCACGTTCTTTTAATTCAGCTTCGGTCCATTTCTGATGAAGCTTCATGTAGTTGCTCAACTTGAAGGCTGAGTCTTTATAGCCATAGACAGTAATTATCTTTTCTTCCTTGGTTTCCTTATCTTTCTTTGTGTAAGTATAGCCATTCCATTTGTCGATATATGGACGGTTACTATAGTCAATATTATAGCCTGTTAATGTCAGATTGGCGAATGTATGTAAGTATTGCTCATGAATCCTCTCTGCGTCTTCACCTAACTCTTGTTTCCATTGGGATGTAAGATGTTGTGGCATGATATGCTCAATAGAAATCTTACCATCATTCATCTTCTGTATGATGGACTCGTCTGCTTCCTTGCTATCAAGATTTTCCATGCGTTCGAATAGGAAAGCACGGTAAGAGGCAGGAATCTTGTATATTTGTCGCTGTGGAAAGCTCTCCTTTACACTAAGGTCTGATGGGAAAACACCTGTACCTTGTTTTTTCAAGATGATATACTTCATCACTTCAACATATGGCACTTCAACTTCAACACCACGTTTCTGATGTGCTTTGAAAATACGCATGATATCACCATGCAGGTTGGCAAAAGACTTGGTCATATAGTTGGCTGGCCATCCGCAAATCATTCGTCTTGCCCAGTAATTCTCCACAACATCAAGCACTTCATAACGTTGTTGCTCGGATAGATTGTTTTCGTCCGCATAGTTGAAAAAAGCAAGATAGAAAGGCATACAGACGTATGACCCAATACTGCCTAACTGATGCAACTTGCGATTTAGTTTCGGACTGTCTGTTTCACCTTTATCCACCATACGATAGTACTTTGCATACTTCCACATATCCGCTAACAGCTCCTCACGAGAAATGTTGTTTGTCTCATCGTAGGTCTTGAAATCAAAGTATAGCTCCTCAATATTGCTAATCACCTTGTTTTTCAGAGTAAGGTAGTCACGAATAAACATGGTGGGTTCACCGTCGGTGGCCTGTTCAATCTTTCTCCAGTAGTTATAATAATACTGCTCCTGCAATTCTTTCGATTGTGACATTAACAGATAGTTTCTTACCTTGTCTGCCTCTTCCAAATCCTTGCCGCACGAGTTCAAACTCTCAAAGATAAGTTGTGGATTATCCTTGCTGTCCAAACAAATATCAATGATGATTAGCCTCTCTATAGATTCTATTAAGTCTTCAAACACTAAGGGATGGCCTTGCCCTGTAATGAGATTATAGAAAAATAGATAGTTATTCGTAATCCCTGACTTGTCAGCAGGAACGAATTGCTCTTTATCATTTGTAAAGAGCGCATCGTATGCCTTCAAATCATCGTCTATTGGGCGTAGTTTTATCTTGCGCTCAACATGTCGTCGATACTTGGCAAAGAGATACTTTTCCATCGTGTCTTTCAAAAACTCTTCACTTTCGCATGTCATAAGACCATTTTTTACGGCATTTATGGCAGCGAGAATTAAGATGGAAATAGTGGTGATACGTTGTTGACCATCGATTATTAACAAATCATTCTCCGTTTCGCTGGCTTTTACCGAAACGATGCTTCCGAAGAAATGGCTTGTAATATTCTTCTCGTGGATTTTCTGGAGATCAGAAAATAAACGCTGACAATGTTTCTTTTGCCAGGCATATTTGCGCTGGTACAATGGAATCAAAAACAATGCTTTGTCATCATTGAAATAGATCCGAAGTTTAGTAGCATCTCTCATATCTTATCTTTTATAGATGTTGACGTATTTTATTAATTATAGCAATTGCCCTCTTATTGATAATTGCAGTACTATCGTCGATGTAGCGGTGACATTCTGCAATAAAGCGTTCACGGTTTGTATATCCACCACGCCAGTAAGTGTAACCCTTGGAACGTACGATGGGTACATAGTCGCTATCAACATAGTCCATCAGCAGATTCCCGTCCACAAACTTTGCCCAACCATCTTTACCATAGAACGGCATAAAGTCCTCTTTATTCAGTTCCACTAACTCTTCTAAATCAAGGTCTTTCCGATAATCACCGGTCAATACCAAATACAGAGCCTCCAAGAAACGATCTTCATAGTCGTGCCACTCATTATGGCATCCACGATGCTTGTTAATGCTCCATTCTCCAATGCGTCTGTCTGGAAGAACGGCCATGTTTCCAATGGTGTAACAAGTAGCTTGGAACTCATTCATCTTTGCTTTCAGCCCATCATCAGGATTCCATATCTCGGAGAACTTCTCATTCCAAGGTTGAGAGAATAATGTGTTATACGTATTGAGCGTGTCGCCACGAAGTTTGCCCTCACCAAGGTTGTCCATCGATAGATTCACCCAGACCTCTCCGAACACCAGGCAATAGATGGCCCTCATTAACTCCGTATCATCCGAATCGAAGTTACGACCAGGGCAGCCATACACTTTATCATTGCGTAGGTTGCCCAAAGGGAAGGTCGCCAAACGGTTAATGTCACCTTCCAACTTTTCCTCGACAAACTGTGCTACAAGCTCTTTTGGGTTCATAGGCGTTTCACTTCTGGGAATTTCTCTTCTCGCAATACTTTCTCGGCAGCATCCATCAGCTCAGGACGTAGTTCCCATACCCAAAGACCGTTCTCTCTACGTGCTCTGATAGTTGGGGTTGACCAATAATGACGCACATCAGGATCTTTCTCGTCAATCACAGCGAAGTTGAGCATGTGCTGTGCGCGTCTTCCAAGAGCAACTATGCTGCCAGTAAGGGCATCGGCCTTAACACCAAACATTTCCTCCATCTGTTGGAGCGTATATCTCTGGCCACGGCCAGCTTGCAGATAGCACTGTAACATACGTTTGATGCTATTGCTTGCATTGTCGATTATCCGGCACCATTCATCCATAGAAATGGTTAGTGGGGCCTCCTTGAAGCCATCCGTATATGTATGATGGTATGAGGTGAATGGTCTGTCATCAATGAGTTCTACGCACGATGAGCCACCACCAAATTGTGGAACTTTATATTTAAGTCTGGGAATATTGACTTCCTTCGAGAACACATCCTTCCATGTACTGAAGGTTTTCTCATTGAAAATAGCATAGCCCTCTTCGTCAAATCCGTCTATTATTCGGAAATCAGCGATAAGATCCTGTTTCTCCTTCTCAGATAAAGTCGGAACCCATAAAGTCTCGAACTTAGCTTGAAGTCCAGCTTTGGTATAGCTGTTTACTTTCATCTTTGATGACTTCAAGAAGCGTTCAACAGCAAGAAATAGCTTCTTTAACTTTGACCTGTCAGCATAGGTAAAGTCATATTGCGTCACAGGAACAGCCATATCTGCCAGCAAGTTATCTGCTGTCAGAAGTGCTTTCGTCCCTTCGTCGCCTGCCGCGATTACAATCTCATAGATAATCGCTTTCAATATTACTTCTTTCTGATCTGTCATATCAATATATCGTTACTGAATACTCAATATCATCATCTTCTGCCATGTTGTACATCTCCATGTGCGAAGCATCTGAATCATATTCCTTATAATGTGCTCCCCACGGATATCGTTTCTCTATCATACCATCATCTGGGTTCATGCCTTCTTCCTCCATATTATCACGTATGGCCTTTAGTATCTTCCTGTGAATACCAGGCATTTCCTCGGAAATGTAATCAGAATCGAGCATTTCTCCTTCATCTTCTGCATCTTGCAGTTTGATGTAAAGGTGGTCAGAAACCTCCATATCAAACGATGTTTCTCCAGCTTCGTCGAAACCGAACACCGTGTAGGTAATTTCTATACTATTGTCTGCGTACATATTCCTTTAATATTTGGTTCAACTTACATCTTTGGCGGCTTTACCCAACCGGAGTCTATATACATCTGCTTTGTTTTGCGTATCTCTTCTACAGCTTCATCCATTTTTCTTTTAGATTCTTCTTCGTCACTTATGTTGTACTCTTCTCTTGTTTCCTTGTCATATTCACATGTCATGACTACAAAGATGATTACTAAAGCCAGACAGCCAATTGGTCCTAAAAGCTTATTCGTCCCTTTGGCAACAGCAATAATAACCAGAACAATGAATGTAATAATGCAGAAGGTTTCCATATGCAACACGTTTATATTTTATTCATTATCAGGCTTTGGGTCGCATCCAGGAGCAATTAGCAGCTTGTCTTGATTATCCAATGGGATCCATACGATTTCTTTGATATAGGTATCCATTTGCTCCTTACCTAAAAGTTTGAGAGCAATCTGCCTGCGGTTGTGAAGCTCAAACCGAAAGCGATCCCATGTCTCTTTATCCATGTAGACAATATCGCATGATGGTTTCACCGCCTTATTGTAGATACATCTGATAGCAACTTTCATACATAATAGATAATTAAAATTGTACTATACTATAATTCTCGTAATACATCACCTGTTTTTTTCTTTTTGGGCTTCGATACTATATTTGATGAATTTACAAAGACAATAAATACCAGTGGGTATCAGTATAATCATTAGAACTGTTACTATAACGGCTTTCACATCTTTACCAACTATGTCCGACTTCAAGAAACAATTAATGAGATAAATCAGTCCAGCCCCCACAAACAAAATTGTGAGCAACAGACATCCTCCACCTTTTTGAGCGTTCTCTCCGTCATTATATACGAAAAAGAGTCCTAGTCCTAATAATTTAAACAGTTCACCCATATATCAGCTGATATTATTCTTTAGCCAATTCATATATTGCATATATCCAAGGTATTTCAGGGCCATTCTCCTCATTCTGATATGTTTGATCTTTTCCGTCAGCATCTTTAAATGCATCCCACGCGTAGTTCGTCACCTTTCGATTCATGGTTTCATCGCCATGAATGAATGTGATTTCGCTAATTGGCATTAACTCGAAAGAATCTTCTTTGCAAATAGCACCGATGGTGTAAGGATCGTTAATATCCACACAGAATTCTGTACCATCTTCCTGCAGAATCTGCCAAGCCCTGTCACCAACATGGACAGTCAGATGCTCACCATCCAAAACGGGGAAGTTTTGTTCTACCTTGTGGGCAGGAGGTAGATTGTCTTCGTCGATTGGATAGTCGAACAGACCCAATTTTCCTTTGACATCCTTTATAGGCTCATCAAATAAGTATGCATTCTCTAGATGCCAATGCGTACAGTTAGCACCAGCCCATGGAGAATCATTGTTGTTGTCTGAGTCAAAGCCCGTCACATCGACATAACCGATGATTGCGGATAACGGCATATCCTCATACTCCGGCATGATACCAAACAGGCGAAGGTTCGCCATTGTTGAAATCATCTCTGGATCGAGGTTCATTGCATCAAAGTCCTTTGGCACCTTCTTTGCACTGGCATGTATAAGAATACGGCCAGGGGCATTCTTTGTTTGCCATGTCCTATTCTCTACGTCCTTTACTCCTGTACAAATAGCAGAAGCCCAAGGTTGTTGAACTGATAAACACTTCATGTTATTCTTTTTTTTTTCAGTGTTCCCATCTGTCGGCCCTTCTACTGCCGCTGTTTCGGATTCTGCTGCTTTCGGCATTGACATTGGCTCTGCTGCCATTCCGATAGAATGCTGCTCTGGATTCATGCTAACAAGTTGTGCAAGCATTTTGGGCTGCAAGTATTTAATGTTGTAGGCAGTAACATAGAGATAGAGGGCTGTAACTATATGAATTGCAGCATCGTATTCTGCCTCAGTAGCTATTGGTGCTTGATGCGATTGCTCGTTGCGCCAGTCACGTATCTGCTGAAGCCATATCTTAAATTTATTAGAGTCAGGCTCATACTTCAGCCGTTTCAGGCATGGTGTCTGATAAATGCAGTCGCCAAGGGCAGGCATTTCGCCAGGACGCGCATTCTCACGGGTAACTACCATCTCCTTGCCGTTCTCGATGAAGTATATTTTCTTCAGGAATACCTCAAAGAAACTCACTAGCGAGCGGAAGTGGCTCTTTTTATCCATAAAGGCTACCTTCCTGGGCGAACAATAGAGGCGGTTGAAAGCATTTTGCAGAACATCATTTGCACCGTCCATTGATGGAGCTGTTTCTGCGGCAATCACCTTAACAAGCCAGTCTGCCACAATGGTATATGGCTTAATCTCTGCCTGAATCTCGCTGAACTCTTCTTGCATCACTGGTAACACCTTCTCTTTGAAGCGTTCGGGATTGAAAACGGCCTCGTCCTGAGCACGGAAGTTAGCATACATCATGTCACCCATCTGCGACATAATGCTGTTGTAGAGGTCGTGATTCTGGAACAGTCGACGGAAGGCCTCCATTTGGTCGCCATAGCACTCCTGCGCGGCCTCGGCAAACACTTCAGGGAAAATGCTCTCACCAAATTGCTTCGGGTCGTTACTCTTGGCCTGTTTGATCAATTTGCGACGAACCTTGGGCTGGTTCAACTTATCATAGATACTTTCCACCAACACACGGTCTTCCTTGGTAAAATTACCCCGGAACATCATATTAACCTTATCGATGATGTTTGAAAGCAGGTCGCGCTTATCGTCAGGGCCACTTCCAGCACCAGGCTTCGGAGTTGAAAGTCCACCGGTATCTTTATCAAGATGGATGCTTTGTGTCTCTCCAGCCTCAATTCGTGAGTTGACCAACATAAGTTGTTTGTTCAGGTCGATATGTTCGTGTGGCTTAGTCTTGATAAGCTTTAGGAGCAAGTCGCAGAATACGTATGTGCGATAAAGGTCACGGTTGTAGGTTCGTTCCACCTGTGCCAGATAATTGTAGAAGCGTACAAATTGCTTAATCTGCCCGCGCACAGTATAGAAGGTCTCTTCGTCTAACTGATCGATGCGATCAACTACGCCTTTGAAGGCGTTCGACAGTTTCCCTAATCGTGTCGGGTCATCCTTCTTCACAGTCTTTACTATATCTTCCACGCGCTGCTCATCCTGATCAGTCCAGAAATTTAGCTCACGGATATTGTCGCGTAACGTGAAGACGGAATTCAAGTCCATAGGCTTTATTAGTTCGGTGCCTGTGTAGAATGGCTCAAAACTCTTCTTGATGTCATCAGGGTCATTTACGAAGTCGAGAACATATGTATCCACTTTGTCAGGATGGGCACGGTTCAGACGACTCAGTGTCTGAACTGCCTTCACATCGCGTAGTTTCTTGTCAACGAACATCGAGTGTAACAGTGGCTCATCGAAGCCTGTCTGATACTTGTCTGCAACAACCAATACATTGTAGAGGTCGGAGGCGAAAAATAGGGGTAGGCCTGCCTCACTAATCTTATAATCAGGCGTAGAGTTCATGGCCGTCTCTATGTATTCTTGATCCTGATAGACTACTTTTCCAGAGAAGGCCACCAGAGGATGTACATCGGTGTAACCCTGCTTCTCACAGTAGGCCTTGATTGCCATATAGTAGCGAACGGCATGAGCACGGCTTGCAGTTACAACCATTGCTTTTGCCTTTCCCTGCATAGCTGGCAGCGTTACCTCACGGAATTTCTCTACGATGATGGCACACTTCTTGTCAATGACATGTTGGTGGTTGTCATGGAATGCTTTTACTGCTTTTGTCGCAGGTGTCTCTTCGTATTCTGGGTCTTCAGTAATACGTTTCGTTATCTCGTAGCTAACATTATATGGCGTATAGCTCAGCAGAACGTCTTTAATAAAGCCTTCCTCGATGGCCTGTAACATTGAATAGGTGTGGAATGCCTCATAGCGGCACTTCGTAGGATCGATATCCTGATGAGTGCAGACGCCGAAGGTTCGCAATGTCTTGGGCTTGGGTGTAGCGGTGAAGGCATAGAACGACAAGTTGCTATGTTGCCCCTGAGCAAGCAGCGTGTCCATAATCTCATCGCGCTGTTTCTCCAATTCTTCTTCGGCAATATCCTGCATAGCAGCCATCTCTCGCAAGGCTTCGTCAGTATCAGCTAAAGCTGCTTTCATCTTCTCTGCAGCCTTACCCGTCTGTGACGAGTGGGCTTCATCAACAATAAGTGCATATCTTTTCCCTGTATTCTTGTTTACCTCCTTGTAGATAAGTGGGAATCTATGAAGCGTACAGATAATGATACGCGAATTATCGTCATTGATAAGATTGCGCAATTTCGTAGAAGAATCACTGTCCTTCACGGTGTCTACAGTTCCATCCACATGGTCGAATCCAAGAATAGTGTTCTGTAGCTGAGAGTTCAGCACACGGCGATCGGTAATGACGAACACGCAATTGAACATTGGTTTCAGGTCTTCGTTTTGTAGTGCGCCCAAACGATAAGCCACCCAAGCGATCGAGTTCGACTTGCCAGAACCTGCCGAATGTTGTATAAGGTAATTCTTGCCGGAGCCATGCTCAGCGGTGTCGGCCAACAGTTTCTCTACCACGTCAAGCTGGTGGTATCGTGGGAAGATAATCTTAACGCTTTTCCGCTTATCCTGTCGTATATGGCCGTCCTTCGTCTTATAGATGCTGATACGTTCCTCTTCCTGGCGGGAAATATAACGCTGGAGAATGCAGAGTAACATACGACGATTAAGCACACGCTCCCAGAGGTAGCATGTTGTATATTTCCCATCTGGTGCTTCGGGGTTGCCTTTACCACCCACGTTACCAGCTCCGTTGCTTCCTTGGTTGAAAGGCATGAAGAATGTTTTTTCTCCTCGCAGTTCAGTAGCCATGATAGCCTCGTAGAGATCCACACCAAAGTATGCCAATATACGGTGGTTGAACTGGAAAAGCTCTTCACGTTGGTCGCGGTCGTTCATCCACTGATGGCGTGAGTTCTCCACATTTTGGCCGGTTAACTGGTTCTTCAGTTCCAGTGCCACTACGGGAATGCCATTCACCGATAACACCATATCAATAGTGTTATGGTTTAGGGTGGAATAGGCGAACTGTCGCGTACACTCCATGATGTTCTGGCTATACTTCAGGTTCAGTTCTTCGTTGAGCTGACTGGCAGGTTCGAAATAGACCAATTTGAACTTGAAGCCCAGATCGTCGATTCCGTTGCGTAGTACCCATATCAGACCACGCTCATGAATCTTGTCCTGTAGCACGTTGTAAAGGCGATCTTCCGTCTGTGCGCCGTACTTTTTCTCATACAGCTCCCATTTCTTCGTCTGTGTTAGACGGAGAAATTTCATTAACGTTTTTAGGTCGATGGCACGCTCTTTGTCGTAGGTACTCTGGTCGCCCTTTGTATAGCCACCTTCCGTAAGAAGCCAATGCTCAATGTACGCTTCAAAATCCCGTTCTTTCAAGTCGTTGTTGTCCATATTCCTTCTTATTATGATTTTATAATTGTTTTACCCGTCACCGCTTCGTATATTACGCTTTTCTTATAGTCCTTTAGTTTTTCTATTTTCTGTTGCTTCAGATCAACAAGACGATCGATATCAGCACATTTTTCATCAAGGTAAGCTGCAATGGCCTTTTGTTCCTCCATAGGTGGAACAATCATTGAAAATCTTTCAAATACATTTTGGTATAAATGAATGATGGTCGTACCACCTGTATTAATAAAAGTGTTATATCTTAATAAAAGTGGTGATGATAAATACCAATATAGATAATTTTGAAAAAATGTTTCTTTTCTTTGTTTTAGAACAAATATGCCACTATTCAAGCAAGCAGGTTTATCCATACCACTTACTTTTGCGATTTTACCAATAGTACCATCTTTTGTAACCAATATGTCACCATTTGACAATTGTATATATGGGTCTTCTTCGTATCGGTCTTTATCGATTTGGTAACAATTATTCCAGTTGATATCAGACGAGACAAAGTCTTGACCAGTTACTAGATATGCATAACTATTTTCTTTGAATTCATCTGATCTCAATCCTTTCCATCCAACACGTCCCTTTATCGTACAAAGGTTGAATAGTTTGTTAATTTCCCATCCTTCAGGAATATTTCCAATCCAATCTATGCCAGAGGGAACTAGTTTGGCGTTTGGATTAAGCCCTTTTGTAATGGCCTCAGTAATGATACTCTGCTTATAAGCTTTCAGCTTCTCAATCATCTGCTCTTGTAGCGCAATGAGAGAATCTGTCTCCCCACACTTTTCATCAAGGTAATCGGCTATACACTGCTGCTCTAGAAGTGGTGGACAAAGTATATAAGTAACAGCAATCTTATCAACATTAAGATTCTGTACTACTCCGCCTGCAACTTGCAGCTTAAATTGATACTGACAAAAAGGTGACAATAGTAAATAATATAAAAATACTTTATCAATTTTATTGAGATTTGATATTGCCACCCAGCCATCATGAATACATCCGTCTACTTGCAATATATATGGCTCTCCAAAACTCATAGAATTAGTGAGAATTAGGTCACCGCTATGTACCAATCTCGTTTTATTTAGTCCTTCTTTCCTTATTTTTTGACGAACTGAAGTTATATACTTATTACCTTTGATGGTATCACCAATTTTAATCCAATTATATCCGTTGTCTGATATGTAATCTTCGATAGGACGTGGCGATCCACCTCTTTCTATTAGAGCCTTACATTTGAGATAGCAAATATCCCAATTCTCTGGAATCTTGCCAATCCACTCTATGCCGCTGTCTTTATATTGTCTCATATTCTATCAATGCAAAATTTTGTTCATTAACTCTGCTTCCCTAAGTTCGAGAGCTTTCAGTTCTTCAAAGATTTCTGTAGAGGCTTTCAGCGGTGTATATTTGTAGAACTCACGGCTAAAGGGAATCTCATAGCCTATCTTCGTTTTCTTCTCGTCAACCATGAAGTCGGGAGAATAAGGAGCCACATTCTTCTGAAGATATTCGTCACGGTCTGTCAACCAGGGAATAATCTCTGTATCATTAAGCGTCTTGTCGAAGACAGGCTTTCCTTTCTTATCTTTCACTACATTTCCATCAGCATCATGCTCAGGATTCATGATGAACAGCTTACTGTATTTGAAGTAGTCGTTCTGACGCACCTTGCTTTCCACACGAATCTCTGTACCGTCAGTGGCAGTCTTCGTGAGGACACCATCAGAAAAGTCGTGGTAAGCTTGCATAATGAGCTGGCGAGCCGTCTCGGTAATCTCCACGCGCTTATTGCCAAGCGGTTTACGGCGCTTCTCGTAACATTGGCTGGCATCAATGAGTTGCACCTTGCCCTGACGTTCTGCCGATTTATTGCGAGTGATGACCCAGATATAAGTGGCAATGCCTGTGTTGTAGAAGAGGTCGTTGGGCAGTTGCACGATGGCTTCCAACCAGTCGTTCTCCAAGAGGTAACCACGAATGTTGCTTTCACCACTGCCGGCATCGCCCTTGAACAGCGGCGAGCCGTTCTGTATGATAGCCATACGGCCTGTGTCCTTCAGCTTTGCCACACCATTGAGCAGGAATAGTTGTTGACCGTCACCAATAGCAGGCAGACCTGGTTCGAAGCGTCCGGCAGCACCTTTCTTGTTCTCTACCTCGACAGCAGCCTTGCTCGTTTTCCACTCAATGCCAAATGGCGGGTTGGAAATGATATAGTCGAACTTATAGCCGTCAAACTTATCATCGCCTAGTGTGTCGCCCTGCCGCATGTTGTCGGCATTACCGCCCTTGATGAGCGTATCAGCCTTGGCGATGGCAAAAGTCTGCTCGTTCAGTTCCTGTCCGTAGGTGGTGATGTCGGCATCGGGGTCAATCTCCAAGAGGCGGTCGCTCATGCAACCCAGCATCTGACTGGTCCCCATCGCCATATCATAGATGGTGGCGGTAATACCTTCATCCTCTAACCGCTCCTCGTCTTCACCCACCAACAACTCCGTCATCAGATTGATGATGTCGCGGGCGGTGAAGTGTGCTCCGGCATGTTCGTCGTAGCTCTCTGAAAACTTGCGTACCAGCTCCTCGAAAATATAACCCATATCAACAGAGCTTACCTTGTCGGCACCCAAATAAGCCTTCTCAGTGCAGAACTCCTTGATGACCAAATAGAGCAGCCCGTTCTCAGCCATCGTCTCTATCTCCTGCTGGAATTTCATGCGGTGAATCACATCTATGACATTCTCAGAGAAGTGGTTCAGATACGACTCGAAGTTCTCACGGATATTCTCAGGGTCTGAGAGTAGCGTCTCAAAAGTAAAGGGCGAGAGGTTATAGAACTTCTGTCCAGCAGCTTTCTCCAAGAAACCCTGTTTCACGGTAATGCCGTCCTCGTCAAGTTGCTTGTTCATATCTAGCACCTTCTGCTTAGTAGGTGCCAATGTGTCCTCAAAGCGTTTTACTACGCACATTGGCAATATTACGTTACCATACTCATGGGGCTTATATACACCAACTAGTTTGTCTGCAATAGCCCAGATCAGGTTCGCTTTCTCCTGAACATTGATGGCCGTTAGTTGTTGTCTCTCGTCTGTACTCATATAATGTAAATTTACTATGTTATTATGTTATGGATGCAAAATTAGATATTATCTGTGCAGTCTTTCTTCTCAGATAAATATTTCTTCAAAGTTTCTTCAATTTTATCTCCAATTTGTTGTCTCAACCATGCTGGTTCAAGCACTTCTACATGAGGGCCAAAAGAAAAGATAAGTGCTTCAAGTTCGTTGTTAGGACGTACATTGATCCGAAGAAGACATTTTTCTTTGTCTAGTATTTCCTGAGTAGAATGGATTGGCTTAGAAATAATATACGGGAACCGTTCTCCATCAAACTTCAATATGACCGGTTCTGCCGTTGTATGGTCTTCTGGAAGTGTTACACCAACAATGTCCTTGAAATAGTCATTGAAATCTATATCTTTGTTGGGAATATATTCAACCTCATTTGCTCTTGAAAACTTAACAATACGATCTAAAGCTTTATTTGCTATATGATTGCCGTATTCTTCATTTTCCTCCAATCCAAAGAGGAACCAACGGTTATTAAACTGTTTGACGTGATATGGATGAACAATTGAAGATATTTCTTTCCCCTTAAATGTACGATAAAGAATGTGAAGAGGAACATGATTAACAGCAGAATCAATTAATTCTCCAAGAAACTCCAATCCTTTAAGTTGTTCGTTCTGTTCGAAAGAAACGACATTCTCTGTAGTTCCTTTAACACCAAAACGATATTCCAGATTGGAAATAACTTCCTCCAACCATGCATTTTTTGAACCGTCACGGAAACGGGCAAGCATGTCGATAGTAGAACGGAGAGTACTTACTTCCTCTGCTGAAAGCTCATTATTGAAGATGGAGAAATTCCTGTCTTCATAACGATAGTAGCACTTTTTCCCGTCATACTGATAGGCTTTGATTGGGGCATCGTAAGTAACGCGGTCTCGCATATACTTGATGTCATCGCGTATCTGACGGATGCTGACCTCTGTCCCATAAAGGTCATAGAGAGCTTCATTGACCTTATCAAGAAGATCTTCAATCTCGTACTTCCTATGGAAATCGCTAAAGCAGCGGTCGAGAATCTGGTAGCGCAATAGGGCGTTCTTGTTTACAGGCATAGTCTCTTAGCTTAACTCATTTAGGAATTGGAATTTGTACGCACGAGATCATTAATCTCACATTTCAAACAACGAGCAATCTCAATAAGATTCTCCAGACTAGGTTGGGAGGTATTGGTTACCCACTTGGATATTGTAGCAGGGTCTTTGCCAAGCATTTCTGCCAGCTCTTTGTTGGATACCATACGCTCAGCGAGCATAACTTTGATCCTGTTAATAGGCTTATTCTCCATCGTACCTTATTTATTATTGGTAAATATTATCCGCAAAGATAGTGTTTTTTTTGCAAAAACCGCGAAAAACTCGCAAAAAATATAACTATTTTATAAAAAAAAAGATGAATTAGCCAATTTTCTTATTGTTTTTATGTAACTTTGCAGCTAAAGCGAATCATTTCAGAAATTTACTACTTTCGATAAAATAAAAATTATCTGTGCAGATAGAATGCACTCTTGAATTATAATTTTGCCACGATATTTGTGATATCAAACAAACCCCAGATAATATGAAGCATTTAACAAAAGAAGAGCTTATTGAACAGCTAAAGGCACTCGCCAATGATGAGACTGACATTCCCGAGAGTATGGGAGCTATGTGCTATTCTCCAGCTCCTCCAGAACCAGTCATGGCCAAATGTGATTCATGCGGAAAGCAGATTCAGGAGATGTCTTGGAGAAAAATCGATAGGCATATACTCAATAAGAAGATCAAAACCATAGAAAACCTTGGATTTGACGCTAAGATTGAGCAACTATGCTCTGAATGTGCTGGTAAACTTGGACTCAAAGATAAGGAAGGCGATGAACTATATGATCATGAAATGTATTATGTGTTCTACTTCAAGACAAAAGAACAAGAGAACTATCATCTTGCAATCTCAAATGACGAAGATGATTATAATGCTGTCATCGCTTTCCTGAAGAATGAAAAGTCATATACGGATTTCTTCGATAATACACATATAATAAGGGAAGAACTGTCTTTAATCGAACGAATGACAGGAATTTCAATTGAATAGGATGCATATTATAAGCCTGCCAAAGTCTGTTGCTCTGGAACTGACGTACAACTGTAACCATCGTTGTAAGTTCTGTTCCTGTCCTTGGTATGCTCCGAACACGACATATCAGAAGGGAAAGGAGTTGACTGTGACAGAGTGAAAAATGGCTATTGATAAGCTTTATGATAAGGGCGTAGAATCTTTCTCGATCTCTGGCGGTGAGGTGCTATTGAAGGAAGGCTTTGAAGAAATCCTGGCATTCATAAGGAGGGAAGGTATTCAAAGAGGATTCAATCATCCTATAGTTCTTATATCGAACGGGCTTGCAATGAAAGAAGAGTACATGTCCTTGTTTAAAGAGTTAAATGTACATCTTAGTATGAGTCTACCCGGTTATGAGACATTCCAGGATCATACTGGAGTTGATAACGCAGAGGGTGTCCTGCATTGGTTTGAAGTGGCAAAAACCTATGGAATAGAAGCAACTTTGAATGTAACAGTTACGAAAAAGAACTATCATGAATTGTTTGAGACCATTTCGCAGGGATTAATACATGGTGCCCACGACATTTTGTTGAACCGCTTCCTTCCTGGGGGAAGGGGACTGGCATATAAAGATGAATTGGCTTTAAATACTGAGCAAGTAAATGGGATGCTTGATATAGCCGAGGAAGTTCTGGCATATGCTAATCGATATGGTAATGTGGGTACTGAAATTCCTATCTGTGCGATAAAGGATGTGGAAAAGTACAAGAGAATACATATCGGCTACCAATGTGCTGCTGCCAAAGGGTTTTTTGTAGTTGACCCATCAGGGAAAATTCGTACATGTAATCATTCGCCAAGAGTTGTAGGACATATCTTTGAGAAACCAATGATTTCAGATGCTGATTTCTGGAATATGTTCGCAACAAGTGATTACACGCCGGAATCATGTAAAGGGTGTAAGTTGTCAAGAACGTGTGATTGTGGCTGCCGTGAAGTGGCAAACATGCTTCATGGAAATCCAAAAGAAAAAGATACAAGTATAATAGAATAAAACTATGACTGGAAATAACTATACTGAAGAGGAAAAATATTGGTTGAAAGGAGGAAACACAGGAACTCTACCTGATCGTATCACTCCGTCCATGATTAATGTACTGGAACCGAACGAGATATTCGTATTTGGTAGTAATATCCAAGGTATGCACATGGGAGGTGCAGCCAGAGTTGCATACAGTAAGTTTGGCGCAGAGTGGGGGAATGGCGAAGGACTTCAGGGCCAGTCTTATGCTTTGCCGACAATGGAAGGAATCGAGAGTACTGAAGCAGCAGTTGGTCACTTCACAACATGTGTTAAGCAACATCCTGAACTGAAATTCTTCGTGACTCCCGTAGGATGTGGTATCGCTGGATATGTTCCAGAGGATATTGCACCAATGTTCAGGGATGCTGCAGAACTTGAAAACGTCTACCTTCCAGTAAGTTTCTGGAAGGTATTAATGGGTATAGATAAGTCATGAAGACGTATATGGAGATTCATGTTCCGTTGAGATACAATGCATCTTGGTTTCAAGAACTGAGACTTGCCTGCAGAAATTTCGATGTAAAATGGCAAATGGCCTACCATCATATAACAATGGCCTTTATTGACGAAACGCCTGAAAACATTGATATACGTCCCCTGTTGGAGAAACATCTGAAGACGTTTACTGCACCGACACTGACTTTTGACAAGTTGGATGTCTTTACAGCAATGTCTGGAATGCAAATTATTTACATGACGGCTACAGATGTACCTCAGTCCTTTCTTTCACTGATAGAGAATATCCGCTCAGACATAAAGGCTGTTGGTTGTGTCGTGGACTCAGGGTTTCGATTACATGTGACATTGGGCAGGGTAAAGGATCCTCACATCCAATTAGCGACTATTCAGGAGTTAATGGAATCCGTTTCTTTACCTGCATTCTCGCTAACCTTGGAAGATGTTGATTATAGGATATTCCGGGGGAAAACACTATACGAAACTAAACTGATTAGTCAAAAATAGCGTCTGATTTATGCTAAATTCGTTAAATCAAGCATTGTTCTGCCATATTTTGAGTACTTTTGCAAGCCGAATATATATACATAACATTAGATACAACATAGATGAAACAAGAATATGCAAGGGTATCTGTAGAAATGCCCGAAAAAGAAGAAAAGAAAACTCTCCGTCAGGAGTTGGCATACGAGATAGAGAGCAAAGACATAAAGGATGAATTTACCGTCAAGTTCTGATTATGGAAAAGAAAAGTGATACCTATCAGATAGCTTCTGATATCCAATGGGAATATGCCGGTGATGGAATAGTTCGTCAGATTATGGCCTACGATGAGCACTTGATGATGGTAAAAGTGAAATTCAATCAGGGAGCTATCGGAACTCTTCATCAACATCCCCATACCCAAAGTACATATGTGGCCAGTGGATGTTTTGAGGTGACCATCGGTGAGGAGAAGAAAGTCCTCCGTGCAGGTGATGGTTATTACGTGGCTCCCAACCTTCCACATGGTTGCGTTTGTCTAGAAGCGGGTATACTTATCGATACCTTCACTCCTATGCGCGAGGATTTCTTGAAGTAAGTGATTTCAGAAGCGGATATAACACTACTTGTAGCCCTTCCGCATCATTTTCTTTTCATAGCGTTCACGGTTTGCTGCATGTTGCTCGGCAATACGACGCTGATGTTCTTCCTCTGGAATGGCATCGTATTCTTCTTTGGCAATTCTTCTCAGTTCTTTGACCTCTTCAGAGGATAACTTTTTCAATGCGTTCTCGCCTTCAACATATAGGGCACTGGAAATCATCGACTCTGACAGTTCTTCATCAAATGGGATCAGGCCTAAAACCAAATCTCGCTGCTTAGCCTTGTCTTCTGACAACAAGGCAAACAGTACATCGATAATCTTTTTATATCTCTCCTCAGCAAACTCATTCTCTTTCTGCCACTTGATCTCCTCGTTCTCCAAGCCTACCTCTTTCACAATTGCTGAAAGTCTTTCGAGCACTTCATTCAAGTGCTCTGATTTTATAAGTATTCCGCCATAAAAGTTGGCATAATACTTTCCCGTAGCGTCGCTTTCGTCCGTCCAGATGTAATACATAATTGTGAATTTGTGCGCAAAGGTACGAAAAATAATCGTAACGGCCAAACATCAGGCTCCTTTTTGCCTTAACCACTCCCACTCCTTTGATGCTTGAGCAGATGCTGTTTGACGAAGAATCTCTGCACACCATTTTGGCCTGCCCTTGTAACATTTTCGCTTCTCACCTATTTATATAATTGGAACAAATAGTCCAGAATTATTATGTCTGTTTTTCCGGATGCAACAGAAAGTGTGGATGCAGGCAAACCCACATTACACGGTGACATGCACGGTGGTACTTTCTACTTTCACAACATTAGCCCCCCCATCTCGTAGAGGACTAGGAGGGGGCTTGCTTGTTAGGCTTCCCGTCTGTTGTTGATATCTCTGCTATACTATATCAGTTTCATTGCTAATGCCGTCTGAACGGCCTCCATTGAATTATCCACAGAGAGTTTTTCGAGGATATTCTGCCGATGCTTGTTCACAGTGAAGATGCTGATGTGCAGGGTGCTTGCAATCTCCTTGCTCAACATTCCCTGGCGGATGAGACCTAAGATTTCCTTTTCCCTGCGGGTGAGAATGTCGAAGCGTTCTTCATAGAGGAAAGGGGTAACAGACTGGCCGGTCTCCATGTTGATAATGTGGGGATTGATGCTGTGAATGGGTTCCTGCTCAGGCGAAAGCTCGTAGGTGCAGACTACCAGTCGCATATATCCGTCAGTCGAGTTGGATTGTATGCGCGTCAGATTCGAAACGTAGACGTAGTTCCCAACATCATCGCGCATCCTGATACGACAAGTGGCATGGTATTTGAGACGCTCCTCTGAGGGTAGATGTTCTACCTGTTCGAAGAATTTCACTTCGAGCATGCGCTTGTCCACCAGATCTTCCGGATGGATGCGCTCATAGATGAAGTCCTCATCGACGTCGGTCAGCTCTTCCAATGCGGTGTGTTGATGTAGCCCCAGTTTATTGGCCAACCTGCCAATAGAGGAATAGCTGTTGCCCACGGCTATATCAGTCAGTATAGCACAGCCTTGACTGACATCTGTAAAGGCCTTGATGATGTAGCGGCACTTTTCCACATCCTGCCCGGAAAGCCGCGTCGTGTCGAACGGCTGACGGTGGAAAATCTCCTGTAGTTCTCGTCTTAGTACATCCATAAATAGTTAAAAATCAGTATTGCACGGCTGAAGGAAACCTCGTACCTTTGCACCGCACTTTTATTCCTCTGGTGCAAAGATACGAAATGTTTCACTAAAATAATAAAGGTATGGAGAAAAATATCCAAGAAAGAAAGTTAAACGATTGTACACAATCCAGTAGTTCAGGCCCTTCGCATGTAAGTCGCATAGCCATTGTTAAGAAACTTTGCGCAGCTATGACTGCCTCAGCCGTCGTGTGGTTGGTGTATGTTGACAACTGCCACATGCCCAAGCCTTTTGCTTATGGAACTATGGCTCTTGTTATTTTATCTTTTATGAGCGGATTGTTTGTTTCTGTAGAACGGAAGAAGATAAGAGATGTTGTTATTGGATTGTTGTGGGCGCTGCTGTGGTTCCCTTGGCTATGTTATGAACTGCTTTCCCGACCTGATGTTTCTGTTCAGTCTTTTGCCTATACGTCAGCTTTGGTTGTGACCGCTACCGTAGTCGCTATGGTTATCTGGTTCATGGCAAAAGAACTTAGACACGTGTTGTCTAAATCTGAAAGGAGCAAGCCTGTCCTCATTTTATGTCTGTTGGCGGGCGTATCATCCAATGTCATTGCATCAGCCCCGATACGCATAGAGCCGACAGACTGGTATGTAGGTCTGAAGAACCCTACGCTGCAACTGATGCTCTATGGGAAAGATGTAGGTGATGCTACAGTTAGAACAGACTATCCTGGTGTCAGAGTCGATTCGATAGTCCGTCTCGACAGTCCCAACTATCTGCTGGTCTATCTGAACATCGCCGATGCACAGGCTGGCGAGATGATGCTGAGAGTTAACGGGAAACGGATTAGATACCAGTTGAAACAGCGCGAGAAGCGCGGTGAGGAGCGCATCGGTTTCACCTGCTCCGATGTGCTCTATCAACTGGTGCCCGACCGCTTTGCATCCGGCACGGTGGAGAACGACCAGCTCATCACGATGAACCGCTACCAGTGCGACCGTTCCAACCCCAATCTGCGGCATGGCGGCAATCTGGAGGGCATCCGCCAACACCTTGATTATTTCAATGAGCTGGGCGTGACAGCCCTGTGGTTCACGCCTGTATTGGAGAACAACTCTCCCGACCGTGACGGCTATAGTACCTATCATGGCTATGCCCCCACGAATTATTATCAGATAGACCCTCGCTTCGGCAGCAATGATGACTACCGTCGACTCTGCGACGAAGCACACGAGCATGGGCTGAAAATGGTGATGGACATGATCTTCAACCATTGTGGCTTTGAGCATCCCTGGGTGGCTGACATACCCAGCCGCGACTGGTTCAACTGCCCAGAATGGCTGGAGGATGCCAAGGGCGAACCAACACCCAATGCAAAATATCAGCAGACCAGCTACCAGTTAACACCCGTACGCGACCTTTATGCCTCTGAGATAGACCTGCACGAAACAACGAAGAGTTGGTTTGTGCCGACGATGCCCGACCTTAACCAGCACAATCCACACGTGCTGCGCTATTTGATTCAGAACTCCATCTGGTGGATTGAGACAATCGGCATCGACGGCATCCGCATGGACACTTACCCTTACGCTTTCGAGGATGCCATGTCCAGGTGGATGCAGGCTATCAACGAGGAATACCCCAACTACAACGTGGTGGGCGAGACCTGGGTGACAGAGCCTGCCTACACCGCCTCGTGGCAAAAGGACAACCGGCTGACGAAGGTGAATCCCCATCTGCCGACTGTGATGGACTTCGCCTTCTACGACCGCATGGTGCAGGCTGCCGGTGAGGACACTAATGACTATGGCCGTGGCCTCAACCGCATCTATAACTCACTGGTCTATGACTACCTGTATCCCAATCCCCGCAGCGTGATGGCCTTCATCGAGAATCATGACACCGACCGCTTTCTCGCTGACGGCTGTGACACATTAGCACTGCGACAGGCACTGGCCTTGCTTCTGACCATACCGCGCATTCCACAATTATATTATGGCGTAGAAATTCTACTAAACGGAACTAAAGAAAAGAGCGACGGCAACGTGCGCCAGGACTTCCCCGGCGGATTCTGGGACGACAGTCGCAGTGCTTTCACCACAGAAGGGCGCACTGCTGCAGAAAACAGCATGTTCCGCTGGCTGAGCCGTCTGCTGCATTGGCGACAGGGCAATGAGGTTATCGCCAAAGGCCGTATGACGCAGTTCATCCCTCATCGCGGTATCTATGTCATCGCGCGGCAGTACAAGGGAAAGACCGTACTGACCATCCTCAACGGCACCAACCACGTCACCACCATGCCCATCAGCCGCTATCGCGAAGTCATCGGCCAGCATCGCCAAGCCACCAACATCGTCTGTGGCTGTAACGTTGACATCAGCAAAGATATCCAACTGCAACCCCGTGAAACGTTAATCCTTGAATTATGAAACCGCTTATCTTAAAAGAAGACATTCTCGCTGCATTCCGTGAACTCGGGATACAGCAGGGAATGACGGTGATGACGCACACCTCACTGAGTAGCCTCGGCTACGTCTGCGGCGGCGCGCAGACAGTCATCGAAGCCTTGTTGGAAACGGTTACCCGTGAGGGGACCATCGTGATGCCCACGCAATCGTGGAAGAATCTTGACCCCGACGTTGGGGTACACAGCGAAATAAGTGAAGCCGACTGGCAGAGACTCCGCGACCACTGGCCAGCCTACGACAAGCGGCTGACCCCGACGCAGACGATGGGAACCGTGGCTGAGATGTTCCGGAAGTGGCCAGGGACGCTCCGCAGCGACCATCCCGCCCGCTCCGTCGCTGCCAACGGCAGGGACGCCCGGCGGCTGACGAAGAGCCATGACCTACAGAATATCTTTGGCGACGGTTCTCCAATAGGTCGCCTTTACAATCTCGATGCTTACGTACTGCTCATTGGCGTGGGCTATGACAAGAACACCTCGCTCCACTTAGCTGACGCCCGCGCCAACTACCCCGGCAAGCACAATTCCTTGGAGCATAGCGCCGTCTACGAGTCAGGCAAACGAGTGTGGAAAGCCTATGAGACGCTCTATGTAGATGGCCACGATTTCGTGCAAATCGGCGAGGCTTTTGAGCAGACGCACACCGTCAGGAAGGTAACGCTTGGCAATGCCACGCTCCGTCTGATGTGCCAGCGCGAACTCGTAGATTTCGCCGTCAACTGGATAGAAAGGTTCAGATTGTAGGCTAGTATTATCATTGTGTTATTGTGAAAACGCAATCAAATTTTATCAAAAATGGAGAAAATCTTTCAAGATACATCGTAATATCGAATATTATTCGTACTTTTGCACCCAATGATGAGTCACAACAAGGCTGGTGGCTCGTCATCGGGTGTTCATTGAAGCAATTTGTAGCAGTTCGGAGAAGGGAGTACGGTCTCTAAATCGTAACCCGATTTTTCCTCCATCTCCCAAACTGCCTTTATATAAAGAAAGATTGCAATTTCTGACAAAGTTACGAAAAAAAGAGGAGATATATCATCGTGTCCCTCAATTATTAAGCTTTTTTCTACTCTCAGCTCACTTTCACTTTACTTTGAACTTGTTAATCTCATCAATCATATTCTTGATGTCAAGATTGACATTGACAAAGTTCTGGTAAAGGATTCGTTCCTTAGCATCCTTTGACGGGAACTGGTAAAACTTCGGAAGGGGTACATATTCGGACTCCTCCTGCTGTATTTCCTTCATGTCAAAGTCTGTCTTGCAGTAGAACTTGGATGTCTGGAACTCCTCTGACTCCTGGATGTTCATGGTTCCACCGTGGCCTGTCTTCGTCTTCACGAAGTCACGAGCCACCTGACCACATATCCAGCCTGTAGGCATATCACTGATTTTAGAGGCAGGAACAAGACTGTCCATATTCTCATTGAGATTGATGGAGGTCTTGTCGCGGTCAATCGTCACGCCTTTCTTCAGCTGAACAACTTTTCCGAAGATGTCATTGCTGAGCCATTCCAGCGTCTCTTTTGCTCTGGCAGAGCCGGAAACAACGTTACCAACAGTCGTGATAATCTTCTGCATACCCGTCTTACCGTAGTCTGCCTCCAGCTGTGGCAGTTCCTGAAAGCCCAATGCAACGCTCACTTTGTTGCTTCGGGCTGTGCCAATCAATCGGTCAATCTTATGGAAATACAGGGTAGGAAGCTCATCAACGATAATGCTTACAGGAATATTCTTTCCTTGGCCGGTATTGACACGGGTGACAAGTCGATTTAGAATCAGGGCGTTCAGAGCACCAATGATGCTTTCCATTTCGGGGTCATTGGCTATCAGCAGGTAGCTGGGATTTGCAGGATCACTGACCTTCAAATCGAAATCATCACCGTCTTTGTGGAAAATCCAGTAGGATTCTTTGGTAGCAAGTCGTGAGGTATAGACACGAAGCGTACCTATCATACCTTCCAGCTGCTCCATCGCCTTGTTCTTCATAGCCGTCTGGAACGGACCGAGTAGGGGAGCAACCTCATTGTCGGTTTCAAGAACCTCAAAGATGGTCTGATAGTCGAGGTTGAGGAATGACAGGATATGTGGCATATCCGAGTATTTCCCAAGCCAATAGGCTGGCTCGACTTCTTCGCCCATTTTGTTGAATACCCTGCCAGTAGGCTTCGGCCTGTGTGTCTTCGGCTCTTCCGTCATTTCCGCTATCAGTGGATGACCGTCTTTATCATAAGGCACTCTTTTGTAGTTTACAAAGAAGTAGATACAGGCAGCAAGAAAGTTCACGGCTGATGTCTGGAAGAACTGGTCACTGCCACCGCCACCTTCTTTCTTGCCTTTCTGCAAGGACTCCAGCAAGGTTTCTGCCGTTTCACTGGCTGCTGCAAGGTTGCCGATGTATTTCTGCTGGATAGGATTAACCCGACGTGAATACTCCACATCGACGAAGTTGATGATGTTGAACTTGCAGCCCTTGGGCAGTTTCCCTTCTTTCTGGTTCTTTTTATAGTGGTAGTATAGCTTGGTGGCCAGTGTCGGGAACTTGTAATCGTAAACGACCATTGCAAAGCCTTTGGCAGAGTGTTGACGGATAAACGGCTCGATGATGGAGAATGTCTTACCAGAGCCAGGTGTACCTACAACCCATGTGCCTCTGAATGGATTCACAATGTTCACCCATCCCTTACGGAACTTACCCTTATAGTAGTAGCGCATGGGGATATTCACGCTATACTTGTTGTCCTGACGTTCCTGGCACTGCTCAAAAGATTCGTTTTCAAAGTTGAATCGGTCTTTCAAGAGTCCTTCCTTCAGGAACTTTGAGATATTATCAAGGGCTACATGGATAAGGATGGTTCCAATAATGGAAGCTGCCATATATAGCCAGATATTCAATGGTAGGGAATAAAAACGAGAGTCTATCCGATGACCGAAGAGCCACACGGACAGGACTGTGATGAAGATTCCGCAGACGAGAGGATAGAACACCTGCTTACGGGCATCGAACTCCAAATGCTTCTTATTCCTGGTACCAATACAGGTGACACAAATGACAAGAATCGTGGCTACTTTACTCCATATCAGATTACCGTCATTATAGATGAACCACCGCTTGATACGGTCGTGGATGTCACAGAGAATACCTCCCCAATAGTCAAGAAGTTCCGGGCGTATGGCATACTCAAAGAACTCTATGACAAGGGATAGATAGATGACAGCCCTGAAGATTTTGTAGGCAGTTTGAAGCTCTTTTGTCTCTTCCATTTCGACTTAAAGTAAATGTTTCTTCTAATTGTATAACGTAATGATTGGACGTGCTTTATGTGCTTGGTCTTTTGGTGTTTCTTGAAGTGCTCCACTACCTAATGAGAATAGCCAGGCTTTGACAGTTTCCTGTCCTTCCACCTCTGTTGAAGTCCAGTACCAGCATTCGTCTGGGGCATCTGGAATCGGGTCGCCGCCACACTTGATGATAATGGGATTGATGAGACATCGGCTCTCATAGAGTAGGCGCATCTGAGCCACCGAAGGGATATATGCACTTTGGCCATAAGTCCATACGGAAAAGACGGATTCTGCCAATGGTGATTCCACATCTTTTGTCGTAAACATCTTGTAGGTGTTTACATTCCCATCGTATGCTGTAATGTCTGCAGAGGTGTTCTGCTTGACGCTGATGGTGTCGGCAAATGCAGAAGGATAGAGATCATGAAGGAACACGGCATAGCCAGTCCCTTCCATCTTCTCACTTTGATTGATGTTGAATACAACGGCAATAGGCGTTTTGCCCAGTTCATTACAGGTCTCATATGTTGTGACCTTACCATCAGTACAGAGTACATGACAGGGCTTCATGGCCGTGTCGGGGAAGTCTCTGTGCTCATCGCAGCTGACAACAGTTATCAGCAAGGTCATTGAATAGATGAATGTCTTTATTGATTTCATTGTGCAGTCTTATTTTGTGGGTATCTTGATTCCAATTACAACTCCTGTTCTGAACAGGTCTTCACCTCTTAGTACAAGGTCTGTCTTTACCTGCCAGAAGATGTTCCAGCCGTGTCGAAGGGCATAGTTGTGCTCATAACCCAGATGAACGGCTCCGATGAACTTGTCGGTATCGCTACCGCCAGAAGCACCAAACCTGATATTGCCGTAGTTGTTCCTGCCTCTTACTACACAGGGTTTGTAGGCTATGCCGATTCCCCAGGTGTTGTAATTATGCCAGAACGATTCTGGGCATACATGGCCACAAGACTCGCATTCGTCCCATTTCAGATAGCCGTTGACAAAGTATTCCCAGGCATTATGATACTTGGTCTCATGCTCCCATGACAGTGTAGCATCGAAGCCTCTCTCATAGAGTGCGCCCATACCGAGTGATATACGGTCACTATGGCTCTGAGCCATCATAGACATAGCACAGAAGGCTATGGCAATTATAGTAAACAGTGTTCTTTTCATTGTCCTATTCCTCCTTCAACATAAGATGGTTAAAAGAATCGGCAGAGAGAACATCCTCATAATCAATGTTCAGGCTAAGAGTTCTGCCGCTAATCTGCTTCTCAGACAACTCAATGGTCAGCACTTTGTCATTGGGGAAGGTCATCTTCTTCAGGACTACAATATTACGATAGCCATACTTGAACGATGTGGCGTTTTCAAGTGTCATGGCCGGTGTCAGCTCGATAACCTGGGAGTTTGTTGCCTTGGATTGTTTCTTGTCTGCAAGCTTGAAACGCATTTCGTCAATGTCAAACTTGATATTGGTACGGTTCTCGATGGAGAAGTCCAGGAAGAAATAGTCGCCGACCGTATAGATGTTGTTCAGACGAATGACCATCCTGTGCATTTTTGTGCTGACGTTCCTGATTCTTGCAGGAGAGTTCCATATCTGACGGGCATAGCGGGTCATATCCTCTGTTGATAGACTGACAGCAGGATTATTATATGCAATCTTTTCTTCTGGCTGAATAGTCTTGTCGGTAACAGCCTCCTGCAGCCTTGTGGTGTAGATAAGGGCATACTGAGTCCTGTATCTCTCAGTTACAATGGTGACAATAGCAAGGATCTCACCATCTTCATGTACGTCTGCACCTTCCTTGGGCTTCAGGCGAATGGTGTTGTTAATGGGCTGGTCACCAACCACCTTGTCTGTGGAAATATCGACGAAGCGGACTGGCTCCGTGGCTGTGATTACAGTGGTGACTTGCTCATTGACAGTGAGCTGTTCCATCTCTTCATAAGTCTGCTGTGCCATGACAGGCATCGCAGAAAAAGCGCACAAAATCAGTGCGGCAATGGTTTTGAATGTCTTCATTTCTATGATGTTTTTAATTGTTCTTCTTCTCTTTTCCATTGACAAGGTAAACAAACGTACCGTACTTTAACTTGGCACTGTTCTTTTTGATGGCCTTGCCTATGGCGTTACTCGTTTTCTGATAAGCATTAGTGATAGCTTGCATACCCCATTGTGATAGGCTATTGTTGGATGTGGTAGTTCCCATGTTCATGTTACCGCTCATGGCTCCAGATGCCACATCCTTGGTGGTTTCACGGAATGCGCTTCCTGGCACATACAACCCTTCAAGTCCGTCTGTATCGTATATGGAGAGGCTTACCTTGATAAGCTCATCATCAACAAGGATGCTCTTGACACTTCCCTTGACACGTTGGCTTCCGAAACCGCTCATAATCGCATAGATATAAGAGCCTTTCGGTACGACAGTCTCGTTAATCTCGATGTCATCAAGTAAACGAAGCCGGACACGGGAGCCGTCAACGGCTTTCACGTTCTCGTCGATGATAGCTTTGATAAGCTTCTTCTCTGGCTCGTTCTCGCATAGTGTGTTGAAATAGTCTGATGTGACTTTGACCTTTTTCACCACCTCCTGGGCTTCCTCATCTTCATCAATGGCCTTCACGCTACGCTCGTTAATCTCTACCTTACCTTCTACCTTACCGCCGCTTGGCTGTTGGACTTGCTGAGCCTGTTGTGACTGTTGAGCCTGTTCTTCCTGTGACTGTGGAGTAGGGGAAGTGGCCGCCTGTCCCTGAAGACGAGCCTGTGCCAAAGCTCTGTTCAACTCTTCCATTGCATTATTTTCTCTTTGCTGACTAAGGGCTACTCGCTCATCCTCAGTCATGGATGTCCCATTGTTCAGGTCTTTTCCTTTTTGGGCACTTTTTTGCAATTGCTCCTGCATTTCAGCAAGTTTCTTCGCTTCTTCTGATTCCAGTGAGGCACGCTCTTCTTCGGAATAACGGCTATTGTATTCTTCCTTTTCTTCTTCATTGTTACGGTCGATATTATCTACGGCTGAATAATCATCGATCTTACCGTATGACTTCAGCATACTCTCATATTTGCTGCCTATACCATCTCCCTTCACCCTTGCATCTGGTAGTTCCGGGTTCAAGTATTCAGTGGTTTGCAGGTTCTTGTTGCCTATATCAGCTACCTCCGTGTCAAAGATGTCAAAGATAAAGTAGCCAGTAGCCAACAAAGGGATATAGATAATGAGAGGCAGCATATACTTTGGCTGCTTGAAATTGATTTTCTTGAAAATATCCATTGCCATATTATAACTGTTTATTTGTTGTTATTATCATTTTGAACAGGTGGCATACAGTGAGCGTTCTTGATGGCCTTATCCAGACGCTGATGACGTTTTTTCATCACTTCCTCCTGTCGCTCAGTAGCACTTGCAGGTGTCTGCTCGGAACAGTACACGCTGGCCAGCCTGTAGAGATTGAGGGCAAAGCAAGACAGGACTACGCCAAAGACGATGGCAAGGAAAAGCTTGCGATGGGCATTGGCAAAGGACTGTACGCTGATGGCGATCTTATCAATCTTTGCAGCTTTGGCAAACTTCATACCGGCATTGACCTCTTTCTCATAGCGGTCTTTATACTTCGGATCATCCTTGTCTGGCATCTTCTCTCCGAGAATGAATTTCTTGAATGAACTCATGGCTTTCAAGGATTAATAGGCGTTCTTGTTCTTTTGCTCGATATCCTTATTGAGAAGCGTTCTCCAGTTGGTGATTAGCAATCCATGAGGATTGTTGTCTGTCCTGGGAACACGTTTCAGATGACCTGCTGTGACAAGCTCACGACTCAGGATGCTCGTCCTACGCTCGATTCTCTGCCTGCCGTAATAGGTGAACTCCATCTTCTCTTTATCGAACTTGATGCTGTCACAGAAGATGCTGAAAACGGCACTCGTTCCCATGATATTGGAATAGAAGCCTTTCTCCTTCAAAGTGTTGTACTGGGCAAGACCAGTCTCATCGATGAGATACATGGCCTTCTCCATTGTGTATTTGATATATTTGTCGTCTGGAGCCAATGTGAAGAAGAAATGATGGAACATTTCTATATGGCTCTTGGCTTCCACATCGAGGGTTTCCTCCATCGTACTGCGCTGTACTAGGATAGGCACATTACCGTCGAGGACGTAAACCTTTTGCTGTGCATCTGTAACCATGACACGGGCTGTCCAGATGCTGGAGATACTGATAATGATGCAGCCTACAAGGAACAGGCTACAGATAATCATCACCAGCTTGATCTTATTTTCGAGATTCTTTATTACCATATTACTTTATTACCGTATTACTTATAATAATGTAGCCATTTGAGAAAGGCTGGATATTCTTCTTTAATCATTTTAAGAACAAGTCTGTCCACGTATTGAACCAGCTTTTCAGACTCTTCCTTAAAACGATACTTGAACAACGGTTCATCCAACTTCAGATAATACCAAATACCCCAGATATGTTTTTTACGCTCTTCCTTATTGTCCTCCAACAGGATAAGGTTCAGGTAGAAAAACATGAAAGGGATTAGGACGTTGATGAATCGGTCATTCTCCTCCATGTTTTCTTCAATGTAATCCCATGTTTCTTTGAAAGATGGAATCATGTCGGCTCCATCCCTGGCCATGTCTCTGAACATGGACTCCTTGTAGTCAGCAACAAATTGCTTAAATGACACTGACTGATAATCTGTACGCAGATTCTTTTTTGCTTTTTTCTTCATAATTTATATGTTTTGTTTATAATACTTTCGATACCATTCCCTGAGTTGACATCTTGGCCTGTTGAGCCACACCTTCACCGAAGTTTCGGGTAGAGAAGGCTGTGTCACCTTCAGGAATCATCCATGCAGCAAGGTCTGGAACTAAGTTCAGACATTTCAATGCTACAATACTTGCAGCCATCAGATAACCTGCCGAGAAGAAGGAGTTCTGCAGGTATGCCGCCATAGTCTGTTCGCTCTGTGTGATTGCTGACAGGTTATCGGCCTGAATGCAAAGTACAATGTCAAAGAGCAATAGGACATAAAAGCCCACGAAGTAGAGCATGGCTCCGTAGAAATGGACGGTCAGATAGCGGATAAGCCATTTCGCCCATGCTCCTTCCCACTTAGGTAATAGGCTGAATGCCCATTGTATAGGCCCGAAGATGGTAAGCATACCCAGTAGGATCTGCTGACAGTAGATGGTTGCCCACCAGCCAATACGGAAAACGATCAATGCGATGAGCATCACTATTTTATCTATACCTACAACGGCTCCTGCTGTCAATGACGTAAACCAGAGCTTGGAAGCGTCCTTTTCCATGTTGGTGACTTCATCCACACCAGCCTGTTCCATCGTGGACTCAATAAGATTGGGGTCAGAAGTGCCAGTACGTGCCACATCTGCCTGAGCCTGTAGAGCCGTGTACATCGTATCTCGCACATAAATCAGCTCCTGGATCTCTTCAAACTTGTCTTCAATCTGGGTGGCTTCTGCCTCATACAGGTCATGGGTGTAGGAACCGATACTATTGGGAATATAGGATAGATAGTCTAGGAAGCACCATGAACTGCCACTGTTAGTCATCCCCGTGTCTGCCGGTGGGTACCACCAGCATAGTATGATACTTACGACAAGGGGTTTGAAGAGTTTCATCACGTCCAGCGGCTCATGCTTGACCATCATCTTATAGGCCATGCTTGCGGCTACCACAATAGAGAAAAGTGCCGCGAGAGCCATACACATCTGGAGAATCCACCAAAACGGGCCTTGTGACCCCGTGAAGGTGGCATCACAAAGGAACTCATTAGTCTGGAAAATCACATCATCAATCTCCTCTTCAAGGATATTGATGCCAAAATCTGAGAGAATACTACTGTCTGCCATATACTACTCATGTGTTACGATGGGAGTGCCATCACCACCGGTAGCACCTCCGTTATTATTTGTGTTTCTTGCAGTACTCAGTCCTGCATCCCTCCATCTGTTATGCGCTGCCGTGGCAAATTCGCCCCTTCTGTCAGTGCGGACAGCCGTTGCAGATAGAAGTTCCGAAGTTCTCTTTTGATTGTTTAGCTGAACAAGATAGTTGACCAGCGTTTCATTCTGCTTACAGATGTCTGCATAGATCTGGAGATACTGCTTCTTTCGCTGTGCATTGGGCATGTATGCCTCCTGAGTGGCACGGATGGCGCATTGGAACATGTTGTAATAGCTCTCCCAACGCTCTTTATCAGAGAAATTACCTCCTGCACCAACAATCCTGTTGATATTATTCTGGTAGTCCTGAAGCTTGTTGGTAACCTTTGAACCTTCAGCAACCCATGCCAAGTCAAGAGCACCGCCGCTTCGGTCTGCAACATTCAGGGCTTCTACCTTTGCCCTTTTGGTCAATGCGCTGTCAACATCCTCGGCATCACCAATCTGCTGGTATGCAGCAACGCCTGCCAGTGTTCGGTATGACAGCTTGTTTTTCGATGCAGCACTCTGTTGATAACTGTTATGAAACAGGTCATAGTACCATGATGGAGTCAGGCCACCTGCTCCAATCTCCATAACGGTAATTTGGTTCATCTTGGCTTCATCGTGGTTGTATGACACACTCACCTGTGCCTGTAGGGTACAGGGGATTAAGCCACACGCGGCAAGGATGAACATCCTAATTTGTTTTCTTCGAGTCATATCTATTCGTTTTTACTGTTAATATCCAAGTGCTCCAGCTACCCTCCATCTTCCAAAGGCATCATTGACAATCTCCTGTTTGGTCTTGGCACGATATACCTGTCTCTTCCAATAGCCGATACGTACCTGTATGTACCGCCAAGTGTCGAAATATGCCTTGTTTAAGTGGGTACGGATATTGTCTAATGAGGTATTGATGCTGTTGAGAACAAACAGAAGATCTGATGTGGAACAGGCAGCAGCTCCTGTAGCATAGAGAATCAAATCACTGACAGAGCGATAAAGATTCTCTCCTTCAGAGGCTATTTTCTCAATGGCTTTCCGATTGATGCTTATCAGTAGCGTATCAGTACTTACGATATTACCCCGTGAGAGGCATTTCTCATTGAAGTCTTCCAGCATCTTCTTATAATCCTGAATCCTGTCAGATACGGTCTCATAGGTGGAATAGACATTCAGGCTGGTACGCAAGCCCTGATAGAGAATGTCAATGATATCAAAGGCTCGTGTATATTTGTCCAGCTCCACGTTCAAGTCCTTATACTCGACATTGGCCGTGCTGCTATAGTCATGCAACAGTTTGTTGCTGGCCTCCAAGGTGGAGCGAACCAACAACAGGCTTCGCTGTGTCTTGTGGTCTTCGATATAGGCTTCGACACTTACAAAGTCAAAGCCGTACTGTGCCTTCATAACGGTAGGGAAAAGCATCAAAATGAATAAGATGCCGTACCTGTATCTATTCTTCATTGTCTTCATCATCGTCATATTTTCCATTGTAACCAGCGGAATGGGAACTGTTGGCAGCATGTCTGAGCCAACGCCTCCTGCATTGTTCAAGTAATGTGAGCCTACGGCCATCCTCATCATTGATATATGGTGCAATCTCTTTGAGCATATCTATGATGGAATGCTTATAGTGCATCATCTTTTCCAAGGAAACCAAGTCTGCATAGATCTTGGTAAGCCGTGAGTCAATCTCACGGGCTATCTCCAGTCTGTCACTCGACCAAAGAAGATGGTAGGTGTCTTCCGTGTCATCCTCTTCTGCAGGGACGGACTTGGCATATTCCGTGGATATTTGACAGGATGGGTATTCCTGGGCAATCTCTGAAAGTCGGGCATTCACCTCGTCTGCTTTTTCCTGGTCACTCTTGGATGGGTCTAACTCTATGACATCAACAACCTGTGTGTCACTATAGCTGGTCGAAAGCGTCCAGCTAATCTGGACAATAGCCCTGTGTATCTTGATACCAAGGAAATACTTGGGTCTTCTCGCAATAGAGACCTCTGCTTTGAAGGTGACGGTTCCACGGATATTCGGCATGGTGGCTGTCCTTGTAAAGGTATAGCCATTCCATGAGCCGCCATCCTGCCATGTCAGATTATAGGCTGTCTTGCAGTCCTGCATAATGGCCGGGATGCGGTAATAGTCATCTGTGACAACGGCTTCACCATCTGCCGCCTCCTGCTGAGCCTGCTGAATATCCTTCAACTTGTTCTTCCAGCTGGTAAGCTGGGTGTTGAGCTGTGATATTTTATCCTTATTGGCATTGTACTGCCTGCGGTAGGTGACTGCTTCCTCGATGCTTGACTGAGAAATCAACTTCAGGAGTTCACTGTTCTCTGCTTCAAGAGCATCTATCTGCGACTGGAGCAGTGCAATCTCACTCTCTGCTTCCTGACACTGGGAATCAAGCTCTGAGGTGTCGATGGAGCTTTCTGTCAAGGTGGTGGCCATGGAACACTCTTTCGTATGTGCCGATGGTGAACCTCCACAGCTGTTACATTTATACTGTGTCGAACCTTCACCTAACTTGGCACCGTCATTACAGGTGATGCTGATAGTGACAGTCTCACATCCTTCGAGTTTCTTGGCATCGGTAGCCTGATAGTAGTTCTTGGCATCATGGCCCAGATAGTATCTGTAGCCTTGGTCATTATCGTTGTACTCTGCAAGACGAGCATTCATCCCGGCCTTGAAAGTATTAATATCCATTGTGTAAGAGTCAAAGACATCCTCATAGACGACTTCCTGATTGTCCCAGCTCTTGGTGACATAGATTCTGTCAGCATACGACTTGGCATATTGTCCGCTACTTGACCTGCTGATGATGTAGGCCTGGGTATAGTAGGAGAAGTTATATGTGAAACCGTCATGAGAATTATTCAGCTGGTTGACTCTTTCCCTTGACCAACCGGCATAGTTCTCCGAGTTATGGAGAATCGCCTGATATTCGGATGAAGTCGGAGTATAATTAGGGTCAGTGGTGGCAATGCGATACCATTGAGAACCATAGATGATGGAGTTGTCATCAGTAGGAGGATTGTAGTCACACAGCACCTCACTGCCGTAATCGCGTCTGTAGATATACCAACGCTGAGTATAGTACTGTCCCATTCCTTCACGGGCATAGTCCGTAATCCAGGAGGTGACATTATAGTTTGACAGGTTGAACAGGTTGGCAAGACCTTCCTGACCTCCGATAAGGCCGAGGATAGTTCCCCCAGCATCATTGTCAAGCTGCTCATAGAGGGTATATATATTGTCTGCAATGGTGATGACAGAACCGATCTTGCTGTCAATAACGCCGTTGAAGGTGCTGCCTTGCAAAATGGCTCCAGAGACATTGCCAACACCTGCCGAAGCAAGGCTGACTCCCATCTCATATAGATTGTTAATGTCTTCCTTCAGGTTGTCAACAGTAAGATAGTTACCGATGTTTGACATGTTATCAAGCATTCCCTTCCAGTCCATACCACCCAACTCAGAAAGTTTCAGAATATCTGCAATATCCTGACTGATTTCCAGAAAGGCAATGTCACTGAAGGTAAGCCGACTGTTGGTGACGATGGACTCGAACTGGTAGCAGAGGGTCTTGGTTTCCTCACAGACCTTCATCAGGTAGGTTCCCCAGTACAGCGCATTATGGGGACTCTTCAACATCATACCTGCCACAGTCCATATCTTGGGCATGATCTTGGCAGAAACCATGTGGTAGATACGACGATAGTAATAGTTTTCCGTGCTGCTCGTCCAGAGTCCAAGGTCTGTCAGAGCCTTACGGTCAAGGTATTTTGCCGCGAAGATACCTGCAGCCGCCACTTCTGCTGCCTGGTAATGTTCACGGATTTTACTCAGCTGTTCATTATAGTAGGTCTCAGCAACGGTTTCAGTTGCATAGGCTGATGCCATGGCAGCAGCAGTCTTAACATCGATATTAATGCTATAGTACTGCGCCCTGGCCGTTACTACAGTCAGGGTACAGGCTATCAGCACTATGAACTTGAAACCTTTCATCACTATGCAATGACTGTTTTGTTGGGTTTGAGATTCAACACATGCTCGGCCTGGTTGACCTTCTGGGCAAAGGGCAGGCTCTTGCTTATTCCAGACCTGTTCCAGTCACGAACATATGCCTCGATGGCATGCTGATGGTCACAGTTCAGCTCCTTCTTATAGAGCTTCAGAGCTTCCTTCTCAGCACGTTCCGTGGTGTAGGTCATGTAGCATTCACGAGGCTCCTCAACACCAAAGACGGCTCCCACGGCTCCACGACGGATATACACCTCACGGAAGAAACTGCGTCCTTCCTTGTTTTCAAGCCTGTTGATGGTGAATATCTTCTTGCAGTCAACATCGGTGAGTCCAAGGATGGACTGAATCTCATCGAATCGCTCACGGAACTTGCTCTGGTCAAGCAGCATCACAACATCAGAGTTGTTGATGATGGCTTCCTTCACAATCGGACTGCCGACAATATCCTGAATCTCCTGTGTCACCACACCGACACTGGCCCAGAACTTTCTGGCTGTCTTATACAGGTACTTGATATATTCTGCCATCATCGGGGATGCTATGGCCTTCCATGCCTCTTCGATGACCAGAACCTTACGGTTTTTCTTGATACGCATCTTCTGGATGAATACATCCATAATGATAAGCGTCACAAGAGGGAAAAGGAGCGGGTCATCCTTGATGGAGTCAATCTCAAAGACGATGAATGTCTCATCGAACAGGGTAGAGTCGAGGTCTTCATTCAGTGTCTTGTCATGATTACCGCCACGGTAGAAGTCCTTCATCATATAGCGATAGGTGGACACATCAATGCTTGTGATGCTGTTCTCCTGGCAGATGTCTGGAATACGCTGCACACTGAACTCATAGAAAGAGTTGAAGGACAGTTCCTTCACCTTCAGCTCCTTGCGCTTTCTCTCGATCTCATCAATCATTCCCTCGATACGGGCTTTCTTTGCCTCCACAGTCTCTTCGGTATTGGCATGACGGTTGCGGTCATCGATAAGGAGACTCTTTCTGAGGTCATCGCGCTGTGGCGGTGTGAAGCCCTTGAAACCATTGAAATACACATCGTAATACTCACTGATGACCTGTTCAATAAGGCGTTCCTCGGTCTTGGTGGGATTACCCTGTGTTCCTTTCCAGATGAGCATGACAAGGTTCTTCAGGAATCCAGTCTTCTCCACATTCAGCTCCTCACGCTTGATACGGAAGGGATTCATGGTGATAGGATGCTCTTCTGTATAGCTGATATACTTACCGCCTACATACTCACATAGTCCCTCATAAGAGTTACCCGTATCGACCATCACGACATCGGTGTTCTGCTCCCACATCTGACGGACTACGCTGTTCATGTGGAAGCCTTTATATATAGCCTAACATCCTGAGCCACAATACTTTCATAAAAACAACAAAATCTAAACGGTACAAATTTTGAACAAGAGGAAAATAGCCGTTCAAAGCACTCGGCAAAGAGAAAAAACTATGACAGGGGCAAAAAGCAGATTTAAGATTATTTATGAAAATATTTTGAGTGATTTTGGCTGATTGCTATCCACAGAGCGCATTTTTGATAAAAAGTACCACTCTCATCATCCATAAAGAGTGAGACGGTCGAGAAAGGAAAAGAGGGGAAATGAGTGCCATGCAGAAGGCTGCAAAAAGGGTCAAAAATGGGTGTCTTGTACCTTGGTTGTATCTCAGTCGGCATATATGGCTGATAAACAACGCAGGTTAATAATTCGGCGGCAATAGAATAGCGTTTGAAAGACGTATTCATTGTTTAGTAGTTTTCCTGATAAAATGTTAAATTTAGGGTAGTTAGATTAGTTTTTCTTCCAATTGTTTGGTTTTTTGGAATTGAATGCCTACCTTTGCATTGACAAATCCCGCTCGCTTCCCATAAGAACAGCGTACCCAGCGGGACATTTTTTAAATTGTAGGTATATGAAAGTTATAAAGAACAAGACAATAGATTTTGCAACCGCAGTTCAGGCTCCCGTCATTAACGGAAATAGAGCTGCACGGACAGGTTATGTCCGTTTGGTTCGCCTTATCACTGACGAGCCTGTTCCTCAACAAACTTCATATACGGGAAAAATTGAGTTGAGGTAGGAATGGCTGTATATACAAAAGAATACGAATCCCAGCCAGAGGCTATTCTTACAAACGTCATTATCTGTCCAGCCGTAGATTTGTCGGCAAACGTGGCTGTTCCTGTTCATTGCCAAGTTGAAAATGTATTGTGGGACACAGGAGCGACCAATACATTGATTTCACAGGAAGTTGTAAATGCTTTAGGGTTACAACCGAAGAACAAGGCTCTTATTTCGAGTGCAGGATGTGATGTCGAATCCTGGACTTACCTTGTTCATGTTATCCTTCCAACAGGAACAGCAGAGTTGAATGTTCAGGCTCTGCTTAACGACAATTCAGACTATGATGTGGTGATTGGCATGGATATTATAAATTCATGCGACTTCTGCTATACAAACAAAGACGGCAAAAGTACATTCTCCTTATGTCATCCAGCAAAGGAGAAAATCATTCTGAAATAAACCAGCCATAGGCTTTCTTTCAAGAAAGACATGTGCGACAACAATAATGACAGATGTGACATTCGCATCTGTCTTTTGCTTTTTACGCCAATAAGAGGCCATTTCCTTACACAAAATATACGAGATTTGAGCAAGAATTTAGTTAATTATGGTTAAATTTAAGGTTTATACATACTTTTCCATAACAAAATGAGGTTGTATTGAGATTTTCTTTGTACTTTTGCAGCGGACTATTATCGCCATGTTTATAGCCATTGAGGTTAGACGTGTTCTTTCGTGATGGCATACAAGGCAGCCTACGCCGTGCTGAGTATGGCGGAGTCATAATGACAAAGCGGTACAAAGCGGGCATTGGGTGGGAAAGATAGTCCAGACATAATGAAGGCGTTTACTAACGCTCTGTTTAAGACAGTCTGTAATCTAGCAAATTAACAGTTATCATAGTCTTGAGCAAAGCCAACGGTAGATGTCCCGGGTGTGATAATATCGCTCCTGCGGAGACCTGTAAGCACGGATTGTACCTTTTCGGGCACAACAATTGTTTATTATGGTCTCCTAATGGAAATGATTATTCATATCGGCGTGGGCTCTGACGTTGTCTGTTCAACTATGATAGGCAATTGCTAGAGCCTCAGACTGTGGAATAGACAACAGACGTTTCCACGCTCTTTTTATGTCTATATTGCTATTAACGAGCAACGACATATAAGCCGATATGAACGCATTGCTTAATGCGCATACCAAACGAGGTTGCGATTCACCTCCTCACATTGGATTTGCCTCCAATGTCTCCCCCGAAGCCCAAAGCTCACAAACAGGGGTGTCCTCGGAATATGTCCAGCAGGAAGGTTACAACTGGTTTGTTCTTCGTGCTACTTATAACAGGGTAAATGCAGCCGTAGAGAAAGCAAAGAAGAATGATATTAAGACATACGTGCCGATGCACTATGTACTAAAAGTGATTGCTGGGAAGAAGAAGCGAATACAACAGCCTCTTCTTCCCAACTTTCTTTTTATATACGCCACAAGGGAACAATCAGACAGTTTTGTGAAAAAGACAGTTGATGCCCCAATCTCTTTTATAAAATATTATTTGGATAAGACGCTTCCTCCAGAGGCAAACGGTAAAAATCCTCCGCTTATTATACCATACAATGCAATGATAAATTTTATCAAAGCAACAAGTACTGATAGTGAGCATGTACGCATTGTTACAGCGGAACAGTGTCACTATAAAAGTGGAGATAAAGTACGAGTAATAGCTGGTGACTTCAAGGGAGTGGTTGGAAAAGTTGCCAGAATAGCAGGACAACAAAGAATTGTTGTTGAGATCTCGGGATTGTGCCTTGTCGCTACTGCGTATATTCCTACTGATTTTATTGAGATTGTCAAATAACACCGAAAGGCATATTGTTTAATTTAAATTTTTTATTTTATGAAGACAAAAAAGAAATTGCCCGTTCGTTTTACGGGTCAGCACTTTACTATTGATAAAGTGCTAATAAAAGATGCAATAAGACAAGCAAATATAAGTAATCAGGATACGGTTTTAGATATTGGGGCAGGCAAGGGGTTTCTTACTGTTCATTTATTAAAAATCGCCAACAATGTTGTTGCTATTGAAAACGACACAGCTTTGGTTGAACATTTACGAAAATTATTTTCTGATGCCCGAAATGTTCAAGTTGTCGGTTGTGATTTTAGGAATTTTGCAGTTCCGAAATTTCCTTTCAAAGTGGTGTCAAATATTCCTTATGGCATTACTTCCGATATTTTCAAAATCCTGATGTTTGAGAGTCTTGGAAATTTTCTGGGAGGTTCCATTGTCCTTCAATTAGAACCTACACAAAAGTTATTTTCGAGGAAGCTTTACAATCCATATACCGTTTTCTATCATACTTTTTTTGATTTGAAACTTGTCTATGAGGTAGGTCCTGAAAGTTTCTTGCCACCGCCAACTGTCAAATCAGCCCTGTTAAACATTAAAAGAAAACACTTATTTTTTGATTTTAAGTTTAAAGCCAAATACTTAGCATTTATTTCCTGTCTGTTAGAGAAACCTGATTTATCTGTAAAAACAGCTTTAAAGTCGATTTTCAGGAAAAGTCAGGTCAGGTCAATTTCGGAAAAATTCGGTTTAAACCTTAATGCTCAAATTGTTTGTTTGTCTCCAAGTCAATGGTTAAACTGTTTTTTGGAAATGCTGGAAGTTGTCCCTGAAAAATTTCATCCTTCGTAGTTCAAAGTCGGGTGGTTGTCAAGATGATTTTTTTGGTTTGGTGTCGTCTTTTTTTAAGCTGCCGCATAACGGCTGGCAAATTGGCGATGGAGCCGACTTTTAGCACAAATGTTGAATAGAATTACTAATCTTCAACATTGCACAAAAGTTCAACCTCAAATCCGCAACCGCCCTCATAAGATGACACAGAGGTCAAAAAGGTAGCGACACTGTGGCAAAAGAGGGTGCAACGCAGCAAAAATCGCCACAAAGACGCATTAAATCCCCTTACCCCACCATGCGACTTGAGGCAATACGCAAAATCACGACCATAAGTTGTCGGTGTCATCCAAAGTCATTCTGGAACACATCAGCATAAGCGTTGTTGCATGAATAGATATTCAGCACATACTGCCTTGATGTCCTGACCCATTTGGCTGGCACAGAGATGAACTTGAAGACAAACGCCTTGATGCGGCTTGTTGCTTTGAGTCCGAACCTCTTCACGTCAAGCCTCGCCATGATGAATTTATAGAAGTTGCGTATGAGTGCCGTAAGCAGAAGAAACACCGTGTTTTCTCCCATGAAGGATTTTGGAAGCCTGTTCCAGCCGAATCCGTTATTCATTTCATCGAAGATGCGTTCCTTCCCTCCACGGAGGTTATAGAATTTGACAATCTCTTTCTCGGAAGACTCGTAGTCATTTGTAAGGATGCAGCGGTAGGTGTATTCGCCTTCCCACAGGTCAATCTCACCGTCAATTCGCTTCTGCCTTTGGATTACAAGACGGTATGCCCTCCCTTTCCATTTCTCAACAAGAATGGAGTTCAGTTCAAACTCAATGCCGCCCAGTTCCTCTCTCTTCCACCCTCTGAGTGCAAAGATGTCATCGTAGAGCGAACCGCAGCGGTTGGCGCGGATATAGAAAGTCATGCAATGCTTTCCGACCTCTTCCACAATTTCCTCTGAGCGGGATCCGCAATCTGCCCTGAAACGATTGACTGTCAATCCTTTCTGTTCAATCCTCTCAAAGAATCTCCTCAACGTGTCCTTCTGGTGGAAACGAACGTTAGTGTTGCCGTCGCTGTTCTCTATGCCGACAATCATGTCGCCAATGACAGCCACACCTGGACGGTACCCGAGAAACTTCTTGTATGTGGGTTTCGCATCAAACTTCTCAGCCTCTATGAACTGGTGGTCGAAGTCAACGTCATACCCCTCGCCCTCTTTCAGCTGCCCTGTGGACAATAGGCAATTGAGGAGCAGTGTATTCAGCATGTCTGCCGTGTTGAAGTCGTAGGTCTTGCCAGTGTCGGATGTGTAGGAAATGTTATCCTGGGTCAGTTCCTTTATGGCTCTGAGAATCGTGTCGGCACTGCATGTGCGAAGTGTCGGATGAAGCGAGAGGTGGTACATCAGATGAGTGGTGACATCCTCTATGCATGAGCCGCCACAGAAATAAACGCTCATAAGCGAACGGATGATTTCGCTGTATTGATAACCATACAGCCTACATCTCATACCGAGGGTTGAGTCGATTACAGATGAGAGATTGGAGTCAAATTGCTCCATTATTGAAAAAATTCCTCCAAAAGGAGAGAGTTTCTCAGATTTTATTGCTACCTTTGCCATGTCTGTCGGGTTTGATACATATTTTGATTTGCAACACTAAGATAGGTGAAAAATCTGACATGGCAAAATCCTGAGCAACTTTTTGTTGCTCAGGTACTTATAAAATAAGTTAAACTAAAATGCTGCGGAATTTAGGATATCTTGAAGAAGAACGTAATGAACAAATTAGAAAAGAAAATGAGAGACGATTCCAACAAGAGCAACAAAGGATAAACAATCAACGTCTTCATGAGATTAATGAACGTAATCGCATTGCTTTAGAACGGGAAAATGCGAGGAGAAGAGCAGAGGAAAAAAGAAAAGCGGAACAAAAGCGAAAAGAAACCAGTCGCACAAACACAAATGTTCCTCCGTCGCAACCGAAGAATAATCGTTGGTCAATAGGCTCTAATCCAACTCTTCTTCCACGAGCAACCTCATCAAAAACAGCAACTACAAAAACAAACTCATCTAATAAAACCGATGGAAAAGAGGGAAAGTAAGTAATCTTATTGCAAAATGAATTGTATATGCAGTCAATCGCCAGTCGGTTGGCTGCATTTTTTCTGTGTGCAAGGATGGTCTATTCGCCACCGATGGAGGGGCGGTTAGCACCGCTCGCCTCCAGATAGTCGTTTACTGCGTCACGCATGGTGAACTCTCTCATGCCTGTCTTTGCCCAGTAGATAAGGGCATCAACAGCGGCTTTTCTTGCCTTGCTGTATTCGTTGTCTGTCATGATTCTGATGTTTTGAGTTTTCTAAAAAAGTGTGATGCATATCCAAATGGTGATTTCAACAAAGATGATAGACCAACTTAGGAAAGCCAAGCCGAACATCCAGGCATAGGTGCTACCGTTGAAGTATGCACCCTCCTCGATATTGCGGATTCGTTTAAGCTCTTTCTGCTGGTGAGTGAACAGGTCGTTTATCCGCTTCTCATGCTCGTCAAGGGCTTGCTTGAAAGCAGAAATGGCGGTGTTGTTCCGCTTATCCAACTGGGCAACTCCTTCATCGTTGATGCCGACTTTGAGGTTGCTCTGCTCTGCCTTGACTATGGCATGGCATATACTATCCACGATGTTGTCCGTGCTCCTGTGGGCAGCCATAAGTGCCACTTTCGTTGATTCCAACCTCCGATAGGCATTGCCCAGTTCCTCCTTTGCCTCATAGAGTGCTTTCTTGGCTGATTCAATCTCTTTCAGGGTCACTTTGATTTCTTCCTTGCCACTCTCGATGTTCTCGTCCTCCTGCATCTGATTGTACAGGTTAAGCACATCCTGTGTGGCATCTTTCTTGTTTCTTCCCATACCGTTCTTGTTTGAAAAGTTATCGTTTCATGCCTCTCTTTATCGGCTTGCAGAGTGTGTTTGCTTGCATTGCGCAACGTCTTGCCCATTCACGGTCATCATCGTCCTTATCACGTCCCCAGCCACTGCCAGGACTGCCACCGCCACCACATGACTCAGACATCGATGTGGCAGCATCAAGGTAGTTCATGAAGAGCAGCATGGCTACATTCAGAATGTCAGTGTGGCTTGCGGATCCATTCTCGGGAACTTCGATACAACTGTTCATCGTGTCGTAAGCAGTTCTCGGCATGACTATGCTGAAACGCTCACCATCGACTTCAATAATCTTTCTCAATCCGGCAGGAAGGTCAGGTTTGGCAACATTGCTTGTACGAGACAGACCACCTTGCGATGCCGTATTTCTGCTGTCCAATGTGGTAGCGTTTGAAACAGAAGGAGAAGGTCTTTGACCAACTGCAACAGGTGTTGGCTGAGGGTGCAGCTTGCGGAAGGTATTCCCGATTTTCGATGCGGTGAGATTCCTTCCTACACCCAGTTCGGAAGCCTTGATGGTAGTTTTTCCGAACTTGAAGCGGTAGCCATGCACCCTGCCTTGACCATTCTTGTCACGGATAAGCTCGATGTCATATCCCTTTGCCCTCAATCGGTCGGCATATTCATCCCAATCAAAGAACGGCATTGAACGCAGCACATCCATACAGGCTTTGGTCACCTCTGCAATGCGTTCCTGACGAATATCCATGGCATCCTTCCAACCATGACGCTGATTGATGGCTTTCGCAGCCATCACGGCACGCTCACCGATGAACTTCACATCATTGAGATTACCGTCCATGTCGATGCGGTTCACCACCAGATGCAGGTGGGGAATGCCACTCTTGGAGTCACGGTGAAGGGCGGCAAAATATTGTGAGTTGGCTATGTTGGTCGGCTTGACCGAAGTTGCAGCCTTGCCTTTCTTCTTGCCGATGTGGTTCACCTTGGAGATACCATCCATCTCACGAATGAACTCGTCAAGGAATCTTCTCCAGTCCTCCATAGTCCAGTTACGTGCCTCCTCCTCAGATGGGGAAAGCTCAAAGCGGATGGACGTCAGTTCGATGGGCTTCTTGGCATACCTCTGCTTGAACATGGACTGATGCAGCACCATCTCGTCCCACATGCCCATCGGCGGCAGACCCTCGCTGAGATGGTTGGTCTTGACGATGTCCGCGCGATTGTTTTTGGTTGCGTAATTGGTCATTGCCTGACCATGCTGAATTGCTGACGCTTTTGCTATCATAACATATCCAAGAATTTGTCTCTAATGCGGCTCAATTCCTCTATCAGGGTGTTGATGCCTTGAAGCCAACGTTCCATGAAGTCGGCTCTCTTGAAGAGTTTTAGTCTCTCGGTCTGTGGCAGGGCATGAAGCGCATTGCGCACATAAACCAGTTCAGACCTTGCCCCGATTAAGCCCTTCAAGGCTTCCTCCTGCTCTGCGGTCATGGGTAGGGATGGCTTGTGTCCGATGCCTAAGTCATGAAGATATGTGCTCTTGCTCCTGCCTGACAGTCGGGCATTATGTACTACCAAGTCGTAGTGTTCTTCTGTGAAACGAACGTCAATGTGTCTGGTCTTCGGAGGTCTCTTCCTTGAGGTTTTCTCCGTGTTGTTATTCTTGTCTTTTGTCATTGTAGATGGGGTTTATAAAGTTTATACTTGATATAACAGGACAGCCAATGTGAGCCTGCGAACATTCAAGAATGCCAGTAGGAAGCGGTGGGCGAAGCGAAACCGTCTGACACTGGTACTTCTTGTTTAGACCTCCGAAAAAAAACTACGGCTAATAGAGGTAGCGGCTTCTGGATAGCTTGCCTGTCGGGAACGTCAATAGTCGAAATAAGGGAAAAGTAGAGATGACATCATGAGTGACTTGGGGTGATATGCGCGCCATGTCTCTCCGTGTGATCCTCGCATCGTCCTTCATGGGGCGGTGGCTGCAAGAGGTTGCCCTCGTCATCATAGACAGGAGACGGCAGCAACTCAATGGGTGATGCCCCTTCTCCTTGATTGCAGTCATCTTCTGACGGCTGTCCAACCTCATACTCAAAATGGTCATCACCTTCCTTTTCCCTTTGTTTGAAGTCTTGTGGTATCGGAGAAGGATCTGAAAGTCCATCCCCGATAACATGAGAATTAACGAAAGGGGAAGAGGTATTATAAGAGGCAGGAACATGGGGCTGCAGAATGTCAGTAGTGGCAGGATTGACGCTGCTGTCTTTCTGCTGACCTATGCCATTGGAAAGATTGCCTTCCGAAGAGCAAGCGGTATCGGATGGGACATTGGACACCGATTCCTCTTGGGTGGCGGAAGTCACGGATTGACGGTTGTAGAAGGGGTTCTTGATGGCTTCCTTGATGCCGTCAACGTACCAGAAGGCGATGCATAGTATCGTATGTATGGAGGTGCGGTTGTTCCTCTCGGTTGAGAGGATGCCCACCTGATTGAACAGTTCCACCACCTTTGCCGCTGTCTTGCGGTCACACTTCCAAAGGGCAGACAGCTCAACGGTAGAGATGGCAAACTGCCCGATGGAGAGAGAAGCGGAGAAGCCTGTCTTCAGATAAACACTTGGCTTGGTGGATGCCATTGATACAAAAGTGCCGAAGGCGGTCATGCGGTGGAAGCCCTGCCTGTCATCCTTCAAGAAATCGAGCTGTTCCTTGGTCAGCAGGATTCCGTATTTTATGCTTTGGTTACTCATCTTGAAAAACTGATTATTAGTGAAACGGATTACTCAGCAAAGAAAGAATGAATAGTTTCTCTTTCCCCTTTCGTAAAAAGTAGATTACATGATTCTCTTATCCGTCATGCCATTCTTCCCCATCAGGATTTTTCTCGCCCTTGACCCTCTTCATGGAGGCAGGCTTGTTCTTCTTGCTTTTCTGCAACATTGCCAGATGAGCCTCGAAGTCTGCCTGTTCCTCCTGGGTCGATTCGTAAGGCTTGTCCCATGAGCCACCTGCCTCAATCCATTTTATCAGCTGGTCTTTGAAGAAGTAGAGCGTGTTCCCTCTCTTGTAGAAAGGAATGCGCCTTTCAGATGTGTAAGCATAAAGCGATGAGACTTTCTTTCGGACGAAGGCACTTGCCTCTCTGATGTCCATAAGAACATGGTCATTCTCGCTCGGAGCATTGCCTATTCTCTGACCAATGTCATCAAGACGAGTCATCATCGTATTGACCTTTGTCAGAAGTTCGCCAACTGCACTGGGCAGTTGGTCGAACGATAATGATTTGTTTTCTTCCATTTGTTATCCTGATTATGTTTTTCACTTATGTCTGGTCACTCTCTTCCTTTGTTGGTATTTTGAGCGAGATACGTTCTGCCGCATCACGTTTGAGTTCGTCCACCACATCGGCATACACCTGAGTAGTGGCAAGATTGCTATGGGTAAGCAGCTTGCTCACGGTGTAGATGTCCGTTCCCTCTGCCAACTGCAAGGTGGCAAAGGTATGACGGAAGCAGTGGAAGGTGATGTGTTTCTCGATGCCGGAAGCCTTTATCCACGGTTTGAGATACAATGCCACTGTACTGTTCGTGAGATTCTTGAACACCTGTCCAGTGCTTCGCTCGCCACAGAGCTGCAAAGCCTCTTCGCTGATAGGCAGGATTGCAGCGGTGGAAGTCTTCTTTGTGATAATGTCCATTCCCCAGCCGCCATCAGCCAACTTGACGATATTCTCCCACTGGAGTCTGATGCAGTCAGAAAGGCGAAGACCTGTAAGGCAGGAGAAGAGACCTGCACGGCGAAGGACATCACTCTTGCAAGGAGTCTGAGACAACTGCAACAACTCTTCCTTGGTGAGGAACTGCCGCTTGTTGCCATGAGCCTTGGCACGCACAAGTTTCTTGGCGATATTCTCTTTGAGCAGTCCGTCCTCGTATGCGATGGCAAGGATGCACTTCAACTTGGTAAGGTTGTTGTTGGCTGTTGTTCCCATCATGCGCTTGCCGTTGTGCATACAGGCATCCGACAACAGGTAGTCGAGGAATCCCTGGCAGTACGGAACGGTAAGGTCGCAGAAGCGGCACTCGCCATGCGTGTAATTGTGGAAGTGCATGTAGGCGGTTGCCCAGTTCTGGCTGCTGCCACGCTCAATCATGAGGTTCTTGAAATATTCCAAGAAGCTCTCCTTGCCCTTGTTGCGGTCGAGGAAGCCATACTCCTCATTGATGATGGACTCAGTCCTGCGGCACTTGATGATTTCCGCTTTCTGAATCATACTTTTGTTGTACTCCTGCTGAAAGCGTTCAACAGGGTTGGTGTAGATGTAAAGACCAAGGTACTCCCTGCGTGAGAGCTTGCCTGTCTTCGGGTTGCGGATTGGAGGATAGAAATCCAGATAGAGGGAAGTCTGTCCGTTCTTGATAGGTCGTTTCCGCACGGTGACCTTTGTACAAATGTTCGTCATATTGTTATTCTTTTATTATTCTTACCGATGTGTATCTGTGGATGCGAATAGCCATGGTCGCAACGCTTTAACTCTCAAATCCGATGCAAAGTTAGATTGCCGTGAAAAGAGAAAAGCAAAGATGGCTTCAAATACAGCCAGAATTTAACCTGAATTTGCTTTTGAGTATGATTTTACGCTCAAAATCAGACTAAAAGCAGGTATTGGATGCGTTTTTTGTCTTATATCCGTTACTCTGCGTTGTGGGTTTGTTTCGACCGACATGGATGGGTGCTGCATAGCAATTGCAACGGCATGGGTCGTATATGAGTTTGTTTGAACCATCTCTTGACTTGTGTCTCACTTCCGTTTTGCCTTGGTCGTAGTACTGCTTTTCTCTGCCTTCTTGCGTGCAGCCTCCCAGTCTGCTTTCAGATAGTAGTTGGCTCTTCCGCCTTTGAACTTTCGGATTCTCACTCCATGGGTCTCCGCAAATCTGCGTACCTGTGTCTTGCCTAATCCGTAGAGTTTCATGATGTCGAAGCAGGTGTACCAGTCATCGGAAATGTTCTTACCCTGTTCTTCATTATAAAGCCCGATAACCCTTTCCACGTCTTCTTTCTTGAAGCAGGTCGTTCCCCATGCGTGAACTGACTGGAGTTGGTAACGATTGCGGACTTCATAGAATCTTCCATACTTGATATTAAAGGTGCTCAACACCTCTGCCATTGTGTAATGGGTGTCGTGGGTTACTCCATCAGGTGCTCTTTCACCAGCCCTGGGAGTCTTGCGACACTTTGCCAACTTGTTGACTGAGCCAGTCTCGGCATCTTTTAGCCTCTGTGCTTTCTTGGACGTTGCTCCTTCTAACGATAGGGAAGAAGGGAGAACCACCTGATAACCTTGTCCCTTGGCTATTTCAAGAAGGTCTTGCAAATAGATCCTGGTCATGCGTGTACCGAAATTTACGGCTCTTAGCCTGCCTTGACGAATAAGACTGCGTACTGTCTTGACGCTGATGCTTACTGCCTGCGCTGTTTCCTCTACGGACATCAGCACGATTGGAATGCGAGTTGTAGTATTCATTTTTACCGTTATTTTTGAATTTTGCAGTGACTCATGGGGGATGGTCCTTGACGGAAACTTTTAAGAGGAAACAAGGGGAAATAAGAGGAAATAAGAACCCTCATTAAGAACCGTGTGTCCCTCTGCCCATGGTACAACCGTGGTACAAAATTACTATAAACGGATGAAACTCGCAATAGGCGGTTGGAGCGTTATGTTAATGAATATGTATTGAAAATGAGCTATTTATGACGTTTCTCTAAGTTTTGTTTGGAGTTCTTTTCGATGCGTTTTAGTCCATATGACATGCATGTGGAATGATTTACCTGAACCAGATGGGCCAAGACAGAAGAAATTGGAGTTGTCGGTAATCTTTTCCTTACCTTCCTTACCGCTGATATCGATGGCTACAGGTACTCCCTGACGGTCTGTATAATAAATCTTCAACGGTGTTTCCTCACTATGCTGGATATGCTCCTTGTACATCAGACAGGCAGCAGCGTCACTGAGAGTCAGGAAACGGTCATAATCCTGACTCATACCATAGCAGTTTCCGGGGAAGGAATTGACGAACAGTTCAAGCTGATTATAAGCTCTCTTGCTGATATGGATGCCTATACGGCTGAAAGCATTCTCGATATGGTTGGTGCATTTCTGGATGTCTTCATCTGCTGGCATTGCCACTACGATATTAAAATGGCTATATACCAACTGCTTGCTTTCCCTGGCTATCACATCTTGAACACGCTTGATGTCCTCGACGGCTATCTGGTTAGATGGGTTAGGAATGGATGCATGGCGGTTTTTCTTCTTGTCAAGCATTGACAGTTCACGCTTCTGATTCGGCATGAAGATCATCTGATTGTAAACGACAGTCTCTGCATGGGGGATAGTATCAACGGCAGAAACGAGATCCACAGGCATGGAGGTGTTGTTGACCTCTATGTTTGTGAACGGCCTGATAAGGGTGGGGAGGTTGGTACAGTCAACATCCACAAGGCTATAGACCTTGCAGCGTCTGTTTCCCATGGAGATACACTCTTCATCAACGTTGAAGTTCGTCATCGAAACAGTCTTGTCCTGGAAGTTCATGGAGAAATACCTGTCAACATAGACACGCGCTTCTTCTTTGCCCAAGAAACTTGCAGGAATGCCAGAGTCTCTGAGCTGGTCATGAACCTTGTGTATCTTCACAAGGAAATCGCGCCATTTCTTACTGTCATAGGAGAACAGACGGCTTTTCTTGGATTCCTGTGTAATAATGAGATAGGTCTCATTGTCTGTGTATTCACGTCCCTTGAAATAGTCAAAGTATGATTTTGAAAGGAACTCATGAGCTTCCCCGGACTCGTCTTTGAACCGTTTTCTGATAAAGATATCCTGCTTGTGAATAGCATAGCCCTCACCTAATGTCTGGGCAAGAGCCGTCATCAGATGGGTGAACTCATAGTAGCTGTCAATATTGGCAGAAAACTTCTGGACGGGATTCGTCAGTCTCAGTATCGCAGAATATTCGCCTGTCTTTGTGTACAACACACCTACACCATCGTTATCCTCGATGGAGAAGTAGATGTCCTGAAATATCTTTTTGCGCTTTCCTCCTGTGCCAAAAGCATAGACGGAAATAGCCATGCCAACGAGAATTGCAATGAATATGACGATAGCGTAAATTACCATTGTTTTGAATGATCTGCTTGAAAAGATTCTTTGAAATTAAGGTAGGCCCACCCTTATGCGAAGATGAGCCTACCCACGTTACTCAATTATGTTCAACACACTTGCTCATTGTTGTCGAAATACTGATATTACATTCTTCTTGAATAGGCAAAGATAAAGACACCATGGTCTTCCTTCTTGGTATGCAATCCCTTTTTCTGCTTGAAGAAGACAAGGGCTGCACCAGTACAGAGCGATACACTCAGGACAATTAGACCTGCCACGAAACCGATCAGACAGTAGGCGATGATGAAACCGATAATGGCTCCACCGACCGCTGCTGCAGCCCAGTATATGTAGCGTCCCTGAATACCCATGAATTCAAGGGGTTTCTGAAGCCCCTTGAACAGAGGGTAATCAACGTAGCTGGTATCATCAGGTGTATTTGCCATATAGCCTTATCTGAGATTCCTAGACCAATTAGTTCGTAACACCGAAGAACAAAGGCAGAGCCTGGGCAGCAGCCACAAGGAAGATACAGGCACCTACGACCATCATAATCTTCTTCTTGAAATTCTGCTGAATTTTTGTAAGTATCTGATACTCAGAAACTATTGAAGGCACAAAATAGCAAAAGGAACAAACTGGAAACAAAAATTTCAGAAACCCCAGAATGAAAACATCAGCTTAACAAATCTTAACATGGAAAACAAGCGAAATTTTCCGATTTTGTCATTTGGACTTTGCATCGAAGGTGAAGTGAAGTCACTCAAAAAAGAGTCATCAACGTGAGGAAAAGTATGAAGCGAATACCCCAATGTATATGAATTATGACCTAAAAGTGTTAAAATATGGCATCAATTAGAAGAAAATTTCTAATAAAGAAAATTATTTCACTTTTTATTAGTATATTTGCCTCAAAATTTAGATGTATGGAACCGAAACATTTGAATAGACTCCGGGTGATTATCGCCGAAAAGAACTTAACCAACAAGTGGCTGTCTGAGCAACTTGGGGTTGGTCAGGCTACAATATCTAAATGGGTACAGAACAATGCCCAGCCGGTCTTTCAAATGCTGCTTCTGATGGCCGAGGGCTATGCAGCCCGGTACCGGGGGGCGGCGGCTTTCGATTTTCAGGCTGTCATGGAGGATTTTGAGAAGAACATCGCAATTCTGCGGAAAAATTTTTATAAGGAGGAGTATCAAAAATGAGGGAGCAAGCAATTGTCTTAAACCAGCTGACCAAGCACTATGGAACCCATCGGGGGATCAACGACCTCAGTTTCTCGGTGAATGAGGGCGAGTTTTTCGGCTTCATTGGCCCCAACGGTGCAGGAAAATCCACCACTATCCGCACGCTGATGGGCCTGATCCATCCCAGCGGCGGCAACGCCTCTATTTTCGGTCTGGACTGCCAGACCAAGGCCAGTGTCATTGCCAGAGATGTGGGCTACCTTCCCAGCGAGAACAGCTATTATGAAAACATGAAGGTGCGGGAACTGCTGCAATACACCGCTGACCTGTACGGCATGGACTGCGAAACGAAAATGTATGAGCTTTCTGAGCGCCTCAATCTGGATCTGACCCGGAAAATCGCAGACCTGTCTCTGGGTAACAAGAAAAAGGTGGGGATTGTGTCTGCCATCATGACCTCGCCCAAGCTGCTGATTATGGACGAGCCTACCAGCGGCTTAGACCCGTTGATCCAGCAGGCTTTCTACGATATTCTGAAGGAGGAGAACAGCCGGGGAACCACCATTTTCTTCTCATCCCATGTCCTCAGCGAAGTACAGAAGCTGTGTGACCGGGTGGCAATCTTAAAAGAAGGCAAGCTCGTGGGCATTCAGTCCATCAAAGAGCTTCGGGAAAGCGGCTATAAAAAGGTCAGCATCACCGTCAAAACAACCATTCCCCGTGACTTCTGGGGATTGCCCGGCATTGCCAACTACACCGAGAGTCCTGACAAGACCTCTGTTTCCTTTAT
>CAMKSE010000007.1 GCA_946415365.1 uncultured Prevotellaceae bacterium
TTAGGATACAAGATTCTCAATCTTGGCATAGGGGTTCGATTCCCCTATCGACTACCAAAAAGAGAGCCAGACATTTTGTCCGGCTCTCTTTTCTTTTAGTATCACTCCTCCATCAGCTTGCGATAGCGGGTGCGCTTGGGTTCGTCGAGACCTAAGCGCTGGGCTTTATTGGCCTCGTATTCGGAATAGTTGCCCTCGAAGTAGAAGACACTCCCCTCCCCTTCAAAGGCGAGGATATGGGTACAGATACGATCGAGGAACCAGCGGTCGTGGCTGATGATGACGGCACAGCCGGCAAAGGCCTCGAGACCTTCCTCAAGGGCTCGGAGGGTGTTGACATCAATATCGTTCGTGGGCTCATCGAGCAGCAACACGTTGCCTTCCTGCTTGAGGGCGATGGCCAGATGGAGGCGGTTGCGCTCACCTCCTGACAGCACACCGCACTTCTTCTCCTGATCGGCTCCACTGAAGTTGAAACGTGAGAGATAGGCTCTCACATTCACGTCGCGGCCACCCATACGGATGGTCTCATTGCCGCCACTGACCACCTGATAGACGGTCTTCTCAGGCTCAATGTCCTTATGCTGCTGGTCTACGTAGGACAGTTTCACGGTGTCGCCAACATCGAAAGAACCGGCGTCGGGCTGTTCGAGACCCATGATGAGTCGGAAGAGCGTGGTCTTACCGGCTCCGTTAGGGCCGATGACACCCACGATGCCGTTGGGAGGCAGGTTGAAGCAGAGGTCGCTGAAGAGCGGCTTCTCGGGGTATGCCTTGGCGACGTGGTCAGCTACGATGACCTTATTGCCCAGACGCGGACCGTTGGGGATGTAGATCTCGAGTTTCTCCTCCTTCTGCTTCTGTTCCTCGTTGAGCATCTTGTCGTAGGAGTTGAGTCGGGCCTTCCCCTTGGCGTGACGGGCCTTCGGTGCCATACGTACCCACTCCAGCTCACGCTCCAGCGTCTTGCGGCGCTTCGAGGCGGTCTTCTCTTCAAGGGCCAGACGCTGGGATTTCTGTTCGAGCCAAGAGGAATAGTTACCCTTCCAGGGGATGCCCTCACCGCGGTCGAGTTCGAGGATCCATTCAGCCACGTCGTCGAGGAAGTAGCGGTCGTGCGTGACGGCGATGACGGTGCCCTCATACTGTTGGAGATGTTGCTCCAGCCAGTCGATGGACTCGGCGTCAAGATGGTTGGTAGGCTCGTCGAGCAACAGCACGTCGGGCTTCTGCAACAGCAGTCGGCAGAGTGCCACACGACGGCGCTCACCACCAGAGAGGTTCGTCACGCTCCAGTCGCCCGGCGGACAATTCAGGGCCGCCATCGCACGGTCGAGCTTCGAGTCCATGTTCCAGGCATCGGTTGAGTCGATGATATCCTGCAGCTCAGCCTGACGGGCCATGAGCTTGTCCATCTTGTCGGCATCCTCATAATACTCCGGCAGACCGAACTTCACATTGATCTCATCATATTCGGCAAGGGCGTCGTAGACATGCTGAACGCCCTCCATGACATTCTCCTTCACCGTCTTTGCCTCGTTGAGTGGCGGATCCTGCGGCAGATAGCCGACAGAATAGCCCGGGCTCCAAACGACGTTGCCCTGATACTGCTGGTCGATGCCGGCGATGATCTTCATCAGCGTCGACTTACCGGCACCGTTAAGACCGATGATGCCGATCTTCGCTCCATAGAAGAACGAAAGATAGATGTTCTTGAGTACTTGTTTCTGGTTCTGCTGGATGGTCTTACTCACGCCCACCATCGAGAAAATCACTTTCTTATCGTCTACTGTAGCCATATTTATAGATATATATTAAATAATGTGTAAGTGTTCCGTTTAAAAAGAAAGCACTGCCCCTATAAGCCGGGTTCTGTACCGCTTGCGCGGTGCCTGTCATTTATCTAATCCACGAGTCACCCCGTGGCTTTAGCGTTCTACCCTCCGCCGCATGAGACCCGGCCCTGTTGCATTGCTGCTCAGACCATCGTCAACTCGGGCGGGCAACCCTCTCTCGGGACGGTTTACATGAACTTGCAGCCCCCAGTGGACACAGCCCAATGATCACCCATTGGCTGGTGGTCTCTTACACCACCTTCTCACCCTTACCAACCCTCACGGGGAGGGCGGCGGTCGTTCTCTTCTGCCCTAACCTACTGTCACCAATAGCTTCCATTTTCAGAAGTGGGGCGCCCTGTGCTGCCCGGACTTTCCTCTCGTGCCGAAATGACACCAGCGACAGACCGTGGCAGTGCTTTCGGGTGCAAAGATACGAATAAGCAAGCGAAAAACCAAATATTTTTGAACATTAGCGCAGATAATTAAAAATATTCAAGTATAAACTATACGTTTTATTAAATTTGTCAGAAATTTAAGATTTGAAGTGTTAATCGCAAAGAGCCGTTAAGCCTTTTGGCAGAATTGTTAAATTGGGACAAATATTCACGACATTTTGTCACAATACGAAAAAATGACCTTATATTTGCACTCGAAAACTCTGAGTGAGTGTAAACGCAGTCACGAAGAAGGCTGCAAGTGTAGAATTATAAATCATAAACAAAATGAATAAGAATATGAAAAAAATCATCAATGTGGCAACGCCGGCCATCTGCTTCGTTGCCTTGACGCTCTCGGTAGCAGCTATCAACAAGAGCAACGCTGCCAATCCCACTTCCCCCACCCCCGTGATTGCATCAGCACCCGCTGGTCAGCCGGTAGATTTGACTTATGCAGCCGAGAAGGCGCTTCCCGCTGTGGTGTACATCAAGTCGGTCATTAATTCTAAGGTACAGACTGTAGAGTACAGCGATCCCTTCGAGGATTTCTTCTCAGACCCCTTCGGTGGTTTCTTCGGACGCGGACAGGGCAATAACGGCAACGGCAACGGCCGCAAGCGTCAGGTGCAAACTCCGAAGCGTGCTGCAGCAGGCTCGGGTGTGATCATTTCTGCCGACGGATATATCGTCACCAACAACCACGTGGTGGACGGTGCCGACGAGCTGACAGTAACCCTGAATGAAAATTCGAAGGAGTATTCTGCACGTATCATAGGTGCCGACAAGACTACAGACCTCGCACTCATCAAGATTGACGCGAAGAACCTGCCCGCCATCGTCATTGCCAACAGCGATGATGTAAAGGTAGGCGAATGGGTGTTGGCCGTGGGTAATCCATTGGGACTGAACAACACCGTAACAGCAGGTATCGTCAGCGCAAAGGCCCGTCCGATGAATACTGGCGGAATTACCTCGATGATTCAGACCGATGCAGCCATCAATCAGGGTAACTCCGGTGGTGCTTTGGTGAACACTCGCGGTGAACTCATCGGTATCAATGCCATGTTGGCCTCGCCCACCGGTTCGAACATCGGTTACGGCTTTGCCATCCCCACCAGCATCGTCAAGAAGGCTGTAGACGACTTCAAGAAGTACGGAACCTACCAGCGTGCCATGATTGGCATTCAAGGCGGTAGCGTGAAGGACTACGTAGACGCTATGAAGGATCAGGATAAGGACGTGAAGGACTATGGTACGATGGAAGGTGTGCGCATTGAGAAGGTCGTTGAAGACGGTGCTGCCGATGATGCCGGACTGGAGAAGGAAGATGTTATTACTGCCGTCGACGGACAGAAGGTAAAGACCATGGGCGACCTGCAGGGCATTCTGGCTCAGAAGAACCCTGGCGAACAGGTGAAGGTGACCTACATGCGTAATAAAAAGGAGAAGACTACTACACTGACGCTGAAGAACGAGCAGGGCAACACGAAGGTTGTGAAGAATGCCGACCTCGACGTACTGGGTGCCCAGTTCCGCGCCGTCACCGATTCACAGAAGGAACAGCTTAACATCAGCTACGGTCTGCAGATTACAAAGGTTAGCGGCGGTAAGCTGAAGGAAGCTGGCGTACCACAGGGATTCATTATCCAACGTGTGAACGACGAGGCCATGAAGACTATCGACGACCTGCAGGACGCTGTGAAGGAAGCCTCGACAAGCAAGGAGCCTGTGCTCTACATCCAGGGCATCTATCCGACAGGCAAGAAGGGCTACTTCGCCGTTCCTTTGCAGAACGATTAAGCGAAAAAACAGGAAAAAAGCCGCGAATATGAAAATTCGTGGCTTTTTTTTTGGTTGTCTCAGGAAAATGCCTTACCTTTGCAAATTGGCAACAAAAAACCAACCAATGAGACAACTGAAAATCATCAAGTCGATTACTAACCGCGAGAGTGCCTCCCTGGAGAAGTACCTGCAGGAAATCGGTAAGGAGGAAATGATTTCCGCCGAGGAAGAGGCAGAACTCGCACAGCGCATCCGCAAAGGTGACCAAGAAGCACTTGAACGGCTGACGAGGGCTAACCTGCGCTTCGTTGTCTCAGTGGCCAAGCAGTACCAAAACCAAGGCATGAGCCTTGCCGACCTCATCAACGAGGGTAATCTGGGACTGCTGAAAGCAGCCGAGCGCTTCGACGAGACCCGAGGCTTCAAGTTCATCTCCTACGCCGTGTGGTGGATCCGCCAGAGCATACTTCAGGCCATCTCTGAGCAGAGCCGTATCGTGAGACTGCCACTCAACCAAGTGGGATCGTACAATAAGATCAGCAGGGAGATCAGTAAGTTTGAGCAACTCAACGAGCGTCGCCCATCTCTGGAAGAGATAGCTGAGAGCATCGACCTGCCCACGGAGAAGATTGACGAAGCCATGAGCATCAGCAGCCATCACGTATCAGTAGATGCGCCTTTCGCTGAGGGCGAAGACAGCAGTCTGCTTGACGTATTGGTCAACGAGGACATACCAACCACAGATAAGGAACTCGTGGTGGAGTCGCTGAAGAAAGAGATTCGCAATGCCTTGAACATCCTCAGCGACCGCGAGCGTAAGGTGATAGAAGACTCCTACGGTATTGGTGGTCAGGAATTGACGCTCGAGGAGATTGGCACAAAATATGGTCTCTCGCGTGAACGGGTACGCCAGATCAAGGAAAAGGCCATCCGTAAATTGCGCACATGTACAAAGAATAAGATATTAAAGACATATTTAGGATAAATGAAACCCATCAGACAAATCACACTCACTGCCACCATACTGGCAGTACTTGCAATAGTATACTCGCCCCTACAGGCAAAGAACTTCGTAGTACCGAAGGCTTATATGTTCGGATTCTCTGCTTCATTTAATGACTCCATCATCTACTTCACTGACATTCAGGAGGTAGACAGCGTGTGGTTCATGCAGAAGAAAGACATCCTTGCCGGACGCAGCAACTACTCTAACCAGCTGCGTGACTACTGTGCCCAGAAGTTTGACCAACCAAAGCGCACATGCGTGGTCATTTGCAGCGAAAAACGCAAGACGGTGGAGAAGAAGTATGACAAGATTAAACGCAAGTACACCCAGAAGAAAGGCAGTACCTACGACGTACGCTTCATCCCGCTATCTGATTTTAAATTTGATGCCATCAATATGGACGAAGGTACAGACGAATCAGCTGCAAAGCCTGAAAAAAAGAATAAGAAGGATAAGCCCAAGAAAGATGGCAAGCGTCCACCACGCGACGGAAAGATGCCACCTCCCCCACCAAACAAATAATCCTCGGAATTACCGAGGATTATTTATTTCAAAGATCTTCATGCGTTCTTCGAGTAAGTCGTACTGATGGTCCTCGATAAACGAGGTACAGACTCTCAAGCCTTCCTGCTCCGAACCACAAGTGATCAGACAGATGGCCGACACACCGTAATACATCAGTTCAAGTGCCAATTGGCCAGAGGTCATGCCGGGATAGCCTATGGTGAAGTAGAATCCGTCGGCTATGGGTTCGTCGAGGTCTTTGTCGTAGACCACATAGAAATGATGGCGGCAGAAGATCTCCTTCAGTTTCCTGGCGCGCTCTCCGTAGACGCTGATCTCCTTGCGGAAATCGTAACGGCCCTCGTAGGCAGCCTTCAGCATGGCAGCCATAGCATACTGTGCACTATGACTGGTGCCTGACGACAGGGCGTAAAGCATACGGGTCGAGAATACCGGACCGAAGGGAAGACCTTGATAACGCTCAGAGAGGTCATCGAAATGACGATGGAACAAAGCATCGCTAATGCACGTCACACCGATACGCTCGCCGGCATAGCTGAATGCCTTGGAACCGCTGATGAGCAACATGTAATTGTCGGTATAGCGGGCCACCGTGGCCTGATAGGGAGCCTCAAACGGCGTGGAGAGATCCTTGCGGAAATCCATAGCGAAATAGGCGAGGTCTTCCATCACGATAACGTCATACTTCGTAGCCAGCGTACCGATCACCTTCAATTCCTCCTCACGCAGACAAATCCATGAGGGGTTGTTGGGGTTGGAATAGACAATGGCACAGATATTACCCTTTGAGAGATAACTCTCCAGTTTATCACCAAGCTTATCGCCACGGTAGTCGTACACGTCAAAGGTCTCGAACTTCACGCCCATCACCTGCAACTGCATCTTCTGAACGGGGAAGCCTGGATCAATAAAGAGCACTGTGTCCTTCTTTTTGTCGCGCTGTGAACAAGTGAGGAACGATGCGAATGTACCCTGCATGGAACCGCTGACGGGGATGCATCCTTCGGGTTTGATATCGATACCGATGAATGCCTTCACAAACTGTGAGGCAGCCTCTTTCAGCACCGGAGCACCCTGAATATCAGGATATGAGTGAGCTATACCATCCTCAAGCGCCTTTATCTGCGCATCAACACCCACCTTTGCCGCAGGGAGGCCGGGTATACCCATCTCCATCTTGATGAACTCCACACCACTCGCCTTCTCAGCTTTAGCAGCCACCTGCTTTACCTCACGGATCGTGGCCTTGGCAAAATCCTTAATACCCAAGTCTGCCACCAAGCCATCGACAATTTTCTTATCTATAGGTGTATTCATCTATTAGCTATAAATATTAAACTGTAAACAACTACTTTTGTGCTTCGCGACCAATGGCGAGGGCCTTGATATTCGCCTCAACGATGGCCTCACCCTTACGACCGAAGACACGACGAATGGCATCCTCCAGCTTGTCGTACTCAATGCCCAGAGCCTTTTGGGCGGCACCCAGAAGGATGACGTTTGCTGAGCGAGGTACTCCATTGTCCTTGGCAGCTTGCTCAATGTCAAGTACAATCACATTTCCTACGCTATTGAGATCACTCTTAATCTTCTCAATATCAGGATAATTAGGTATGTTTACAAAAGGAGCACTCGAGGTTATGATCCAACCATCCTTCGACAGGAACGGAAGGTAGCGCAAAGCCTCCATGGGTTCCATAGAGATAATGACATCTGCACCACCCAAGGGGATCAGGTCGCTGGCGATAGGACTACTTGAAAGGCGCAGGTTTGACTGCACATCACCTCCACGCTGTGACATTCCATGTACCTCAGCCTGCTTGATATAGAGGTTCTCCTTCATGGCTGCCTCGCCAATGATCGTTGCAATAGAGAGGATGCCCTGTCCTCCTACGCCACAAAGTATAATATCTGTCTTCATAATTTACGAATTACGGATTTACGATTTACGATTTTTTCTCTGCCGCCTTCTTCTGCTTGAGATGACGCTGTAAAGTCTGCATGCACTCACGACGCGGTATAATCACACTCACACCATGATAGTTAATCTCATCACGTATGGCAGCAGTAATCTCAGGCATATTCTTCGGAATCGGGTTCACCACCTTCAGGTGATCCTCACTCAAGCCAAGACCCTTACAGATGGCCTCGAACTTATTCGTGCCAGCAGAGTCCTGTCCGCCTGTCATCGCCGTCGTCAGGTTATCAGAGATAATCACGGTGATGTCAGCATTCTCATTAATAGCATCGAGCAGTCCCGTCATACCAGAGTGAGTAAATGTTGAGTCACCGATGATAGCCACAGCAGGCCACTGTCCTGCGTCGGCAGCACCTTTGGCCATCGTGATAGAGGCACCCATATCCACACAACTATGGATAGCCTTGTATGGAGGCAGGAAGCCAAGCGTGTAGCAGCCGATATCACCAAACACGCGGGCATTGGGATACTCACGGAGCACCTCGTTGAGGGCGGTGTAGACATCACGATGTCCGCAACCCTGACAGAGTGCAGGCGGACGCGGTGTGACATCCTCACACGGCGCATAGTTCTCACCTATCTTAATGCCTAGAGCCTTTTTCAGAAAATCAGGATTCAACTCACCCGTACGAGGCAGTTCTCCTGTAAGACGTCCCTTAATCACTGCGTTGCCCGGCATTACACCACGCACCTGATCCTCAATGAAAGGCTGACCCTCTTCGGCCACAAGCACATACTCACAATCATCGGTCATGCGACGTATAAGTTTCTTGGGTATAGGATACTGTGAGATTTTCAGCACAGGATACGGACATCCGTTGGGGAAGCATTCCATCAGGTAGTTGTAGGCAATACCACTGGCGATAATTCCCAACTTGTGATCCTGACCTTCGATATACTTGTTGTACTTGCTTTCGACAGACATCTGTTCCAAGAGCGGTTGCTGACCTGTTACCACAATATTACGCTTACGGGCGAAGGCTGGCAGCAGCACCCAGTTGGATGCCTGAGCATTGTAATTGAGAGCATTCTGCTCACGCGGCTCATCCTTTACCTCTACAACGGCACGTGAGTGAGCCATACGAGTGGTGACACGCATCAGGATTGGCAAATGCAACTGCTCAGACAGGTCGAAGGCCTCCTGCATCATGTCGTAGGCCTCCTGCTGACTACTGGGTTCCAACGTCGGAACCATCGCAAACTTGCCATAGAAGCGGGAATCCTGCTCATCCTGCGACGAGTGCATCGACGGATCGTCAGCCACAAGCACCACCAGACCACCGTTAGTACCGGTCATACCGGAATTAACGAAGGGGTCGGCACAGACGTTCAGTCCTACGTGTTTCATACACACCAGCGCCCGCTTGCCCATATACGACATGCCAAGCGCTGCCTCCATAGCCGTTTTCTCGTTCGTAGACCAACGGCGATGAATATTTCTCTCTTTAGCAATGGGTGACTCCTGGATATACTCTGTTATCTCTGTGGAGGGAGTACCGGGATAGGCATATACACCACTCAGTCCTGCGTCAATCGCACTCTGGGCAATAGCTTCATCACCTAATAAAAGTTTTTTCATTTGGATATTGACGATTATATTTACTATTATCAATTGAATTGTGCGCAAAGGTACGACTTTTCAACCGAATAAACAAAAAAAAGCGGCCTTATTTGCATAAAGCCGCATTTTTATACAGTCACTATTCACTATTAACTCTTAAAAAGTATACCCGAGCGTAAGCAGCAATTGGTGGCGCTTATTGTATACTTTCATCACACCGGTATCCTGTCCGGCATCATAGACCTGCATGGGGTGGAAGTCACCACTTGTGGTACTGTATTGATAAGCCAAGTCGATGTTCCATCCTTCCGCCCTGAAGCCAAGACCGCAGGTGATGCGATGGGTATCGCCCCAGTTCACGTAGTCGGTTGTTGAAGAGTAAGCCACTCCAGGAGAGTCGAGCATAGCGTCACGATATCCATTCTTCTCGTATGCCGATGACTGATAGTTATAGCCTACACGCACAGCCAGAGCTGGATCGGGCTTGTACTCTATTCCAGCTTTCAGCAAACTGACGGTCTTCAGTGAAGACTTGGTGTTATACTTCATATCAGGGTCAGAATACGAGCGCTCATATCCGTTGGAGTTGGTCTGTCCAGACAAAATGCGATTCACAGAGGTGCTATAGTCCGCTATCTCATAACTGAATCCGAGGGCAACATTGTTGCCTATGGTATGTCCGATGCTTGCGCCGAACTTCCAAGGAGTGAAATAGCGGAAGTCATACGACTCACTGGATGCCCAAGCGTCTTCAAGACCATACTCAGAGTCATTGTTGAAGTATGTATCATTAGTAGTGGTCAACTCGTACCATGTGGGTGTGGAGACCGATAGTCCTACTCTGAAGGCCGACTCCTCTATGGGACGGAAGATAACACCAGCCTTGATATCGATACCCGTTCCTTCGATCTTGCGGTCGTCCATATAGTCAACATAGTCCTCTACCCCATCATATCCCGTATTGCTATTGTTAATGTTTGTCAAGCGCTCTGTATAGACAGAATAACCTTTGTATCGGACATCATGGATGCCTAAGGTGACACCCCAGTAGAAACGGTCAGACTGGTTACCGCTCACGTTGACGTCGAATTCGCTGATCCAGCCGCGATGAGCACGGTTGAACAGGTAGTAGTCGGCCTCGTTATAGCCCATCCACAAATTCTGATCTTCATCGATGTCGGCATTCAATGCATTGAAATTAATATAGTCCATCTGGCTGAAGGTCTGTGCGCGATTGGGGCTTTTAGCATCCTCATAGCCTATCACATCACCATTGTTATTAACGTCCCAATAGAATCCGCCTTTTCTGACATCCTCCTTTTCTGACTTGTGATACGACAGACCGTTTACCGAAGCATGGCTCAGAGAGTTGGCTGCCGCCAGGAGCTGGTCGAAGTTACGGCTCTTGTGGTAGTTGAAACCCACATTGACAAATGACTTTCGGCTGACCTTCGAAGAATACACGAATCCGGCCTGATCGAAACTCATGTTCATCTTCCCAAGATCGTCAAACTTCTCCACGTCGGACTGTGAAACGAGACCAAAGGAAACACTTGCCGTAGAATGGCGGAACAGACCAATGCCCGCAGGGTTCGTTGAAATGGTGGAGATGTCAGCTCCGAGGGCCTCCATCGCTCCGCCCATACCTACATAACGGGCTGTACCATTAAGGTCGCTACCCAAAAGACGGGCACTCTCATATGTATCCTGTGCAGTTACCGGCAGAACAGCTGCCAGAGTCAATACTGCTATATATAATCTTTTCATATCCATAACTATTTTTTATCTATCTGTATTATCTTCTACCACCCATACGGCTGCCGCCTCCGCCGCCACTACTGCGGGAACCACCACCACTGCTGAAGCTTCCGCCGCCACTGCTACTGCGTGAGCCGCTAAAGGATGAATTACTGCTGCTACGAGAGCCGTTGAAAGACGAATTATTGTAATTATTCCTATATCCGTTGGAATTGCGCGAGCGACCTCCATTACGGCTATTACCGCTAACCGTTCTGTTACGCAACTCGTTCATACGACTGCTGTTACGAGCGATGGAGCTGTTGCGTGAGCCATAGGTCATACCGTCTCGACGGATAGATCCGGCACCGATGGTTGGAGTATAGTGGTATCTGCCACCAGTGCCTACCCAGCCATAATAACCGAGATTGTACCAGGGATAACCATACCAACTATAATGCCAGGGGCTATACCAACTGCCATACCAGCTGCCGTACCAGCCACCATACCAACTGTAGTAGTACGGATCATACCATCTATAATACCAAGGATCATACCAGTAATCATACCATCCGAAACGGCTGTAATACCAAGGTGAATGCCATCCCCAGTCGTAACGTCCTGCCTCATAACCAGCCCAGAAGGCTGCATTGTCAGTCACATCGTAGTCATCGAAACGACTCAGCTTCTTCGTATATGTAAAATCCTCCGAAGCAATAGAGTCAGGATACACGCCCTTCTCAGCGATGAAGCTAATGGTGTCGTTCATGATAGAGTCAGCACCGATAAGTTCATAGTGACTGATCGTACGGCGATTATATTCGTCTATACTGCGGTTGCTGCCTGAGTAATACACACCCTTAGGCATACCGTAATGGTCCGTCACCATCTCCACACTCTTTTTCTTTGGAACGAAATAGAGGTCATCATCCTGTGCCGTCATAGACAATGGCAGCACTCCGGCGAACAATGAAATCAGTAACAGTTTCTTCATATTTCCAGATATTTAATGATTCACGCTGCAAAAATACAGCGAATTTGAATGCAAATATACGGAAAAACCCTAACTTATGATAGGATTTTCCCTATTTTTTGTAATTTTGCCTCAAAATTAACATCCAAATGAAATATTTCGAGGCAGATTTTACTATTTCCCCCTATTCTCCCGATGCTATCGATCTCCTTGCAGACATAGCAGGAGAAGCAGGATTCGAGTCATTCGAGGTAACGCCTACAGGCCTTAAGGGCTATGTTCAGCAACAGCTTTTCAACCCTAAACAACTCGATTTGGGCATCGCTGATTTTCCCATTGAATGTGTAAATATCACCTACGACATCCACGAAGCCGAAGACCGCGACTGGAACGAGCAATGGGAACAGGAGGGTTTTGAGCCGATTGTCATACAGCCATCCTTAGTGATTCACGACGGACGCCACTTGCCTGACGAAACCTATCTCACTTCCATAGAGATCGATGCCCGTCAGGCTTTTGGAACAGGTACCCACGAGACAACACGCATGATTTGCTCAACGTTGCTTGAACTGAGAGACCAAAGACTGGCAGGAGCCCGCGTCCTCGACTGTGGAACCGGGACAGGCATTCTCTCCATTTGTGCACTGAAACTCGGAGCCGCAGAAGCAATAGGCTACGACATCGACGAATGGTCTGTCGACAATGCCCGCCACAATGCTGTCATCAACCAAGTAGACGACCATTTTCAGTCACTTCTCGGCGATGCCTCCATATTAAATAAGGTAGACGGGACATTCGACCTCGTTCTGGCAAACATCAACCGCAACATCCTTCTCTCCGATCTCCCCGCTTTCCGTGAGAAGATGTCGGATAGAGCCTTGCTCATCCTAAGTGGTTTCTACACATCCGACACGACGATGCTCATCAGCAAGGCTGAAACACTCGGTCTAACCCTGCAAAAACAAAGAGAAGACCACGACTGGGCTTGTCTGGTCTTCTCTCTGTAAACTGTAAAACGTCAACTACCTGATCCTGTCCATCGACCGCACAAGTTTCTCGTCGGCCTTTATGGCATGTCTGGCCATCAGGTAAAAGATCAATGCTATGGCCGGCAGGACAGCTGGCCACAACGGTTTGAAGTCAACCGTCCCCCACGTTTTATCACCTATGGTCTTTGCCACAACGAAGTAGCACACGTACCATCCGATAATCAAAAGCGCATTAAGTGCACAGAACAGAGCCTGCACCTTCCGATTGTGAAAAATGAAGATAGTATAAGTTCCTAAAGCGGCAGTAGGCAGCAATATGGCCATCAGAGGCCATGTGTCGAAATGACGATGTCCAAGGGGGTCTGTAAACCACAGGTTATACACCCGTCCCACCTGAAGCCCTGCAGCCTTGAAGGAGCCAATCTGCATACAAAGACAAATGACGGTCATCACGATGGCCGCCACAAGAAATAGAGTTTGCTTTCGCTGCCACATGATAACGAGGTACTAATTGTCCTGATTAGCGTTCTCACGCGACGGATCACGCCAGTAGACCTTATTCTCGATAAACTCCTGAGTAGCGAGAAGTGAGGGCTTCGGCAGTTTCTCGTAGTAACGTGAAATCTCTATCTGCTCTCGGTTCTCAAAAACCTCCTCCAACGAGTCGTTATAAGAAGCGAACTCTGCCAGTTTCTTGCTCAGGTCCTCCTTGATCTGGAGGCTGATCTGATTAGCACGTTTGGATATGATTGCAACACTCTCATAAATATTGCCTGTTTCACGACAGAGATCCATGATGTTGCGAGATACTGTGTTTACTGGTGCTTTTGATTTCTTGTAGTCCATAATTCTTTCAATAATCAATATTTCTACTATTAATATTCTTCAATCCTTTATTACTTTCTTGCATTTAGCAATGTATTTTTCCGCAATCGATACGTTCTTAGAGTCAGGAAATTCGTTGATGAATCCGTAGCATTCGTCCTCAGCATCACGATATCGCTCAATTCTTTTCTCTTCCGAACTGTTCTCAGCGAGCTGGAACTTGCTCTTCATAATCAGCAGCATAAAGTCCTCACGCAGACTACAATAGGGAAAATTCTTGAGCGTATTCTGCGCCGTGATAATGCTCGCTGTATAGTTGCTCTCGTCGTTGGAATTGATATTTCCGAAATAGCCGCCAAGGTTATAATACAACTGCGCGGAGAGGAACTCCTTCATGATCAGTTTCTCAGTCAGTTCATACAGACGCTCCTGAGCCTTGGCCCGCAAATGTGAATCGGGGAAAAGATCCATGAACTGCTGATATGCAGTGATAGCACCGTTCGTGGGCGACTGATCGAGACGAGGTTCAGGAGAACTCTCATACAGCGACTGTCCTACATAGAAATATGCCGGCTCTACATAATATCCACGGGGATAACTCGTGGTATATTTCTTAAATGTCTCCGAGGCTGACTCATAGTCGAGGTTGCAGTACTCCGACATAGCCAGCATGTAAAGACACTCCTGGGCTTCGTCACTGCCTTTCTTCATCGTCACCAATTCCTGCAGCAGCGTAGATGCCTGTTGGAACTTGCCGCGTGCAAAAGCCTCCTTGGCATACTCATACTTGGCTTCTGCGTCGCCATATTTGTATATGCGGTTGAATTCTGATGCACAACTGCTAAATAGCAGGGCCGCGAAAAACATTATTATGACTGATTTCTTCATATCGGGGTGCAAAGTTACACAAAAAAAGCCACAGAAGATACAACTATCGCTGTTTTTTTTATTTCTTTATCAATAATTTCAATAAAATCGGTATATTATGTGGTATTTTTTCGTATCTTTGCACTCTCTATGGGAAAATTCATACTTACATCAGACTATAAGCCGACAGGTGACCAGCCCGAAGCCATCCGCCAACTGACGGAGGGACTGGAGCGAGGAGACAAGTCACAAGTGCTACTGGGTGTGACGGGTTCCGGCAAGACCTTCACGATGGCCAACGTCATAGCAAACTGGAACCGCCCTACCCTTATCCTAAGTCATAACAAGACACTTGCACATCAGTTGTACACGGAGATGAAGGAGTTCTTCCCCCAGAACGCTGTGGAGTACTATGTAAGCTATTATGACTATTATCAACCAGAGGCATATCTGCCTACTACCGACACGTATATCGAAAAGGACTTGGCCATTAATGATGATATAGACCGTCTGAGACTATCTGCCGTATCTAACTTACTATCAGGAAGAAATGACGTAATCGTTGTATCATCAGTTTCATGTATCTACGGTATGGGAAGTCCTGTGGCTCTACAGGAGAACGTCATAGAATTACAAACAGGTCAGAAGTTATCGAGGAACGCTCTGTTAAGGAAATTAGTACAACTGCTTTACGTCAGGAATGACATGGATCTTCAGCGCGGGAACTTCCGAGTGAAGGGCGACACCGTCGACATTGCCCTCGCCTACTCCGAAACCGTGCTGCGCATCACCTTCTGGGATGATGAGATCGATGCCATTGAGGAGGTCGACGGTGTGACTTTCGACCGTATGGCTAGCTTTAAAGACTATAAACTCTATCCCGCAAACCTTTTCATGACCTCGCAGGAGCAGACTGCTATAGCCATCCACGACATTCAGGACGATCTCGTGAAGCAGATCGCTTTCTTTGAGGAACAAGGCGACACGATAAAAGCACAACGTATAAAGGAACGTGTGGAGTACGACATGGAGATGATCAAGGAACTGGGTCACTGCTCGGGCATAGAGAACTACAGCCGTTACTTCGACGGTCGTAAGGCCGGTGAGAGACCTTATTGTCTGCTCGACTTCTTTCCCGACGACTATCTTCTCTTTATCGACGAAAGTCATGTCTCCGTTCCACAGATAAACGGCATGTACGGCGGTGACCGTAGTCGAAAACAGAACCTTGTAGAGTACGGTTTCCGTCTGCCTGCAGCCTTCGACAACCGTCCGCTGCGCTTTGAAGAATTCCAGAAGGAGGTGAATCAGGTCATCTATGTCAGCGCCACCCCTGCCGACTACGAGCTGGCTGAAGCCGAAGGAGTGGTGGTGGAACAGGTGATACGCCCTACGGGACTGCTCGACCCGGAGATTGAGGTACGACCCAGCGAGAACCAGATTGACGACCTTATGGACGAGATCCATACACGTAGCAAACGAGGAGAAAGAGTACTCGTCACCACACTGACCAAGCGTATGGCCGAGGAAATGGCCGATTACCTGCTGAAACACGGTGTAAAGACCAACTACATCCATAGCGAGGTGAAGACTCTCGAGCGTGTAAAAATCCTAAACGACCTGCGGCTCGGCAACTACGACGTGCTGGTGGGCGTTAACCTCCTGCGCGAGGGGCTTGACCTGCCTGAGGTATCTCTGGTGGCCATCCTCGATGCCGACAAGGAGGGATTTCTTCGCAGTCATCGCAGTCTGACACAGACGGCAGGTCGTGCAGCACGTAATGTGAACGGTAAGGTCATCATGTATGCCGACAATATCACCGCCTCAATGCAACTTACTATCGACGAGACCCTACGTCGCCGTGAGAAACAGATACGCTATAATGAGGCCCACGGCATCACTCCCAAGCAGATAATCAAGAACATCAGCCAGCCTGTGCTGCAGAAGGAAAACCGTGCCGATGTCAAAGAACTACGCAGAGAATTCGGAATCGCAGCCGATAGCGGCGTTATGTCAGCTGCCGATCCCATCGTAGCCCGTATGACCAGACCACAGCTGGAAAAGTGCATTGCCGACACCAGACGACTGATGAAGGAGGCCGCCAAGAATTTGGACTTCCTGCAGGCAGCACAATATCGCGACGAGATCTTCCGACTGGAGAAAGAACTGGAACTGAAATAGTGAAAAATAACAAAATACGTGTTAATCCGTGTAATCAGTGCCCGTATATTGTTTTTTCTTTGTACTTTTGCATCGATTTTTAATAATATTAGGTAATATGAAAAGAATTCTTATAGCCATCTTGACGCTGATGCCCATGTTTGCAACGGCTCAGGACAACACATGGGAGCGAATAGAAGTGGAAGAACAGCCGAAGGACAATCCCGATGCCAAGTATCTGTTGCCCGACGCTGTGCCTGAGGTTGACGGAAGGGTGGTCTTCCATACTACCATCACCGCAGAGGGAAAGTCTGCAGACGAGATCTACGAGATACTGCTCAAGCAACTGACGAAAATGGTATCCGAACCCAATCAGATAGCCAACAGCCAGGTGGCCCTGCAGAATCGTGAGAATCATGAACTGGCAGCTGCTTTCCATGAGTGGCTGGTGTTTAAGAGTGGTGCCCTGTCCCTTGACCGTACACAGTTCAACTACCAGATCTATATTACCATTGCCGACGGCAAGGCCGACGTCAGCATGATGCGCATCAGCTACGATTACGACATCGAGCGCGGAGGCGGCCATTATAAAGCTGAGGAGTGGATCACCGACAAGTATGCCGTGAACAAGAAGCACACCAAGCTCTATCCGATTTCAGCGAAGTTCCGCCGTAAGACCATCGACCGTAAAGACTTCATCTTCAACAAATTCAACAGCCTGCTGAACGAGAAATGACGAATAAGGACAAAATTCGCAACGTGCTGAACATCATCTTCATGATCGGAGCCGTCATAGGGGTCATCTGGTATCTGACGAAGGACCGGATGGTGGGCACATACATTATCCTGATTGCGATGTGCTTCAAGATTGCCGAATCGTCATTACGGATGATGAAATAGAGTTGAAAAGAGAAAAGTGATGAGTGACTATATCTGGATCATAAGGTATAAGAGAATCATGCGATGGAGGATTCTCCCACTACTTCTCACATTTCTTTTCTCATCTCTCCCTTCTCTCGCCCAAGACACTTACAACCAGATTGACGAGATGGGAAACATCTCCCAGCGTAGCGACAACAATAACTTTAATAAGCACAACAACGACACCACCCGCAACAAGGAAATTCCCAAGGGCATCCGTTCCTGGACCGTAGACCGCACCTTCGGCGACATCATTCCCACAGAGCCCGACACCGTGCACCACCTGTTCATGAACACGACTTTCAACAGCGGCATGTACGGTGAGTACAACCACACGGGCAGCAACTACACGGCCCGTCAGAGCCGTATCTTTATCAACCGTCCCGAACCAGACTACTTCACCTTCACACAACCCTACAGCTTTGTCGAGACACAGCCTGACGAGTTTCTCTTCATGAACACGCTCTCGCCATTTACCAATATCCTCTACGATAACTGCGGAGACAAGACCAGCGGTGAGGATCATATCGATGCGAAGTTCGCAGTGAATGCCGGCAAACGACTGAATTTCGGCTTTAACCTTAAATACGCCTACTCCAGAGGCTATTTCCAAAACCAGAACCAGTCGCATTTTAACGCCTCGCTGTTCTCCTCGTACAACGGCGACAAATACAGCATGCACTTCCTTTTCACGAACAGTCACCAGAAGGTCAACGAGAACGGTGGTATAGTCGATGATAACTACATCACTCATCCCGAGTCCTTCTCACAGAGTTTCTCCGAGAACGAGATCCCCACCGTGCTCTCCAGCAACTGGAACCGCAACGACCACCAGCACCTGTTCTTCACCCATCGGTATAACATCGGTTTCTACCATAAGGTACCGATGACCGAAGAGGAGATCAAAGCCCGCAAGTTCGCACAGGAGTCGAAGAAAGAGAAGGAACAGAAATCAGAGGAAGGGAGTCTGGATGACCGCAAACCAAGCGTCCGGCCTGAGTCTGCTCCTATGGGACGTCCCGATGGGGCGAAGATCATGGGAGCTGAGCCAAAGGCTTTTAAGGATTCGTTGGCAATGGTCGTCGACACCACCCGTATAAAAGTAGACGGACAGGCGGCCATCGACAGTCTTAACCGCATACAGGCCATACAAGACTCCATCGATGCCACAATGAAAGACGAATTCGTGCCTGTCACCAGTTTCATTCACACCCTCGAATGGAACAACTACCGCCGGACCTACCAGTCATATTACACCCCCAGCGGCTACTATAAGAATACATACTACAAACAGGGTTTGGAGTACGGCAATGACTCCATCTACGACCAAAACAGGCACATGCAACTCAAGAACACCTTCGCTATCGGTCTGCTCGAAGGTTTCAATAAATACATGAAAGCCGGACTGAAGGCATTCATCTCATCCAACTACTGTACCTACACCCAACCTGACTCTCTCGACACAGGAACCTTATACGAGCGGAAAGAGTCGGAACATGATATCAGCGTGGGAGCCAAGATTAGTAAGACACAAGGGCGAACGCTGCACTTCGATGCAGGACTGGAGACATATATCGCTGGTCCTAACGCCGGACAGCTGTTCCTCGACTTCAGTACCGACCTCAACTTCCCGCTCTTCGGCGACACCGTGCAGTTGGCGGCAACAGCCTATTTCCACAGATTCGTCTGTGCCTATTTCCAGTCCAGCTATCACTCCAAGCACCTATGGTGGGACCTCGACACGAAGAAGGAGACGCGTACACACCTTGAGGGCGACTTTTCCTATTCCAAGACTAACACGCTGCTTCGCGTAGCCGTTGACGAAATACAGAACTATGGCTATTGGGACATGAGCTACGACTTCTCCAATAGTGGCCGCACGAACATGACGGCATCTTTCCGGCAGAACAGCAGCAACATCAGCATCCTCACTGCCCAGCTGCACCAGAACTTCCGTTTGGGTCCACTGAACTGGGAGAACGTCGTCACCTATCAGAACAGCAGCAACCAGGAAGTGCTGCCACTACCTACGTGGAACATCTTCTCAAATCTATTCTTGAAATTCAAGATTGCCAAGGTGCTCGGTGTGGAACTCGGAGCCGATGCCATCTGGTTCAGCAAATACTATGCTCCCGATTTCTGTCCGGCCATCAACCAGTTTGCCATACAGCAGAATGCCGACAGTCGTATAGAACTGGGCGGCTATCCGTTCGTTGATGTCTATGCAAACATGGTGCTGAAGGGTGTGCGCTTCTTCGTGATGATGAGTCATATCAATGCCGGCTCAGGCACCCACATGCAGTTCCTCACGCCCCACTACCCCACTAACAACTCAGTCATCCACTTCGGAGTCTCCTGGAACTTCTACAATTAAAGTAATATCCCCAGGCTGATGCACAGCCCATAGATGAAGATATTTCTTGCTGTCTCGCCCAGACAGAGGTTCAACGCCTTTCCCTGCCAAATACGCTTGATGCGCAACCACGTGAACAGATGCAGCACAAAATAAAGCATCTGGAACACCGTAGCCAGCAAATGACCGTTCATCCAGAACGTGCCACCAAGGATCACAGCTCCCACACCAACACCCAGATACAACTGCAGTCCGGCCTCTGGACCCATACGTACAATTAGTGTCTTCTTACCCGCCAGACGGTCGTTGTCGCGGTCTCGGAAGTTGTTCACGATCAGCAGCGCGTCAATCACCATTCCACAGGCCAGCGATGCGAGGAACACTTGCCACGTGACGGTATGTAACTGAACATAATACGTGCAGCACACAGGCACAAAGCCAAAGAAAACCAGAACCAATAGGTCACCAAGGCCCTCATATGAGAAAAAGGTCGTATAGAGGAACGCGAACGTCACGCAAAGTGCTCCGACGAGGATCATCTCCATACCGCCATACCAGGCCAGCGGCAGTCCGATGACACATGCCAGACAGGTGGTCAGCGCGATGGCTTTCTTCATGGCGTCGAGCGTCACCCAACCCTGTGCACAAGCCCTTCTCGGCCCTAATCGCGTTTCCGTATTATCGGAACCGTTCACAAAGTCAAAAAAGTCATTGATGAGGTTCGCGTCTATCTGCATGGTAAATGAGAACAGCAGGCAGAGTACTGCCGCCGTCCAACTGAACACGTCACCGTCGTAGAAGCGTGCATCGGAATATGCCAGCGCCACACCGATCATCACTGGCACAGCAGCGCCCGACAACGTCTTCGGGCGAGCTGCCAGCAGCCACGCCTTCATAGAATTGGTCTTGATTCTAGCTTCTTCCATCATCTAATTATTTAGGTTTTCACTTGCAAAAGTACAAAAAAAATCTATAACCAATTGCAGATTTCCCAGATAATATGAAAAAAAATCAGTATAATTTGTGTAATCTGCGGTTATTTTACTATCTTTGCATCGATAAAACCAACAACATATGATCCAAAACGCACCAAGCCTTGATTTAGTGGAGTTCATAGAAACAAAGATTCTCCCCCAATACGCCGCCTTCGACGCAGCCCACAACATGGAACACGTCACCCGCGTCATCCGCCATTCACTGGAACTGGTGAAAGTCACTGGTGCTGACATCAACATGGCCTATGCCATCGCCGCCTATCACGACCTCGGCATGAGCGGTCCCCGTGCCATTCACCACGTTACCGGAGGTAAGATCCTCGCTGCCGATGCCCGTCTGCGCAAGTGGTTTACGCCCGACCAGATCAAAATCATGCGAGAGGCCGTCGAAGACCACCGTGCCTCCGCCTCCCACGCTCCTCGTAGCATCTACGGTAAGATCGTTGCTGAGGCCGACCGCGACATTGAGACCGACACCGTCATCCGTCGCACCATCCAGTACGGCTTGGCCAACTACCCGCAGCTCGACCATGAAGGCCACTGGAAACGCTTCATGGAACACATGCAGAACAAGTATTCGAAAGATGGCTACATACGCCTGTGGATTCCCAACTCCCCCAATGCCAAGCGACTCAACGACCTGCGCAACCTCATTGCCCAGCCCCATGAGCTCCGCAAGGAGTTCGACCGTATCTTCGCCGAGGAATCCCCTACCTGAGATAGTAATAATATATGTACGCGAGGATAGCGATGAGTACCAGCGTCACCACCGTCCTGACCATACACGACACCACGCGCTTAATGATCAGGAAAGCAATAATGATTGCAGCCAGCATCGCTGCATAATATCCAATATTCTCCATAACCTCACTTAAACATTCTCCTAAACTCTACCGGCACCGGCGTCTCAAACTCCATCGGCTCCCCCGTCACCGGATGATGGAAACACAGCAGCCAGGCATGCAGACACAGACGGTGCAGCGGATCGTCACCATTGCCGTACTTCGGGTCGCCGCAGACGGGATGCCCCATGTCGGCCGAGTGTACACGAATCTGGTTCTTCCGTCCCGTCTCCAACTTGAACTCCACCAGCGAGTGCTCCGTCGTGCGGTCCATCACGTACCAGTGGGTCACAGCATACTTACCGCCATTGTCCACAGGCGACGAGTAGGTCACGTAGGCCTTATTGTCCTTCAGCCAGTTGGCAATCGTTCCCTCGTTATCCACAATCTCACCAGAGCACACGGCCACATAGCGGCGGTCGTACACAATCTGGTGCCAGTTCTTCTCCAGCGTCTGCTCTGTGTCCATATCCTTGGCATAGACCATCAGTCCGCTGGTATCGCGGTCCAGTCGGTGAACCACATGAGCACGACATTTCTGTCCCGACTTCCTGAAATAGTCATCGAGCACCGACTTCACGTTCAACGACGAATGTCCTGCCGCCATCGAGAGTATTCCTGGCATCTTCTCAATCACGATGAGCCACTTGTCCTCATACACGATCTTTACATACCGGCTCTTGAATCCCCTCTGATTGCGCTTGGTATTGCTCACGGACACCTTCATGCCCCGCTCCAACGGGAAGTCAAACTGTGATACGGTCTTTCCGTTCACCTTAATACCCCTACCCTGCAGTGTTGCTTTGATCTTCGTGCGCGTCTGCTTCACGTTCTTTAGCAACCACTCCAACAGTGGCATCGGCTCTTCAACGGTATAATGGGCGTAATCGCCCTCCTGCTTATGATCTGCGTTAAATCTCATTATCTTCTTCAGTGATATACGCCTGCAAAATTACAAAAAGTTTTCCATAAACCATCAAAATATGCACTTTTTGGGTGTAAAGATAGTGATTATTGAAGATTTTTTGCTATATTTGTGCCCGGATTTAATTAATAACTGATTAAAAACTAAGCAGATATGACAATGAAAATGACATCTTGGGTAGCCGTAATGCTCGTGGCACTGACGGCATGTAAGAACAATGTTAAGGAAACGGGGGAAATCATCGACCTGCCGCGTGCGGAAACTCCTAGTAACGTGACTGCGACGATGGACAGTTTCTTCCAGGAGGCTGCTACTGACTCGATGGACATCCACAGTGTGATGATTGTCAAGGACGGCAGCGTCATCTACAGCCGCTGGCAGAGCCAGGGTGTTGACAGCGTGCCGCATGTGCTTCACTCCGTGAGTAAGACGTTTACCGCAACCGCCGTTGGTCTGGCTATTGCTGAGGGCAAGATGGCACTGACAGACAAAGTCATCGACTACTTCCCCGACAAAGTTCCTGCTGAGGTCAGCAACAATCTGAAGGCGATGACCGTTCGTGACCTGCTGACCATGACGTGTGGACACGACGTCGAGCCGTCCTTCCGTAACGGAAACGCTGGGCCGGATTGGGTGGCAGCTTTCTTGGCCCATCCCGTCGAGCATGAGCCTGGCACATTCTACCTCTACAACAGCCTCGGAACCTACATGCTTTCAGCCATCGTACAGCAGGTGACCGGCGAGAAGGTGGTCGACTATCTGACGCCCCGTCTCTTTGAGCCGCTCCACATCGACAAGCCCTATTGGGAGGAGAGTCCGCAGGGCATCAACTGCGGCGGCTGGGGACTGTATCTGAAGACCGAAGATCTCGCCAAGATGGGACAACTGCTCCTTCAGAAGGGCGAGTGGAACGGCAGTCAGCTGATTCCCGAAGAATGGGTCGCCGAGATGTCGAAGAAACAAGTTGAGAGCATCAATCCCGGCACTCGCATCGAACAGGCCGAAGAGCGTGGCATGACAAAGGAGACCAGCGACTGGATGCAGGGCTACGGCTATCAGATGTGGCGTTGCCGTCCTGGCTGCTTCCGTGCCGACGGTGCTCGCGGACAGTACATCATCGTCGTCCCCGACAAGAATGCAGTCATCGCCATCACCTCCGACGTACAGGATCTACAGGGCGAGCTCAACCTTGTCTGGAAACATATCCTGCCCGCACTTTAATCGATCCCATGCTCATGGTAGAGATAACAAATCAGGCTAGAACGGTGGTTCTAGCCTGATTATCTTTGAAACAGCGTTGACCGCGTTCATTTAATAGAACTTGAAGTAGCGGCGGGCGTTGTTGTAGGAGATGTCCTCGACCATACGGCTCAAGATCTCCATATCGTCAGGCAGGAGACCACGCTCCACATCGTTGCCAAGGAGATTGCAGAGGATGCGACGGAAGTACTCGTGACGCGGATAGCTCAGGAACGAACGGCTGTCAGTCAGCATGCCCACGAAGCGTGAGAGCAGGCCGAGCACCGAGAGGGCGTTCATCTGACGGATCATGCCGTCCATCTGATCGTTGAACCACCAGCCGGAACCAAACTGAATCTTGCCGGGCTCACCACCCTGGAAGTTGCCGAGCATCGTGGCGATGACCTCATTGGCACAAGGATTAAGAGTGTAAAGGATCGTACGTGTGAGTTTACCCTTCATGTTCAGGCGGTTCAGGAAGTTGGACATAGCCTTGGCTGTGTTGAACTCACCGATGGAGTCGAAACCGGTGTCAGGTCCCAGCTGGTTGTACATGGCGGTGTTATTGTCGCGGATAGCGCCGTAGTGGAACTGCTGTGTCCAGTCGGCATCGGCATCCATCTCAGCCATCACGCTGAGGAAGCAGTTCTTGTACTGGCGAACCTCATAGGCAGACAGCTGCTGGCCCCGTAAAGCCTTCGAGAAGATGGTCTCGATCTGCGAGTCGGTGTACTCCTCATCGTAGAACTCCTCGATGCCGTGATCGGAGAGACGGCAGCCGTTGGCGGCAAAGAAGTCATGACGCTTCTGAAGGGCGTCGACCATATCGGCGAACTTCACAATCTCTACGCCACTGACCTGAGCGAGCTGCTCGACATACTTCGGGAACTCGGGCTTCTCGATGTTCATGGCCTTGTCAGGGCGCCAGGCGGGAATCATGATGGGATCATCGGCTGCCTTATGTTTGGCATACTCGATGTGGTTGTGCAGGTCGTCGACGGGATCGTCAGTGGTGCAGACGCACTCAACATTGTAGTGCTTCATCAGTCCTCTAGCGGAGAACTCGGGCTTCTGCAGCTTCTCGTTACACTCGTCGAAGATCTCGCGTGCAGTTTTTGGAGAGAGCAGTTTCTCAATGCCGAAGGCGGTCTTCAGCTCCAGGTGGGTCCAGTGGTAGAGCGGGTTACGGAAGGTGTAAGGCACGGTCTCGGCCCACTTCTCGAACTTCTCCCAGTCGGTGGTGTCCTTGCCTGTGCAGTACTTTTCCTCTACCCCATTGGTACGCATGGCGCGCCACTTATAGTGGTCGCCGCCCAACCAAAGTTCGGTAATGGACTTGAAACGGTGGTCGTTAGCCACCATCTCAGGAATGAGGTGACAATGATAGTCAATGATGGGCATCTTAGCCGCATGGTTGTGATAAAGTTCCTGGGCCAACGGAGTGTCCAGAACGAAGTTATCATCATTGAATTTCTTCATACGTTTGTGAGTTTTATAAGTTTTTAAGTTCAAATTTTCTGCAAAGATAGTGATAATCTCGCAAAATTGTTCTATCTTTGCACAAAATAACCACGTAAACGTTTGCTTTCACATGCGTAGCAAAGTATTATTGATATATACGGGCGGCACGATCGGCATGAACCGTAATCCGCAGACGGGTGCCCTGGAGCCATTCGACTTCGAGCAGCTGCTACAAAGTGTGCCCGAACTGAAGCAGTTTGACACCGAGATTGACACCTTTCAGTTCTCCCCGCCCATCGACTCTAGCGACATGACACCCGCCCGTTGGACGGACATCTCGCACTGCATCGCCGACCACTACGAGCGATACGACGGCTTCGTCGTACTGCACGGTACCGACACGATGGCCTACACCGCCTCTGCCATCTCCTACATGCTGGAGAACCTGACGAAGCCTGTCATCTTTACCGGCTCGCAGCTGCCCATCGGACAATTGCGGACGGATGGCAAGGAGAACCTCATCACCGCCGTCGAGATTGCTGCCGCGAAGGATGCTGAGGGCCATGCCCTTGTTCCCGAGGTGGGCATCTATTTCGGCGGCCACCTGCTGCGCGGCAACCGCACCACGAAGCAGAGCGCCGAGGAGTTCAACGCCTTCGAGTCGTTCAACTTCCCCCACCTCGTCGATGCCGGCGTGAACATTACCTATCACCGTGAGCGCATCCTGCAGCCCGACTGGCAGAAACCGATGACGCCGCACTTCCGATTAGACAACAACGTGATTATTTTTTCTCTCTTCCCGGGCATCCGCGAAGACCTCATCCGGCACATCATCCACACACCGAACCTGAAGGCCATCGTCATGCGCACCTTCGGCTCCGGCAACGCGCCCCAGAGCCCATGGTTACTGAACGCCCTCCGCGAGGGCACTAAAAACGGCAAGGTCATCGTGAACATCAGCCAATGCCTGCAGGGAGCCGTCGAGATGTCCCGCTATGACTGCGGCTACCATCTCCAGGAGGCTGGTGTCATCAGTGGCCGCGACATGACGGTGGAGAGTGCTGTTACGAAGTTGATGTTCCTACAGTCGCACTACGAAGACCCGCAGACCGTGCGCCAACTGATGACGCAGAGCCTGCGGGGCGAAATAACATTATAGTAAAGAAATCCCCACTATGTCTGGTGGGGATTGATCATTTATTTCTTAATAAACTCAACGCGGCGGTTCTTGGCGCGGCCGGCTTCGGTGGAGTTGTCGGCGACGGGTTCGTGGGAACCCTTACCGACGGGACGGAGGTTGAAGGGATCGCAGCCGAGGCCTTCGAGAGCCTTGACGACGGCCTCAGCACGCTGCTGAGAGAGCGGGTCGTTGATGGCGTCGGAGCCCTGGTTGTCGGTATGTCCCTGCACCTCGAAGCGTGCACCGGGGTTCTTCTTCATATAGTCAGCAACCTTCTGGATCTCGGCCATCGACTCAGGCTTCAGCGTTGCCTTGCCTGTCTCGAAGAGGATGTTGTTAGTCACGAACTTACCCGTCTCGGCAATGGCTTTCTCAATGGCGGTCATCGACTGTTCATTGCGGTCGTAGAGTGCTACCCCACCCTTCGCCAAGCGGATATTGGTGATGTAATCCACATGATCTTCCCAGAATTCTGTTTCGACAGAGAACCAGTCCATAGCCGTGGCATTGGGGATATTGATGATGCGCTTGCCGTTGACATAAACCTTCAAGGCACGCTTGTTGAACGACAGGGCGAAGTGGTTCCAGTCGTTCAGTTCCATGATGTCCTCCAAAGACGCGTTTCCATGGACATTATCATCACTATTCGGCCTTTGGATGGACCAGGTCATTCTGTCCTGACTGAACCAAATGGTACTATTATGACGGTCGTTCTCAGAATTCAGATACAGATTGTAGGCCGTGTTGGTGTCTTCCTTGCCTGTGGCGAAGAAATCGAACTCCAAGGTATAGAACTCGGGCAAGTACTTCTTGTTACCGTCCTTAATGAGCGGCATGATTTCCGTATTAGAGCCATGCTCAAACTTGATAGCCATCTTGCCGTTCATCCTGGCAACCTCGGCATTATTCTCGATGAGATCCCACTTCGACGGGAACTCACCCAACTGCTCACCCTGAAGGTTATCCTCGAAGATGACGACAGTACCGGGAACGAAGTCGCTCTTCACTTCCTCGCCCTGGGCAGTCTTCTTCTTGGCAGCGGGAACCTCCTCCTGCTCTCCTATTTCCTCATCTTCGTAGTCGGCATCGTTGCTCTTACTCTTTTTCGTGCCGTTGATGGCATCGTCTATGGCGTCGTCGGTCTCGCGAGTAACCTTATTAGTAACTTTATTGGACACTGCATTCTCGGCTGCATTGACAGCTCGGTCCTTCAGACGCTTGAGGAAACCCTGAGCATCGGCCGTGACAGCGAAAGCTACTGCCATCAGCAACATTAAAACGATTCTCTTCATTTCTGTCTTAGGTTTGGTTTTTATTTGACGTAAATGCCCCAACGCAGGAAGGCGTTAGGGCTTAATACTTTCCGATTAGAGGGCAACCAGCACACCAAGGGTGGGAATGAAGCGTCCCCAGTCCTCTACGACCTGATACTTTGCATCAAAGAAGATCTTCCACTTGTCGTTAACGGGCAGCTCTGCACCGGCACCAATGTTGAAGCCGACCTTGGCCTCGCTCAGGAAACCGAAAGAGTTCTCGCTGTGACCGACAAAGGCAACACCGGCGAGGGGATAGACGTTGATGGCGTCTGTTGCCGGAATGACATACTGCAGATTGACGTTGATGTCCGACATCGAAATACCATCATGTTTGAAGAAGTGGTCTACCTGTGCATCGGCACGTAAGTTGGTGAGGAGCTCGTACTGACCTTTCACACCAATACCGAAGTTCTTGTAGTCAGTGTGGATACCATAGCTGAAGCCTGCGCCTACAAACATATCACCCTGCTCAGCAAACATGGCTGTAGAGAACAGCATCATGCAAGCAATCATCATTAACTTTTTCATACGCTTTAATTTTTTGTTAAGTGTTTATTATTCTGTTTCTTAGTCTTAATTCGGCTGCAAAGATAAGCAATTATTTGAAAACGGAGCATCATTTTTGTAAAAAAATGCCTATAGACCCTAAAATTCAATCATTACTCAACAGAATCTGCAAGATACGGTCTGCCGTACGTCCGTCCCAACGGTCGGGCAGCGCACAGTGTTTCCACGAGCCTCTGACCATCTTTGTCACAGCCTCACTCAACCGCTCGGGATCCTCTCCTACGAGCACGTTAGAACCTACGGTCACCGTCTCCTGATGCTCGGTATAATCATTCAGAGTGATACAGGGAACACCGTTGAAGGTAGCCTCTTCTGCCACGTTTCCAGAGTCGGTTATCACGCCTTTGGCGTGAGCAGTCAACCAGCCAAATCCAAGGTAGCTTAAAGGGCTTATCATCAGCAGTTTACCTTCTAAGCTTTCAAGCTCTTTACGGGCATAGTCACGCAATGGGGCAACAATAGGTACAGAGCCAGCGGCCTTAGTCATTGCGAGGATCATTTTGCTGAGATTATCCTTATCAGCTAACAGAGCCTTGCGATTAAGGGTAAACACGATATACTGTCCCTCCTGAATGTCAGGCAGCGAGGCTGGCTTCTTCAAACGGTCACGGTTAAACCGCAGTGTATCCATCAGGATATTCCCCACCATGAAAGTCTGCGACTGCTCCGACTGTTCGCGAGTAGCCACACCCGTGCTACGCACTCCGGCAGTGAAGAGATAGTCGGAAAGAGCATCAATCACCAGACGATTTATCTCCTTTGGCATGTTTATATTAAAGGAACGCGTGCCAGCCACAAGATGAGCCAGACGGATGCCACGTTTCTTGGTGACGATAGCAGCGGCCATCGTGGAGGCAAGATCATCGACCACGATCACGACATCTACTGGATGCTCGTCGAGAAAACGGTCGAAGCGAGCCATCACCTCACTGGTAATCTCATTCAGTCGTGAGCTGCCTACACCGAGGAAATACTGTGGACGAGTGATCTGAAGATCTTCAAAGAGCGACGGTTCCAAGGTTGGGTCATCCTCACAGCCCGTATAAACAAGATAACACTCCAGACTCCTGTCGCCGGACGTCTGTCGTCTGTTTATCTCCCTCACCAATGGTGATACCTTTATGAAATTTGGTCTTGCACCAGCGATAATACAGATAATTTTGCTCATAATCGTTTAATTTTTGTTGCAAAGATATGTATTTTTCCCCAAATATTTGGATAATTTGAAGAAAAACTGTAAATTTGCAGCGAAAATATACGGGTCGTGCCGCATAGATCGGGATACTCTACAATAAAAAAATTCATTGGGACTGTTTCCCTTGCCAATGGCGGGCCACAGTTATCCTTCGGGAGAGCAGCAATGCCGGTGGATTACAACAGCAGGGAGCACCCTTATCGTGTGAAACAGGAGTTTTCACCAAATCATCGGCACGTACCCGTTTTTTTTAGTTTATAGTTTACAGTTTATAGTTTATAGTTTATAGTTTACAGTTTACAGTTTATAGAAATGTTTTCTGGAATCATTGAGGAATTTGCCACTGTTGTGGCTGTTAAAAAAGACCGTGAGAATATCGATTTTACGCTGAAGTGCTCTTTCACCAGTGAATTAAAAATTGACCAGAGCGTCGCCCACAACGGTGTATGCCTGACCGTAGTAGCCATTAACGGCGAGGAGTATGTGGTAACAGCCATGAAAGAGACTTTAGATCGCACAAACCTTGGACTACTGAAAGTTGGCGACAAGGTGAACGTAGAGCGCTCAATGCTCATGAATGGCCGTCTTGACGGTCACATTGTACAGGGTCATGTCGACGAAACCGCCACATGTATTGCGATGGAGGATGCCGACGGCAGCACATATTTCACCTTCGAGTATCCAGAGAACCGTGAGATGGCCAAGAAAGGCTACTTCACCGTCGACAAAGGTTCCGTCACCGTCAACGGTGTCTCGCTCACCGTCTGTAATCCCACCTCCAACACTTTTCAGGTGGCCATCATTCCCTATACGTTCGATCATACTAATTTCTGCGATATCCAAGTAGGGACAGTCGTTAACCTCGAGTTCGACATCCTTGGAAAATACATCGCACGTCTACAACAACTATAACCAACTATGAGATTTCTTAGAAAGACCATCATCCTGCTGGTGTTGGTATTGGCGTCTGCCACCCACGCCCAACGCAATGTAATCCACATTCTATCCACCAACGACATGCACTCGTCGATGGATTATTTTCCTCAGTTAGCCGCACTCGCCGACAGTTTGCGCGACATCGATCCCGGACTGCTCATCCTCTCTGCAGGCGACAACCGCACGGGTAACCCCTTGAATGACCTCTTTGAGATACCCGCCTACCCGATGGTGGCACTGATGAATCAGGTTGGCTTTGCAGCCTCCGCCCTCGGCAACCATGAGTTCGACATTGCCTCACTACCCAGACTCATACCGCTGTCGAACTTCAGTTATATCTGTGCCAACATTGTGCCAGACTACACCTCCGGCATCCGTACCGTACCCTGTAAGGTGTTTGACGTGCGAGGCACAAAAGTGGGTATTGTCGGCGTGGTGCAGGTGAATAAATGGGGCCGTCCTGACACCCACCCCGACAACGTACAGGGCCTGAAGTTCCTAGACCCCACGGAAACCGTCAGTCGTTATGAATGGCTCAGCCGTGAGTGCAACGCCACCATCCTACTCTCACATATCGGCTATGATGCTGATGTCCAGATGGCAGAGCACTTCCCCTGGTTAGATCTCATTGTAGGCGGACACACCCATAAACAGCTCACATCAAGCGAACCCCTCCACAACGGCGTGCTTATTACCCAGAACAAGAACAAACTGACCACTGCCACCTATATCACACTGACCTTGGACAGCGGCAAAGTTGTGAGTAAGCAAGCCGAATACTTCGACCTTAAGACCTATCCCCGTCGCAACATCATTGTCGACCAAATGGTCAAAGCATTCAAGGGTAATCCCGCCTTCAGCCGTGTGCTCGCTGTCGCTGACAAGCCCTTCGACAACATCAACGAAGTCGGAGCAATGGTCTGCGACGCCTTCCTTGAAGGCACAGGTGCTGACATCGCTATTGAGAACTACCGGGGCGTACGACTCGAGCACCTTCCCGCTGGCAACATAACTGTACTTAATGCCCTCGCTATTGACCCCTTCGGTAATCAGGCCGTAGAGATGACGATGACAGGCGACCAACTATACCAGATGCTTACTGCCTACAGCCGTATGGACATCTTCCACTTCCCACATCTGGGTGGACTGCTCGCTGAGGTGAAACTCGACAAGGCCGACTCAACCGTCATCCAGAGTTTCAAGCTCATGACACCCGATGGGAAACCCATCGAGAAGAAACGTAAGTACCGCATCGTGACCAACACCTATGTCAGTTCAACATGCACCGTCCTCAGTCCCGACGACATAAACGTGCTCAATGCCCAGACTTCCGACCTCATCATGCACTTCCTTGAGCATAAAGGCCACGTCGACTATAATGGTGTCAAGCGTGTCTGGTTCAAGTAAAGGAGTTCTGAAGGATTGGAGATGAGGGTTGTGGCACCGTGAGAGAGGAGGAAGTCGCGGTCGCGAAAGCCCCAAAGGACGGAGACGCAAGGGATACCGGCATTAGCAGCTGTCTGAATGTCCACATCGCTGTCTCCAACGTAAACGGCCTCATCCTTCCCTACTCCAAGGGCTTTGAGAACTGCAAAGACAGTATCTGGAGCCGGTTTCTTTTGAATTCCCTGATTCTCATTCTCACCAATGGCGACTTCTACAGTGCCTTGGAAGAAGTGACGGCATAATTCCTGAGTGGCAGCCATCATCTTGTTGCTAACCACTGCAATATGGTTTCCTCTTTCACGAAGGGCTGTAAGCGTCTCTGGGATGCTGTCATAGGGACGTGTAGTATCGAGAGAGTGAGTCATGTAGTGCTGTCGGAAAGTAGAGAAAGCCTCATCAAATAAGGGATTCATGGCTCCATCAGGCACGGCCCGCTCCATAAGCAGACGGACACCATTCCCCACGAATTGACGCACATCGTCGAGCGAGTGTTCAGGCATCCCGTGGGTACGAAGGGCGTAGTTGACAGATGCAGCCAAATCGCCCAAAGTATCCAATAGCGTCCCGTCAAGGTCGAATATATAAGTATTATAGGTAATCATCTATAAACCAGAAACTATAAACTACAAACTCCTTTTGCTGCGCTGAATCATCGTGTGTACCTTATTATTATATTTATCGGCGGCGATAAGGTCTTCGATGGTGAGGTGCATACGGTATCGCCAGCGGTTATAGGGGTCACTGGGCACATTAATACGCTCTTCTCGTGGATTCTTGCTTCGCAGTTCAGTGTCCATTGAAAGCCAGTCCTGCAAAGAGAGGACGCAGAGCATGGATGGACAGTAGAGATGGCGGGCTATGATCTCCTCTGCCATATGGGCAGGCAGTTGCTCTGGGGCTCGGCCCTGCTTCTGAAGCATTGTGACATAGTATCGCTGCGTGCGCTCTGGACTCTCACTCCACCAAAGACGCAATGGTGGCATATCATGGGTAGAGATGGTGGCTACACTGCGGTATGGGTTGCCCTCGAGGTGAGCAAATTCGTAGCTGCTGTGCTTGGGCATCGACTGAATTTCGAGCGACAGGATGCGCAACTGGTCAAGCACGGGTTGTACACAGTCAGGAAGCATACCGAGATCTTCGGCGCAACAAAGCATACGTGTATGTCCAAACACTTCAGCAAGCCTATGTAGGGCTGTGGCACCCCAAAAGAAGTTATGACGCTGATAATAATAGTTATTGTAGAGTCGCATAAAGGCATCTTTCTCATCATTAGTGAGGGCCTCGTAGACGGGTTCTTGGAAGACGCCTATACGGGGATGGTACATCTCTGGCTGGCGCGGATCTTCGAGGAAGAGCACGTCGCTGACGAGACGGTACAGGCCGTCACGTATCCAGAGACTGTTCTCGTCTGTCCTGCCCTCAAAAGCATCGCGAACTTTGCATTGAGTGTCATATTCGGCTTTGAGATCATACAGACCGTAACTACGTGGGATGAGGAAATTCTCTCGCACATACTGCGCATGGAGTCCAAAAAGACGCTCTAGCACGCGATCATTAATAAACGGACGAGTGAAGAGATCTTTCCGGAAAGACAGACCGAAATATTCTATCTCGGCCTGCGTCATAGGCAGTGAGGGTGAGAAATGGCCTAGGATTCCGAAGACAGCATCCTGTGGTATCTCCCAGATACGGAAGAAGCCCAATACGTGGTCAATGCGTATGGCATCAAAATATTGCTCCATCCAACGAAGGCGACGGTGGAACCAGTTGAATATGCCTGCACTCCAATTGTACGTAGGGAACCCCCAATTCTGACCACTTTGGGAGAAGGCATCGGGAGGTGCTCCCGTGGAACAGTCGAGATGGAAAAGCTCAGGGTACATCGTGGTTTCCACACTGTTGCGATTGACACCAATAGGCACATCGCCTTTCAGGACCACGCCATGCTCATGGGCATAGTCGGCGGCAGATTTCAACTGCAGATGCAGATGGTATTGAATCCAACACACCAAATCACGCTGGGACTTGATGTAGCTGATGTAGGGTTCGAGCCAGTCACAATTATCATCAAACCACTGCTTGAACTCTTTTGAGTCAAGTGTCTGGCGCCCACGTTCTTCAAACACTTCATAAGCATATTCAAGTTTAACCCTTTGTACTGCCTCGTAGTCGGTATAACTCAAAGCATTGAGTTCTCTACGCCGCCTCAGAAAGGCAGTCATGCGTTTCTTATCGCGGAGAGGGCCAAGGGCATTAAGGTCGAGATACTGCGGATGGAGGGCGAACGCTGAGATAATGTTATATGGATATGAGTCACTCCAGGAGCCGTCAGTTGTGGTGTCGTTGACAGGCAGTATCTGTATGATCTTCATACCAGTAACCACTGCCCAGTCAACGAGCAGGCGCAAGTCACCGAAATCGCCTACTCCACAGGAATGACTACTGCGGAGAGAGAATACGGGTACAGAGACGCCAGCAGCTCGCCAAGTCTCCTCACGCACTCTCAGCAGCTCACCATACACCACCAAAACACTGCCGTCAGGTACTGACTGTTGGTCAGAGGGTAGCATACCCTCAGTAGTACGGTTGTCACCCTCTTCCCAAGCCACGAGGGTATGCGTGGCATCATCGACAATGACATACTTGAACTCTATAGGAAGTGGTATGGCGTCAACATTCACCGAAAGCAACCACTCACACATACCCAACTGTTCCATCTGCAGATAGCGGGCAGGATTCCAACTACCAAGTGCGGGATGTCCACCGAGAATAGCTACAGACTGTCTCTTTCGTAATTGAGGGGCAGAAACGCGGAAGATAACAGTCTTGCGGTATAGCGGAATTCTCTGAATTGACAATTGATAATTGATAACAGACAATTGACAATTAATGCGATAAGCTCGTGTGTACAAGTGATACTGCAGAGGGATATCTCGCCACTGATCGGGAAAGACGTAATTCTTTGTGGCGTCAAAGTAATAAGTGCGGGGCACCTCTGTCCACTCTCTGCGCGACTCCTTTCCTTCTGAGTCGGCCACATAATAATAATAGGTTATGGTAGTAACGGGGTGCTGGCGCGACTCTATAGCCGATGTCTCCAGTTCCCAATGCCAACCGTCATCGGTGGTCATAGGCAGACGTCGCACTTTTTCCTTTCCATCGGAACTCTGATAAGTGACAGCCACATAGAGGTTCTCGCCCCATTGAGTTCCGTATTTTATGGTAAACTTAAGTTTCATATATCACGATTTTACTGCAAAGATACAAAATAATTGATAATTGGCAATTGATAATTGATAATTATTTTGTAATTTTGCAGCAATTTTAAAGAATAAGGGTTATGAAAGCCTACAAGAAGAAGTTCTATATCATACCCATCGTGGTCTGCCTGCTCGCAATTGCAGCAGTGGTGGCTTATTATCTGACGGGCAGTTTTTCCCGTTCGGAACAACGTGAGTATGTGTATATCGACGACAATGACAACCTTGACTCTGTAACGGCAAAGTTGGCCCCGATAGCCAGTGAACAGGCCCTGCTGAGTTTCAAGATCATTTCACACCATACTGGGTACGACAAGAATATCAGAAGCGGACGGTATGTCATAGAACCTGGTGAAGGCACCTTCAGTGTGCTACGCAAGCTGAAGAACGGTCATCAGGAGCCTCTGAGGCTGACCATTCCTGAGAGTCGTACTACAGACCGTCTGGCGGGTGCTATCGGCAGGAAACTGATGATGGACAGTCTGTCGCTTTCAATACTTCTCAAAGATTCTGCATTCTGTGCCGCACAAGGTTTCGACACGACCACGATAGTCTCAATGTTTGTGCCCAACACCTACGAAGTGTATTGGAACACATCGATAGAGAATCTCATGAGCCGAATGAAGAAGGAACACGACAAGTTCTGGAACGAAAGCCGCATGGCGAAGGCCAATGCTTTGGGACTAAGTCCAGAGGAAGTGTGCACGCTTGCCAGCATTATCGATGAAGAGACATCGAATAATGCTGAGAAACCTATGATAGCACGTATGTACTTGAACCGTCTGGCAAAGGGCATGCCTCTGCAGGCAGACCCAACGGTAAAGTTTGCCTTGAAGGACTTCGCCCTGAAGCGTATCTATCACAATATGCTGAACACCGACAGCCCGTATAACACATACCGCTATGCAGGTCTGCCCCCTGGACCAATTAAGGTAGCATCGGTGGCTGGTGTCGAGGCCGTATTGAATCCTGCAAGCCACTCATATCTCTATATGTGTGCTAAGGAGGATTTCTCGGGCACCCACAATTTTGCCGCCACTTATCAAGAGCACCTTAAGAACGCATCAAAGTATTCGAAGGCCCTCAATGAGCGAGGCATCAAATAAGTTGCCGGTTTACAGTATACGGTTTACAATTTGGATTTATTATAGTTTATAGATAATGGAAGAGAATATATTGAATACGAGTGAAGAAAAGAAAGCTGCCAGTTTTATTGAGCAGATGGTGAAGGAAGATCTTGCTGCCGGGAAGAACGGCGGCAGGTTGCAGACACGCTTCCCACCAGAGCCTAATGGCTACTTACACATAGGTCATGCAAAGGCCATAGCCATAGACTTCGGACTGGCTAAGAAATATGGCGGAGAGTGTAACCTCCGCTTCGATGATACCAATCCACAGAAAGAGGATACGGAATACGTCGAAAGCATTGAGAACGACATCAAATGGCTGGGGTTCAAGTGGGCAAACGTCTACTATGCCAGTGACTATTTCCAGGAACTATGGGACTTCGCCGTATGGCTCATCAAGAAAGGCAGGGCCTATGTTGACGAGCAGAGTTCAGAGGTAATTGCCCAGCAGAAGGGTACCACCACCAGTCCGGGTACGAACAGTCCCTATCGCGACCGTCCTATAGAGGAGAACCTGCGGCTGTTTGAGTTCATGAACAGCGGCAAGTGTGAGCCCGGCACCCTCGTGCTTCGTGCGAAGATAGATATGGCCCACCCCAACATGTTGTTCCGAGACCCACTGATCTACCGCGTGCTGAACATTCCACATATCCGTACTGGCAATAAGTGGAACGCATACCCCATGTACGACTTCACCCACGGACAAAGCGATTATCTGGAGGGGGTGACCCACTCCTGGTGTACGCTGGAGTTTGTGGAGCACCGTCCCCTCTACGACCTGTTCGTAGAATGGATGCGTGAGTGGGCTGCAGACTGTGGTGCCAATGCGGAGAGCGGTAGCAGATTATTCACTCTTCACTCTTCACTCTCAACTTATCAGGGTCCCCGTCAGACGGAGTTCAATAAACTGAACCTGAACTACATCCTCCTGTCAAAGCGCAACCTCAAAGCACTCGTTGATGACGGTATCGTGAGTGGCTGGGACGATCCCCGCATGCCGACAATCTGTGGATTCAGGCGCAGAGGCTACTCACCTGAGAGCATCGTGAAGTTTATCGACAAGATTGGTTATACGAAGATTGACGCCCTGAATGATATGGCACTGTTGGAAAGTGTGGTGCGTGACGATCTGAACAGTCGGGCCATCCGTGTGTCAGCCGTCCTCGATCCCGTGAAGGTGGTTATCACCAACTATCCAGAAGGACAGACTGAGACCCTCACTGCCATCAACAATCCCGAGAACGAGGCCGACGGTACCCATGAAGTGGAGTTCGGACGTGAAATCTGGATTGAGCGCAACGATTTCCAGGAAGTAGCCGAGAAGAAGTTTATGCGTCTGGCTCCCGGCAAGGAGGTGCGCCTGAAAAATGCCTATATCATCAAATGCGACGAGGAGCACCCCTGTGACAAGGATGCCGAGGGTCGTGTCACAACCATTTACTGCACATACGACCCGGAGACCCGTAGCGGACAGCCCGGTGCAGACCGTAAAATTAAGGGTAAGACCCTGCACTGGGTGAGCTGTCATAACGCTAAGAAGGCTGAGGTACGTCTCTATGACCGTCTGTGGAAGGTGGAGAATCCCCGTGACGAACTGGCCCGTCTGCAGGACGAAGGTCTCACCTATGCCCAGGCCCGGGAACAGATGATGAATCCCGACAACCTGAAAGTCCTGACAGAATGTTATATCGAGCCCTTTGCTGCCACGATGGCTCCACTGAGTCATCTGCAGTTCCAGCGTATCGGTTACTTCACGCCCGATCTGGACTCTACGGCAGAGCATCCCGTATTCAACAAGACAGTGGGCTTAAAAGTTTGAGCGTTCCCGTTCATCGGGAAGCGGCGTAAGCCTAAGGGAGAAAATAGAATAAAATGCAGTCAGAAGATCTCGCATACTTTGAAAGTGAAGAGTTCCGAACAATCCTGAAGAAATACGAGGAGTCGGTTGAATCGGGGCATCCGATATACATGGATGCCGACGATCTGGCCGATATTGCCGACTATTACCAGTATAACGGTTACCCAGAGAAGGCCGGAGACGCCATAGATCTGGCGTTGGAGTATAACCCCGATGCCGTGGGACCGTTACTCTACAAGGCAAGGGAGGCGTTGGTTGCCAACGACTTCAAGACAGCGGAAGACTACGCCGACCGGATAGAGGCAGCAGACATGATGGAGGCACTCTACTTAAGGGGTGAAATCATGATATGCAAGGGAGAGACAGAGACGGCAGATCAATACTTCATAGAACAGATGAAGAACATCATGACTGACGAACAGATGGACTACGTGTACGACGTGGCCAACATCTTCTCTGACTACGACATGCACGATAAGGCCTTTGAATGGATGGCTCGATCACAAGGAGACAACTCCGACAGCTTTAAGGAACTGATGGCTCGGACACTATTTGGTCTGGGGAAGTATCAAGATAGTGAGCGAATCTTTAACGAACTGATAGATCATGACCCCTACTCCATCCGTTATTGGAACGCACTGGCAAGTGCACAGTTCATGAGAGAGGACTATAGCGCAGCCATCACCAGCAGCGAATATGCGATTGCCATCGATCCCAACGATCCTGAAAGCCTGCTGTCAAAAGCCAATTGCCTGTATAACCTCGGTAACTATGAGTCGGCCCTCTCCTACTTCAAAAGATATTCCGAACAGGTAACTGACGATGAATTCGGATATCTGTATCAGGGAACCTGTCTGATAAACCTGGGACACTATGAAGAGGCGATACAAGCACTGAACATTGCCCTTGAAAAAGCTCAAGAAGACTCACAGTACCTGCCTGAGATCTATCAGGAGATGGCTTTCGGATATAGTGAACTGAAGAATCCAGACAAGGCACTCTATTACATAGACCAGACCCTGAAGTTGGATTGTGACCACACCAACATCGAGATCATCAGAGGTCACATTCTGCTCGCCAACAAGAGGACGAGAGAGGCGGCAGATGCCTTTAGGAAAGCCTTACTGCAGTCGGACAACTCACCAAGAACCATGCTGAGGATTATTGTATCACTCTATGACAACCAGTATACCCTCACCTCCTATTCCTTTCTCAAGCGCCTGCTTTCTGAGATGAAGGATAATTGGAACGAAGGTTATTCTTACATGGCACTATGTTGCCGCGACCTCGGGAAGTATGAAGAGTTTCTGAAGTATCTCAAAAAAGCAGCTGAGAAGAATCCAAAAGAGGCAAAGACCGTTCTCGGAGGCATGTTCCCAGAGGGATTGGAGCCTGGTGAGTATTATAGTTATATGATGAAGAAAATAAACCAAGCATAGACAAATGAACTTCATAACGAATATTCTTAACAGTCTGGGATGGTATCCTACTGTGTTTATCCTGATGCTTCTGGAGAGCACGGTGATTCCCGTACCCTCAGAGTTTGTGGTGCCCCCTGCAGCCTATCATGCCGCTGGCGGATCACTAAACGTGTTTCTCATTATACTCTTTGCCACACTTGGCGCAGATGTAGGCGCCAGCATCAATTACTTCGTGGCACTATATGTGGGAAGACCCGTCGTCTATAAGTTCGCCAACAGCAAATGGGGGAAAATGTGCCTGTTGAATCAAGAGAAAGTGGAAAGAAGTGAGAAATATTTTGACGATCACGGTGTGGCAGCAACCCTTACAGGACGTTTTGTGCCCGTCATCCGCCACCTTATTTCCATCCCAGCAGGTCTGGCAAGGATGAACTACTGGAAATTCCTTCTCTTCACCACTATCGGTGCAGGTGGTTGGCACAGTGTTCTGGCTGCTATGGGATGGTACCTGCATTCCATAGTTCCCGAGGATCAGCTGAATGAAAAGATCAGCGAATATGCCGAGTACATCAAGATTGTGATTATTGCACTCCTGGTGCTGGCAATCATCTATTTTGTAGTCCGAAAAAGGCTATCGAAAAAGAAATAAGTAAAGAAACATGCATAAAAATATCATTTTTTCCTGAAATATTCTTTTGTTTCAGGAATTATTTGTATTTTTGCCGATTATTATCAGCTTATCAAGATTATGGCAAGGACAAACAATCATCTGGTTATCATGGCAGGCGGCGTAGGAAGCCGTTTCTGGCCTATGAGTACATCCGAAAAGCCTAAGCAGTTCATCGATGTACTTGGTGTAGGCAAAACACTGTTGCAACTGACTGTTGAGAGATTCGGCAATCTGGTTCGCCCGGAGAATATCTGGGTAGTGACAAACCAGAAATATGCCGACATCGTCAAGGAACAGTTGCCCGATATGCCTGAAAGCAATATTCTTTGCGAACCATGCAGGAGAAATACCGCCCCATGTATCGCATACGTCAGTTGGCGCATCAAATCTACTGATCCCAAGGCCAATGTGGTAGTTACGCCAAGCGACCATATTGTTGTGGACAAAGCAGAGTTCCAGCGTGTTATCAAGGAATGCATGGTCTTTACCAGCGAGACAGATGCCATCGTGACCCTCGGCATGAAGCCAAACCGTCCGGAAACAGGATATGGATATATCCAGGCAGACCTTAGCAGCAGTTCCCTTCGGAACAAAGAGATTTTCCGTGTGGACTCCTTCCGTGAGAAGCCCGACTACCAGACAGCCCAAGAGTATATCAAGAAAAACTACTTCTTCTGGAATGCCGGAATATTCATCTGGAACGTCAACACAATAGTCAATGCCTTCCGCGTATACCAGCCGGGTATGGCCAAGATCTTCGAGTCGTTACTCCCCATCTATGGCACATCCAAAGAACAGGAAGAGATCAACCGTCTTTTCCCTGAGTGCGAAAACATCTCCGTAGACTATGCCATCATGGAGAAGGCCGAGGAGATTTTCGTGTGTCCCGCCGACTTCGGATGGAGTGACCTTGGCACCTGGGGATCGCTGCACGAGCAGAGCAAGAAAGATCTCTATGGTAACGTATGTATTGGCAATGACATCAATATCTTCGAAAGTCATAACTGCATCGTTCATACCACACAAGAGAAAAAGGTTGTCATTCAAGGACTCGATGGCTACATCGTTGCAGAAAAAGACAATACACTGCTCATCTGCAAACTCTCGGAGGAACAGCGTATCAAACAATTCTCAGGAAACGAATAATTTCTAAATATGAATAAAAAAGTTGCTCTTATTACAGGTATCACAGGTCAGGATGGCTCATACCTGGCAGAATTCTTAATTGAAAAAGGTTATGAAGTACACGGCACTATCCGCCGTTCGTCCGTAGACTTCCGTGAACGCATTGCACATTTGGAAGGCAAACCTAATTTTCATCTTCATTATGCTGACTTAGGTGACTCGATGAGTATTCTCGGCGTCATCGGGAAGGTAAAGCCCACAGAAATTTATAATCTGGCAGCACAGAGTCATGTACAAGTGAGTTTTGACTCGCCTGAGTTTACAGCCGATGTTGACGCTGTAGGCGTGCTTCGCATATTGGAAGCCGTACGCCAGCTTGGGCTCACAGAACATTGTCGTATCTACCAGGCCTCTACATCCGAACTCTACGGAAAAGTTGAGGAAGTGCCACAAAACGAGAACACCCCGTTCCACCCCTACTCTCCTTATGCCGTAGCCAAGCAATATGGATTCTGGATTGTGAAGGAATACCGTGAGGCCTATAATATGTATTGCTGCTCGGGCATCTTGTTCAATCATGAGAGTGAGCGTCGCGGTGAGACTTTCGTCACACGCAAAATCACACTTGCCGCTGCACGCATCAAACAGGGCAAACAGGAAAAGCTCTATCTGGGAAATCTTGGAAGCCTGCGTGATTGGGGATATGCCAAGGACTATGTAGAGTGTATGTGGCTTATCCTACAACAGCCCCAACCTGAAGACTTTGTCATAGCCACAGGTGTGCAACACTCTGTACGAGACTTCTGCCACCATGCCTTCAAACATGTTGGAATAGACCTGGAATTTGTCGGCGAAGGTGTCGATGAGAAAGGTATTGACAAGGCCACGGGCAAAGTACTCATTGAGGTCAGTCCCGACTTCTACCGTCCCACTGACGTTGTCAACCTGTGGGGTGACCCCACTAAGGCAAAAGCCAAACTAGGCTGGGATCCCAACAAGACCTCATTCGAGGAACTTGTAAAGATTATGGTTGACAGTGATATGGCCAAGGTGGCTGCAGAAGGCGCTGCCGCCAAAGTACGCACCAATCTAGCAGAGTATTTGGAAAAAGGTATCGTGAAATAAACTATGTTGGACAAAAACAGTAAGATATATGTAGCGGGACACCACGGCCTTGTGGGTTCCGCTATTTGGAATAACCTCCTGCAAAGAGGTTATACCAACCTGATAGGACGCAGCCACAAAGAACTCGACCTGACTGATCAGGTGGCCGTTAAGAAGTTCTTTGATGAAGAACGTCCTGATGCAGTGGTTTTAGCAGCAGCCTTCGTCGGTGGCATTATGGCTAACTCGCTTTATCGCGCTGACTTCATCATGATGAACATGAAGATTCAGTGCAACGTCATCTCGGAGGCGTATGCCCATGGTGTGAAAAAACTGCTTTTCCTAGGAAGCACATGCATTTATCCGAAGAACGCTCCCCAGCCCATGAAGGAGGATTGTCTGCTGACATCACCGCTGGAATACACCAACGAGGAATATGCCATTGCGAAGATTGCTGGACTGAAGATGTGTGAGTCGTACAACCTTCAATACGGCACAAACTATATTGCCGTCATGCCAACGAACCTCTATGGTCCTAACGACAATTTCCATCTTGAGAACAGCCACGTGATGCCGGCTATGATGCGAAAGGTTTATCTGGCAAAGCTTATTCACGATGGTGCCTGGGACAAAATCGCCATCGACTTGGACAAACGTCCGGTAGAAGGTGTCAATGGTTCAGCTTCTCGTGATGAGGTTATAGCAATATTACGAAAATATGACATCGAAGACAATAAGGTGACCCTTTGGGGAACAGGAACGCCTTTGAGAGAATTTCTTTGGAGCGAGGATATGGCAGACGCCAGTGTCCACGTGCTATTGAACGTAAACTTCAGCGACATCATTGGAATAGAGAAATACTCCTCCGTACATTATGGTGCAAGCACAGATGGAGCAGTAGACCGCAATCACTCAGCAGGTCGTGGCGGAGCCATCCCCAAGTTAGGTGAGATCCGAAACTGCCACATTAATGTTGGTACAGGCAAAGAACTCACTATCCGTGAACTCTCTGAACTCGTAGTCAAGGCCGTAGGTTTTGAGGGGACTGTTGAGTTTGATACCAGCAAGCCCGATGGCACGATGCGAAAACTCATTGATGTATCGAAGCTCCACTCCCTCGGTTGGACGCACAAGGTCGAGATAGAAGACGGCGTTCAAAGACTCTTTGAATGGTATCAGAAAAGTCTTCAATAGACATAAAAAAAGCCCGCCAATGAGCGGGCCTTTTTATGATGACGATTTTTATTTACTTAGCATAAAGTGCGACGATTGTCTCGTACTTCTCCTGCTTGCCGGAAGTCTGCTTCGGCTCCTCAACCTTCTTTCCGTACTCGTAAACCTGCTCGAGAGTCAGTTTGCCATCCTCGAAGTCCTTACCGATGCCGCTATCGAAGCTGGCATAGCGAGCCTTCTTCATGGCGGGCAGTTCGGAGTTCTCCAGGATATCGGCTGCGTTCATCAGAGCACGGGCCATAGCATCCATACCACTGATGTGAGCGATAAACAGATCCTCAAGGTCGGTACTGTTACGACGGATCTTAGCGTCGAAGTTGGTACCACCATTGCCAAGACCACCATTGCGGATAATCTCCATCATGGCCTGAGTCAGCTCGAAGTTGTCGATGGGGAACTGGTCGGTATCCCATCCGTTCTGAGCGTCACCACGGTTAGCGTCGATAGAGCCCAGCATACCAGCGTCAACAGCACAAGCCAGTTCATGCTCGAAGGTGTGACCAGCCAGTGTAGCGTGGTTCACTTCAATGTTCACCTTAAAGTCCTTATCCAAACCATGAGCTTTCAGGAAACCGATAACGGTCTCAGTGTCCACATCATACTGGTGCTTGGAAGGCTCCATGGGCTTCGGCTCAATCAGGAACGTGCCCTTGAACCCCTTGCTGCGGGCATAGTCACGAGCCATAGTCAGCATGGTAGCCATATGCTCCTTCTCACGCTTCTGGTCTGTGTTCAGAAGGCTCATATAACCCTCACGGCCACCCCAGAACACATAGTTGGTACCACCGAGCTTAATGGTAGCATCAATAGAGTTCTTGATCTGAACGATAGCACGAGCGACTACGTCAAAGTCAGGGTTGGTGGAAGCACCGTTGGCATAACGCTTGTTGCCGAATACATTAGCGGTACCCCAAAGCAACTTGATGTTAGGGAACTGCTTCATCTTCTCCTGAGCATAGTCTGTGATAGCCTTCATGCGCTCCTCGTACTCCGCGATTGTCGGAGCCTCCTCAACGAGGTCCACATCGTGGAAGCAAAAGTACTCAATACCCAGCTTATCCATAATCTCGAAGCCGGCATCCATCTTATCTTTTGCACGCTGTACGGGATCAGCAGCCTTGTCCCACTCATAACTGCGAGTCTGTCCTCCGAACTGGTCAGCACTTGCGCCACCCAGTGTGTGCCACCAAGCCATTGCGAACTTCAGCCAATCTTTCATCTTCTTTCCCATCACGACCTTCTCTGGCTCGTAGTAGTGGAAAGCCATTACATTCTTACTGTCTTTTCCTTCGAAAGGAATTTTGCCCGTAAAGGCGAAATACTCTTTTGCCATAATTTGTTAGTTTTTATGATTATAAGTTTACAAATTCTTCTTCAAAGTCTCCTTCCACTGGGCGTATGCAGCTGCATAGGCAGCACGGTCAGCCTCCTTGGGTTCTATCACCTGCAGCTTGTCAAGCGTTGCGAAGGCCTCGTCGGCATTGGCATAGATACCAGCTCCGATACCAGCACCCTTAGCAGCACCTACAGAACCGTCGGTGTCGTAAAGCTCTATGGTAGCACCGCTCACACCAGCCAAAGTGTCGCGGAACAATGGACTCAAGAACATATTGGCTTTACCTGCATGAATCTTCTTAATGTCCATGCCCATCTGCTGCATGATTTCCATGCCATAGCAGAACGAGAAGACGATACCTTCCTGTGCTGCACGCACCAGATGAGCCTTGTTGTGCTTGTTGAAATTCAGACCGTTGATCGAACAGCCAATCTCTTTATTCTCCAAAACACGTTCAGCTCCATTTCCAAACGGGATGACAGTCACACCTTCACTGCCGATGGGTACTGTAGCAGCCAGGTCATTCATTTCTGCATATCCAATCTCTGGAGTGATATTACGATGCGTCCATGCATTCAGGATACCAGTACCGTTGATGCAGAGCAGCACACCCAAACGCGTCTGGTCTGCACTATGGTTCACATGGGCAAACGTATTCACACGGCTTTGCTTGTCGTAGTTAACATCGCCAAGCACACCGTAGACGACACCAGAAGTACCTGCAGTAGCAGCTATCTCACCGGGATTCAACACATTGAGTGACAGGGCGTTATTAGGCTGGTCACCACCGCGATAGGTGATTGGAGTCCCGGCTTTTAATCCCATCTCCTCAGCAGCCTCAGCACTGACCACACTCTGCTCTGCAAATGTCGGCACGATGTCAGCAATCAGAGAAGCGTCGAAGCCGTAATACGACATCAGGAAGTCAGCCACCTGATTGTTCTTGAAATCCCAGAACATACCCTCGCTCAAGCCGCTCACAGTAGTATTGGCCACACCAGAGAGTCGCATAGCGATATAGTCACCAGGCAACATGATCTTATAAATCTGGCTGTAGAGCTCCGGCTCATTCTCTTTCACCCATGCCAGTTTTGCGGCTGTGAAATTACCCGGAGAGTTCAGCAGATGGCTCAGGCACTGCTCAGCTCCCAAGTCCTTGAAAGCTTTCTCACCATAAGGAACAGCACGAGAGTCACACCAGATAATCGACGGACGCAGAGCCTTCAGATCCTTATCGACACACACCAGACCATGCATCTGATACGAGATACCGATAGCTTTAATCTCCTCTGCTGTCGCCCCGGAGTCGGCCATGATTTTCTTTAAGCTCAACTTCGCATTATTCCACCACATCTGTGGATCCTGTTCTGCCCAACCAGCCTTCACAGCCATAATCGGTGCCTCCTTCTCAGGGAAGAATGCAGAGGCCACACACTTGCCATTATCGGCGTTCACAAGAGATGCCTTCACTGATGAGCTACCGACATCAAAACCTAAAAGATATCTGTTTGCCATAAAATGAATAATTATTTTATTTAAAATACGCTTTTGATGCAAATTTCCCCATTTTTTTTTATTTAAACAATTTTTTTTCGAAAAAAAGCATTTTTTTTACCATATTTTGTGTTCAATTAAAATATTTTGTTTACCTTTGCACGATAGAATCACATTATTACGTAATAAAGCCATTCATATATGAAGAAAAAAATACTAATACTTGACGACAAAGAGACCATCGCTAAGGTGCTCTCCATCTATCTGATGAGCGACTATGATGTGCAGTGGCTCCCGGATGGACTGCAGGGAGTGAAATGGCTCCAGGCAGGAAACACACCCGATCTTATCATCTCTGATATTCGTATGCCCGGCATGCGTGGTGACGATTTCTTGGAGTGGATCAAGCAAAACGAATTGTTTAAGCACATTCCCGTCATCATGTTGTCCAGTGAAGACTCCACCAGTGAGCGTATTCGCTTGTTGGAAATAGGTGCAGAGGACTATATTGTCAAGCCGTTCAACCCAATGGAGTTGAAAATCAGGGTTAAGAAGATTATACCATAATATATATAAGTACATATACATATTTTATTTTATAGATGATAGGTATAGTTTATCTTGGTAGCAATCCAGAAACCCAGGAACGTCTGAAATACATTCCCGGAAGGTTGGTTCAGTTTACGACCAACTACAAGGATGCCGCCTCTGCCTGTGCCCCACATGTCCGTAATGAGCATGTCATCATGTTCTACGAGCAGACGGTTCAGGCAGAAGATATCACGGCTATCACCTACATCAAAAAGAAGTGTAAGAATGTCTACATCATCCTGCTCACCAACCAGTTGACCTTGGATGACAGGAAGATGTACCAAAAGTGTGGCATCAACGACACGATTGACGCTAAGTCTTCTATCACTGAGATGAACAAGAAGATTCAGTTTATCTCTGACCGTGAGATGATGCTGTTCGACGATGCTCCCTCTAAGCACCGTATATTGCGTTTCAAGATTCCCCTTTGGAAACGTTTATTCGACATTTTCTTCTCGCTTTTGGCAATTATCATTCTTTCACCCGTCTTTATCATCACAGCTATTGCCATTCGTCTGGAGAGTAAAGGGCCTGTTATCTTTAAGTCCAAGCGTGTCGGTACCAACTACACCGTTTTCAACTTCCTGAAGTTCCGTTCCATGTATGCAGATGCAGAGCAACGCTTGAAGGAAGTGGCAAAGGAAGCTGGTAATCAGTATGCGGAGAAAGACCAACCTGAGGAAGGCAAGGACAATCAGAGTGTTATCACAGCTCCACTTGGCGATGAGGCAGAAATGCTGATGATGGATATGGGTATGGAATCCGCCATGATGATCAGCGACGATGAGGTGATGCTTGTCGGCGATGATTTTGTGGTGGCCGAATCCGACTTCAATAGGGAGAAGGAAGAGGAGAACAATAATGCCTTCGTCAAGATTGAGAACGACCCGCGTGTAACTAAAGTGGGTAAGTTTATACGTAAATACAGCATTGATGAGTTACCACAACTCTTCAACATATTAAGAGGCGACATGTCCATTGTTGGCAATCGCCCGTTGCCTCTCTATGAGGCCGAGAAACTCACCATAGACTCTAGCATCGACCGCTTCATGGCTCCAGCCGGACTTACTGGCCTTTGGCAGGTAGAGGAGCGAGGTAAAGGAGGCCTGATGTCAGCAGAGGAGCGAAAGCAACTCGACATCACCTATGGACAGACCTACTGCTTCACACTAGATATGAAGATCATATTCCGTACCCTCACGGCATTCGTCCAAAAAGAAAACGTATAAAACAAATAACACCATAATCCATATCGCAATGAACAAGTTTAAGCGACTATTTTTAATTGTAGCAGTCACCGGAATTGGCACCTCCGCCTTCGCCCAGTTCGACGAGAGCGGTATTGCGGCCGGTTTCTTCGACTCCAGTAAGGACAAGGACATTAATTTCTCTGAGTTTCATCTGCCGCCATTGGCAGTTTTGTTAGAAAATGCCAAGGCGAATCCCCAGATTCTGTCTTTAGAGAAAGCCAGACAAATAGCTGAGGCAGAAGTGGCAAAAACAAAACGAAGTATCTTCGGCCATCTTTCAGGACATGCAAGTTACAGTTATGGTAAAGGAGACATGTGGGGAAACAATTCATCTACAGTGACGAGCTATATGATGTTACAGTATCAAGGTACGGAAACAGCTTATTGGAATGTGGGAGCCAATTTTTCAATCACCCTTGAAGACATCCTGGATTATGTACCTTCTATTAAACGCTCAAGATTAGAAGCAGATCAAGCTGTCATTGCAAAGGATATCGCATTTGACCAACTCAAATTACAGATAGCGACGCTTTTTGTTAAGATTACAAACGACTTAGTGACTCTGAAAACCATGGGTGAAGCTGCTGCTGCCTATCAAGGAGCTGGTGCTTTAAATCGGGAAGAATTTGAGAATGGAAATATGGAGATAGAGACATTTGCTCATACCAAATTATACGAAAGTGGACAGGTGCAAGGCTACCAACAGATGCAAACATCAATTACTACAGACATTCTCACATTGGAAATATTAACCCACACGCCAATTATCACAAATTCAACAACAGAAATAACACTGGATACTCATGTGGTGAAGTCGGACAAGGAGATTGCAAAAGAGAACAAGGCTGTAGAAAAGCGCATTAAAAAAGCGGTTGAGGAAGAGAATAAGAGAACTAAAGCTTTAGAAAAAGCAGAAAAAAAAGCAGAAAAAGCTGCTGCTAAAGCTGCTAAAAAACAGAAGTAAAACGAAAAAACATTACCATTATGGATTTATTCAGATATATTGTCAGGTTCTTATACAAGATTCGTTGGTATTTGATCATTTTGCCACTCATTGCATTGGTAGTAGCTTGGTTTATGACGCGCAATATGGAGCGTATTTATAACACCAATACGACCATCTACACTGGTATGATTACAGCCTATAATATAGAAGGTGGTTCAGGAACAGCTGGTGGAAATGCACAGACCAACATGAGAAATCTCATGTTACTTATAACGACTGATGTGACCATCCATGAGGTATCACTCCGTCTATTTGCTCGTTGCATGATGTATGGCAATACCAATAAGGACAACAACTATATTTCTGCAGAGCATTTCCGCCAGTTAAACAACAGTGTTCCAACTGATGTCAAAGCCCTGATCAACCATAATAGCGAGAATGCCACCTATGCCAACCTAAAGGCATACGAAAAGCCAACTCAGGACAACTATCTCTTTGGTATAACGAACTACCACCCATATTTTGGCATCAATAGCATTACAAGTAGATTAAAAGTATTGCAACTAAACCAAAGTGATATTATTGATATTGGCTATTCTGCAAATGATGCTGGTATTGCCTACAACACATTGGATATTCTGAACGAAGTCTTTGCTCGCCAGTATGCCCAATTACGTTATGGCGAGACCAATAATGTCATCAAGTTTTTTGAGCGCGAAGTTGCAAGACTCTACCGCATTTTGACCCATGCAGAGGACGACCTCATTCGTTATAATGTAGAAAAACGCATTATTAACTATAGCGAGCAAACAAGAGTTTTGTCCGGCATGGAAGGTTCACAACAGATAGCCGAAAACACACTTCTCAAAGACCAATCTACCACCCGGGCATTGATGGATTACTTAGAACGACAATTAGGTGATCGTGCGAAAATAATAAAAGCAAATAAGGAATTTACCAACCAAGTTACCGATATCTCTCGCATCCAGTCCCGCATTTCTAACCTCCGTCTCATGAGTAGCGAAGGAGGTGGCAGTGGTGTGGAATCACAGTTGGAATTGGCCAAAGCAGAGAAGATGCTTCAAAATGCCACAGACAATGTCCGCAGCCTAATAAAAGATATCGAAGCAGGCAATTATAGTACGGAGACAGGTGTCAGAGCCAACGACATGATTGGCCGATGGCTAGATCAAGTATTGCTTTTGGAAAAAACCAAGGCAGAAATAGCTTCTCAAGAACTTATGCGTGCCAATATTGATAAGCAATTCCTTTATTATGCACCAATTGGAGCAACGCTGGGTCGTAAAGATCGACATATTGGCTTTATCGAAGGTAACTATATGGAGATGCTGAAGGCCCTGAATGCAGCACGTCTTCGTCAGAAGAATCTCCAGATGACAACCGCTACCCTTCGAGTACTAAACCCGCCTTTGTTCCCGATGAATGCCCAGCCCACGAACCGTATGATGATTCTGCTCGGCGCATTCATGCTGACATTCTTGCTGACGGCCATGTACTTCTTCATCATCGAGTTACTCGATCGCACCTTGCGTGATCGTATGCGTTCGGAGCGTATCACCAAAATACCTGTTATGGGGTGTTTCCCGAAGGAGAGCACATTACGCTATCGTCGTTTCAATAAGACCATTGCGGACATGGCACTCCGTCAGTTGAGCAAGGCTCTCCTCCCCCATTTTAAGGAAGGCCAGCAGAATGTCCTTAATCTGCTTTCGACAGATGCTGCTAATGGTAAGAGTTACTTGGCTCAGGAACTGGAGAACTATTGGATTTCCATAGGTCTGCAAGTCCGTCGTCTTACCTACGACGAGGATTTCCTTGCTGAGGACAGCCGTTTCATCATGGCCAAAGACATCAAGGACATCTGTCCAGACATCCTGCCCAATGAGATTGCCATCATCGAATATCCCAACTTGGACGATAACTCCATTCCTTCAGGATTATTGAATATGGGTACCATCAACCTTTTGGTGACTCGTGCCAATCGTACATGGAAAGATGTTGACCAGAAGGCTCTCAAGGAACTTCAGTCACAACTTGAGAATCAGGATACGCTCTTCATGTACCTCACTGAGGCTCAGCGTTATGCTGTGGAAGAGTTTGTTGGCCAGCTACCACCATACACCAAGTTCAACAACTTTGTATACCGTATATCCCAGATGGGTTTGACCGCAGTAGAAAACAGTCACGCAAAGTAAATGTCAAAAGTTTATTCAAATAGATTAACAGAATATACCCATGAAAACGGAGGAAGAGTAGCTTTACTCTTTCTCCTGTTTGCACTTGCCATTTATGAGTTCATTCATGCCGGCTTCAACGCATTTGCAGTTATTTGCCTTTCACCATTAGCGATTCTATTTTGCTATGTAGCCTTTCGGTGGAAAATGACTGTATTCTGGGCTCTGATAGTAGTCAATTGGTTCATTATGAACCGTAATTTTGAAGATTATATTTCATTTCCCAAATCCTTACCTGAAGAATTACTTGAATTGACACTCATTGCGATTGCCATCATTGACATACGGAAGGAAACCTATTTTGAAAGAGCCTGGAATTTCATGCTACTAGCTGTCATGGTATGGCTAGGATTTTGTATTATTGAAATTTTTAATGACTCTTGCGGATTAGGTATGAATGTAAACACATGGTTTACTGGTTTCAGATTGATGGCACTCCATCTTGTCTGGATTATTCTGGTATTCTCTCTGTACATTTCAAATCCACAAAGGCTTCTATTATATTTAAGGGTATGGGCTGGACTTTCTCTGTTATCAGCTTTTTGGACTTGGAAAATGAAAACTTACGGATTTACTGATACAGAACATAATTGGATTTGGAACAGTGCATACCAAACTCATATTTTAAATGGAGGTACATTAATTCGTTATTTTTCCACATTCAATGATGCTGCGACTTATGGTTGTAACGCGAGCGCATCCGCTGTTGCTTTTCTAATTTTTGGTATCACGTCAAAATTAAAAATTGACAAAATTTTCTTCTTTATAACGGCAGTTGCTGTCATATGGGGTATGTTCCAATCAGGAACAAGAACAGCCATCATAACATTAATAGCAGGTTTCATTGTTTTCTTATTCTTAGCAAGATCCACTAAGATATTAATTCCAAGTGCCATTATCGGTGGTTTTTTCATTTTCATACTTATCTTTACTAATATTGGTAATAGCAGCCAGCAAATGCGCAGAATGAGGTCTGCATTTAAGAAGAGTGATGCATCAGCAACTGTTCGTGACATCAATAAAGTTGCCATCGCGAAATATATGAAAGAAGCCCCATGGGGTATAGGTTTGGGAATGATGTCATACGACATACCAGCGAATAATAAATTTAAAAAATTATCAGAAATACCGCCTGATTCTGAATATGTGTTTATATGGGTTAGAACAGGTCCTGTTGGAGTTACCGTATTCACATGTTGTATGGTGATGATGCTCTTAGGAGGATGTGTTATTGTTCTATTTAGGCTCAAAAGCCCCTCTCTCGTTGGGATTGGTGGGGGATTATGTGCAGCATTTGTATCAATTCATTTAGGAGCATATGCTAATCAGATTCTTTTTCAATATCCTAACGGAATAACATTCTTTGGAGGAATGGCTATAGTTTATCTACTTCCATATATTGAGCCTGAATGGATTAAATACGAAGAAAAGCGATTAGCAAAAATAGAAGAAAGAAAACGCTTAAGATTGGAAAAGAAATTAGCTTCAAGAGTGTAATATATTGAAGATTGGTTATTGAAGATTGAATATTGCGGTTTCTATTGTCACCATCAATTACAATGGACTGGAAGACACCTGTGCATTGATTGAGTCCATCCCCTTCAATGAAAACATGGAGGTGATTGTAGTTGATAATGCCTCAAATAATCACGAAGCAGAAACCATTGCACAGCGATATCCACGAGTCAATGTCATTAAAAGCGATAAAAATCTAGGTTTTGCAGGAGGTAATAACTTAGGAATTCAAGCAGCTCAAGGCAAATATCTGTTCTTGATCAACAATGATACAATTTTTAAGGATTTCAATGTTCGAGCTCTTATTGAAAGAATGGAATCATCTCAAAAAATAGGCATCGCTTGTCCTAAGATACGTTTTGCCTGGGGAACGAATCCAATTCAATTCGCAGGCTATACATCTCTTTCAATAATTACTGTCCGCAATCAGGCCATTGGCTTCAATGCAGAAGATCATGGACAATACGACACTGCCCACCCTACGCCATACGCTCATGGCGCAGCCATGCTGATTCGTCATGACGCCATCAACAAGGTGGGACTTATGCCAGAATGTTATTTCCTGTATTATGAAGAACTGGATTGGTCTATGATATTCACTCGAGCTGGCTATCAGATATGGTATGAACCTAAATGCACAATCTACCACAAAGAAAGTCAAGCAACAGGTCAGAACAGCCCTTTACGCACCTATTATATCACACGCAACAGGTTTCTATTAGTCAAGCGAAATCCGAAGGAATTCATCCAGCCACTTGCTTACTTGTATCTCTTCTGCATTGTTGTCTTACGCGACATATTGAAGTATATATTCTCTTTTCGATTTGATCTCTTGAAAGCTACACTTCGTGCTCTAAAAGATTTCATTCTATACGCTCAGTCTAATGCCGCTTGCACGCGCTCGGCTCTGCCGCTTATTCGAGCATCAGCGAGTCTTAAGAACGTGAAGCAAAAACTGTAAACTGTAAACCGTAAACTGTAAACGAAATAATTATGACTATAACAACATGGGATTTATTAATATGGGGCGACATCATCCTATTCATAATAGTAGCAGCCGCAGTCCTCTATTTAGGTGTCTTTGCCATAGCCGCCCTGATAAACCGTCATCATGAATCGATACGGTCTAAGAAACAAAACCGCATCGTTATTCTGATACCAGCCTACAAACAAGATGCCATTATTGAGCAGACCGTCATATCAATCCTGTCACAAGCCTACCCTCAGCGTATGTTCGACGTTGTTGTTATTTCCGACCATCAGGAAGAAATGACCAACATGCGTCTGGCACAATACCCGATTACACTCTTGACGCCTAACTTTGAAGAGAGCACGAAGGCAAAATCCCTCCAATATGCCATTCTCAACCTACCCGAGTTTAAAATCTATGATATGGCCTTGATTCTTGATGCCGATAATATCGTTGAACAGGATTTTCTTGCCAAGGTCAACGATGCCTTTGAAACAGCAGCGACCAAGGCTATCCAATTGCATCGCATTTCAAGAAACAGGGATACAAGCGCAGCCAGATTAGGAGCTCTTTTCGAGGAAATCAACAATGCCATCTTCCGCCGTGGACACATCAATCTCGGATTGTCATCCGCTTTGGCGGGTTCGGGTGTTGCATACGACTTTGCCTGGTTTAAGACCAATGTCATGAAAACCCGTACTGCTGGTGAAGACAAGGAGTTGGAGGCATTACTTTTACGTCAGGAAATCTTCATCGATTATTTCGATGACATATATGTTTATGGTGAGAAAAAACGCACCACGGCCAAGTTAAACCAACAGCATAGCCGTTGGGTCCAAGAACAATTCCACAATTTTATCCGGAATGCTAAATTCCTGCCAGGGGCTTTATTTAGGAAACAGTACGACCTGGCAGACAAGATTATCCAATGGATGCTTATTCCCCGTGCTACAATGATGGTCATCATCATTCTCATGAGTATCATCCTACCATTCATCTATATGACGCTGGTCATCAAATGGTGGATTTTAGGGGCTATTGCCCTCTTTATCTTTGCCCTGGCAACACCAGATTATCTCGTCAATGAAATATGGGAGAACACTTATCTTAATTCTCCTTTCACCAGACTTTGGCATTATATGAGGCCACAAATATTAACAAAGAAGAAGAAATGATTTGGACTATTCTGCATAGCATAGATGTTGCCCTATGGGTTATCATCGCTGGCTCTGTAGCCTATGTGGTGTTTTTTGCCATCATATCACTATTCTATGAGAAGGAAGACCAGTTAGCTACTCATGCTGCAGCCCTAAGCAACAAACAAAGTAAGTTCCTCATTCTCTATCCCGCCTATAAAGAAGACCGCGTCATCATCAATGCCGTAGAAACTTTCCTGTTGCAGGACTATCCATCCACTCATTATACGGTGGCTGTCGTCTCTGATCATATGCAGCAGGAGACCAATGACTATCTGAGCAAACTACCCATCACCCTGCTCACTCCTGAATTTGATAAGAGTTCTAAAGCCAAGGCGATGCAATACGCCATCAACGAAGTCAAGGGAGAATATGATCAGGTGGTGGTGCTCGATGCAGACAATGTTGTCCGACCCGATTTTTTATCCCAGTTGAATATTCTATGCACCATATATGATGCCATCCAGTGCCACCGCTGTGCCAAGAATGCAGACAACGATGTAGCTGTACTCGATGGTGCCAGTGAAGAAATCAACAACACATTATTCCGTAAAGCTCACAACCGTCTTGGCATGTCATCAGCCCTCATCGGTTCTGGCATGTGCTTCAATTATGAACTATTCAAGAAGAACGTATTCCTGTTGTCCACAGCTGGCGAAGATCGTGAGATGGAAGCTTTACTGCTTCAACAAGAGATATTCATCAAATATGCGCCAGACATTCATGTTTTCGACGAGAAGGTCAGCAATCAAGATAATTTCCAACGGCAACGCATGCGCTGGATGACCGCTCAAGTTCAGAGCCTGCTCAACAACTTGCCGAAAGTTCCCAACGCCATCGTTCATGGCAAGATCAACTTCATCGACAAGACAATCCAGCAGGCACTCATTCCCCGTTCCATTCTGATTGTCCTATTGGCGGGTATCTCCATCTTCATGACCATCTTCATGCCTTCTTGGTGTGAAAAGTGGTGGATACTCTTTGCTTTGTTGGCTATCGCGCTGTTCATAGCGATACCACGCCAACTAAGGTTCCGTTCCTTTGCTAAAGTCTTTGCCATCCCAAGTCTCGTATTGCGTATGTTCAAGAACCTCCTCCACATCGACCGCAAGAATACCGATTTTATCCATACCCAACACGGTTGATACAAAAAACGTCGATATAATTTGGATAATTACGTATAATTTCATATCTTTGCAGAAAAATAAATTCTATGGAAGAGAGACATTATCCTGTTGGAATACAAACTTTTTCTGAAATCGTTCGAGGAGGTTATGTCTATATTGACAAAACCGACTTGATGTGGCGTATGCAGAATAAGAGAAAGTTTATATTCTTAAGCCGGCCGCGCAGATTTGGTAAGTCTCTCCTATCATCAACATTGCATTCGTTCTTTGCTGGTCACAAAGAGTTGTTCACTGGACTAAAAGTTATGAGTCTGGAAAACGAATGGGCGTCTTTTCCCGTTTTTCATCTAGACTTGAGTATTGCCAAGGGGAAAACATCCGCAATGGAATTAAAAGACTCGTTGATGTGGCTTATGCATCCTTTCTGCGAAGAGTATGGATTCGGCGTAAAAGAAGATACACCAGGAAAGATGGTTTCAGGACTCATTACTCGGGCCAGTCAGAAAACAGGAAAACAAGTAGTCATCATTGTCGATGAATATGATGCGCCACTATTGGATGTTTTGCACGAAGAAAATCTTGATGAATTACGTAAGGTCATGCAGGAGTTTTATACCCCTCTCAAGGCCTGCGAGAAAGACATTAAGTTCTGCTTCATTACTGGTATTACAAAATTCTCGCAACTGAGCATTTTTTCAACCATCAACAACCTGACAAACATTTCATTATGGCCTGAGTTCTCTGCCATTTGCGGCATCACAGAGAAGGAGCTATCAGAGCAAATGCAGGAAGACATTGAATTGATGGCTATCAGAAATCGTCTGAGTGTGACGGAGATGCATGACAAGCTAAAGACTCAATATGACGGCTATCATTTCTCTGAAGATTCAGAAGAAGTGTACAACCCATTCAGTCTTTTGAAAGCCTTCGATAGCAAAAAGATTGGAAGCTACTGGTTTGAAAGTGGTACACCTTCTTTTCTTGTCAAGGAAATGAAGCATTTTCGAACAGACATAATGTCTCTCGACCAACTGGAAGTACCGTCTACTGCCTTTGACCAGCCTACAGAAGATATGGAAGATGCGCTACCACTTCTTTATCAAAGTGGCTATCTTACCATTAAGAGCTATGACCCAGAACTCGACATGTACACTCTTTCTATCCCCAACCAGGAAGTGCGCATCGGCTATACAAGAGGACTTCTGCCATCCTATATAGGCTTAAAAGCTGCCGACGTACAGACTGGCTTTGCTGCCAAATTTTGGACTGCACTTAAAAAGAACGACATCGAATTAGCCATGAGAGAAATGAAATCATACATGGCTGGCATTCCCTACGTTGAAGGATTTAAGGAAAAGCTATCTGAAGCCGCTACTGCCGAGGGCTTTTATGAATATACCATGTATCTGATATTCTCTATGCTTAACGTCTATGTAAGAACACAAGTAAAATGTGCTGGAGGACGTACTGACGTTGTCGTATGGATGCCGGAGACGATATATGTATTTGAGATAAAAGTATCAGAATCATCAGAAAGGGCAATAAATCAAATTGAGGCTAACGGCTATGCCACCCAATTTACGACAGACGGCAGGAATATTGTGAAAGTTGGAATCAAATTTGATAAAGTAACAAGGGTACCAACCGAATGGACAGTAAAATATGAGTAACATCAAGATTTTCATTTGTGCCCATAAAGAGGTGCCTCTGCCACAACATCCATACTTCCTGCCTGTTCAGGCAGGAGCAGCACTGCACGATCTAATCCCCAGCTACCAGCCAGATAATGAGGGAGAAAATATCTCATCTAAAAATCCACATTTCTGTGAGCTTACCTGCCATTATTGGGCATGGAAGAATTTGAAGAATGTTGATATTATCGGCCTTAATCACTATCGTCGCTATTTCGACTTCCAGAAGAAATGGCCGCAATTCTCTTCAGATAAACGTTTCATACCAACAGATGAGTTTTTGAAGCACCCCTACATATTTCCCAATCTTGAAGAGATATTACAAAAATATGACATCATCCTGCCTGTAGCCCGTCACTGGCGTGTCAGCAATACCAAACAATACGGTGAGTATCATATTGCTAAGGATTGGGAAATGCTCCGTCAGATTATTAAGGAACGTTCGCCTCAATATATCCACGCCTTTGAGAAGACGATGGATCACAGTAACAAATCCGTAGGCTACAACATGTTTATCACCAGTTGGAAGCATTTCGACGCCTATTCCGAGTGGCTCTTTGATATTCTTTTTGAGGTGGAACGGCGGGTCCCCCCTATTAATGACCCCATCCAAAGCCGTATCTATGGCTACATGAGCGAACGGTTGATTAATGTTTTCTGCGAACACTATCATCTCCGCATCAAGCACATCCCCCTCATTATGCCACTGGATGATATCAGCAATAAGTTGAACATATCTAATTTTCATTCTGTCATAAGGAAAATAATTAACAACTATCATTATTACATGAAATGAAAGAGAGAATTAAATGGGTTGATTGGACAAAAACCATATGTATGTTTTTGGTAATTTTAGGACATTGTCATCTTCATGAAACCTACAAGTCAATCACAACAATTATTTACACCTTTCACATGCCTCTTTTCTTTTTCATTTCAGGTTTACTATGTAGATCAAATTGGAGTGTCAAATCCCTTATAAAGGATATAAAATTCATTCTAATTCCATATATGACGTATGGATTAATAAGCATCTTTATTGACAGCTTTCTTTCACACAGATTATCATCTGATGTTATTTACACAGAACTAATCAGATATCTTATGGGTTATGACATTTCTATTGGGCCTATTTGGTTTCTTCCTGCACTATTTACTTGTAAGCAATTATTTTTCCTTTTTCGTTGTATTGATTATAGCCATTACACTAAATTATTTCTCTTTATCACTTCTTTATTTCCTATCTATTTCATATTCCATCAAAACATAAATCTTCCTTTTTTTATCGATTCAGGTATTTGTGCACTTCCTTTTTTTTATTTCGGACATTATAGTTCAGAAATGACAAAAAAGATTAAGCAATTAGCCCCAAGTTCACAGATCATATTATTCATCATCATCATATTATTATTAGTTCCTCTGGGACAGTTGAATGGTTCTGTAGTAATAGCTGATTGCATATATGGAAACAATCTGTTCTTATACTATATAAACGCATTTATTGGCATAGTTTTAATAATACAAATAAGTATTTCTTTAGAAAACAAATCGCATCGAATAATCTACACTTTTGCATATGGTTCTATTGTAACCCTAGGGATACATGGATATATTCTTCGCTTCTTTCATTACTATCTTCCTGTTGCATTAGGATATTACAAACCAACATACTCATTACTGACGGCTTTGTTATACAGCACCTTAGTTTATACGATATGCTTCGCAATAATTCTTGTTATAGACAGAACTAAACTTTCCAATATGTTTGGATTAAAAGGTGGAGTAATATCACCTAATAAATAAACAAACTATATTGTCTGCAGAATTGCTATGACTATTATCTCTTTCGACTGCGAATATAAGTAATGATTTTATCTGCAATACATGTATCTAATACCAAGTACCCTTTGGCATTCAAATGCATAAGCCCGCCATCATAAAGGCCTCTGATATCCTTATAGCCATCAGGATTCCAGTCTTTATATGATATTGTTATCACCTTATTTTCCCATTTTTTTTCCTTTATTAAAGAATTATATGCATCGCGATAATCCTGTATACAATCCATCTTTGACCATGTCAAAAGCATAGAAACCAAATATTGTATTTTTATCTGTCTGCTTCTGCGTTTATATGAGAAATGAATGTCATAAGAAGGTATTTCCAGTACGACGGGTGTTATATGTTTTTCCAATAACAGTTCTATAATGAGCCTCATATTCTCTTTATAATAACTTTTCCCCATTTTTCTGTCAGAATCATTGATTCCAGCCACTATAAAACAAAAGTCAGGCCCCCATTCTATTACATCTCTGATAGAATCTTCTCTAAAAATACAATAATATAAATATTTAGATGTAAGGCCACTAATACCTGCCGTCCTAACGACAACAGGACGTCCTGTAGCATCGCTGACAGAGGAAACAATATCACAATTTACATTTTTATGACGATCAGCCCAACTATCACCTATATAGGCGATTCGGATTGTATCGTCTTGATGACACATTACAGACAATCCTTTTTGTTTTTCTGCTGGAGTAAAATATGGCTTAAGATAATACCCTATACAAACAACTATTAGAGATAATACAAGCAATAACAATAATAACCACCGTCTCATATTCCTATTTTTCTGCAAAATTATCAAAAAATAATGAAAGAACATCCATTATTTACAAGAATTTATTAATTTTGCAGAGACAAGCCACGATATATGCCACATAACTCTAAAAACAATTATATATCAATAGCAAAGGCATTGGGAATCATTCTGATGGTAGTTGGACACTCTGGATGCCCTACTACTATCTGCAGGTTTATCTATCTTTTCCATATGCCTTTATTCTTTATCTGCTCTGGTTATTTTTTTAAGGATATCTCTGACTGGCCATCACTTCATTCTTTCTATAAGAAAAGAATGAAAGGTTTATATCTGCCATATTTGAAATGGAGTCTGTTGTTCCTTCTTTTACACAATACATTTCGACATTTACATATCACAGAGAGTGTCATTTACCAGAAAGAAGATTATGTCAGACAACTCATAAAGATGATATTTATGACAGACTACGAATTACTGATACGTCCGTTTTGGTTTATTAAAGAATTATTTTTTGCATCTCTAATTGTAGCAACCATATCATTTCTTAACTCTCGTCTTTTTGACAAGAAGAAACCTGAGTCGTTTTTTGTGATTGCCATTATTTCTTCTGTCATTTCGAAGTTCGTTTCACCCATACCTATAATTGGAGATTGCTCTGTATTGTGCCTTAGTGTTTTATATTATTATACAGGCATTTTAATATACAAATACAAACAGTTTATTCCATTATCATACACGACTTTGATATTAACATTCATTATTGTACTATCGGGGAGTTTATTCTTTAAGGGGACTATTGATATGCGATTTACGAATATATATAACCAGATCCCATATTACATTTTATCCATCACAGGTATTATTATGATTCTATGTATCTCCCAAAAACTTGAAACAACAAACAAAGTCTCACTACTATATTATATAGGGAATCACACGATGCCTATTTTAGCACTTAACCTTTTAGCATTAAAATTTGGAAGTTGCTTAAAAATATGGATATTCGGATTACCCATTGAACAACTGGCATCGTATACCGTAATCTACGACTACAATTCATGGTATTGGCTTATATATACAATCATAGGTGTTACTATACCTTTACTGATTCATTTTTTATATCTCAAAATCCTTCATTGTTTTATTTAACGTTAATATGAGAGTTTTTTTTCTTTTTCTTTTGAAATCACAAATAAAGTTAGTAAATTTGCACTAAATTTGAATTCCTATGACCAAAGATTGGGATATTATTATAACTAATAGAAGTAAACTACTAAGTGTAGATTTGCATGAAGTTTGGCGATATCGCGATTTACTTTCGATGTATGTAAAACGTGATATCATCACATTTTATAAGCAAACGATTCTTGGTCCGTTATGGTTTATTATCCAACCACTCTTCACCACCATCATGTTTATGTTTGTATTTGGTGGCATTGCCGGAATCTCTACAGATGGTATTCCCCAAGCTGTTTTCTATCTGGCAGGATTAGTCTGTTGGAACTACTTCCAAGATTGCCTCAGCAAATGTTCTGATACATTCAATGCCAATCAGGCAATCTTCGGCAAAGTTTACTTCCCACGATTAGTAGTTCCCTTGTCTATCGTCATTTCAAATCTGATTAAGATGGCCATCCAATTTGTATTGTTCTTGGTCGTTTATATATATTATTTTGCATCCGGTGTGGACTTCCATATCAATGCCACGATTCTTCTTGTTCCTTTACTCATCGTTATGCTTGGATGTTTGGGGCTTGGCTTTGGAATGATCATCTCATCTATGACAACAAAGTATCGCGACCTCAGGTTTTTAATTACATTTGGAGTCCAACTATGGATGTATGCGACACCAGTTATTTACCCTCTTTCTGTGATGAAGGAAACCTACCCCAAATATATTTGGGTTTTAGTTGCAAACCCCTTGACTGCCATTCTGGAAACCTTTAAATACGCTTTTACTGGCGTTGGAGAATTCAACTGGCTTTATTTAGGATACAGTTTTGTTTTTACCATCATCATTCTCTTACTCGGCATTGTGATTTTCAACCGCGTACAGCGCAACTTTATGGATGTCATTTAAACTATCTTGGCTATGAGCAATACAGTTATAGAATTCAATAACGTAGGCAAACAATATATCCTCGGTACCATTGGTACTGGCACATTAAGCCAGGACCTCAATCGCTGGTGGGCCAATATCCGTGGGAAGGAAGATCCCTATCTGAAAATCGGCGAAACGAATGACCGTACCCAGAAAGGCTACAGCCGGTTTGTATGGGCACTCCGTGATATTAATTTCAAAGTAGAGCAAGGCGATGTAGTTGGCATCGTGGGGAAAAATGGTGCGGGAAAATCGACTTTATTGAAGATTCTTTCTCGCGTCACCTCCCCTACTACTGGCGACATCAAGATTAAAGGACGTATTGCTTCACTCCTTGAGGTCGGTACAGGTTTCCATCCAGAGATGACTGGCCGTGAAAATATCTTTATGAACGGATCAATCATGGGTATGACCAAAACAGAGATCAAGAGTAAGTTCGATGAGATTGTGGACTTCGCTGGTGTAGCCAAATACGTCGACACCCCTGTCAAACGATATTCTTCTGGTATGATGGTTCGATTGGGTTTTGCCATTGCAGCCCATTTGGAACCAGAGATACTCGTAGTTGATGAAGTCCTTGCCGTCGGTGATGCAGAATTCCAGAAGAAAGCCATCGGAAAAATGCAAGAGGTCAGTAAAGGGCAAGGCCGTACAGTCCTCTTTGTCAGTCATAATATGGCTGCTGTAAAAAGCCTCTGTACAACGGGAATTGTATTACAGAATGGTATGACTGCATTTGCTGGTGATATTGATAAAACACTTAAGTTCTATCTGAAAGAGACACCAGAAACCAACGACGGGATGATACAAGATGCCATCAAACATAAAAAAAAGGATATCGAATTTAAGCGAATTCAAATTAACGGAACAGAACAACGTAATAGTACTATCACAAGTGATCAAAAAATGCTATCTCTTCGTATAGAAGGATACACTCCAGAAGAAATAAAAACAGATGTTATGTTGGTGCTTAAAACAAAAGACGGCATCCCTTTGGCTACTTTGGCAGAAGGCCACTATAAAGGTCTTATCCAAACCATTCCTGCAGGTGATTTTATCATTCAGAAGGAAATATGTCTGCCTGAATTTCTCTCTAATGGTCAACTCTATTGCGATCTGATGATGCATCACCCCATGGTTGAATGGCAACTACAAGCACCTAATTGTTGTGTCTTGGACTGCGAAGGACACCAAGAAGGATATGGTAGTGCCATTAACCAGCATCAATTTGGCTTCATGGGATTAATAAGTAATAATTCATAAGACAACAGAATGAAAAAAAACATAATAACTGTTACATCTCCTCTTTTACCAAATCTTGATGAGTTTCATGATTTGCTAAAAGACATATGGGAAAAGAGATGGATCACAAATAATGGCTCATATCATCAACAGTTGGAAAAAGCTCTTGCAGAATATCTGAAGGTACCATTTGTGAGTTTATTTACAAATGGAACACTCCCCCTGATTACAGCATTGCAAGCATTAAGGATAACCGGCGAAGTCATCACAACACCCTATAGTTTCGTTGCAACGACTCATGCGTTATGGTGGAATGGTATTAAACCGGTATTTGTTGATATTGATCCGAATAACGGATGTCTTGACCCAAACAAGATAGAAGCCGCAATTACGCCTAAGACGACGGCAATCATGCCTGTTCATGTTTATGGAATGCCATGTAACACAAAGGCAATTCAAGATATTGCTGACAAATATGGTCTCAAAGTCATATATGATGCAGCTCATGTTTTTGGTGTTGAAGTCAATGGCGAAAGCATTCTGAATGCTGGAGACATGGCTACGCTCAGTTTCCATGCCACAAAGGTTTACAATACGATAGAAGGCGGCGCAATGATTATGCATGACGAGAAAACAAAGCAACGTATTGATTTTTTAAAGAACTTCGGATTTGCCAATGAGATTGAAGTTGTTGCCCCTGGTATCAATTCGAAAATGGATGAAATGCGTAGCGCTTATGGATTGTTAAATTTGAAGCAAGTTGACAATGCAATCAAAGCCCGGCATGAAGTAGCTGATAAATACCGTGAAGCACTTCGTGGCGTTCCCGGGATCTCATATTGGGAAGATATTACTGGGGTTAAACATAATTATTCGTATTTACCCATTTTTGTAGATTCAAAAGAATACGGAATGACTCGCGATGAACTCTATTTTAAAATGAGAGATGAAAATGTATATGGGCGACGCTATTTCTATCCTTTAATCAGCACATTTTCTACATATCGCGGACTGCCAAGTGCAACCAAGGAGAATCTGCCAATAGCAACAAAGATGGCAGATGAAGTTATTTGCCTACCTATGCATCACGCATTAAGTGATGATGATATTCATAGAGTTGTTAGATGTATTCAAAAGAATTACAAATGAAATCTGACAAAGAATTAAAAGGGAAAAAACTCCTGATTTTGGCAGGTGCAGATGTCCATGTCAAAGTTGTTAATGCCGCTAAAGAACTAGGGGTATATACAATCGTTACAGATTACTTATCCCCTCAGGAATCTCCAGCGAAACTGATTGCAGATGAGTTCTGGATGCTGGACATTAAAGACACAGATGGAATTGTTGAGAAATGTCGGAAAGAATCTGTCGATGGTGTTCTTGCTTTTTGTATCGACCCCGCACAAATACCATATCAACAAATTTGTGAAAAATTAGATGTTCCATGTTATGGAACAAAAGAACAATTTAAGATATTAACAAACAAACGCTTTTTCAAGCAATATTGTCTAAAACATGGTGTGGATGTTATACCTGAATATTCCATTAATGATGCTTATGAAGGAAAAATAACTTTCCCTGTTTTGATAAAGCCAACAGATAGTCGTGGTTCTAGAGGTCAAACGGTTTGCTATTCTCAGGATGAGATTGAAAATGCCATTCTTGTTGCAAGAAAAGAATCTAAAGACAATGGTGTCATTATTGAGCATTATATGTTGGGCAAGCAGGACATGTCTTTTGCCTATATCGTTATAAACAGTGAACCATATTTGTTGAAAATTGGTGACCGAATATTGGGTAAAGTTGAAGACAATCTAGAAAGGCAACAAATTGCGACAATTCTTCCATCTCGCCATATAGTACAATACCGACGCGATATAGAACCAAAGGTAATTGAAATGATAAAATCATTAGGAATCACATTTGGTGCCGTTTTCTTACAAGGATTTTGGAATAATAATCGCGTATATATGTACGATCCCGGATTGAGATTTCCCGGGTCAGATTTTGACGTCGTGATGAAAATGGCAACAGGATTTGACAACATGAAATCCTTTGTTCACTTCGCACTTACAGGAGATGTATGCAGTCAATATGGAATTCCCCAAAATGCATGTGAGTTAAATGGCGGCATATGTATAATCCTTTCTGTATCATGTCGTGCAGGCAGAATTATGGTATTTGACGGTATGGATATTATAAAAGCAAGTCCAAGTGTTCTATCAGCAAGCCAACGCCATCATGTTAATGATATTATATTTCCATCAGGCGATATTCAACAAAGGGTTGCAGAATTTGTTGCATTCCTCCCTAATAGAGCTTCTATAGAAACATTTTTATCTTTTGTATACGATAATCTAACTATTCTTGACGAAGAAGGTAAGGATATGATCATATCAAAAATCAGTAAAAATCAATTATAAGAACAAACATGAAAAGAGACCTATCATATTTAGCATCATGCCCTATTGCTGTTTTAGGAGCAGGAGCCGTGGGTAAGACTTTAGCTGCTGATTGTAAATTAGCAGGTCGTGAAGTTCGTCTATATTCACGCAGCAAGAAATCTATTGCCCTAGTAGAAAGGACTGGTATCCTTATGGATGGCATTCAGAGAAACCTATATGGTTTTGAGCGGTCTGGTCGAGCTTTCGTAGATATTGTCACCAATGACATGGCAGAAGCAGTAAAGGGTGCGAAACTAATTCTAATGTCTGTTCCGGCTTTGGCTCATGAGGATTACTTGAAGAAATTAGTCCCTTTGTTAGAGGATGGTATGATCATTCATACATTCCCTGACAATTACGCAAGCTTTCTCCTTCGGAAATTTATGCGAGAATTGGGTTGTACCAAAGATGTTATCATTGGAGGATGGGGAAGTGCGCCTTATGGCACACGCATTGAAAAGGTTCAAGGTTTTTGGACAAACCATGTAGGAATTAAATACCGAGCGATTTCTTTACGTGGAGCATGCCTTCCTATGAGCGACATGGATGACTTTATTGAAAGCGGCAGGTATCTGCCCTGTATGGATTCCGTTTATACAGGGAATGGCCCGGAAAGAGGCGACACAATGCTTGACATTGGTTTCTCAAATGTTAATCCCGTCATTCATGTTCCCGCGTCATTGCTAGGAGTTTCTAGTATGGAGAACTGGTCTCTTGTATACGGCAATGCCCCAGATAGTTATTCCATGTATTCCCATGGGTTATGTCCATCCATTTGCCGTGTACAATATCAATTTTATCAAGAAGAGGTCAATATAGCAAAGGCTATCGGGATTGATTATCCGAAGTATGAATATGAAATGTTCTTCTCGCGTCGCTCCATTCTTACACAAGAATATATGGGTTTAGATGAAAACGGAAAAGACAACGTAGTCTTCCCGCTTGATAAACCATGCGATGAGGGTAATACCGGCCCTAACAATATTCATCATCGGTATATTACCGAAGACATCCCTGTGGGCTGTAAGATATATCATGACTTAGGTTTAAAATTTGGCGTCCCGACACCTATCATTGATTCTATGATTGTTCTTGGTGGTGCCATGCATGAAAAAAGTTTCTTTGAAGAAACAAAATATGATCTTGATTATATAGGAATTGGCAGTTTAACAAAAGAAGAATTAAGGAACTATTTGTATAATGGGGGCTATGTCAACAAATGAGATAAAAGGGGCATCCCCGCTTGTCAGCATTATCTGTGATGTTTTTAACCATGAAGAATATCTCAGAGAATGCCTAAATGGACTTGTTTATCAAAAAACAGATTTTGATTATATTATTCTTATTCATGATGATGCATCCACAGACTCTTCTCCACAAATTATTAATGAATTTGTGGAGAAGTATCCCAAGTTATTTGAACCGATTATTCAAAAGGTTAATCAGTATTCTCAAGGAATTGGCATTTGGAAGACATATCAATTTCCAAGAGTACATACGAAATATGTCGCCTTTTGCGAGGGTGATGACTATTGGATAGATCCAATGAAACTTCAGAAGGAGGTAGATTTCCTTGAGTCACATCCAGACTATTCTGCAGTTCTTGGAAATATTATTGTAAGAGACGAGACAATACACCCAACAATTGAGACACCATCATCACAAACTGAAAGAATCTTTACGCTTAAAGACGTTTTGGGTGGAACTCTATTCCCAATAGCATCAATTTGTGTGAGACAAATAGTAATTGATAATTGGGACAACTCGATTAATTCTAACGGCGACATGATATTAGCGTATACTGCTACATCTATTGGAGAAGTATATATGCTAAATGATTGCATGTCTGTTTATAGGCGTACGGGAAAAGGAGTCTGCACTTCTAAAGATCGCTCTCAACAACTTGTTGCTGGATTCAAAGAATATTACAGTTTTCACAAGCAACTACATTTCCCCCAACCACATACTCTTATACATTACCAATCTCAAGCAATTGTAAGATTTATTTGTAATGAAGGATTATTTCGTCTACCATTTTTAGATATCATAAGTTACATAAGATTCAAATATACACTATTATACATTTATTATATTATCTCTCTTTTAGCTAAGCATTTATATAATCTCTCATATCACTATTTTTCCACTAAAGCCGAACAATAATAAAAAACAATTAAACACTATCGCCGAACTAATGAAAAAATCCAAAAGAAAGGTGAATCTGCCAGCCAAAATAACAATTTATTCTTTATCGGAAATGCTATTTCTTTCCAGACTTTATTGCTTTCTGGGAAAAGTTTGCGCCATCGCTTAATATCATAACAATTATTGTCGAGCAACAATGGTAGCTTAGAAATAAACTTACGTTTTAATAGATCGCTTTTAACTACTTCTAATACACCTTTCTCCCGATAGAAATCCTCTGTTTTACGGATGGCAGCGGCCTGGCTTTCTACAGCGAAGACGGTAGTATGAGTATAATTATTGGGATTATACTGTATCCAGTGGTACATACAACGATCAACACCTGCAAATCTTTGAGCATAATAGAATATTTGACAGCAAAACAAATAGTCGTCTACCATATTCCTGTCAGGAATAAAACGTACCTCATCACGATGCTCGGTGACTATAGTACTGCGCACTAATAGTTTCCACATCACTCCTTTTATAGTAAGAAGTGTGATTGCACGCATCATTTCATTATGGTCATTTGTGTATTTCTGAGGATGTTCCACGCTGTGATTAGCATATTCTTCAACATAGCCACAACCTGAAATATCTGCATTTTCTTTTTGGGCAGCGTCTACTAATAACTCTACCATATCCTTATCAATATAGTCATCACTATCAACAAACAAGAAATAGTCACCTGTCATATTATCCAAACAATCATTGCGAGAAGCAGAAATACCAAGATTTTTATCATGGATAATTATCTTACACTTATCGGCGACATCATATTTAGCAATATATTCATTAATGACCTCCATGCTTTTATCTGGGGTACAGTCATTAACAAAAACATATTCAATATTCGGATAGGTTTGAGTAAATAGAGACTCCACACAACGTCCAACATACTTTTCCACTTTATAAAAGGGGACTAGAATTGACACTTTAGTATTCTGTTCCATCTTATCTTTTTAACAACTTTAATAACAAAAACAATTTATGTTCAGCAAGCCAAAATTCAAAACGCTCTTTTTTCGAATAATTCATTTCTTTCCAAATCCCTTTTGCTTCTGGAAATATCTTTATGAACGCATTGGGATTGAATAATTTCTTATTTAATATATAATTACTCTTTATATTAAACTTTCTCAAAAGTAATTGATGTTCAACATCACCATCATACATTTTATTATCACGAAAGAAGCACTCCACTTCATTTACACACTTAATATGATCATTAATACTACACAACAACTGAAAAGATAATCGATTCTGATTATATTGAACATAATGATAAAATGCCTTACGAAGTATAGAAAAGCTATTTGCATAATAAAATAGTTTAATAGACATAATATAGTCCTCACCAATATTAATCGGACTGATATGGAAATTATCAAATAATCTTCTTCGGATTAATAATTTCCACAGCACCGTTGCAATATCATAGTTAATGCATTTCAACATATTCTCAATACATGTTTTGGCATAGTCTTCTTGGCAATAGAGCATTTTTCCAGATGAGAATTCTTTTATGAAATCACAACCAACAATGTCAATATCCCCACCTTCCGTAGAAGCAACCATTTGCTCAACTGTATCTCTTTCAATCCAATCATCACTATCAACAAACAGAATATAGTCTCCCTTGGCATTGGCAATACATTCTGCTCTTGAAACTGCAATACCTTCGTTATGTGCATGGGTTATAATAGTATATTTATTTGTATCAATTCTATGCTTGCTTATCGTGGACATAAGAACCTGCAAGCTTGCATCAGGAGAACAATCGTCCACAAAGACATAATTTATATTTATATACGTTTGTGAAAATATGGAGTCCAGTGCTTTTTCAAGATACTGTTCCACCTTAAATATAGGCATTAATATTGATACATTGATATTACACTCCATTATCATTCCTTTACAAAATGTAGTATTATAGAACCCAATCTATACATCAACTTGTCTATCTTGAAATGTTGACGAAATCGGGGAGTCAAGGACTGCGTCAGACACTCAGATTTTTTCATGAATTGATAATCAGCAAGAACTCTTGAAGGAAACATTTCCGACAAGACTTGGTCTTTTTCTTTCCACATCTTATCAGGATTGGAAGTACTCACCCCACTAGTATCAAATCTAGTTACATTCACATTGACATATTTAATTGAACAATTATGTATAACAATTGCCTGAACAAAAAATTTCCAATCTGATACTATCTTCAATCGTTCATCGTATGGAAATAAACGAAGTAATTCTGTTTTAATAAAAGAACTTTGATGAGGGACGGTTCCCGAATAAAGATAATACAAAGATATTGGTCTTGATGGAGAGGCAAATAAGTATTTGTTATCTTTTTCCGACACAATCTTTCCAACAAGGATATCTTCTTCTAAGCTTAATATGGCAACACTATCTAAGACATTATCGTCATAAAAGCAGTCTCCGGAGTTTAAAAAGATACAATACTCACCACGAGCCTGTGCAACACCCTTATTCATGGCATGATAGATACCACGATCTTTTTCTGTAATCCAATAATCTATTTGGTTTGCATTATCTTTAATAGTATCGACACTTCCATCTGTAGAACCTCCATCTATAATAATAAATTCAAAATCTCTATAGGATTGACTTACAACGCTCTTAATTGTATGGGACAATCCTATATTATTGTTATAATTGATTGTAATAACAGAATACTTCATTGCGACAAAAGTACGAATAATTTTTGATTAATGCAAGTATTTCACATAAAAAGTGTATCTTGTTTGTAAGATATCAAGTCCATATCGAGGATTATACAATATAAATTATTGTTGTCAGATAAAAACGGAATTGATTAAACCCTTCTGAATCATTGTAATTGACCGAAATCATGGAAAGTTTCACCAGTTTATTCTTTTATTATTTTGCAAGTTCCATTTGATCTATTATACTCATAAATCTTTTCGACCAAGCATCCCATGAGAGTCTCTCTGAATACAATCTTAATGCACCTTGATGTAGATGGGAGATATTATTAGACTCAATATCCTTTGAGATCTGGTCTGCGAATTCCTCAGCTCCGAGATTCGGCGACAAAGCATAGCCATTTACCCCACTAACTACATAATTCTCAGTTCCACCTGTAGCATATGTGTAGGTTGGAATACCGAAACCTGCAGCCTCAGAGAACACGATTCCTGCACATTCTGCTTGAGTCGGTAACAACATGATATGACTATTCTTATATAGTTCTATATACCTGCGATATGCCTCTGGATTATTCTTGTTCAGGAATCCATGATTCTTGACAAAACTATATTGCTGACAATACTCTGGAAGTTCCTTTATTCCCACAATATTAAGAATAGCATCATAGCCTCTCCCTCTCAATAATTGCACAGTCTGCACAGCAACATCGCCACCTTTCCTTTCCCATTCTACTCCAGAAAAAAGAATCTGCAAGACCCCTCCCTTATAGGGAATATTAGGATGGATATCCGATTCATCAATGCATGCCCCAAACTCCAGAACGACACATCTCGAAGGATTGCTTCGGCAATCTTCAATAACACTATTTATAGCCCACTGGGAAGCTCGAATATTTAAGAAAGCTTTCTGTGATGCTTTTCTTTCTAAAAGACATGCCATCTTAACAGAAAGAGGGTGACATTTTTTCCAATAATAATTATTCATAAGATATGCAGTAGCATCAGAATAATATAGGATTGGCTTTTTCGTCCTCAAAAACAATCCAATCTGACCTCCCCGAGGAAAGAACAACACATCACACTTATTAAATAATTCATTCTTCCTAATCGACTTAGCATATCCATATGCAACTGGAAGGAAGTGAACACCTCCCAAAATCAGTTTTTTACCACATATATTATAAACTTTCCATCTTAATTTTTCAAACATGCGAACAAATTTGGTATTCATGTCAAACGGAATCCAAACAACTTGAAATCCAGCCTTTTCTATAGATTCCCTAATCTTGAATAAAAGACCACTCCATGCATAACGATCCTTAAATGGATCGGTTTCACAAACATACCCAATTACCATATACGATTATCATTTTTAAGCAGGATTAACTAAACAATAATTTTACTTGTGCAAAGATAGCTATTTATTTCTGAAAAAACAGTATTTTTGCTGAAAAAAATTTATTTGTATGTATTATTCTAATTATCATCCTTTCATAATGCCTTTATCACACAAACGATTCCATTTTTCATTTACCTTATTGCCAAATATAACCAGACAACAGCCTGGCATAGTAACGTGCACCTATAGGAGTAAGGTGTTTACCATCGTAAGTTATAAATTTATGTTCAGATGTAAAAACGAGGACTGTGCTGTCTGATTGAAGCGATAGACTCAATAAGTCAATAAAATTACCATGCCATTCTTCATTAAGTAAGCGATTAACTGAAAAGAAATCTTTTCTAAGGGTTGTCTTCTGTGCATAATAGTCAGGACGATGACGATTCTTGTAAAAGATGCCATTGCTAGTTCCATGATTCTTTGTACCAATGCCCCAGATTTCAGATCCTGCTCTGAGATTCTTCCAAACAACCTCAGGTACCTCATGCTTCCATCCGAAGAAATAAATACGGTCGCTCTGGCGGATACGACTTAGCGGACAATCTTCGATGCCATAATGATAAGATAACTGGATACTATCTCTTAGTGGTGACTCAAGCAGAATATTTGCAAAGTCACGTGCAAAGCTGTTACCTATGACAAGAATCTTCTTTTTCGAATTGTCTTGAGAGAACTCACGATCATATTGATAGATACGGTCTGTGTAGTATTCAAAGATCATAGGATCGGTCTCACCCTCACGGATGCCTAATTCTGGAATATCTCTTACAATTCCACCTTTCTGGTATATCCACAATGCAAAGGCATTGACAATTAAGAAAGAAAAGACCAAGCATACCCGTGATGTTATATTTATTGTTATACGCCTCTCAATGATATAATAGGTGAAAACAGATAGCAAAAGAGCAAGTCCTATCAAACAGGCCAATATGCTTGGCGAGAGTTCATCGGCAAAGAAATAACGATAGAAGGCAAACAAAGGCTGATGCCATAAGAAGATACTTAAACTCATGCGTCCAATGGGTGCAAGGATCTTTGACTTGCGGGCAAAGGCTGTCAGCCTGTTGTCAGTATGACTCTGGAAGCAAGACATCAATGCAAAGGACACCGTCAATATCACCATCACCTCTCGAGGCAGAAAACTCTCTCGAATCGTGTTTGTGCCTCCAACAAGATTATATGGCATTGCTCGTTCACCTATCGTAAAGGCTCCAAAGAAAATCATCAGAAACAGACCAACTACAGAGAAGTACTTCATAGATGTAGAGACTCTTGGAGCTCTGATAGCTACCAATCCACCTATAGCAATCTCAAAGAATCGATATGACAGCAGATAATATTTATTGCCAATACTGTCAACAGGCAACAGATATAGTAGAAGCGATAAAAATGTCAGGACAATCAATGTCATCTTCATCCGACGTTTTACCACAAGCATCAGCAACGGAAATACCACATAGAACTGGAAAAGTACACCTAAGAACCATGTATGCATCAGGACCTTCTGATAGATGGCGGCCCAGTAGTTCTGTGTGGTGATAGCTTGAAGCACATTATTCATAAAAGTTGAAGCAGCGACAGCCTCCTCACTCAGAAAACGCAAATCATTAGGTAACATTCCCCAATACCCTATCGCTAATGACAGGACGCTCACGATCAATACCAAAGGCAACAGACGAAAGATCTTTTTCTCTATAAACGTCCAATATCTGAACCGTCCTTCATCAATCTGTCTCATTACCTGAGGCACAACCAAATAACCGTTAAGTACAAGAAACAAATCAACCCCAAGGTATCCGCTCTTGCACCAACCTGCATGATAGAGTACAACGGCAATGATAGCCAGTCCTTTCAGCAAGTCCAGATCATATCGATAAAAGTCTCCTCCCACCACTCGAAGGATTATTTCATTGCAAAAATAACAATTTCTGTTGAAACAGCCAAAAGTTTCATCTTTTTTCTGTACTTTTGCACACATGAATAATGGAAAAGGAGTCTCCCAATACGAGGTCATTCGGCAACTGAGGTTTCCGATGATCGTACTAGTCACCTTTGCCCATAGCTATGGTAAGGTGGAGGAGGGCTTTTCGTTGTTGGCCTCAGATTGGAATACCTATGAGTTCTTGAAACTGTTGGTGAGTCAGACGCTGGTAAAGGTGGCAGTGCCAGTATTCTTCATCATGTCTGGCTATTTATTCTATGCCAATGTCGACAAATGGGATGTCGTCACCTACAAAAAGAAGATATTGCGGAGAATCAAGACGTTGCTAATACCATATCTGATCTGGAACCTACTGATGGCTGCCAAACTGAAGACCTTCAGTATGAATATGTTCTGGGCCTTTTGGAATCCTGCAGGAAGTCAGATTGATTGGTTCGGGCATGAGCAACTGATGACGGCACCCGCCAACATGCCACTCTGGTTCCTGCGTGACCTGATGGTGGTCTCACTGCTTACACCTATTATACATATATTAGTAAGAAGGTTGGGCTATTGGCTGATGGCTGGGCTAACCGTGCTATATCTCTCAGGAGTCTGTGCCTTCATTCCAGGTCTCTCGGCCTATGCTGTCTTTTTCTTTACCCTTGGAGCTTTTTTGAGTATCCGAAAAATGGATTTGGTTGAAAACCTCAAGCGATTCGAATGTCCTGCCTATGGGCTCTCCGTCATAATAGGTGTAGCTATGATGATAACATATAGCACTCCCGTCTTTTCCTCCTTGATGCTCTGCTTCCGTCTTACTGGAGCCATTGCAGTGTTCTGTCTTGCATCAAGAATCCTCTCTGCCACCAATAAAAGGCTTCCGTTGGTTGTCTGCAATTCAGCCTATTTCATCTACCTTGCCCATTATGTATTCTTTTTCTATTTTATAGATACGGCTTTTTTTGCTCTTTTCGGCACTTCTGTCATAGCCTTGTCCCTCCATTACCTTTTGGTACCGTTGTTAAAGGCATTCCTGATGATCATTGTCTATCTAATTTATTCAAAGATGATGGCCAAGGGAACCTCAGCTAATTAAGAAGGGATTACAAGCTAATAAACTCGGGATTTTTAATTAGGTTCATCGGGATATTGCCTTAAGGCACACTATGGCGTGCCTTAAGGCGCATCATTGCGTGCCTTAAGGCAAATGGCCATTTGCCTTAAGGCACAGGAATACTTATAAGTTGATACTCTCTATCTGAGATTTTTATATCTCAGTGTAGATGTGGGCATGGCTGACCCGAGACATTTGCAATTTCGGGTTCTCGCCAGTGCACCAGAGATTCAGTTGCTTACGGGCAGAATGTTCTGTCAGGTGGCTATAATGTGCAAAACTTGCAACGGTTGTGTAGCCGTTGTTAGCCCTAATACTTTTCTGCAATGCCTCTTCTAAATGCTGGATGTTGTTCATAACACGACTGGACAACGGTTTACGGATGTAGCGGAAACCGTCACTGCCAATCTCTATATCCAACTCTTTTTCAAACTGTTTTGTTGGTCTGTAGTCAATCCCTTTTAACACCACATCATCATGTTTGATATCATCAGGGTTTGTAATGTCGCGTTTCAGTTCTAACTTGGCAGAAAATGTGCCGATAGGTGTTTCTATGCGATAACCTTCCGCCATCCATTTGGGGGCAGCTTCCATAAAGGCTTCAAACATACGTGTCATTTCTCCCTTGCGGATTGAATACTTATCGCCATAATAGGTTTCTAACTCGTCGAGCGTCCTCTTCAATCCGCTCTGCGGCATCACGTAGAGTAGAGACTCGCCGTTCGCATTCTTCTGTGGTGTAGGGTGTGCCTCAAAAGGCATACCATATTTCTTCCTAGGCATATTACAACAGGTATATTATGATGAAAAATGAAATAATCCAGCCAGCAATGCAGAACTGGATAAAATGATCCTTGACAAATGATTTAGTAGGACTGCCACTGTGATTGTAAACAATCATATTCTGCAGATAACGAAGTAATCCTGCTAACGCCCAGTGCTCCAGAAGCAATCGGACGCTTACGCTTTTTGGGATGCTGACGATCTGCCTCAATATCCTTCAGGTCATTAAAGCAATAGATGGAACTTGAAATCAGACAAAAAGCGATGAAGATAATCAGTGTCGGCCAAAAATATTCGGCCTTCAGCAGATTGTTACTGAAGAAGATGGGTGCAAAAACAAACACGTTCTTTAGCCATTGCAGCGGGCGTAGTAGTTGGATGTATTTGATCATATCATCTGCAAAAGTACAGAAAAAAGTTGAAACTCTTGGCTGTTTCAATGAAAAATGCTATTTTTGCACAAAAATAAAACTGTATCAAGATATGCAAGCAATCATTCTGGCAGCAGGTATGGGACGTCGGCTGGGCGAATACACAAAGGATAACACAAAGTGTATGCTGCCTGTTAATGGTGTCCGCCTGATAGATCGTTTGTTGTCACAATTATCCAAATTGGAACTCAACAGAGTTGTTATAGTGGTAGGATATCAGGGACAGAATCTCATCGACTATATCGGTAACAGATACGACGGACAACTGAAGATCGAGTTCGTTGAGAACCCCATCTACGACAAGACTAACAATATCTATTCGTTAGCACTTGCCAAAGACAAGTTGCAGGAAGATGACACCCTTCTCATAGAGAGCGACCTGATATTCGACGACGGGATGTTCTCGCTGCTGACGGAGAACCCCTACCCCAATCTCGCCCTTGTTGCCAAATACGAGACATGGATGGACGGCACGATGGTGCGTCTTGACGCTGATAACAACATCGTGAACTTTGTGCCAAAGGCAGCCTTCGACTATAACGAGACGGACAGTTATTACAAAACTGTCAACATCTACAAATTCAGCCGTGAATTCTCGCAGACAAAGTACGTGCCTTTCCTTGAAGCCTATTCAAAGGCCGTCGGCAATAATGAGTACTATGAGAATGTACTGCGGATTATCTCTTTCTTGAACAGTCATGATTTGAAGGCTCTTCCCATCACCAACGAGAAATGGTATGAGATTGACGACAAACAGGATCTCGATATCGCCGAGGCACTTTTTGCCGACGAAAAAGACCTGTTAAGGAAATACTACGGACGTTTCGGCGGTTTCTGGCGCTTCCCAAAGATGCTCGACTTTTGCTACTTAGTAAACCCCTACTTCCCGACCCCACGTGTGGTAGATGAAATGCGGGCAAACTTCCAAACCCTGCTGACACAATACCCTTCAGGCATGAAGGTGAACACCATCATAGCCAGCAAGTGCTTCGGTGTGAGTGAGGACTATATTATCCCAGGCAATGGTGCAGCCGAACTGATTAAGGCTTTGATGGAAACAAGAACGAATTTCACTAATTCCACGAATAAGATTGGCATTATCCGACCGACCTTTGAAGAGTATCCCAATCGTCTGCCGAAGGAGAGACTGGTGACCTTCATCCCAAAGGACAACACCTATCGATACAGTGCCAATGAGTTGATGGATTTCTTTGGAGTAAACCCCGTTGACACCTTATTGATTATTAATCCAGACAATCCATCAGGCAACTTCATCCCTAAGACCGACCTACTCAGACTATGCGAGTGGAGCAAGAAGAAAGGTTTCCGTCTGATGATTGACGAAAGCTTTGTGGACTTCAGCGAGAATTGGGAGAACAACTCCCTGCTACACGACGAATTATTGGAGAAATACCCGCAGCTCATCGTCATGAAGAGTATTTCGAAATCATTTGGAGTACCAGGTATCAGATTAGGTATTCTTGCCTCGGCAGACAAAGAAATAATTGCACATTTAAAAAAGCAGGTATCTATCTGGAACCTAAATTCTTTCGCAGAATTCTTCATGCAAATCTACAACAAATATGAAAAGGACTATAAGACGGCTTGTGGGAAGTTCCTGAAAGAACGGGCCGACTTTGAAAAGCAATTGAGAAGTATCAGTTTCTTAAGAGTCATGCCCTCGCAGGCCAACTATTTCCTCTGTGAGATTCTACCTCCAAGGACTGCTAACGAAGTGGTACTCTATATGCTGAAGCATCATAACATCCTGACGCGAGACTGCAGCAACAAGCCTGGTCTCGATGATAAGCAATATATGCGTATCGCTGTCAGAAATCACGAGGACAATTTGAAGCTTATTGAAGGATTAAAAGGATTAGCACAATCGGGCCATGACAATAGATAAAATAGCTATTATCCAGCAAGATAGGATTAAAGCATTAGGCATCTCACCCAATGAATGCATCAAATGGGTAGAAGAAGGATTCCGCATGAAAGATGATGTCCAAATGCCAGCAAAACTAAGCGTTCACCCACAAGGTGAAGATTTTATGACAACGATGCCCTGTCTGCTACCTGAACAAGAAGGAGAGAAACGATTCGGCATTAAAGTGGTCAATAGGATAGAAGGTCAAAAACCAGCATTATCCAGCATGATCTATCTCTATGATGCCAAGACTGGACATCTTCTTGCCATTATGGATGGGGACTGGATCACAGCGATGAGAACTGGTGCTGTAGCGACATTAGCTACCAGACTATTCCAGAAAGAAGGCACCAACACCTATTCAATGATTGGGCTTGGCAATATCGCAAGGGCAACGGCTTTATGTCTGATAGCAGACAACAAAAATAGGAACATCAAAATCCGCCTTATGCGATACAAAGACCAGGCGGAAAGATTTGTCGATCGTTTTAAGGATGCAGGAAATGTTTCTTTTGAGATCATCGACACAAAAGAGGAATTCCTTTCTGAAGCTGATGTTGTGATTTCATGTGTCACAGTTGCAACAGACCTTTTATTCCCAGATGATGCTCTGTTTAGGAAGGGCATTACCGTCATCCCTGTTCATGTACGAGGATTTCAGAACTGTGATCTGTTCTTTGACAAGGTATTTGGAGACGATACTGGTCAGATAAGGAATTGGAAATATTTCTCTAAGTTCCGTCAGTACGATGAGCTGCATCATGTGCTATTAGGCCGGAATCCCGGTCGAGAAAATCAAGATGAACGCATTCTCTGTTACAATTACGGATTAGCTCTTCACGATATCGTATATGCCAGCAGAATATACGATATGATTAGCGAGAAAGGATGCGACACATTTAATTATTGCAGACAAGACATGAAAATCTGGATATAAATATTGAAGAGATGAAACTTTTTAAAATACATATCAATGCGGAGTTCCTATTAATGTTCATGATGTCAATGATGAACATGATATTCTTACACCAATATTTCCTGCACACTATCGATTTGGAAGTAGGATGCTTCGTATCATCTTTCTTTGACAATCTTCTGGCATGTCTGATTGATGTCACATTTATATTGTTGGTTTCATGGCTCATCACACTACGAAGACTTAGAGCCAGTCTGGTCATTACATTTGTCATAACCCTTTTATGGTCATTCTGCAATGTTTTCTATGCCCGTTTTTTCCATCAGTATCTATCATGGTCGTCTATCGGATTGGCAGGGAACCTGTCAGACCCCATCGTCCTTGACAGTATGACCGCAGGCTTTAGACATATTGACCTATATTATCTGCTGGCAATCATTCTATTCTGCTGGATCTATTTCCGCAGCAAGCATCACGATGTAAAAAGCAAGAGCCTTCGGACATTATTCTATATTTGGTTATGTGGTCTTCTCATAAGTCTGACGGTTCACTGCATATATGCTTTTCATCCCCATATTGGCGTTGTCTATGAACTCGAAAAAACCGTCTTCACACCGGCAAAGATGGACTCCATGTGGCCCAACTGGACTGTGTACCATAAAGGATTTTTCAGGAAGTTATTCGTTGACCAATTGAAGCGCAAAAGTAAAATAGAGTTAACCAAAGAACAAGAAGCTGCCATAGAAAAAGAATATTCCGACCATAGCCAGAGAATTACAGGACGGACTGCACCGAATAACATTCAGAACGTCATTTTTATTCTCGTAGAGTCTTATTTATCTGTCACATCAGACTTGGTCGTTGACGGTCAGGAAATCACACCCAATCTAAACAAACTCAAACGAGACAGTAACGTATATTATAATGGACACATGATCCCAAATGTATCCATCGGTGAGTCATCTGATGGACAGTTGATTTATATGGCAGGCCTACTGCCACTACATTCTGAGATCACAGTCAGCAAAGCCAAGAAGAACAGCATCATCGGCCTGCCAGAACAAATCAAAAAGGCATACCCAGACCTCCAATCATTGACCATTATTCCAACAAACCCGTCCTTATGGGATCAGCAGGCGATGTCTGATTCATATGGTTTTGACAAACTGTACTCCATGCTCGATTATCAGGCGGAAATGAAAGACAATGAAAACGGAGCCTTTTTGACAGACCAGATGATATTCAGATATGCGTCGAAGAAAGACGAATCAAACAAACCACCGTTTTTCTCACTGATCCTTACCATGTCCATGCATCAGCCATTTAACAGTTTCATTGAACATGGATTCCATCTGACAGATAAAAGCCTTCCTCAAGAATACAAGAACTATCTGACCAATTGTCACTATACAGACATTCAGATAGGGAAATATCTGAATGATTTAAAAGACAAAGGTCTATATGACAACAGCTTGATTGTCATTGTCTCTGACCATGATGCACATCCTGATTATTTAGGTATGGATGATAAAATCAGTCGGGAGATACCAATCTATATCGTTAATGGAGGTATGGACAACTCCAATGCATGGTCGGGAGAATGCAACCAATTGGATGTGTACACCACGATCCTTGACATATTGGGTATTCAGAGCACATGGCGCGGTTTGGGCCATACGCTGCTCAACAAGAACTATCAGAACTCTGTTACAGGAGACATTCAAGAGATGTCTGACTGGATAATCTACAGTGACTATTTCAGCAATAGAGTCATTCAATAAAATGATGAGAAAAACATTCTTCATTCTATTAATGCTTGCTGTCATAGCTTTCATTCTTTGGTGGCGGGCACCTATTATCGGTAACGAATGGAGTAAGCAAACGATCTACGTTGGGTTATTGGATGTATGGCATGGAGCCTCAGAAGACGAAAAGGCTCATGCCATGTGGATTGATGACGATAGCACTGAAGGTGTTTTCGAGGTGAAGTCAATCGCTGATAAAGTTGGGATAAAGCCCGTCTTTGCAGTTATAGCTGATAAGATGGAACCTGCCGTCGCAGACTCCATAGCATCATGGCAACGGCAGGGAGTTGGAGTCGTACTGCACGGACTGCGTCATGAAAGATGGAAAGACTGGAACGAATCACAGATTGAGAATGACATCCGTCAAAGTATCCAAAGACTTGATGAGCAAGGATATGATACCACTAAGATTCTAAAAATAGTTATTCCACCTCACGGTTGTAACACAAGAGCCATCCGAAAAGTCATTGCACAACAAGGTTGCCAGATGATATCAGGAGCCTGTCTGGTCAATCCAGATAGGCATGTTTTCCAATTGGGGCGTATCAGTATCGGGACGGGTACTGACCTTGTTAACATGCGAACTCTGCTACAAAAAGCATACGACAAGAAAGCATTTGTCATTTTCGGAACACATTCATCCATTCCAGAGAGTTTCTCAGCAGACAAAACACAGAAGGTTTTAGAAATGGCCAAGGATATTGGTTTTTCTTTTGATTTTCAAAGATGAAGAGACCATCTGTCTGTCTTTGCAATCAGTTTGTCTATCCCAAGCATAGTGAACAATCTCTTTCTGATGGAGTCAACGAATGCACAAGAAAGGAATATAAGTACACACAAGCCTATTACCACAAAAGGATATATCCATTGGTCGCAGAAAGATGTAATTGAAACATGACTCCATAGCCAGCCACGCACCATCAATTGGTCATGAATCAGATAGACACCAAATGAATAAGGTGCTAGTTTAACCAATACTTTCCACAAACCAGATTCAGACATCTGCATTTGTCTAATCATGATAAAGACGAGCACAGAGAGAATGAATGGAAGACCATTGTAATTAAACCAAAACAGAGAGACGGAATCATCATGATACCCAAAGAAAACTTCGCAACCCATCGTCAACAACGTGACAAACAAAATTGCTGCCAGCAACCACGACATTGAAACCTTTTTTAGATAATGCTTGATAAAGCCTGCCACCAGGAACAAATAGGCAAAGGACCACACGGAATTGCCATGAGCCACATGGAAACGCTTTCCCAACGGGAAGTCTGGTATGATGGCCAAACACATAAAAGCGCCTCCTATTAAGAGCCAAAGATACTGCTTATAAGTCAGTTGTTTGACCAACAAGGCTAAGAACGGAGAAAGAATTAACAAACCAATATATTGTGTCACAAACCAATAAGCATCTGTGCTAATTGGGAAGAAACTTTTTCCCAAAGCAACTATACTGAAAGGGACTAACCGCATAGACATTAAAAATAGGGTAATGACAACGGAATAGAAACAAGCATACGTCCAAGTCCGAACTATCCTGATCGCTTTAAAACTCAGATCCACAAGGAAATAACCCGAAACCATCACATAAAGATTAACTGCTATACTGCTAAAGACCAGCAAAAAGTCTGAGAACAGAATATTAGACAACGACACAGGGTTATGAACACTAAAACCATATCCATCACCAACGCCATGCGTCAGGCAATGATATACTACTATGAAAAACATAGCAACAGTTCGCATCACCTCAAAATTCGGTTCTCTTCTCATAACTAATGAAATTTTCATGCAAAAGTAGAAAAAAAAAGTGAGAATGCAAAAGTTTTCGTTCACTTTTTGTATCTTTGGCTTTCGCCAAAGGTACTCACGCTTGAGAAAACTCAAAAAAGTTTTGGTTTTCTTCTCACTTATTCGTACCTTTGCAACCATAAATATGCCTGTGGAATAATAAATAAATGAAGATATATAAACTATGGTGGTTAATTCACTAGCATTCTTATGGTTTTTCCTGATAGTCATCATTGTGTACTACCTGTGCCAGACGAGGAAGACAATACAGAATGTGTTCTTGTTGGGTTGTTCGTATTGGTTCTACTCTCAGGTAGATATTAGGATGACAGCACTGCTTGTCATCCTGACGCTGGTATTCTGGTTGCTCGGTAAGGGTATATACTATTACATGAAACAAGAAGACGGACGGAAAGCGAGTTTATTAACCACTGTCGGAGTGATTATCGGCATTGGTGCATTGTTCTATTTTAAGTACCTAAACTTTTTTGTAGAATCCGTAGCATCATTGGCTTCTTTACTCGGCATCCACATGAGCTGGACAGCACTCCATTTAGTGGTTCCTATCGGACTGAGTTTCTTCACTTTCAAACTAATGAGTTATGTGTTGGATATCCATCACGGTAAGATTATTCCTGAAAAGGACATCGTCTGCTTTGCCAACTATATTGCCTTCTTCCCAACCATCCTCTCAGGGCCTATAGACCGTCCGAAGCCTTTCCTGACACAAGCAAATGAAGTCAGACGTTTCAATCCCGACCAACTAATGACAGGTTGCCGCAGGGTGCTATGGGGAATGTTCCTGAAAATGTGCATCGCCGACCGACTCGATCTCTACGTTAGTGCTGTCTGGGACAATTACGACCATCACTCAGCTATCTCCATCCTCTTTGCCTCCCTACTCTATCCACTACAGATGTATGCCGACTTCGGCGGTTACAGTGAAATGGCCATCGGTGTGGCGCTCATGTTAGGATTCAAGGTGGCAGAGAACTTCAAACGTCCTTTCTTCGTGCTCGACATCGCCGGGTACTGGAGTCGCTGGCATATGACATTGACCAGTTGGCTGACAGACTATGTGTTCCTGCCACTAAACATCAAGTTCCGAGAATGGGGCGTTTACGGTACCATCACTGCCATTATGCTGAATATGATGTTCATCGGCATGTGGCACGGGGCAAACTGGACCTTCTTCCTCTTCGGCATCTATCACGGTCTTTGGTATATTCCCTTGATGGTAGGTGGCGGATTCTTTAAAAAGCGCAAGATCAAGGTCAATGCCAAAGGCTGGCCCAAGAAACGATATGTCGTTAAAATGATCGGCATCTATTTTGTCGTCACCTTCGGTTTGATGCTTTTCCACTCAGCCTCTATGACAGAGTTCTGGCATATCTGTGAACGTGTTGCGACACACTGGCAAGGAGGGTTATTCACAGATATGTCATCGATGGTCAATGCCGCCATCTGCCTCATTGCCCTCATCTATGTAGACATTCAGGAGGAATGGTTCCCCAAATACCAGTTACCCTTGCCCAAGCTCATGAACCGCTGGCGTTGGGAGCTCACATTAGCCATAGAAATTGTGGCCATCCTGCTTTTCGGTGTGTTCGATAATAACCAGTTTATCTATTTCCAATTCTGACATGAAGAAGATTCTTATACATATACTCATCATAGCAGCACTGTTTTTTGTTTTTGACAGGGCTACGGGATTCGTATTAAAACAACTATACAGTCAATCAAATACAACTGACGAATACAAGATTGGCTATGCCAACATGGAAACCTGCGACTCCTTGCTGTTCATGGGCAGTTCAAGATGTCTGCATCATTTCGTGCCATCGGTCTTTGAGGAAGGCTTAAACATGACCTGTTTCAATGCTGCTGACTGGGGCATCAAGAACATCTACTTCCACTATGGTCTCTTAGGAAACATCCTTTCCCGCTATACACCAAAGGCCATTGTCTTTGAGGTTCATCCCTGCGACTGGCTGGACACGCCCTACTCGGGAACGGAAAGGGCAGGTTCTCTGGCACCTTTTTGCGGTATGAGCAAGGAATGTGATGAGATGCTGAAGATATCCAGCAACTACTGGCCTTATCGTCTGTCAGTCGTCTATCGATATACGGGCAGTCTGCCTGCCCTACTATTCGGCAGATGGGGCGGCATGGACAGAAGCCTTAAAGGATGGAAGCCTTTAGACGGTCAAATGGACACGACTGGTATACAGGCCGAGGAGTTCCCCTTCCCCATCCATCAGCAGAAGTTACAGTTAATGGAACAATTCATCCAGGACTGTCAGGCTAAGGGAATCTGGCTCGGCATCATTGTCTCGCCCATGTACGTTTGCTCCGAACAAGATGTTTTTAAAGTTCCCCGTGATCTGGCAGCTAAGTACAATATCCCTTTTTTTGACCACTACCGCGACACAACCTTTATGGGCCATGCAAACTTGTTCTACGACTATGGCCACCTGAACAGGGAGGGAGCCACCATTTTCTCCCAAAAAGTATGTGAAGAACTGAAAGAGACGTATGGGAAGACGTATTAACTGGATTGACTGGGCAAAGGCTATTGCCGTGTGTAGCGTGGTATTCTGTCACCTACCACAGTCACAGGAGTGGTTTTACTACCGCTATATGCAGGCTACTACCATCACCATTTTCTTCTTTATTTCCGGTTATCTGAAAAAAGACCACGGCAGCCAACAGGCGAACTGGCGAAAATACTGGCAAGGACTCGTCCTACCTTATTTATTATATAATGTCATCGTTTATCCGTATTGGTTGATCCGCTATTATCTGCAACAGGGATGCCTTCCTGACGGTATGACCGCCATGAAGCCTGTCATTGGCGCACTGCTACTAGAGCATGAGAGTTCTTTTACTGAACCACTTAACGGTCCACTATGGTACCTGCCTGCCATTCTCATCATGCACCTCATCATCGACAGTTGTCGCAAGACACGATACTTACACCTCATTATGATTATACTCTGCATCCTATCATACTTTCTATACGCAGCCAACAAACAATATGAGTTTATGCCCAACCTCACACCGATGGGACTGTTCCGACGACTGCCATATTACTATCTCGGCTATGTGATGGGGCAATGGATACGAGAGAGTCGAGAGAATCATGGGGACAGGTTCATGATTCTATACAGAATCACGCGACCTGTCCCACTGATTCTCCTCATGACAGGCTGTTTAACCATCAGTCTGCTTTTCTTTGAATGGCATTTGAACGAACAGCGAATCCTACTACATGCCGCCCTGTTCTATCCTGTAAACATCGGGCTGTTGTTTGCGGTATTGTGTTTCTGCAAACTATTAGATTCTTGTCGATTGGTCTTTATTACTAACCTATCTATCGGAACGCTGGTCATCATCGGCCTACACATCATTCTCATCGGAATCGTCAATTATGCAGTGGACCATTTCATAGGAATAAGGGATGGACTCGGCTACTATTGGTATGAGGCACTTCCCATCACAGCGATTATTATAGCCCTGCTCTATCCAATCATTTTATGGGGCAAAAATCAAGCACCTGTTCTGATTGGTAAAAACAAAAATTTCGTACATGGAACAGACTCAAAGAAATAGAATTAGATATATCGATGCGCTGCGCGGTATGGCTATGATCCTTGTGGTCTATTTCCATATTGCAGCCTATGGCTTCGGCTCATACGAGTTGGGCTATAACGAAATCATTGAGCGCTTCCGTATGCCAACCTTCTTCTTCATCAGCGGATGGCTGTTCTATAAGGCGGGCAGAATCTGGAATGGGCAAGCCATCTTAAACGCCATCAGAAAGAAGTTTATGATACAGATTATTCCCACAGTGTTTTTTATGCTGCTTTATCTGACAATGTTCAATCTGTTGGACATTGGTTCGTTCGGCAGTGACAAGAAAGGATATTGGTTTACATTTGTTCTGTTCGAGTATTTTGTCATCTATATCTTAGGAGAGGCCATTCTCAATCGGAAGGACACGACGAGGGGAGAAATCCGTGTTTTGTTTTTCATTCTGATGATATCCATAACAGCTTTTTACTATGCCAAATATTATACACGGTATGCCGTGGAGTTAGGTGTCTGGAAAGATATCTTAGGTTTTCTCAGTTTCGTTAAGATCCGACATATCATATTCTTCTGGTTTGGCACCTTCGTTAGAAGACATTTCGAGAAGTTTATCGAACTGACCAACAACCCCTATGTTACCGCCATCATGATTGGCATCTTTACCGCTATTATTGTTTGGCCTATACTCCTGTCAACCGAAGGCATCGAGTATATTGCCTATGTATTGGCAGGAATCTCTGGAACGGTCATCTGTTTCACCTTTTTCAGGATTCACGAGACGCACTTTTCCAACGACACCTGGTACGGGAGAAGTCTGCAACTGATTGGAAGACGTACGCTTGATATTTACTTGATCCACTATTTCGTATTGCCATACGACCTCGTCAATACAGATATTTGGCTCCAACAAGCCCACAGTAACACCATGTTCGTTCCAATGGCTCTTATACTGGCTCTTTGGGTGGTGGCATTCAGCCTTGTCCTCAGCAGTCTGATCAGGGTCAGTCCGTTATTGGCGAAATATCTGTTCGGTATAAAACAACAGAACCCAAAATAAACAACATATGAAAAAACGTATTTTACAAATCCTCGTTGTCATCTGTTTACTTATTATCGGCCTCGTCCTTCACGATTGCATAAAGGGAATGACGGATCTCAATGGTCATAAGACCGTTATTTGCATTCCCGTTTTCGGGCAGAGTTATGCCTTAGGCGAAGAAGCGAAAAGAATCACTAACTTTGATTCTCTGAGACTTAATTATGATGGCAGAATCGTCAATGAAAAAATGGACTATGTTTTCGGCTACTTTGACCATAGCAGCCAGTTCAAACAGTATATCAAACGACTGCTGCACTATGACCGAAAAGCATTTGAATTGTCTGTATACGGTATGGCTGAGGCATTAGTTCCTCAATTGGGAGAAGACACCATCATCTGTATCTTCCCTGGGGGTCATGGACAAACAACCATCACACAAGTGTCCAAGCCTGACAAATGCTACAATAAATTCATTAAGGAAATTAAACGTGCCTATCAGACGGCCAATGAAAAAGGATGGGACTTCAACGTTCCCGCTATTTGCTGGATGCAGGGAGAATCGGATATCGCAGAATACCCTGATACAGACTACAAAATGCTATTCCATCAAATACTAAAAGATTTCAATACCGACATCAAGCAAATCACTCATCAGGAGAATGATATCCGCATCATCTGCTATCAAAGCAGTGCCCTCACCAAAGGAGAACGATTCAAGCATAATAATTTCAATGGCACAGAAGGACGGATAGCAGAGATTCAGATGGAGCTGATCAGGGAAGACTCGTTGATTTGGGCCATGGGGCCAACCTACCCCTATGACTTCGTCAGAGAGGCTCTCCATATCGATGCCGTAGGACAGAAGCGGATAGGCAACTTGGCTGCAAAATCTGCCTTAGGCATACTCAGAAACGACAAACGTTTCAAAGGGTTAGTTCCCATGAAGACCATCGTCAACGACAATCAGATAGCCATCGTCTTCAATGTCCCAACCCCCCCACTATGCTTTGACACTATTCAAGTCAACAAGGCTGACCATTATGGATTCAATGTGATCCGTAAGGATAATACGGATATCATCACTGATGTTACACTCCAGAATGACACGATTCTAATTACCTGTAAAGAATCACCCATAGGCTGCAAAATTCGATATGGAGTGAACGGCGATTACACAAAAGGAGGCCGACTGCACGGTCCCAGAGGAAACCTGCGAGACTCTCAGGGTAAAAATCTGAAAGTCAGGATTGCTAGTAAGACCTACCCACAAGATAACTGGTGCTTTATTTTTGACTACCTATGCAAGTAAATAAGTCATTCCACAGCGGCATAATTTTATCGGCAGCATAGCGTTGGGCAGACTGAACGGCAGCTTTTCCCATTCGGATACGTAGCGGCTCGTCTTCCATCAATTGACAAATCCGGTCAGCGAAATCAGAGACATTCCGGTTTCTGACCAAGAAACCGTCAACACCATCCGTGATAATATCCTCAGGGCCGTATGGACTGTCGAATGACACAACAGGCAAGCCACAACTCATGGCTTCTGGCATCACCAAGCCGAAAGGTTCAAATATGGAAGTGAGAACAAGCATCGAACTCTCACGAAATCTCTCCATGATAGTCGTTGTAGGAGCATGTAGACAGATATTGGCATCCATGACCTCAACTTCTTGACGGAACTCAACTTCCTGTTCCCCTTCCCCATAAACATTCAGGATCCATTCAGGATGACGCTTATGCACTATTTCCCATATCTTAAGCAAAGTAAATACATCTTTTTGAGGAGCTATCCGACCAGTAAAGATGACAGACTTTGCTGTCACATTACTGTATTTCCCACTTTCATTCAGATGAACGACATTGGGAATAACACAGACATGAGGAGTATAACGTGTCCAATCAGAAGCATCCCCTTCCGTCAACGTAACCACCACACGAGCCCGCTTAGCCAGATATTTTGACATCGTCACCCATGAAAGTTGTTGCCAAGTACTGGGGCCGAACAAATTTCCACGGCACATCGAATGAGACTCCACAACCAAAGGTATTCCCTGTGTACAGAAATAGACCTCCCAATGCTCAAAGCGCATTAAGACAATGATATCCGGCCTGACCTTCCTTACCAGTTTACGTAACCGACGGATGTATTTAAATTCCAGTTCGGCCATTTTCCATAACCGCTTCAAACCTTTATAACGATACTTATGATGAAGTCCAATTCCTAAGTCTGTATGGGTAATAGAGGAATGGAGCGGATATGGTAATGGGTGATCTCCCTGATTCACTGTTGCCAGATGCACTTCATAGTCAAACATCTCTACCAACATGTTCATTTGGTCTGCCAGCAGCCGCTCAAGGCCGCCCCAAATGGCCAGTGCATCATTTACATACAATAGTCTCATACATCAATCCTTATGTGGCTTAACCAGATTCTCATCGCTATCTTCGTAATGATCCTTCTTGAAGAAGATACGGGTAATACCTCGACCCTGAATCCTGACGTGCTGGACAAAACTTTGCCATAAAGACTGGGAACCGATGGTACCATAACCCGTAACAGGACGAGCCTTCCTGTTATAGAGGAAAGCTATCTTACCATATGGTTTCAATGACAGTGCCAACGAACCATCCTCACCACGTCGGATATCCGTACGGATCTTAACTTTCCTGGCATACTCGGCATTGAATGCAAACACCATCCCACGTACACAGAGTTCGGGACGCTTGAAGTGCTGAACATACAGGAAAACATCACGAACCATCTCAAAAAGATGCAAACCCAAGGAGGAATGGGACTCGTCAGGGAAAAAGCTCCAAAAAGAACTGACACAGGACACATCCGGACACGTCAACTTAGTCATCATCAAGTCCACATAACGGGGCGGATAGAAGGTGTCGGCATCGATACAGAAATGGTACTTCCCCTTGGCATTGTCAAGACCGCATTGTCGGGCATAGCCGGGACTCTGCTTTGACTCGTTAAAATAGGGAAGGCCCAAACGTTTATAGACCTCTTCAGTACAATCTGAAGAATGATTGTTCACACCTAAAATTTCTATCGGATACTTCGTCTGCAACTCACTCAACGACCAAAGACAAGCTGCCAAACGCTTCTCCTCATTATATGCGATGACAACCACAGACACAAGCGGGTCAGTACTCTGCTTTACCGCTAACTGTTGTTTAATCCGGTCAAGCACTTCATCGGGAACCTCCTTGAAAGACTTCCCATAAATACTGAGATATTTTTCGTACCATTTTGCCATAGCATACAATTCTAATCTGTGTGCGAAGATACGCATTTTCCTGCATAACTCCAAATTTTAAATTAACTTTTTCAACTTTCCCAAACCATAGACCAGTGACACACAGAGCCTTGCAGGTAGTCTACCGAGTAAATACAATGCCAAATTCTTAAACTTGGACTGACGGAAAGCGCATATTTGACGAAAGGATGCCGGATGTGTCATCATCGTTTTTATCTCGTCATCTGTCACAACGGGGATAATGTCTTTTCGACGTTTTAGAATATTGCATACTATATAGAAATCAGTCATCATAATATTGAAACAACGGTTGGGATAATACACCTTATTATATAATATAGAAGAGGTTTCTTTCAAATAATCAATGGCTCTCACATTATTAAAAATCTCGTCCTTAGATATATGATCACGCTGCTGATAATGGGACAATGAGTGGTCATGACAATAATAGGTGTAGGTTATTTCTGATAACATTACTGCTCGTGAAACAAAAGTAACCAGATTGAAAGTGAAGACCAAGTCTTCCCAGTAATTAACATGGATAAAATGGAGTTTATGAGTCCGCAAAAGAGAGGTCTTGACAAGGTAATTACAAGCAGAAGCTTGGATACCCGCATACTTCCGATAGGCAAAAGAAGCCAGCTGATCCTCTCCCAACAATTGTTGGTTTGGGTATTGGTAAATTTCCCGCCTACCGTCCGTATTGATCTTTTCGTAAGAACCAAACACGATCTCTGCCTTATATTGTCGGATACTGGCCATAAGCAGGGCAATCGTATTCTCTGCAATCACATCATCAGCATCCATAAAATAAAGATACTCACCGGCAGCCTCATCAATAATTCGATTACGGGCAGCAGAGACACCTTTGTTATGCTCATGCGAAATAATACGAATAGCTTTACCACGGGGATGCTGAGCCTGGAAAAACCGTATAATATCCATAGAAGCATCTGTACAGCCATCATCAATGAGAAGAAACTCGATGGAAGAATAAGTCTGAGATAAAGCGGACTCCAATGACCGAAAAATGTATATCTCAGCCTCATATACAGGGATTCCTATCGTTACATCATATTTCATGTTTTCGTCATCAGTTTGTTAAACAAATCTACCCATTTCCCTTCAATCAAGTTCATTTCATATCGTTGCGAACTATGACGGGCATTCTGAGAAAGCCGTGTTCTAAGTTTCTCGTCAGTCATCAACAACATCAACTTTTGGGCTAAGACCTTTATATCACCAGATGGAACCAACAAACCATCGTAACCATCGGTGATAATCTCGTCGGGGCCTACCGGACAATCAAACGACACCACAGACAGTCCACTGGCCATCGCCTCTACTAAAACCAGACCGAAGCCCTCGAACCTTGAACTCAGTACGAAAATCGAACTATCTTTATAGACTTGTCCAACATCATCCACAGGACCATTCAGATGGCACCGATTTGTACCAATGCCCAACTCGGCCATCAACCGATAATAGTCTGTCCTATCACCCTGGCCATAGATATCCAATGTCCATTCTTCAACTTCTTTAACTTCCTCCAATTTCTTCAACTTCTCAATCTCTGCCCATGCTTTTAACAGCATGTCATAACCTTTCTGATAAGCATAACGCCCAATTGTAATAATACGTTTCGGATTAGTTCCATTTGGTTTAGGCAACGATAATGATATTGGATCAGGAATAACTGTAACATTCTCCAACTCAGGCCATGCAGACTTACTCTTATCAGTCAGGACAACTAGTTGATCCAATTTATTTAATTGTGTGACCAAACTTTTCATCCAAAACCAAGAGAATAATCGTTTTAGGAAATTGGTGTCATTTGCCTCAAAATTTCGGTAATTGGCTCTATTTACATGCAATTCTCCAATTTTCTTACTGCCATCCTTCAGACTGGTTAGAAAATTGATTTCACGTCGAAGCATGCTGATAGTAATATCAGGTCGGATACGCATCAATTCTGCAGACAGCCTTTTCTTATATTTACGTTGCTTAGACAAATACAGGAATACTTTGCGTAAAAAGGGTGCTTTCCATAAATCCTCAAAGCCTAATTCAAAATTGACGACCTTCACCTTATCGGACAAGGGGAAAAAACACGCTCGTCCTCTACCCTCAGTCACAATAATCGTTACATCATACCCCAACTGCTCAGCAAAATAGCTTGCTTTGAAGGATACAATCCGCTCAACACCACCTGCAGAATACAAAGCTGGCGTACAATACACGATTTTATATGGTATGGAACTCATCATCTTCACTTGAGATGACAAAGATACGAAAAACTCTGTAAACATCCTTGTGATTTGCAAAAATTAATATTTCAGAAAGAAAAAAGGCACTGAAATTTGGAGAATCCAGGATTTGTTTGTATCTTTGCCGAAAAAATATACTATATATCTCACTTTATTTAAAAATATGTAATTTGAAGATCCGATTGTTGTGTTCCCAATAATGTTGACGCATATCTTACTATTAAGTTTGGTAATTGGTAAGAAGTTTCAGAAAACATTTGGACACATAACAATAATTAAAAATAAATAGATAACAAACATGAGATTTCTTTTTGTCATAAAATCATTTGCTATTGTTGGTGGAGTTGATAGAGTTATGGCTGACAAGATGAATTATTTAGCATCTAAAGGACATTCAGTATCACTCGTTACTTATGAGCAAGGTTCTCATCCCCATATATTTGAATTACATCCCTCTATATTACATAAGGATCTTGATTGTCGATTTTTCACACTGATGAGTTTACCCTTAGTCAAAAGAATAATCAAGAGTTTTACAATGAAAATAACTTTTGGCATTCGGATTAATGAAGTAATAAAATCTTTAAAACCAGACATCATCATTTCTCCGACTTATCCATTAGAAGTCATTGGAGCGATCTCTTCCCATAAGGGGTCAGCAAGACTCATATACGAATCACACATGGCATATATACAACTTCTAAAAGAATTCAGCAAACCAAGATCATTATTTGGCAAAATCATAGCAAGGATATATGACTGGCGTGCCATAAATAGACTTCGTAAATGTGATTGTTTTGTTGTGCTAACTCAAGGAGACAGTAATTTTTGGAGTCAATATATCCATCATGTTAAAGTACTACCAAATCCACTAACATCATTTCCTGAGATTATTAACGATGTGCCAAAAGACAATTATCGAATTATTAGTGTTGGGCGTCTGACTTCAATCAAAAGATTTGACAGACTTATTGATGCTTTTTCTAGAATCTGTAATAACAAACCAAATTGGCATATAGATATTTTTGGAGATGGAAGTGACAAAGATATGTTGAATTCTCAAATATCTAAACTTCATCTTAACAACAGGATTATTATTCATCCTCCCACGAATGACATTTATACAGAGATGAAAAAGAGCCAATTCCTTGTAATGACATCAGAATCAGAAGGTTTTCCCCTTGTGCTTATAGAAGCCATGGCTTGCGGAATCCCCTGTCTTTCATTTGATTGCCCTTATGGTCCTGGAGAAATAATAGAGCATAATAAAACGGGACTACTTGCTGTTAACGGGGACATTTCAGATTTAGCAAATAAAATGCAATATCTTATGACGAACCCTAACATCATTCAGGAAATGAGCAAAGAAGCTAGAGCATCTGCCTCGAAATATAAAAAAGAGACAGTTATGAAGGCATGGGAACAATTATATTTTGGATCTCTCCTATGACAAATAATAATATTCAGATAACAGTCGGGATGCCTGTATATGGTGTCGAAAAATACATCCATAAGAGTATCATGTCTGTGCTTGACCAAAGTATTGACTGTAATATGGAGATTTTGGTGATTGATGATTGCGGTACAGACCACTCTATGGACATCATTAGAGATTGTCAGGCCTCACATCCCAAAGGAAATATTATTAGAATCATCAGACAACCCCAAAACATGGGATGTTGGGCAGCTCGCAACAAAATACTTGATGAAGCAAAAGGGAAATACATCTTTCTCATCGATGCTGATGACTATCTGAGCCCTGATGCCTTGGGAAAGCTCTATAATGCAGCAGAAGAGCATCAGGCAGAAGCGGTATATGGATCCGTCGTTTCTGTAGACGAAGCGGGTAAACCTGTGGTGTTCAGTATAGGTGACATGAAACTCCCACATAAATTACTAATTGGTGAGGATCAACTAGCAAGCTATGCCAATCAGAGTATACGACCAACTCTCTACAATTTTATATGGAACGTTTTATTGAGAACCGATTTCCTCAAAGAAAAACAGTTAAGGTTTAAGGAAACACGTTTTGCTGATGACATCATCTTTGAGACTGATATGCAACCGCTTATAACTAGAGCAGTATTGCTGCCTGATGACACCTATTATTATGTTCTTAGAGCGGGTTCACTTTCCAACTATCATAAACGGGAGCACATAGATCTTGACGAAATAAAGCAATATATATGGGTGTACAGTTACCTAAAAGAGCAAACGAGGAAGTTAAAAGACAAGTCATATTATGAAACGCGTTGCGCTAAGGTTATGAAGTTTATGTATCATGTGGTCTGCGGCGCCATTAAAAACCAAGACAAGATTCAACCTACCCTTACAAACAAGATAATCAGAGACGCCATGAAGCACCCGATTGGTCTGTCAGAACTGATCTCTTTCAAGCGATACAAATATATCAATATTGGTTTTTGGACAATTGGCGCACTACCCCCTATATTATCGGTATGGATTATTAAGGCTATTGGCAAATGGAAACATCTGGTATAAAATATGCATGTCAAATCAGCGTTGGTATGCCTGTCTGGGGTGTGGAGAAGTATATCAGGCGCTGTCTGTTATCCATTCTTGACCAAGACTTTGACGATATGGAAGTTCTGGTCATTAATGACTGTACTCCAGATAAATCCATAGACATAGTAAAGGAGATTGCATCTAGTCATCACAAGGGGAACTTAGTTAAAATTTTTAATCAGCCCCATAACATGGGATGCTGGGCTGCCAGAAACCGAATACTAGAAGAAGCCAAAGGAAAATACATCTTATTAATTGACAGCGATGATTATTTCTCAAAAGGTGCTATTCCTGCTTTATACAAAGAGGCAGAACGAACAGAAGCAGAAATCACTTATGGTTCTATTTCTGTAGTCAATGAGGATGGTGAACTGATTCCAGATAGTAGTGTACAAGGCATTCGTCAGAAAGATTTCGTACTCAAAGGAAAAGATAAATTGGCATCATACGCTAACGACAATATTCACGAGTTAAAGCTACACAATTTCATTTGGAATAACCTGATTCGTACAGATTTTATCAACAAGCATCAATTGAAATTCAGGAAGACAAAATTCTGGGATGATGTGCTTTTTAATGCAGATATGCAACCTTTAGTGGAATCAGCATGTTTCATATCGGCAATTACCTACAATTATGTGATTAGAGATGACTCTCTTTCTAACTATCAATCAAGAGATATTATCAACATTGAAGAAATCAGACAACATCTTTCCAATCAACAATATCTAAAATTTCAAAGCCTTTCATTAAAAGGGAAACCTTATTTTGAAACACGAATGACTAAGATGATGTTGAACGTATTTTATACTATCATTGGTATCATCAGGAACCAAGCGAAACTATCAGAAGAAATCAACAAATCTGAGATTCGGCAAGCCATACAGCATCCACTTAGCATGAAAAACATTATCAGGTTTAAGGAGTATAAAGGAATAAACTGCTTGTTTTGGGCGATTGGAAAAATGCCCGCCTCGATGTCATATGCTACCATCCAAACTATTGGTAAAATAAAAAAATCATTTAGATGAAAATACTTTTCCTCATATTCCATGGATTCGATCCGAGCAATGGTATCAGCAAGAAGATTAGTTACCAATTAGAGGCTTTCAAGGCCAACGGCCATGAGGCTCACCTCTGCTATATGGATGAGAATGGCTCAAAACGAAGAATTGCAGATGATTCCGTCATTGCAGATTACGGGAATGGGAAAAAGGGAAAGATTCTGAAACGAACAGAGTTTGGTTCTATCGTTGACTATGCCATCACACAACATATCGATTTCGTCTATATCCGCTCCAACCACAACGCGAATCCCTTCACCATCAATATGGTGAGACGAATGAAGAAGGCAGGAATGAAAGTGGTGATGGAGATTCCAACCTATCCCTACGACCAGGAATATTTCAACAAGGCGATGCGACGCCAATTGATACAGGACAAATTGTTCAGGAATATGTTTGCCAAGCAACTGGACGCCATTGTCACCTTCTCGGAAGAAGACTATATCTTCGGACAACAGACCATCAGAATCTCTAACGGCATTGACTTCAACACCGTAAGGATGAAGAAAGACAGTAGTCATCCTGCTGACGAACTACACTTAATTGGGGTTGCAGAAATTCATCGCTGGCATGGTTTTGACCGAGTCATCCAAGGACTGGCAGAATACTACACCAAACCAAGAGACCTGAAAGTGTTTTTCCATATGGTGGGTTACTTCTTCTCACCAATAGAAGAGGAAGAGATTACTGATATTATTAAGAAACATCACTTGGAGCCATATATTATCCTATACGGCAAAAAACACGGAGAGGAATTAGATGAAATATTCGATCAGTGTGACTTCGGCATAGGCAGCTTAGGCAGACACCGAGTAGGCATTGACCACATCAAGACCCTCAAGAATAGGGAATATGCTGCCAGAGGCATACCATTCATCTACTCTGAGACAGACACGGACTTTGACAACAAGCCTTACGTTCTCAAAATGCCAGCAGACGAGACTGCCATTAACATAGAGAACATCATCAGTTTCTATCAGCAATTGGCCATTACACCACAACAAATTCGTGACTCCATCGAAGACCTATCTTGGAAGCACCAAATGGAAAGAGTCGTCAAGGCTGTTTACCCACAGGGAAAAGACTCTGGGAAAATACATGTAGCCTATTGTATTCCTTCGCTTGACCATTCAGGAGGCATGGAACGAGTACTCACAACAAAGGCCAACTATTTAGCAGACCATTTAGGATATCATGTCAGTATCATACTCACTGATGACAAAGGGAGCAAGCCGTATTTTCCATTATCTGAAAAGATTGATGTGATACAGTTGGATGTGAATATCGACAGCTTGTGGCAGTATCCTGTATGGAAGCGACTATACCTCTATCATAAGAGGATGAAGGAATACAAGAAGAAACTGGGACAATGTCTGAAACGGTTACGACCAGATATCACCATATCATTACTGCGTAGGGAAATTAATTTCCTAAATGGTATTGACGACGGGAGCGCAAAGGTTGGGGAGATTCATTTTGGACGCTATAAATACAGGGAAGCTAATTTCACATTTCTGCCAAACTTCGTCAATCGATGGATCACCAATAAGTGGATGGCACAACTGGATAGGAATGTGAAAAAATTGGACCGATTCGTAGTCTTGACTCATGAGGATACAGCATATTGGAAGGGAATAAATAACCTAACTGTCATACCCAATCCCATAACAATTAGCGACGGAGCTCATTCCAATCATATGCATAAACGGGCCATTGCCGTCGGCAGATACACGTATCAAAAAGGCTTCGACCTGTTAATTAAGACATGGCAAATTGTCTATCTAAAACATCCTGACTGGGAACTCCATATATTTGGAGGTGGCGATAATCAGTCATATGCAAATATTGCTAATAAATTATCGTTAAAAGATGTTGTCACCTGTCATGGACCTGTTGACGATATTAGGAACGAATATCTTAATAGTTCTATTTTTGTCCTAAGTTCAAGGTTTGAGGGTTTTGGATTGGTCCTCGCAGAAGCAATGTCTGTGGGACTGGCATCAATAGCTTTCACTTGTCCATGCGGTCCGAGGGATATTATACACGATGGAGAAGACGGTATTCTCTGTGAAAACGGAAACATTGAAAAAATGGCAGAAGGTATCTGCAAACTCATAGAGAACGAACCACTTAGGATAGAAATGGGACAAAAGGCGGTTCAAAACATCCAAAGATATACCATAGACAACATTATGAAGCAATGGGACGAGTTGTTCCAAGAGATTCATAGAAGTCACGCCATAAAGGCATAATCTGTTCTGGTAGATATTTCTTTGCCTCAAGCCTTCCGTTCTTTCCCATCCGGACACGTTTTTCAGGATGCTCTATCATCTGACAGATGGCCTCTGCCAATTGTTGGGGATCATGGGGAGGGACAAGAACGCCTGTTAAACCATCTTTTATGATAGAAGCAGGCCCATAAGGACTCCCGAATCCAACAACTGGTAAACCGCAAGCCATTGCCTCAACCAAGACCAAACCGAAAGATTCAAATCTGGAAGCTGAAACATAAATGTCACTCTCCAAATAAGAGGAGTAAATGTCTGTTGTAGCAGAATGTAATGAGACCGTATTAAGACCCAAAATCTCTGTCTGACGTTGCAACTGCTCATACTCCCCCATTCCACCATCAAGACTACCGTAAATATCCAAACTCCAATCCGGATGACGGTCTTCAACTATTCTCCATGCTTTCAAAAGTAAGTCATAGCCTTTCTGGTAAGCATAACGACCGACACTGATGACACGCCGATAGAGGTGTCTGTCTTTTTGTATCTCTTCCGGATAACGAACCAACATATTGGGAATAGAGACGACCTTGTCCTTCTGCTTCCAATCTTCTCTTTCGGCTTCTGTCATGACTACAATACGGTCGAATCGGGAGATGGCACGAAGAAGTCTCTTTTTCAGAAGATATTGTTTCATTTTCTCAAAGAAGCCATTAAGCTTCGCCAAATCCTCAAAATAGGCAGAACGACCGCAATGACATTCCACGATTCTGACAACAGGCAACTTCACTGACAACAATGCTTTCAAGTCTGCTACATGCATATCTGAACAGACAACTATATCCGGACGGATAGTAGCCAGACAGTCATTTAGAGTACGTCTGAATGCAAGTTCGCTCTTATACCTGTCTACATATTGCCAAATGCCATTGAAAGAACAGCGGGAGATATATCGAGTCGCCAGATCAATATGCCTGACTTTTTCTGATAGAGGGAAAGAGAATGGAACACCATATTGATTATAGGTAATCAGAAAGATCTGATCATCCTCCCGTTCGGCCAACAGACTCAGTTTCTGAGACCAAATCCGCTCTACACCATTCAACGATTTGAAGTTATTGCATAAGAAAGCAATCCTCATATCACATATTTTGTGCAAAGATAAGAATAAACGAGTGAAAATCCAAATAAATTTGGTAATATCAATTATTATTTGTATTTTTGCATCAAATAAATGAAAGAATGAAACGAATCTGCTTCCTGGTTGACAGTATCTTCACGATTGGTGGGGTACAGAGGGTTACGGCCGTTATTGCTGGTGCTCTGTCTAAGGAGTATGATGTGACCATCGTCACCTTCGACAAACCAGAACAGAAAGATCTGACCATCTACCAACTGCAAGACTTTCCCATCCACTACCAATTCTTCTCCTATCCCAATATCCATCCTGTGAAGGACAGACTATGCAAGGCATATAGTTATCTATACAGGAAATTGCTACCACAATGCGGGATGACATCAGGCATCTATGCCCATAGTTCTTTCCCAAGTAAAAGACAGAGGGCGTTGACTGCTATTCTCCAAAAAGGCAAATATGATGTGGTGATCGGTGTACATGCTTTCCTTGCCATACGCCTGGCAACTATCAGAAAAGAACTGGGAAACACCAAAGTCATCGGATGGATTCACAACTCTTTTGAAGCACTACTGGGAGAAGGTTCTCCCTATCTTGGCACAGAACTGAAATATCACTATGGAAGACAAATACGGAAATTGGATAAAGTAGTCGTACTCTACCAACAGGATGCAGAGATGTACAAGCAAGTTTTCGGATACCTTCCTGTCAGCATTTATAATCCTTTAACGCTGAAACCAGGTAAACAATCAGAGGGACAGAATAAAAGATTTTTAGCCGTAGGACGTTTCTCGCCTAAACATAAGGGATTTGATTTGCTCATTAAGGCCTTTGTCCTTTTTGCGAAGAATCATAATGACTGGAGTCTTGATATCGTTGGAGACGGACCGGAAAAAGACAATCTTCAACAAATGATAACAGATAATCATTTAGAGGGACGAATCACACTTCATCCATTTACCAATCATATTCAAGACTATTATTCCTCAGCCAGCATATATGTGCTCAGTTCAAGGTGGGAAGGGATGCCACTTGTATTAGTTGAAGCCATGGCCCATGGACTTCCTGTCGTTGCCTCTGATCTTCCTACCTGCAAAGAAGTATTAGGGGATTTTGGACTATTCTTCAAAAATGGTGACATACAGGAACTCGCTCAACGATTGGAAGAAGCGACACACATTGACTGGCCGCAGAAATCGGAAGAGGCGCTGAAAAATGCCCGACGATTTGACATCAGCGAAATCGTCGGACAATGGAAACTATTAATAGAAAAACAGTAAACTCTTATTTCTCAAACAACCCCATCACTTTCTCCACGATAGGAGCCATGTCGTAATACTTGTATTCTGCCAGATGGCCACCGAGGATGAGGTTTTGCTCTTGGTCGGCCAAATCCTTATATTGCTGATACAGAGCCATATTCTTATCATCATTCACGCTATAATACGGTTCCATGCCTTCTTTCCATTCTGATGAATACTCTCTGGAGATAACAGTCTTAGGACACTTGTATACATCATCACCGAACATCTCAAAATGCTTGTGTTCGATAATACGAGTATAAGGGACCTCAGCATCGGTGAAGTTCATAACGGCATTACCCTGATAGTTTGGCATGTCAAGAATCTCTTCCTCAAAACGCACTGTACGATATTCCAGTTTTCCGAAACGATAGTTATAGTATTCATCCAGTTTTCCTGTATATAATATTTTGTCGGCTATCTCTTCCCAATGCTGACGATCGTCAAAGAAGTCTGTATTCAATTTCACTTCCACTCCTTCGAGCATGCCGTCGATGAGTTTGTTGAAACCACCCATGGGAATGCCCTGGAAACGGTCGTTAAAGTAATTATTATCATGAACAAAACGCACGGGCAGGCGTTTGATAATGAAGGCTGGCAACTCACTGCATTTACGTCCCCACTGCTTTTCTGTATAACCCTTGATCAGAATCTCGTAGATGTCTTTGCCGATCAGCAATTGGGCCTGCTCCTCAAGGTTTCGCGGTTCCGTCACACCATCGGCCTTCATTCGCTCCAAAGCCTCCTGACGCTGTTCCTCTATCTTAGCCTTTGCCTCTTCTGGCGTCAACACGCCCCACATCTGATAGAAGGTGTTCATATTGAACGGCAGATTATACTGCTTGCCTTTGTAGTTGGCGATGGGAGAATTGGTATAGCGGTTGAATTCGACGATATCATTCACAAAATCCCAAACCTTCTTGTTCGAAGTGTGGAAAATATGTGCACCGTACTTATGTACATTGATGCCCTCAATGTTCTCACAATAGATATTTCCTCCGAGATGGTTTCGCTTATCGATGACCAGACAACGCTTACCCTGCCGATGAGCCATGCATGCAAAAGAAGCACCATATATACCGGCTCCAACGATCAAATAATCATATTGTTTACTCATAATTAGTTGATTTTTCTGCAAAAATAGAGAAAAATTTGGAATTATACAAATTATTTCGTATTTTTGTCGTCGTAAACAGGTAATCAGATGGACAACGAATCTGTCAGACAGAAGTTCAAAGGCAACCCGAAACTGAAAAAGTTCGTCGACTGGCTTATCATGAATCAGGTGGAGACACGTCCTCGCTGGTATGTCAGAATGGTGGCATCACTTTATCAGCATCGCGGCAGGCACTCGGTGATCCACCGTTCTGTAAGAATGGATACGCCTCCTTACAGGAAGTTCCAGTTGGGTGACTATTCCGTTATCGAGTCGTTTGCCTGTATCAATAACGCTGTTGGTGACGTTATCATCGGCGACCACACAAGAGTCGGTCTTCACAATACTATCATTGGCCCTGTCACTATTGGCAGTCATGTAAACCTTGCACAGGGAATAACCGTCACAGCACTCAACCATAACTTCGCAGATTCTGAGAAAAGAATTGATGAACAAGGTGTTAGCACTACGCCAGTCGTCATTGAAGATGATGTATGGATTGGTGCAAATGCCGTGGTACTCCCAGGAGTAAGAATAGGAAATCACTCAGTCATTGCAGCTGGTGCCGTGGTCACTAAGGATGTCCCTCCCCACTCCATCGTGGCAGGCGTTCCGGCTAAAGTAATCAAGAAGATATGAGAATAGGTATTGAGGCACAGCGCATTTTCCGCAAGAACAAACACGGCATGGACTACGTCGTGTTGCAGGAGGTAAAAGAGCTGCAGAAGATGGACAAGAAGAATGAATACTTCGTGTTCGTCGCCCCTGGCGAAGATCCCTGTGTGGAGGACACAAGAAACTTCCACATTATTGAGATAGGCGGCAATTCCTACCCTATGTGGGAACAGTTCACTTTGCCTAAAGCGGTCAAGGAACTGAATCTTGACATGCTTCACTGCACCAGCAACACGGCTCCCATACGCTGTAAGGTTCCCTTGATACTGACTCTTCATGACATCATCTTCCTTGAGCCAAGGGACAAGAATAACAAATCGTTCTACCAGAATATGGGATGGTTCTACAGGAGGCTCGTCGTACCAAGAATCCTCAAGAAATGCCAACGCATCATCACGGTATCCAACTACGAGATGCAGAACATCATGACGAAGTTAGGTATTCCCCAGGAACGTATGGCATTGATATACAACGGGTATAACGAATGGTTCAAACCCCTGACAGATACCGAGCAGGTTTACAAAAAATACATCGAGGAGCCTGGCTACTTTTTCTTCCTAGGCAATACTGACCCCAAGAAGAACACCGAACGTACTCTTATAGCCTACGCCAGATATCTGGAGAAATCGGCTGTTAAGCGTAAACTCCTCATGGCCGATCTTGACAAGGAATATCTTAACGACATCGTCGAGAGAAACCATATTGAGAATATCTTAGAGTGGGTCGTCATGCCAGGATATATCGTCAACAGCGACCTACCTTATATATATAATAATGCCTTTGCCTTCCTCTACACCTCACTCAGAGAGAGCTTTGGCATTCCTTTACTGGAAGCGATGGCATGTGGAACCCCTGTCATAACATCCAACACCTCGTCGATGCCGGAAATCGGAGGTCCTGAGGCCATTCTTGTCAACCCCGAGGATCCTGATGACATCGTGAGGAATATGCTCAGACTGGAAGAAGATGACCAGTTCTACAGAAAACAAGAAGAAATTGGCATTGTTCGGGCTCAACAATTCTCATGGCAGCAAACGGCAGAGCAGCTGCTGAACCTATACGAAAGAGTATATCAAAACAGATAGTCAGGCAAACAAATCCAAAGAGAGGTCTTCAGCAGGCTTCTCTTCTTTTTCCTCAGACCTTGAGGCCTCACGGAACTCAATCACCAACTGACGGGCATCGGCATTGTTCTGGGTGTTAAGACGATAAAACCCGCGACGGCCTATACTCTCTACCAACGATGTCTGAGACTTGGAGTTCTTCAACAGATACTGCTGTACATAGGAACGGATCTCTTCCAAATCTGGAGTAAAGAACAGTGTGGAATTCATGTTATATACATGCTTCGTCAGCAGTTGCACACTGATGCCCCGCTCTCCAACATCCATAAGGATCCTCAATATCTGCTTGTCGTATATCATATGATTAAAAAAGGTCGGTAAAGCAAGATTACCGACCTTCTTTTATCGTACGTAAATGGATTAAGCCAATGTAACTTTCTCACCATCGTTAGCGAGCTTGCCCTCTTTCAAGAGCCAGCCGAGACCGAGAAGAGTCTCCTCCTCAGAAATCTTTGCAGCCTTGGCAATCTCCTTAACGGTGAGAGCCTTACCTGCTGTTGCCAGAGCCTGATAAACATCTCCTGCCTTGAAACCTGCATTCTCAGCGTTGATTGCGAGAACTGCCTTAGCAGCTGCCTTAGGAGCTGCGGCCTTCTTAACGGTTGTGGTCTTCTTTTCAGCGGCTGCCTTTGTCTCAGTAGCCTTCTTTGCTGTTGCTTTCTTTTCTGCCATAGTTCTTAAAAAATTAATACTCAATTGAAGTTGTAAACTCCTCTTTATATTTTTCGAGTGCAAAAGTAACACTATTTAATGAGACAACTTATTGATATTTAAGCATTTTTGACAGAAAGTTAACTATTCTTGACGTACATCAAGCGACTCATCTATCCGTAGTTGCAATTCCTCCAATTGTTTCGGATCCAACTCACCTGGAGCGTCAAGCATCACGTCACGGCCAGAATTGTTCTTCGGGAACGCAATGCAGTCGCGGATACTGTCTAGACCGGCCATCAGACTCACGAAGCGGTCAAGACCGAAAGCGAGACCTGCGTGGGGGGGGGCTCCGTACTTGAAGGCATTGATCAGGAAGCCGAACTGTGCCATGGCTCTCTCGGGCGTAAAGCCCAGAATCTGGAACATCTTCTCCTGCAACTTTCCGTCGTGGATACGAAGAGAACCACCACCGACCTCAACGCCATTGCAGACAAAGTCGTATGCCACGGCACGTACCTTGGCAGGATCAGTATCGAGCAGAGGGATGTCATCGGGATTCGGCATCGTGAACGGATGGTGGGTAGCCATCAGACGCTGCTCCTCATCGCTCCACTCAAAGAGCGGGAAATCGACGATCCAAAGGCAGACGAACTTGTCCTTGTCGCGAAGACCAAGACGGTCGCCCATCTCCAGACGGAGCGTACACAACTGGATACGCGTCTTGTTGGCATTGTCACCACTGAGGATCAGCACGAGATCACCATCCTTGGCACCCATGGCCTGCTTCACCTTGGCCCAGACCTCTGGCTCATAGAACTTGTCAATCGATGACTTCACGGTGCCATCGGCATTGAACTTCACATAGACAAGGCCCTTTGCACCTACCTGCGGACGCTTCACAAAGTCGGTGAGCTGATCAAGTTGCTTACGAGTGTATTCAGCACAACCCGGCACACAGATACCACCAATATAGTTGGCTTCATTGAACACGGGGAAAGTACCTGTACCTTTGAGCACATCCATCAACTCCACAAACTCCATGCCAAAGCGGAGATCAGGCTTGTCACTACCAAAACGGCGCATGGCCTCATGCCAGGTCATACGTTGCAATGGGGGAAGTTCCACACCACGTACCTCTTTAAATAAATGACGGGCCATATCCTCGAAGAGGTTGAGCACATCTTCCTGCTCCACGAACGACATCTCACAGTCAATCTGCGTAAACTCCGGCTGACGGTCAGCACGCAGGTCCTCATCGCGGAAGCACTTGGCAATCTGGAAGTAACGGTCGAAACCGCTGACCATGAGCAGCTGCTTCAGGGTCTGAGGAGACTGAGGCAGCGCATAGAACTGTCCGGGATTCATACGACTGGGCACCACGAAGTCGCGGGCACCCTCCGGGGTAGACCCAATCAGAATCGGGGTCTCCACCTCAATGAAATCCTTACCGTCGAGGAAATTACGTATCAAGATGGTCATGCGATGGCGCAGTTCCAGATTCTTACGAACAGCAGCACGACGCAGATCGAGGTAACGGTACTTCATGCGAATATCGTCACCACCATCGGTATTATCCTCAATGGTGAACGGAGGCGTCACGCTCTCGCTCAACACATTCAGTTCCTTTACCAGTATCTCAATGTCACCAGTAGGCATCTTAGGGTTCTTACTCTGGCGTTCACTGACCTCACCCTTCACCTGGATACAATATTCACGTCCCAATTTGTTGGCACGGTCACAGAGTTCCGCATCGTCAGCATCATTGAATACCAACTGGGTCAGTCCATAGCGGTCACGCAGATCGACGAAAGTCATACCACCCATCTTCCTGCTTCGCTGTACCCATCCTGCCAGCGTCACTACACTGCCGGCATCTGAGAGCCGTAACTCTCCACAAGTCTTACTTCTATACATATTTATGTTTGTTTTATTCTATTTGAAGTGCAAAGGTACACAAATATACGGGAGTTAAAGAAGTTAAAGAAGTTAAAAGGAGTTAAAGGACATTACTTTTCTTATTTTTTACCTTTTCACCTTTTCACCTTTTCGCTTTTTTTATTACCTTTGCCCGCAGAAAATCATTTAAACCATCAGAAATATGAAGAAGATTTTGGTATTAACAATGCTGTTGTTCTGCGGTATGAGTGTCGCATTGGCCCAGAAACCTGCAGAGATCAAGTTTGATAAACTGACACACAATTTCGGAACCTTCTCCGAAAAGGAGCCTGTGGTAAGCTGCACCTTCTCCTTTACCAACGTCGGAGAATCACCACTGATCATCAACCAGGCTGTAGCATCGTGCGGATGTACGGTTCCCGAGTACACCAAGACACCTATCCAGCCGGGTGAGAAGGGTGAAATCAAGGTGACATACAACGGTACTGGTAAGTTCCCGGGACATTTCAAGAAGTCCATCACGGTGAGAACAAACGGAGCCGTTGAGATGACACGACTCTATATAGAAGGAGAAATGACAGAAGCAAAATAAACGAAGAATCCCTGCCAAGCCCGGCAGGGATTCTTTGTTTAGAACTTATAGGAGAAGCCTACAGAACTATATTCTTTGAACTCCCAATAACCGAGTTCGTCATCCCAAATGCTGGCATCGTCGAAGCGCGGGAAGAGGAACAGGTTGGCGGTGATATATTTCGACACACGGAGCTCGAAAGTGTTTTCCCACTCTATCTCGGCACGCTTGTAGGAAGTGAAGGCATAGAGTCGGGATTTCCAAGTGACGTTCTCGTTTATCTTCCATGCAAGGTCGGCAGTCAGCTGGGAACCAAAATCAAACAAAGAATGCTTGCCGGGTTCCAGTCCGAAACTGGGACCGAGCTCAAGGCGGTCAACATAACGGTAGTTCACTGCCAGAGGTGAGATGTTGATGGTTCCTGTCAGACGCTCGTTCAACTTGTTCACCTTATAGTCCATACCAAGACCGATGTTCAGGTTCAGCGGTGAAAGGAAGTCAGAATAGACTACGGGGTCGTTGGCTTTCAGACCTTTGGTAAACTGTGTATAAGCCAGCAACTGCAAAGTGTAATACCAGTTCTTGGCTGCTTCCAGACCTACCTTAGAAGTCAGACGAATCAGGTCTTCATTCGCCTTGAACTTATGGAGCGAGTCAGAACGTGAGCGGAGGAATCCAAGTTTGGCCTCCAGTTTGTTGTCCCATTTCCACTTGTTCTTGTTGTCGTAGTTGGCCTCTAAAGTCAGCGAACCTACCATTGAATAGTTCGACTCACCTCCCTTGTACCAGTTGCCTGACACATAGTTCTGCATAAACTGCAGAAAGCCGTCGCCCTTGTATGTCCAAAACTTGGGTTTTTGCACCACGATTGAATCAGGCACATCCTCAGGCAGGTCTACGACAGGTACATCCACCGTCTCTGCCAGTTCCACCTGATTCTCAATAGGCTGATACACATCCTCGCGAATGGATCCTGTCTCCATGAGCTCTGTCTCAGTGGAACTCACCAAGTCAGGGCGATTCAGATACACATTGAGTAACGTGGCATCGACCTCATCTGCAACCACATCCTTACCGGATGATTCCGAGTTAAGAGCCAGAGCCTTGTCGGCCACATCATGATAGAAAGTCACAGGCGCAAACAAACGGTAATACCTTGCGTCGAGACTGTCATTGGGCTGTGCGGCGCTGACGCTGAGCGTCATGACTGCCGCGAATAATAATGCAATCTTTCTCATAACTGAGTGCAAAATTACGAAAAGTCGAGCGCAAAACAAAGAAAAACATATCTTTTTTTGCCGAAACTCTCGACTTTCAACTTTTTTTCGTACCTTTGCACCTTGATTTTATAGAAACAAACATAGATTATGGATAAGAATACGATTATCGGATTTGTATTGATTGCTGTGGTACTCATCGGTTTCAGTTGGTACAGCCAACCCTCAGCCGAGCAGATAGAGGCCCAGCGCAAGGAAGACAGCATTGCTGCCGTCATCAAGGAGAACGCCGCAAAGAAGGAACAGGCAGAGGCAGAAGCCAGAAAGCAGCAGGCCAAGGCTGCTGCACAGGGCGACACCACCGCGACCTTCTTCTCAGCCCTTAACGGCGAAAGTCAACAGGTAGTGTTGAAGAACGGCAAGGTGGAACTGACCATCGACACCAAAGGTGGCACTATCTCCAAGGCCATCATCAAGGGTTTTGAGGACAAGGACAACAAAATGGATGTCACACTCTTCGACGCCCAGACACAGAAGATGAACTTCATGTTGGCAGGAAAGTCGGAGAACATCATCACGCAGGATTTGTATTTCACGCCTTCTGACCAGAGTGACTCCACCGTCACCATGACTGCCCAGGCAGGCAATGGCGGTAGCCTGGTACTGGCTTACAGCCTTGGCAAGGATTACATGCTCCACTTCTCACTCAGGGCTAATGGTCTCCAAGGTATTTTCGCTCCCAACTATCAGGAGATGGATATTGAGTGGACCGACCTGGCCAGACAACAGGAGAAGGGCTTTACATTCGAGAACCGCTATACTTCTGTCACCTATAAGGAGAAACTCGGTGGTACGGACTACCTGAACGAAACGACAGAGAAGGTTGACGAGAAGATTGACGAGACACTCGACTGGGTGGCCTTCAAGAATCAGTTCTTCTCTGCAGCCCTCATCTCCAAGGATGACTTCCGCGGAGGGTCTCTGCTCACCAGCATCCCACAACAGAAAGGGTCTGGCTATCTGAAGCAGTTCAATGCCAAACTCAAGACCAAGTTCGACCCCACAGGCGCACAGCCTTCGGAATTTGAGATGTATATCGGCCCCAACGACTTCCGTCTGATCAAGGAAGTTGAACAGCAGAGCACATTTGGAAAAGACCTCGACCTCGAGCAACTCGTCAACCTCGGCTGGTGGCTCGTTCGCTGGATCAACCGTTGGTTCACCATCTACGTCTTCGACTGGCTCACCTCATGGGGATTTGGCATGGGTATTGTACTCATACTGATTACCTTGCTGCTGAAGGTCATCACCTTCCCGATGGTGAAGAAGAGTTATATGTCATCGGCTAAGATGCGCGTGCTGAAACCGAAACTCGACGAGGCCACGAAAGAGTATGACAAACCTGAAGATGCCATGAAGAAGCAGCAAGCCATGATGCAGATGTATTCGCAGTATGGTGTGTCACCCCTCGGCGGCTGTCTGCCCATGCTCATACAGTTCCCTATCTGGATGGCCATGTTCTTCTTCGTGCCTAACGCCATACAGCTTCGCAGAGAATCGTTCCTGTGGATCGACGACCTCTCCACCTACGATCCCATCATCGAATGGGGCACGAATATCTGGGGTATCGGTGACCACCTTTCACTGACCTGTGTACTCTTCTGCGTCAGCAACGTGCTCTATTCCTATATGACCATGCGCCAGCAGAAAGACCAGATGGTAGGCCAGCAGGCAGAGCAGATGAAGATGATGCAATGGATGATGTACCTCATGCCCATCATGTTCTTCTTCATGTTCAACGACTACTCCAGCGGTCTGAACTTCTACTACTTCATATCGCTCTTCTTCTCTGCCGCCATCATGTGGACGCTCCGTAAGACCACCAACGATGCGAAACTCCTCGCCATCCTTGAGGCCCGTTATAAAGAGAACAAGAATAATCCCACAAAGAAGTCATCCGGCCTTGCTGCCCGTCTCGCCGCCATGCAAAAGCAGGCTGAGGAGTTGCAGCGCCAGCGCCAGAACCAGCAAAAGAAGTAATGCAATGAGAAAGAGTATCATCCTAATCATACTAGTTACACTAGCCACACTAGTAAGAGCCCAAGACGAAGTGAAAATCGGCAAGCAGAACATCAAACTCTCCAGTGACCTGATGACCCCTGAGGCACTTTGGGCAATGGGGCGTATCGGTGCCGCAGAGGCCAATGCCGACGGTAGCAAGATTGTCTATCAGATAGGCTACTATAGTGTGAAGGCCAACAAGAGTCAGCAGAAGATTGCCATCATCAATGCCGATGGCACAGGCAACACCACGCTGACCACTGGCTCGAAGTCTGAGAGTGATCCCACATGGCTGAATGGCAAAATTGCCTTCCTCTCTGGAGGTCAACTTTGGACGATGAATGCCGACGGCTCAGACCGTAAGCAGATCTCCAAGACCTCAAAGGACATCGAGGGGTTCAAGTTCTCACCTGATGGCAGCAAGGTCATCCTCCTCCATAGCATCGACTACCATGAGGTCATCCAGAAGAATCCCGACGATCTGCCCAAGGCCACAGGTCGCATAGTGACAGACCTGATGTATCGCCACTGGGATCACTATGTGGAAAGCATCCAGCATCCCTATGTGTATGAAGTAAACAGCGATGGTATCGCTGCAAACGGAACGGATATCCTAGAGGGTGAGCCCTACGAATGTCCCATGGAACCCTTCGGCGGCATGGAACAGTTGACATGGAGTCCTGACTCAAAGACCATCGCCTATACCTGTCGCAAGAAGACAGGTCTGGCCTACTCTATCTCCACCGACTCTGATATCTATATATATAATATAGGTACGCGTGAAACGAAGAACCTCTGCAAGCCGGAGGGCTACGTAGAGCCGGAGATTGATCCGACCACTTCAATGAAATATCAGAAGGTGAATGCCAAGGAGAATCTCGTCAACAATGTGGGCTACGACACCAACCCGCAGTTCTCGCCTGATGGTCAGTATATCGCCTGGCTATCGATGGAGCGCAATGGCTATGAGGCAGACCGTAACCGCTTGTGCTGCTATGACTTAACCACAGGTGAGAAGAAATACCTGACAGAGACTTTCGACTCCAACGTCGATGCCTTCGTATGGAGCGACAACAAGGAGACACAAATCTATTTCATCGGCGTCTGGCACGCTACAGAGAACCTCTACGCTGTCAACTGGAAGGGTGAACTGAAGCAGATTACCAACGACTGGGCTGACTTCGGATCACTGAGTCTGATGAACAACGGCAAGCAACTACTGATGGAGCGTCACAGTTTCCTGGCTCCTGCCGACCTCTACATCGTAACGCCCAACTTCAAGAAACCCGAGAAGACGACCATCACCCAGCTGACCTTTGAGAACAAGCACATCCTCGACCAGTTGGCAAAGCCTACCATACAACAGCGTTGGGTGAAGACCAGCGACGGCAAGGAGATGCTCACCTGGATCATCCTGCCCCCGAACTTCGACGAGACGAAGCAATACCCCACCCTGCTTTTCTGCGAGGGCGGTCCGCAGAGTCCTGTTTCACAATTCTGGAGCTATCGCTGGAACTTCTTCATTATGGCTGCCAACGGCTATGTCATCGTAGCTCCCAACCGTCGTGGTCTGCCTGGTTTCGGACAGGAATGGCTGGAGGAGATCAGTGGTGACTGGACTGGTCAGTGCATGAGCGACTACCTCGCTGCCATCGACGATGCTGCCAATAACCTGCCATACGTCAATAAGGACAGGCTCGGAGCCGTAGGTGCCAGCTTCGGAGGTTTTTCCGTCTATTACCTCGCAGGTCATCACGACAAGCGTTTCAAGGCATTCATCTCCCACGATGGTGCCTTCAACCTCGCTGCGATGTATTTAGAGACAGAGGAGAACTGGTTCAGTAACTGGGAGTACGACGAGGCATACTGGCATCGTCCGCAACTGCCCAATGCCAAGAAGACCTACCACGACTCTCCCCATAAGTACGTAGAGAACTGGGATACCCCCATCCTCTGCATCCATGGTGAGAAGGATTATCGCATCAACTACACCCAGGGTATGTCGGCCTTCAATGCTGCCAGAATGAAGGGCATCCCAGCAGAACTGTTGATATTCCCTGACGAGAACCACTGGGTACTGAAGCCCCAGAACGGTATCCTCTGGCAGCGCACCTACTTCAACTGGCTCGATCGCTGGCTGAAGCAGTAAACTAACGCCCAATGTGCATCCGCAGGCCGAACTCGATGGAGGGTGCCAGCGGATGTTCCTTATAATAATGATCCAATTGAGTGCCGTCGCTGAAGTAATAGCCCAGCGACGGCTCTATATATGCCCCTAATAAAGAGGCAAAGGCATACTCTGCGCCAACAGCCGCATTGACAGACCACTGCCAAGGCTTCTTCCCCATATAGTCGCCATCCAGACTGACACTCACGCACTTCTCCACCATCGCCCCACCAGCGAGATAGACACTAAAACGATTAGCCGTCCATAGTTGCCAGGCCACACCCAAAGGCACACCAATATAGTGCAACCGCTGGCTATAGCTGATATTCCTATAAAGCGGGAAGCTGAACTCTGAATAAAGACGGGTATAGCTGATGCCACTCATCAAGGCTAGACGAGGATGGAACTGATAATGCAGGCTCAGGCCAAAACGTATAGGTAGGCGATGCTTTGAGAGATACTCACTAACAGTATAGGACATAGCACTTTGAGTAGAATAATATTCATAATTTATTTGGGTAGAAGGATCATAATAAGTTTCACCCACTGTGTTCATTTTAGAGTATCGATACAGCTTATCAGTGTAAACAGAGTTGTTCGAAGCCAACAATCCTCCAGAGGCATTGAGGCCAATAGTCCATTTGCCAGCGTCAGAGGACTTTTTCGTGGTGGGGACGGAGGTAGGCTCTAGATACAATTCAGAAATCACATTGGGTGATCCATGATTCAGACTAAGAGAATCACGCGACCTGTCAGCGAGGTTTCTGTCCAATCCGCTATTCTCTGCCTCAACAGAATCAGTGGGACAAATTCTTGATTCAGGCTTTGCCTCAGAATCAAGCGACCTGTTCTCCTGATTCTTGTCCCCCAGATTCTGCTGACTCTGCTTGTGAGAATGAACAGCCAACATCTGATATGAAGGAGCTTTCTTGACGACTGATTTCTTTTGGATATTCGACAATTCTGGTTTCTCTGAGACTTCATTTAAAACCTTTTCGGCCTCAGCGACAGTCTCATCATCTCCCCATTGATAGGCCACAAAGACACCCACCAGCGCCAATATCCCTGCTGCAGTAGCCCAAACCCAACGCTTCATTCGGGCCGTTTTTCTGGCAGGAGCAGGCATTGGAGCTGGCTCAGGCTCTATCCCCAGCCGCTCGCAGATGGATTCCCAAAGCTCTGGAGGGGGCTCCACCTCATAGTTCTCCAGGCGCTTTCTCAGTCTTTCAGTCCAGTCGTCATTCATTGTCTTTCCTTCTTTAGTTCCTTGATTCTTCTTGCCAACAATTGCTTCGCGTAATAGAGTTGTGATGACGAGGTGCCCACCGTGACATTCAGCAGCTCTGCTATCTGTTTGTGCGAATAGCCCTCGAAGACATAGAGGTTCAGCACCGTGCGACATCCGTCTGGCAACGAACTGACCAGTCGATGCAGTTCCTCTGGCGTAAGCATCTCTGTCTCAATGGTTTCGCTGTCGGATAGCTGAGCGACTGAGAACTCATTCATGTCTGGCTCTGCGATTCTCATGCCCAGCGTTGCCTTCAGCCGCTTGCGTTCCCTGAGGAAACAGAGGGCTTCGTTGACGACGATACGTCTCATCCACATCCTCAAGGCCGCCTCACCTCGATAGTCTAAGGTCGGCATCGACGCGAAGATCTTCACGAAACTCTCTTGCAGCACGTCCTTCGCATCACTCTCGGAAGGCACATAGCGGTAGCAGACCGATGACAGCTCACGGATGTACATCTGATAGAGCTGGCTCATCGCCCACTGGTCTTTCTGCCGTATGCGCTCAACGAGATTATCGACCATATACTTTATTCGTTCTACCTTTATAATGTCAAAAGTACGGAAATCTTGGAAGGGGACGCTATCTTTTTAGATTCTTTAACGCAATTTCTTCCAAGATTTCCCGTTTTTCATCATTATAAGGGTGAAACATTCAATAAAAACGTATATGAAGAAAAACAGTATTCTATGGATGAGCCTGCTTCTGCTGATGGTGGCAGGATGCAGCAACGACGATGAAGGTAGCGGATATATCACTCCCAACAGTCTGTTAGGGAAATGGGAAGCTGCTCATCGCAGCAACAATCCTGACGTGTTCGACACTGCCGACTTGTGGGAATTCATCTTCTTGGCCGATGGTACAGGCGTCTCTGACATCAGCACAAGACAGTTCAAGTATGAAATCAAGGGCAATCACATCCTCCTGCACTTCCTTAAAAGCGAGACATATTACGGACAAGTGGAGTATGAATTCGAGATAGAATCCTATTCGTATGACATCATGGAATGGGAAGAGATTAACCTCGGCTACCCAGGCAACAATACCCAGCACCTGAAATTCTACCGCTCAAAAGGTGGCATAAACTTCATAGAGCCACTCAACTAATAAAAATGAACGTATGAAAAAGAAAGATGTATTCAATAATATCAAATAATACAATGAAAAGAATCTGCCAACTATTAGGAATGACAGTCGTGCTGAGTTGCGGACTGCAATCATGTTCATCTTCGGAGGACGAGGTGGATCTTGGCGAGGCCAAGAAAGTCGTGAATATGTTGTCGGAGTCTGTTCCCATAGAACTGACCACAGAGCAACAAGTGTTTGTAAACGACAACAACCAGTTCACGCTCAACTTCCTGAAGACCGTCAACGAGATGGATCGTAGCGGCAAGAGCTTTATCTATTCACCCCTGAGTATCACCTACGTCTTAGGTATGGTGAACGATGCTGCCGTAGGTGAAACGGAAAGGGAGTTGGAGCAGACACTTGGTTTCCATGAGGGAGGTATCCAGGCTGTGAATGAGTACTGCAAGAAACTGATCGACGGCCTGCCAAAGGTGGACAACAAGGTGACGCTCAACATCGCCAATGCCATCTTCCTGAACAAAGGCTGCACGCTGAAGCCACAGTTCACGCAGGACATGCAGACCTATTATGATGCTAAAGCCGAAGCTCTCGACTTCAAGGCAGCTGAAACCCTCGACCATATCAACGGCTGGTGTAATGAGAAGTCCAATGGTATGATACCAACCATCCTGGATGGAGTAGACCCCTCGATGGTGTCGTACCTGCTAAATGCCATCTACTTCAAGGCAGACTGGGCCTCGAAGTTCGACCAGAAGAACACTAAGGAAGAAAGCTTTACCACAGAAAATGGCAAAACAAACATACCAATGATGCACCAGAATGTACTTATTCAGTATATTAACAACAGTATGTTCTCTACTGTCAAGATTCCCTATGGCAATGGTATGTGGAATATGATGGTTATGTTGCCAGAGGAAGGATATACTACAGACCATATCATCAACCATCTGACTGCATTAGGCCTTAACGGTGTAGAAGGAGCTTTCTGTGAAATAGTAGATGGAATGGCAACGTTGAGTGTAAAAAGCTTTAGCCCCTATGAGGTGGATTTGAAGTTGCCACGCTTTGAGACATCATCAGATACAGATAAGCTCGATACTGGAGAACCCAATAAAATGAAAGGTCTCATAAGTATCATGCAAAAGATGGGCATCAATCGGGCTTTCATCGATGGTATGGCAGAGATTCCCAACATGTGTGAATATCCTCTATATATCGCCATGATGCGCCAGAAGGCTAAGATCAAGGTAAACGAAGAAGGCTCGGAAGCTGCTGCTGTTACTGTGGCTGGTGTGTCGTTTAAATCTGCAAGCGGCCCCATTGAGTATCCCAAGGCCACCTTTCACGCCAATCGTCCCTTCGTTTATGTCATCCAAGAAGCCTCTTCTGGCGTTATCCTCTTCGTTGGCAAGTTTACGGGGAAATGAGTATATCAAATATCTTTACAAAATTAAATTAATCAGGCCTCACTCGGAGTTTGCAGGCAGGAAAGTGGGAGTTTCCTGCCTGCAAAGTCTGACTTTCCTGCCTGTAAACTCCGACTTTAGTTAGCCTAAAACCTGGACGATCATAAATCATTGATAATCAGAAACATACCGCTCTGTACGAAGCAAGCTTTATGATTGTAATTTTTCTTTACACAATCGTATTAATTCATGTGTTATTGAGAATAGTTACTGGAACGCAAAGGCTTGGACCTACTTTTGCGTTTTTTGAAGGATTTCTTCATTAATCTTCCAAAATAGCTTTCTTTATACAAACTTTTTTCGTAACTTTGCAGCCAAATTAAGAAAATAACCCATTAAAATGACACAAGCAATTCAAAAGACTCTCAGAGACTCTGCCGGCATGCGGTGGACGGCTCTGTTGCTGCTGGCACTGGCTATGTTCTGCAGCTACATCTTTATGGACATCCTCTCTCCCATCAAGGACCTGATGCAGGAGACGCGCGGCTGGGACTCAACCGCATTCGGCACGATGCAGGGCTCCGAGGTGTTCCTCAACGTTTTCGTGTTCTTCCTCATCTTCGCAGGCATCATTCTCGACAAGATGGGCGTGCGCTTCACAGCCGTTCTCTCGGCAGTTGTCATGCTCATAGGAGCCTGCGTGAAGTGGTATGCCGTGAGCGAATCGTTCATGGGAAGCGGCTTGGAGACATGGTTCACCAATAACCTTAATTACATACCCATATTCGATGAATTAGGAGTAAGCCCATTCTACGAGGGCATGCCAGCATCGGCGAAGTTTGCAGCCTGCGGTTTCATGATCTTCGGCTGCGGCTGTGAGATGGCAGGTATCACCGTTTCGAGAGGTATCGTGAAGTGGTTCAAGGGTCGTGAGATGGCTTTGGCCATGGGTTCTGAGATGGCGCTGGCTCGTCTGGGAGTTGCAACCTGTATGATATTCTCACCCTTCTTCGCACGTCTTGGTGGTGAGATTTCCGTCACTCGTAGCGTTGCCTTCGGCGTAGTACTCATGTGCATCGCCCTGATTATGACCATCGTCTATTTCTTCATGGACCAGAAACTCGACTCGCAGACAGGCGAAGCCGAGGAGAAGGACGATCCGTTCAAGGTCAGCGATATCGGCAAGATTCTCAGCGACAGCGGCTTCTGGATTGTCGCCCTGCTCTGCGTACTATACTACTCGGCCATCTTCCCCTTCCAGAAGTACGCCGTCAACATGCTGCAGTGCAACCTCACGCTGACGCCTCCCGATGCCGAGTCCTTCTGGGCTTCGTCATCAGTAACCATCGTTCAGTATGTCATCATGCTCATCGTGGCTGCCGCAGGCTTCGCCTCGAACTTCCAGAAGAAGGCCAACATGAAGTACGGTCTGCTGGCCATATCGATTATCTCGCTCATCACCTATTGTTATATGGGCTTCATGCGCCAGTCGGCAGAGTCCATCTTCGCCGTGTTCCCACTGTTGGCCGTGCTCATCACACCCATCTTAGGCTCGTATCTCGACCATCATGGCAAAGCAGCCTCGATGCTCGTACTGGGTTCGTTGCTGCTCATCGGTTGTCACCTGACATTCGCCTTCGTGTTGCCTATGTTCAAAGGCAGCGCCGTGGGAGGCATCATCATCGCCTACGCCACAATTCTCGTGCTGGGTGCCTCGTTCTCACTCGTACCCGCAAGCCTCTGGCCCTCAGTACCTAAGCTTGTTGACGCTAAAGTGATTGGTTCAGCCTATGCCCTTATCTTCTGGATCCAAAATATCGGCCTATGGCTATTCCCCCTGCTCATCGGTAAGGTGCTCGATGCCACCAATCCCGGTGTGACCGATCCCACGAAGTTCGACTACACCGCCCCGCTGGTGATGCTTGCATGCCTCGGCGTAGCCGCCCTCATCCTTGGCTTCGTTCTGAAAGCTGTCGACAAGAAGAAAGGCATTGGCCTTGAACTACCGAATATACAGAAGTAAGACAGATGAACTCTTGTTTTTAGACAGAAGAACATAAGAAACAAAAGGGCTGCGCCAAGAAAAGAAATAATATGAACTTATGTTCTTATGTTTAAACATAAAATAGAATATGTATGAAGATAGGATTCGATAACGAGAAATACCTCAAGATACAGTCTGAGCATATTAAGGAGCGTATCGCCCAGTTCGACGGCAAGCTATATATGGAGTTAGGTGGCAAGCTCTTCGATGACCACCACGCCTCTCGCGTGCTCCCTGGCTTCAAGCCCGACTCCAAACTCCGTATGCTCGCCCAGCTGAGAGACTCCATTGAGATTGTGATTGTGGTCAGTGCCGACGACATTGAGAAGAACAAGGTACGTGCCGACCTCGGCATCACCTACGACGAGGATGTGCTCCGTCTGCGCGACGAATTCATGCGCCGTGACTTCATGGTGGGTTCTGTCGTTATCACCCACTACCACGGTCAGCATGCTGCCGACCAGTTCCGTCACCGCCTGGAGCGAGAGGGTATCAAATCGTATATCCACTACCCCATCGACGGCTATCCCCACAATGTGGAACTCATCGCCTCCGATGAAGGTTTTGGCAAAAACGACTACGTGAAGACCTCTCGTCCTCTCGTCATCGTGACGGCCCCAGGCCCTGGCAGTGGTAAGATGGCGACCTGTCTGTCACAGCTCTATAACGAGAACAAACGGGGCATCCGTGCCGGCTATGCCAAGTTTGAGACCTTCCCTGTGTGGAACCTACCTCTGAAGCATCCCATAAACATCGCCTACGAGGCAGCCACTGCCGATCTGAACGATGTGAACATGATTGACCCCTTCCACCTCGAAGCATACGGCAAGACGGCCATCAACTACAATCGCGACATCGAGATCTTCCCCGTGCTGAACGCCCTCTTCGAAGGCATCTATGGCGAGAATCCCTATAAGTCACCTACTGACATGGGGGTCAATATGATTGGTTTCTGCATCAGCGACGACGAGGTATGCTGTCAAGCCAGCCGCGACGAGATTATCCGCCGTTTCTACGATGCCACGAACAAGATGGCCGACGGTGCAGACAACGAGAGTGAAGTAAACAAGATCCGACTGCTCTTTAATCAGGCAAAGATCTCCACTGCTACACGAAAAGTTACGGTGGCGGCCTATGAGAAGAAGATTCAGAGCGGACATACCTCAGCAGCCATCGAACTGGAAGACGGCACCATCATCACATCCAAGTCATCTCCCCTTTTGGGATGCAGTGCAGCCCTGCTACTGAATGCCACGAAGTATCTGGCAGGAATCGACCACGAGGCCAAGCTCATCTCACAGAGCCTCATCGAACCCGTGCAGAAAACGAAGACAGAATATCTGGGTGCCAGGAACCCACGACTGCATACCGACGAGGTTCTTGTAGCCCTATCTGTTCTCTCCCAGCACGACGAGAATTGCCGAAAGGCTCTGGAACAGTTGCCGAAGCTACGCGACTGTCAGGTTCACTCCACTGTGATGCTCAGCGAGGTAGACCGAAAGATCTTCAAGAAACTCGGTTGTGGCCTCACCTGTGATCCGGTGAAGAAGAAATAAAATGGCAGAGGCTATCCGACAACGGCTCAACGACTCTCCCTTCGCAAGATGGACTGTCCTATTCATCGTGGCCACAGCCATGATGATGGGGTATTTCGTCAACGACGTGATGTCGCCCTTAGAGACCTTGCTGGAGGCTTCGCCGGCTGAAGGCGGACTGGGCTGGACGCCAGGCGACTACGGATTCTTCTCTGGTGCAAGCGGACTGATCAACGTATTCCTGCTGATGCTCTTCTTCTCAGGACTCATCCTCGACAAGATGGGCATCCGCTTTACTGGTATACTGTCATGCTCACTGATGCTTCTCGGCACACTCATCAAGTATTACGCTGTCACTGCAGGCTTTCCGCCATCAGCTGTTGTCAACTTTTCACTATTCACCATTCATTTCTCACTTCCCACATCCGTGGCAGTGGCCTCGCTCGGTTTTGCCGTTTTCGGAGTGGGTTATGAAATGACAGGCATCACCGTCTCAAAGGCAATGGTGCGCTGGTTTACAGGCCACGAACTGGCCCTCGCCATGGGCCTCCAACTGGCTATGGCACGCCTCGGCACTGCTGCTGCTCTGAGCATCTCAGCTCCCATCGCGCGCCACTTCACCCTTTCTACGCCCTTACTATTGTCGCTTTCCTTCCTCATCATCGGCCTACTGGCCTTCCTCGTCTTCTGCGTCATGGACCGCCGCCTCGATAGTACTCTGAGAACTCCGAATACCCAGAATTCTCCGACTTCCTCTGATGAAGAATTCCGTCTCACGGACATCACCGTCACACTCCGCAATCCGGGTTTCTGGCTCATTACGCTATTCTGTGTGCTTTTCTATTCAGCCGTCTCACCTTTCCTGAAGTTCTCTACAAAATTGATGGTGATGAAATATGGCGTCGATCCAGACCTTGCTGGTTTCTTCTCATCGATAGCACCCTTCGGCACCATCCTGATGACACCACTTTTCGGTCTTATTTACGACCGTTACGGCAAAGGAGTCACCCTCGTCATTACTGGCGCCCTGATGCTCACCGCCGTACACTTCGCCTTCTCGATGCCTATGCACAGCAGTACCATTGCCATCGCCTTGATGGTAGTCCTCAGTATTGGTTACTCTTTGGCACCAGCCGCCCTTTGGCCCTGTGTGCCGAAAATCATCCCCCTGAAATGCCTCGGCACAGCCTACTCGATGATCTTCTTCATCCAGAACTTCGGCCGTGCCATCATCCCCATGTTCGTCGGAAAAGCCAATGAGACCGACCCCACCTACGAGACCTCCATGCTCATCTTCGGCTTCACCGCCCTCGGTGCCGCCCTCATCGCCATAGCCATGCTTTACGTCGACCGCAAAAAATCCTACGGTCTACAACTCCCTAACATCAGGAAGTAGCAGACTTCCGGATATTAGGGAGTTTGAGATAATTAAGCTTTTCTAAAACTGAAAACGGGCAACTAGGGGCAGGTGGTCACTGAAACCCTTTCGCTGATAATTCATACCCTTATAGGTGCGACGGGGAAGATAGCCCCCGTAGAATTTGTCCTTCTCCAACAGGAACTTGGGGGAATGGATCATAACCGTCTCCACCTTATTATATATATAAGGCGAAACAAGGATATGGTCTAGACTGTTCCACTCGCCCTTGTAACGGTATGTTCCACGCACACCATAACGGCCTGGAGCATTTTTGCTGATATTCCTCAGGTCGTGCTGGCAGATACGCTGCAGGGCTGGAGAGTCGTGGTAGTCGTTGAAGTCGCCGCTAATCAGTATCTTGGCATCAGGCGAAACCGCCCGTATAGAGTCAACGGCCTGCAACAGACGGTCGGCGGCCTGCAGACGGAAAGGCCGACTGGCCTTCTCGCCTCCATTACGGCTCGGGGCATGGACGACGAACACATGGAGTGTGTCACCCGTAACCAATTGTCCACAGGCATAGAGGATGTCACGCGTAGGACGCATGCCCTCTATCGTCTCAACACGCAGGCCGTAGGACCGAATCAGTGAGAAGGTGTAGGGCGAATACATTAGTGCCACATCCACGCCACGGGCATCCGGTGACTGCGTCATCACATACTCATACCCTGCATTCCTCAACACCGAACGCTTGGTCAGGTCAGTAAGCGTCTGGTCGTTCTCCACCTCGCAGAGAGCAACCAGGTCGGGAATACCGTCATCTACCGTGGAGAGGATGGACTTGCCAATGCGATCCAACTTCTTCCAATAACGTTTCTCCGTCCAGTGGCGGGTAGCGTCGGGAAGGAATTCTTCATCTTGTTTACCTTCGTCGTGACGGGTATCAAAAATGTTCTCTACATTATACTCCACAAACGTGAAGACAGAGAGTAGCAGTGAAAAAAATATCGTCATTTAACAAACCTTTTCAAGTCGTTTCATCATCGCAAACATGAAGATCGCTGCCACAAGGCAGACACCGAGGAAGACACTCCAGCACACCCAGAGTGGAACAGCACCCCACAGCAGTCCTCCGACCACGACGAGCTGGTTGCCGATGGCAGTGGCCACAAACCAACCACCCATCATCATACCCTTATATTTCGGTGGTGCCACCTTCGACACGAAGGAGATACCCATCGGCGACAGTAACAACTCTCCGAATGTCAGCACCAGATAGACCATGATCAGCAGGTTGGGTGTCACGTCTGCCACATGCTTGCCAACGGGATTACCATCGGCATCCATCATCGTCTCTGGCGTAGGCAGACCAAACGATCCGAACGCCATTAGCGCATATGCCACAGCTGCCACAATCATACCGTAGGCAATCTTTCGAGGCGCAGAGGGTTCCTTGCCCTTAGCAGCCAGCCATCCGAAGATGGCCATCGAGACGGGTGTCAGCGCCACCACGTAGAAGGGGTTGAACTGCTGGAAGATCGGAGCAGAAACGGATATGCTACCATTCTCATCATACTGTAGGAAGAGAAAAGCCAATGCAATTGCAATCACAACAGCCGATATGGCCTTACCCTTACCTGTCTTCGACTGGAAAAGCGAGAACAGAGCATAGACAATGAAGATGACGGCTACGAGGTTCCATACGTTGAAGCACATGGCCTGCAGGCCGTCAGCCGACTGTGCAGTGAACTCATCTGCGAAATACGTCAGCGATAGACCGTTCTGGTGGAAGGCCATCCAGAAGAAGATCACCACAGCAAACACCAAGCAGAGTGCAACAATGCGCTGTTTGGTCTCTTCCTTCGTCAGCTCCTCGGCAGGTGCAGCCGTGTCGGCAGCCTTCGCTTTCTTCGTGCCACCTTCAGTATGACGGAACGTCGAACGGAAAGCATAGTAGATGGCAATGGAGAGGATCAACGAAGCACAAGCCACGGCGAACGAGAAGTGATAGGCATCGTTAGACGAGTAGCCCAATGCAGTCTCTGCATACTCCTTGATCTTGATGGCTGCCGTCGGAGCAAACAGCGCACCGATGTTAATGGCCATGTAGAAAATGGAGAAGCCGGAGTCGCGCTTGTCCTTATACTGCTCATCATTGTAAAGATCACCGACCATCACCTGCAGGTTGCCTTTGAAGAGGCCCGTTCCGAAGCCGATGAGCAACAATGCGGCGAGCATCACCACCAGTGCCGTCGTGTCGCCTCCGAGGGGTACTGACAACAGCAGGTAGCCTGCGAACATGATGACGATACCCGTCGTCACCATCTTACCGAAGCCGAACTTGTCGGCCATGATACCACCAATGAGTGGGAAGAAATACACTAACATGAGGAACGCACTGTAAATGGTGCCGGCCAAAGCGGGCGACAGTCCGTAGTTTGCCCTCAAAAACAAGGCGAAGACGGCCAACATGGTGTAGTAGCCGAAACGCTCGCCAGTGTTGGCAAGTGCCAACGCGAATAGTCCTTTTGGTTGTCCTTCAAACATAGTTGTTGTTATTTAATTTTTGAATTCTTGGTTCTGATAATATCAAAAAGGTACGTAAGTTTCACCACGATGTTACCGAAGTTCGAACGACCGAAATAGTCGCGCTTCGTGTTGCCGTAGATGTTACCCAGACCATAGTAGTAGCGACCCTCGACAATGAAGTGGCCCACGTGGCGGTTGCTGAACTCCAGTCCGGCACCTGCGGCGATACCGTAGTCCATTGAGTTCTCTATAGCCATACTATCCTGAGCCACGACGGTTGACGACCTCTTGCCGTAATACGACACAATATCCCTGGCATCGAAATTCGTTTCAACCTGATCATTCAGATAGAAACCCACTTGAGGTCCCAACTGAATAAAGAACTGCAGACCGTTTCTCTCCCTACCCCATCCGAGGCGCGCCAACAACGGTACCTGCAGATAGTTGATCTTCCTGGAGTAGTTGAGTGTCTGCGACGGGTCGGTATGCAGGGGTACGGGATGGTCCTCCTTGTCGAGAATGTCTTCCTTCCAACCCAACTGCGTATAGTTCATCTCTGCCACCAACGCACAGATGCTGTTGAAGTACTTCTCACAGGTATAACGGGCCGACAGTCCGAACGTGGGACCGTTGAGCCACGTCTGCGGCACTGTGGGAACAAACGCCACGTTACTCATCGACACACCGCCGTTCACACCCACAGCCAGGTCTGTGCGGTAATCTCCAACCTGAGCATAAGACTGTGTTGTGAGACATAATAGATGAGTCAAAAAGATAACAACGCAAGCCCTAAAACGGTAACTTGCTTTCCCACATAATACCACAGCTTTCGCAGACTTCACGGATTAACTGACTTTAGTATTTGTAGATTTCTTTTGTGTGCTGCGGGGTATAGTGAACGAGTAGCAGCGTCCGGTTGCGCAGGCCACCGTTACCATAGCGCTCAAACTTCAGAGGTGTCTGAATGGGTGGATAACCGAACATCCCCTCTGCCCCGTTAAAGGACTTACCATACTTATTAAGTCCCTTCAGGAAGAAATAGGCATGGTCGAAGCCCGTTATGGCAAACCGCGGCAGCAGGTTTTGCATGTCACAACGGAAGTACTGACGGTACTTACGCTCAAAAGACTGTGTATCAACAGTCAGTGGATTGTAGTAGAACACGGTGGGGATATAGGTGTTGTAAGCGTAGAAGCTCTCCAAATACCTGTTGGTATAGAGCAGCCAGTCAGAATAGCCGAACAGGGTGATGTCGAGGTCAGGCTCGTTGGCTTTCAGGCCGTTGAGTTTCGAGATGGCAACACCCAACTCCTGAGAACGGCCGGTGTTGAGTACCACCACGTTGGGCTTCGTGCGGCTGAACGCCTTGGAGAAGTTCGCCTCACCCGACTTTAGGTTTGTCACCACACACTCCTGACCACGCTGTTCCAGCTGCCGACGGAGACTGAAAGTAAAAACGCCCTTTTTGCTGGTGGAGTCGTTGCAGTCGATGACAATGGTATGATAGTTCTTGAATTGTTCCAGATACCGGCTGACCGATGCCTCGCTGACATCGTTCTGCGACTGCCATATCTGGAAAATATTGCGGTTGGTGGTCAACTGCGGTGCACTGATGGAGAACGGTATCACCAAACGGATGTCGTGACGGTTCACGAAATCAGACAAGGCTGCCACATGCTTCGAGTAAAGGGGACCGATGATGAGGTCGCACTTGGCGGCAGCAGGATCGGATAACACCTCATTGATATCTATGTTCTCAGCGGCATTCCAGGTATGCACGTCGATCGACATGCCCTGTTTCTTCAGACTGTCGCAGGCCATAAGCACGCCACGATAGTATTCCGTCATGCGCCGACCATCGCCGTTGATATCGTGCAACGGCAGCATCACACCTAGCCGGACAGCCCTTTTACGGACGTCGTCGACAGCCCTTGCCTTTTCCGCATCCCGACGGGCCTTGGCCGCTTTCTCTGCCTCAGCAGCCTCAAGTTCGGCCTTGGAATAGGGGATCCTCAGCACAGCATCCTTCCTCAACTCGTAGTCAGGCGCGTTCATTTCTGGATTGGCCTTGATCAGCTCCTCGATGGTAATACCGTACATCCGGGAGATGCCGAAGATGGTTTCCTTTTTCTTAACCTGGTGCTGACAACGAATCTTCGACTGTTGGGCAGACACAATCCCTGGGGAAAGGGTCAGCAACGACAGCAATAAAATATATCTTAAAAGTCGTTTCATAAACTCTAAAATTATCAATTTCGCCCACAAAAGTACAAAATAATTGTGAATTATGTACAAGCAGCAGCAAATTTTTCACTATTCCCTATTCACTATTCACTTATTTTTACTAACTTTGCACATTCAAGACAGTAAAAAATGAGTATCAAACAATTCATACCCGCACTCCTGACAGTGCTCATACCCATCACGGCCACAGCACAGGACGTTTACCCGAAAGTGTCGCCAACAGCTACCTATACCGACGAAGAAGGTGAACCCGCAGAAAGTACCGAAGAAAATCCACAGATCAACGGACAAGCACCGCTGTCCGTGAATTTCTACGCCAATCCCTCGAATATGGAGGGCTACAACCCCGTCTACGAATGGCATTTCCGTACGGAGGGCGAAGAGAAGGACTTCATGGTGCGCTACGAAGAAAACACCGACTACACCTTCACCACCGCAGGCACGACGCGTGTCACCCTGAAAGTCAACCTCGGACAGGAAATGGAACTGGACTCCATCGTGTTCAGCGTGACTGTCAGCGAGAGCAAGCTGCTTTTCCCTAATGCCTTCTCGCCCAACGGCGACAGTTATAACGAAATCTACAAGGCCAAAGAGTACCAGAGCATAGTGGAGTTCCACGCCTATATTTTCAACCGATGGGGACAGAAACTCTACGAGTGGACAGACCCGGCAGGAGGTTGGGACGGCACTTACAACGGCAAGGACGTGAAGGAGGGTGTCTATTTCGTTCTCGTGAAGGCAAAGGGTGCCGACGGCACGGAGTACAATATCCGTAAGGACGTGAACCTGCTACGTGGCTATATCGAAGGTAGCTCCAACAACGAATAAACCCGCTATGAAAGAAGAGACAAGCATCAAAGTCTTCGGTGCACGCGTACATAACCTGAAAAACATCGACGTCACCATACCCCACCACTCCCTGACCGTCATTACCGGGCTCAGTGGTTCGGGCAAGTCAAGCCTGGCCTTCGACACAATCTTCGCCGAAGGGCAGCGCCGCTATATAGAAACTTTTTCGGCATACGCACGTAATTTCCTCGGAGGCATGGAACGGCCGGACGTGGACAAGATCACCGGTCTGTCGCCCGTCATCAGCATAGAACAGAAGACCACTAACAAGAACCCCAGGTCCACCGTGGGCACTACCACAGAGATCTACGACTATCTGAGACTGCTCTTCGCACGTGCCGGCAGGGCATACAGCTATGCCACCGGTGAGGAGATGGTGAGATACACGGAGGAGAAAGTGCTCGACATGATCACACACAACTATGCCGGTCACCGAATCTATATCCTTGCCCCATTGGTGCGCAGTCGTAAGGGTCATTATCGTGAACTCTTCGAGTCGATGCGACGCAAAGGCTATCTGAACATCCGTGTGGACGGGGAGATGATGGAACTGACACGGGGCATGAAGGTGGACCGATATAAGAACCACGACATCGAGGTGGTAGTAGATAAGGGCATCGCAGAAGACTCAGAACGTCTTAGGAAAAGCGTCAGCATCGCCATGAAAGAGAGTGAAGGACTGATTATGATCTTAGACAAAGACACGGGCAGCATCAAGCATTATTCCAAACGACTGATGTGCCCAACAACTGGCATAAGTTACTCTGACCCAGCGCCTAACAACTTCTCATTCAACTCTCCTCAAGGGGCTTGTCCTCATTGTAAAGGTCTCGGAGTTATCAACCAGATAGACCTTGAGAAAGTCATCCCAGACCGTAGTCAGAATATCTATAACGGCGGTATTGTACCCCTCGGGAAATACAAGAACCAAATGATATTCTGGCAGGTGGAAGCCATCCTCAAGAAGTACGACTGTGACCTGAAGACACCAATCTCCGAACTTCCTGACGATGCGATGAGAGAGGTCTTATACGGCTCGCTCGAGAACGTGCGCATAGACAAGGAGATCGTACATACCACCAGCGACTACTTCGTCACCTTCGACGGTATCATCAAGTACCTACGCAACGTGATGGACAACGACGACTCCGCCTCCGGACAACGATGGGCGGACCAGTTCCTCGCCGAGTGCGAGTGTCAGGAGTGTCACGGACAACGTCTGAACCGTGAGGCTCTTTCCTATCGCATCTGGGACAAGAACATCGCTGAACTCGCCACTATGGACATCAGCGAGTTGCGGGAGTGGCTCGACCATGTGGAGGACCACCTCGACAGCCAACAAAGGATAATCGCCACCGAGATTCTCAAGGAGATACGTACACGTCTCGACTTTCTGCTCGAGGTCGGCCTTGACTACCTCTCCCTCAACCGCCAGTCGGCATCACTCTCCGGTGGAGAGAGTCAGCGTATACGGCTCGCAACACAAATAGGATCGCAGCTCGTGAACGTGCTGTACATCCTCGACGAGCCCTCCATCGGCCTACATCAGCGAGACAATCAGCGTCTCATCAACTCCCTGAAGCAACTGCGCGACCTCGGTAACACCGTCATTGTGGTGGAGCATGACGAGGACATGATGCGCCATGCCGACTGGATCATCGACATCGGACCAAAAGCCGGACGTAAGGGAGGAGAGGTTGTCTTCCAAGGTACCCCTGAAGAATTGCTTAAGTCTGATACCCTCACAGCACAGTACCTGAGTGGCAAGCTGACAGTTGATGACGCTGATGGTTCAAAAAGGCAAGCCATCCAATCACCTGTCAACGTCATCAAGCTATCCGGCTGTTCCGGTAATAACCTCAAGCATATCGACGTGGCGTTTCCCCTCGGCAGGCTCATCCTCGTCACAGGCGTCAGCGGCTCTGGCAAGTCCACACTCATCAACGAGACGCTGCAGCCCATTCTCTCGCAGCACTTCTACCGCTCACTCAAGCGCCCGATGCCATACGACAGCATAGAGGGACTTGAGCATATCGACAAGGTGGTCTGCGTCGATCAGAGCCCCATCGGTCGTACGCCCCGCTCCAACCCCGCCACATATACCGGCGTGTTCGCCGACATACGATCCCTTTTCGTCAACCTCCCTGAGGCCAAGATCCGGGGCTATAAGCCTGGCCGGTTCTCATTCAATGTCAAGGGCGGACGCTGCGAAACCTGTGGCGGTAACGGCTATAAGACCATAGAGATGAACTTCCTGCCCGACATACAGGTGCCCTGTGAGGTGTGTCACGGCAAACGTTACAATCGTGAGACACTCGAGGTGAGATATAAGGGAAAGTCGATTGCCGACGTGCTCGACATGACCATCAACCAGGCCGTGGAATTCTTTGAGAACGTGCCCGACATCCTCCGTAAGATCAAGACCATACAGGATGTGGGACTCGGCTACATCAAGGTGGGGCAGCCCTCCACCACCCTCTCAGGCGGTGAGAGCCAGCGAATCAAACTGGCCGCAGAGCTCTCGAAGAAAGATACAGGAAAGACCATGTACATCCTCGATGAACCTACCACTGGCCTGCACTTCGAGGATATCCGCATTCTGATGCAGGTGTTGCGGAAGCTCGTGGACAGAGGAAATACGGTGATTATCATCGAGCACAACCTCGACGTGATCCGTCAGGCTGACTGGATCATAGACATGGGGCCGGAGGGCGGTCGTAACGGCGGCCAAATCCTCTCAGAAGGTACCCCCGAAGAGGTGGCAAAAAGCAAGAAAGGCTATACCCCGCAGTTTATAGCAGCGGTTCTGGAAGGTCACATCCGCGACAAAAACGGTGAATGATCTGGCGGTCGTCACCCAGATAGACATAGCGCTCCAAACGCTGGAGCAGCGAGTAGTTGTCGTGGTTCAGATCGCTATCATCGATAACCAGTGCATCAAATTCATAGCCGTGTTCAAAGCTACCCACACGGCCAAAGAACCTGCCGGCTGACTTCGTGGCTAGCCAGAAGGCCTCGGAGAGCGTGAGGAACGGCTTGGAGTGGTCACGCTGATAGACCGCCTTACTCACCTGAATGGCAAACACCATCATACGGAAGATATTCAGATCGTGGCCGCCGCTGATGTCGCTGCCAAGACCTACGGGAACGTCCTCTTCGATGAACGTACGGATTGGTGCCAGGCCAGAGGCGATGTTCAGGTTCGACGTGGGGCAATGAGCAACCATCACCCCTCGGCGCTTCATCAGTTCCAATTCCTCCCCGGCAGTCCATACGCAGTGGGCCATCACAGTAGGCGTCTGTCCGAACAGTCCGTAGCGATCATAGGCGTCGCCATAGCTGGTGCTTTCTTTCTCGAGCGACTGCACCCAAGCTATCTCGGAAGTATTCTCAGAGAGATGTGACTGCACGGGCAGACCGTATTGGGCAGCCAACTCGCCACAGGCCTTCAGCATGTCTGGCGTACACGACGGTACGAAGCGCGGGGTGATGATAGGACGCACCAGCCCATCAGGACTGTTGAATTCTGAAATAAGCGCCTCTGTGCCGCTTACCATCTCATCCACAGACTCAATAAGGCCATCAGGACAATTGCGGTTCATGGCTACCTTTCCCACCAAGGCACCCATGCCGGCCTCCTGGAAGAGGTGCATGAGCAGACGGGTGCTCTCAGTATGAACGGTAGCGAAGACACAGGCCCGCATGGTACCGAAGCGCCATAGGTCGCGAACAAAGCGGCTGTACATCCGACGGGCATAGGCTTCGTCGGTATATTTCATCTCCTCCGGAAAGGTGTAGTTCTCGAGCCACGGCAGCAGTTCCAGGTCCATGGCAATCCCTTGGTTGCGGTACTGCGAAGCATGCACGTGCATATCGTTCATGGCGGGAATAAGCAGACAGTCACCGAAATCGGTAACCTCTGCCCCCTCACAACCAAGCGAGGACAGGTTGGCGGCAACACCTGCCACCACCCCGTCCTCGACGGCTATATAGCCATTCTCCAATACTTCGAACCGGCTGCGTTCAGGGGTAAAAAGAATATGAGCCTTGTAAACCTTCCTCACAGCCCTGCAGCAGCAATCCAGTGATAGATACAACTCATGATACCGAAGAGGGCGATGCCAACAGTGCAGACGGCAAGGGCTGTCTTGGTGTTGCGGTCGCTCTCGAAGGTCGGCAGTGGCGTATCGGTCTTCGTAATATACATAGCCTTGACGATCAGCAGATAGTAATAGAGTGAGATGACCGTGTTGACCAGTGCGATAAAGACCACAAAGTAGGCAGCTGCACTACCCTGCTCTGCTGCGGCCATGAACACGAAGAACTTCGAGAACATGCCTGCGAAGGGCGGGATGCCTGCCAGTGAGAAAAGGGCGAGCGTCATGAGGAACGACAATTTCGGGTTCGTCTGATAGAAGCCGTTATAGGCAGCCATGTCCGTACGTCCGCCATTCTCCTGCTCCACCACGTTGATGACGGTAAAGACAGCCATATTGGCCACAATATAGACGAGCACGTAGTACGACAGTGCTGCCACACCCATCTGAGAGTTACCCACCACGGCAAGCATGATATATCCAGCCTGTGAGATCGATGAGAAGGCCATGAACCGCTTGAGCTCCGACTGACGGATGGCGAAGAGGTTAGCCACTGTGATGGAGAGCACGATGACGATATAAAGCAGGTACTCCCAATAATAGACCAGAGGCTGGAACACCTTCATCAAGATGATGCACAGTGTCAGAGCTGCTGCACCCTTGGAGATAACACTTAGATAACCCGTCACCGGCGTGGGTGCTCCTTCGTAGGTGTCGGCCGTCCAGAAGTGGAAGGGCACGAGCGATATCTTGAAACCAAGACCGCTGAAGAAGAACACCAGACCCATGATGGCAAGAGGCGAAACGGTAATTGTGGCTGCCACGTCATCGAAGTAGAGCGTACCAACGGCAGCATAGATGAACGAGATGCCATAGAGCATCACACCACTGGAGAATGTTGCCACGAGGATATACTTGGCGGCACCCTCTGCTGAATTCTGCTTCCACTTGTCGAGTGCCACCATACAGGCAAGGGGCACAGAGGCTGTCTCCAGTCCGAGGAAGAACAGCAGGAAGTTACCGCTTGACATCATGATAAACATACCAAGCAGAGTGGACAGGAGGAGCATGTAGAACTCACCCTGCAGGCGCTGCATCTTCTCTGACTCCAACCACGGTTGGGACATGAGAACCACGATAAGCGAGCCCAAGGTGAGGATGGTCTTCATCACGTTAACCGCCTTGGAGGTAACATACAGGCCTCCAAACGCAGACACCGGCTCTGTACCTGAGGCAGCTGCCAGCAGCACAAGCGCGCCCAACAGCATGACGCCCGTCAGTTTACTCAGAAGAGCGTTCTTACGGGCACTCTTACAGAAGACGAAGTCTCCGATGAAGACAGCTATCAGAATGGCCACGAGGACTGCCTCGGGCACCATTTTAAGAAATTCACTATAATTCATATCTTACGTCCTCCTTCTTTACATTACACCAATAGAATGAAGTATCGAACCGGCAGCAGGCGAGATCATATCGCTGAACAAGAACGGTGCACAACCAAGGCCTGCCACACAGAAGATAAGGCAGATGACGGCAACACGTTCGTCCCATGTAGCGTCGGTCAGCTCGAGATAGTGCTTATTCTCCACTTCACCATAGAGGATCTTACCGACAACACGCAGGATATAGACTGCCGTGACAACAATCGACGTACAGGCGATAATCGTGGCCACCATACGGAACGACTCACTGGGGTCGCCAATGAGCGGCTTCGCACTAAACGAACCTACAAAGATGGTCATCTCAGCGATGAAGCCCGAGAAGCCAGGCAGGCCGAGGTTGGCGAGACCGGCAATCACATAACCCACTGCAAGGAAAGGCATAATCTTCATCAAACCGGCCAGTTCGCGGATATCACGGGTGTGTGTACGACCGTAGATCATACCAATGAGGGCAAAGAAGAGAGCCGTCATCAGACCGTGGGAAAGCATCTGAAGAATGGCACCTGTCACAGCTGTCTGGGTCATCATCAAGAGGGCAAAGAGCACCAGTCCGCAGTGTGACACCGACGAGTATGCATTAATATACTTCAAGTCGGTCTGTACGCAAGCGCTCAAGGCACCGTAGACAACGGAGATCGTGGTGAGGATCAGGAAGATCCACGAGAGATCCTGCGCTGCATCAGGCAATAGGTACATGGCCACACGGAAACAGCCATAGCCTCCCAGTTTCATCAACACACCAGCATGGAGCATAGACACAGCCGTTGGTGCAGAAGCATGACCGTCGGGTGACCATGTGTGGAACGGGAACAGGGCTCCCAGCACACCGAAACCGATGAAGATGAACGGGAAGAAGATATTCTGTATCCAGCCTGGGATGGCATGGGCAGCAGCAATCGCCGTCAATTCAAAGGTATAGTTACCGCTATACTGACCATTGAAGAAGTAGATGCCCAGCAGACCGAGAATCAACAGGGCCGAACCTCCCATCAGCATCAGCGTCAGCTTCATGGCTGAGTACTCCTTATGACCAGAACCCCAAACACCAATCAACAAGTACATCGGGATGAGGGCCACCTCGTAGAACATGAACATCGTGAAGAGGTCTGTCGAGATGAAGAATCCGAACACACCCGTCGAGAGCAGCGTGAACCAGAGGAAATACTCCTTCGTCAGCGGCTTCAACTGCCACGAGGCGAACGTTCCCGTGAACACGATAATGCTCGAGAGGAGCAACATGACCACAGAGATACCGTCTACACCCACCGAATAGGAGATGTTCAACGGCTCGAACCAGGGCACACTATAGGTGAGCAGCATCTCGGCAGTATTACCAGCCGAACGCTCCTGGAGGAAATATATCGTCAGCCAGATGGAAAGGGCAAGCAGACAAGAGGAGCCTGCCACCATCACACCACGTACCTGATTGAGATTCTTGGCAAGCCACAATCCCAATAGCATCAGGGCGGGAATCAATACGAAAACACTTAATATACTCATATTACTTTAGATGCATAAAAGGATTAATGTTAATGCCACCGTACCGGTGAGGAACCAAACGGCATACTGACGAACATCGCCACTCTGCCAGGGACGCATACTCTCGCCCGCCTCGTTGGCCCCCCAGGCCAGGAAGTTGAAGGTGCCGTCGACCACATGACGGTCGAACCAGGCAATCGGCGTAGAGACACAGCGGAAGATGATACGATGAGTGACATACTGCCAGATCTCATCCTGATAGAAACGCTTGTAGGCTGCACGGTGCAACTTCGGGAACGTCTTGTACAGACGGTCGGCAATCGGCTGACTTTCACCTTTATATATATAGGTAGCCAGACAGATGCTCAGGATGGCAATCACCGTAGAGGTGAGAGCGATCGTCGTGTCGAAGTGGATGGTATAGTCCTTACCACTGGCAGTAACGAACTGTCCGAAGGAACCGCCCCAACCTGCGAAGCCCGCAATGGTGGAGTAGATACCAACGACCATCGTGATCACACAGAGCACAATCAAGGGCACCGTCATCGTCAGCGGAGCCTCATGGGGCGTATGGTGCGCATGGGCTTCCTTATTCTCCGTACCCCAGAAGATGCCATAGTACAGACGGAACATGTAGAAGGCAGTCATAGCAGCGATACCCGTCATAATCCAACCCACCACCGGACTGTACTGGAAACATGCGGAGATGATCTCATCCTTCGAACTGAAGCCTGAGAAGAACGGGATACCCGCGATAGCCAGACAGGAAATCAGGAAGGTGATATGGGTGACAGGCATATACTTGCGCAGTCCTCCCATCAGTGCCATCTCGTTGGAGTGGACGGCATGGATGATGCATCCGGCACCGAGGAACAGACATGCCTTGAACATGGCGTGGGTAAACAGATGGAACATCGAAGCCATGTAACCCAACTGTGCGTGGTCGTCGAACGGAGCCGCGCCATGACTGGGCAGACAAACACCCAAAGCCACCATCATAAAGGCAATCTGAGAGATGGTGGAGAATGCCAGCACACGCTTGATGTCGCTCTGGGCACAGGCCACGGCAGCAGCATAGAAAGCGGTGAACACACCCACCCACACCACGACGCTCAGCGTATGAGGTGCGAAATTAATCCACAGAGGGAACATACGTGCAATCTGGAACACACCAGCCACCACCATCGTAGCCGCATGGATGAGAGCACTCACAGGCGTCGGACCCTCCATGGCATCTGGCAGCCAGATGTGCAACGGGAACATGGCAGACTTACCAGCACCACCGATGAACATCAGTACAAGGGCTGTCGGGATGATTAAGCCGCCGGCAGAGATGGCCTTGACGACATTACCGGAAATCAGCGGCGTCGTACCCTCGCCCATCACCACCTCCATGCCATGACCGGCGAAGGAGAAGCTGAACGAGTCGGTGTAATAGCCGAACATCAAGATACCGATGAGGAAGAACATATCAGCGAAGCGCGTCACAATGAAAGCCTTCTTAGAGGCTGCGATGGCAGGCTTCAGAGGATAGTAGAACCCGATGAGCAGATAGGACGACACACCCACGAGCTCCCAAAACATATACATCTGGAAGATGTTCGTGGCGAGCACCAGTCCCAACATCGACATGGAGAAAAGGCTCAGGAACGCGTAGTAGCGCTGGAAGCCCTTTTCACCGTGCATGTAGCCGAAGGAATAGATATGAACCATCAGCGACACGGTGGAGATCACAATCAGCATCATCACGCTGATGGGATCGAGCAGGATGCCCATATCGAAATGCAAATTGCCCAACGGCAACCATGTGAAATTATACGGAACAAACGTCTGCCAGGTGTCGTTCACACGGTCGGCCGTGAAGTACTGGAAGGCCGTGATGTACGACAGCAGCGTGACGATACCGAGCGAGCAGGTTCCTATGAGACCTGCCGTCTTGTGTTGCATCTTCATGCCAGCCAGTCCAAGAACTATGAACGACAGCAGCGGCAGAAGCATGATAAATATCGTGTAACTATACATAATTATCAATTTTCAATGATCAATTTTCAATTTACTACTATCGTTTCATATTCCGGATACTGTCAACACTGTCGCTGTTGAAGTTACGGTACACATTGATGATGATAGCGATGGCAACAGCCGTCTCCGCTGCAGCCACACCGATACCAAAGAGCGACATGAAAAATCCCTCCAGCTGTCCGGGGAACAGCAGACGGTTGAAGGCTGCGAAGTTGATCTCCACAGCGTTGAGGATCAGTTCCACGGAGATGAGCATAGCTATCAGGTTACGGCGTGAGACAAATCCATAAACGCCAATGAAGAACAGCAATGCGCTGAGAATAAAATAATATTGTACAGGTACCATAGCTTATTTCTCCTCCTTTCTTGCAATAGCCAAACCACCGATAATACACGCCAGCAAGAATACCGAGATGAGCTCGAAGGGGAGCACATACTGGTACTTGTCGGCACCGACGAGAGCCTTGCCGATAGTTGACATCGGCACCTCAACATCGGCCACCTGACAGGCGGCATACATAAACTGATTCTTCATGAGAACGGCACAGACCACAAGCAGCCCGACGAGCGACAGAATCGCCCCGGCAGCCACGCGACTGACCTTCATCCGTTCCATCAAACCCTGTAGAGAGCGTCTGCCCACCAGTTGGATGGCGAAGACATAAAGCATCGTCACACCACCGGCATAGACCGATATCTGAGCAGCGCCAAGAAATGTATAGTCGAGCAGAAAATAAAGACCTGCCACGCCAAAGAGCACGAACAACAGGAATGTTGCAGCTCGCATGATACGCTTCGTCGTCACACACAACACGGCAGAACCGAGTATGACAACGGCGAGAATGATAAACATTACATAATTTGCCATATCGTTACTTCGTTTTGGTGTTAAACTTTCCGATCGTCAGTGGAGCACCTCCGTCAATGAGGTTAGGCAGCGAACCGCCTTTGTAGACCTCCACGTTCAGATGGAGCACCAACTTGGAACGGTCGAAGACTGCGTTCTCGAAATCGTTGGTAAACTCGATAGCGTCAAAGTTGCAGACGTTGGTACAGAGCTGGCAGAACATGCAGTCACCCAGGTCGTACTGATAGTCGTCGAGCACCTTCTTCTTCTTGCCTGTCTCAGGATCCTCGGCCATGTGGGCTGTAATCTTGATAGTCCCATTGGGACAGGCTTTCTCGCACAATGTACAAGCCGTACACTTGTAACTGCCGTCGTCGTTGCGCTTGAACGTCAGGCGTCCGCGATGACGAGCTGCCACATGGAGCGTGGTCTTGCGGTTCTCGGGATACTGCTCCGTACTCTTGTTGGTAAAGAAATCCTTGAAGTATTCCTTCCAGGAGGTCTTCATGCCAACGGCCAGTGTTTTGAGCCCGTGCCCGATTTCTCCGAAATATGATTTGTTATCTTCCATATTCTAGTATTTCTAGTTTGACTAGTATGACTAGTACACCTTATTTAATATATAAGCCGAGAGCCACGACAATCGTCATCAGCACGAGGTTGATGAGACCCAACGGCATCAAGTACTTCCATTCCAGTTTCAGAATCTGGTCGATACGCAGACGTGGGAACGTCCACTTAATCCACATCAGGATCCACACCAGTCCGAACGTCTTGCCCATAAACCATACGATGCCGGGAATATAGTTCATGCACGTGTCAATGCCATCGACACCCACATTAATCGGAGCCCAGCCACCCAGGAACACCGTAGCGGCGATACCTGCGATGATAAAGAGGTTCAGGAACTCTGCCAGATAGAAGAAGCCGAAGCCCATACCCGAATACTCCGTATGGTGTCCGGCTGTCAACTCACTCTCAGCCTCTGCCATATCGAACGGGCCACGGTTCGCCTCCGCATTACCTGCGATGAGAAACACGAAGAAGGCAATCAGCGCAGGGATATGCCCCTGGAAGATGAGCCACTTCCATGGCCCAGTCTGTGCCTCAACAATCTCACTCATCTGCATCGTACCCGTCAGTACGACGGCCGTGATCAGACACAGGCAGAGCGACATCTCGTACGAGATCATCTGCACGGCACCACGCATGGCCGAAACCACAGAGTACTTGTTGTTCGAGCCCCATCCGGCGAGGAAGATGCCCACCACACCGATAGAAGAGATGGCTGTCAGCAGGAACACGCCCACATTGAAGTCCAGCACCGTGGCGCCGTTGTTCCAAGGTAGGAACGAGAAGGCACCCACAGAGCCTGCAATCACTAAGAGCGGAGCCACGAGGTAAAGCAACTTGTCGGCCTTATCGACGATGAATATCTCCTTGATGAGCATCTTCAGCACATCGGCAAATACCTGCAGCAAGCCCCAGTAACCTACTCGCATCGGGCCCAGACGGCACTGGAAGTAGGCACACACCTTACGCTCCATGAATATCAGTGCAATAGCAATCAGCGCGTATCCTACAAGAATGCCTGTGCCGACCAATATGCACTCAATCAATATCGCCAACCAGTCGGGACATCCTACCGTCACACGGAGCAGTTGGTCGAACCATTGTGTTATAATAGAAAAGTCGAACATATTACTTCAATTTTTCAATTTTCCAATTCTTCAATTCTTCGACTAACGGTCGATATCAGGAATAACCACATCAATAGCCGCACACGTCGCAATCAGGTCGGCAATCTTCTGGCCGCGAAGCATCGGGTCGAAGGCACCTACCAGCGAAAGGCCCATCGGACGCATCTTCATGCGGTACGGGCTCTTGTCGCCACGCGAGTCGAGATAAACGCCGAACTCACCGGCTACACCCTCCACAGAGAAGTACCACTGTCCTTCAGGCACCTTGATAATCGGCTTCTGCTTAACATAGAAGTCTCCCTCTGGGATGTTGTCGATCAGCTGCTCGATGATATTCAGGCTCTGGTACATCTCGTTGATGTGAACGAGGTAACGATCCATAGAGTCACAGCCGTTGAGCGTGCACTGCTCCCACTCCACCTTGTCATACATGTCGTACGGGTGGTTCTTTCTCACGTCGTTCTTCCAACCGGAGGCACGTCCAGCAGGACCTGTCACAGCGTAGTTGACACAATCTTCCAGATTCATCGGACCACAGTTCTCCAGACGGTTGTGCGTAATGACGTTATCACCGAAAATGTCCATATATTCCTGAATCATCGGACGCAGGTACCTCACGAGATCCTTACAGTTCTTAACGAAGTTTGGATCGATATCGTCCTGCAGTCCACCTATTCTATAATAGTTCTGAATCAGACGACCACCGGTGGTCTCCTCCATGCAGTTCAGCACGTGCTCACGATCACGCATGCCGTAAAGCATACCCGTCAGCGCACCCAGGTCCTGAGCCACACACGAGGTATAGAGCAGGTGGGAGTCTAAACGCTGCAGCTCATCCATAATCGTACGGATGTACTTGATGCGGTCTGTCAACTCTACCTCCATAGCCTCCTCGATCACACCCACCAGAGCGTGACGGTGCTGCATAGCACCCAGATAGTTCAGACGGTCAGTCAGAGCCAGCGTCTGCGGATAGGTCATGCTCTCCCACATCTTCTCGATGGCCCGGTGGATATAGCCGAGGTGAGGATAGATCCGTTTTACCGTCTCACCGTTCAGCACCGTCTGCAAACGCAACACACCATGAGTGGCCGGATGCTGAGGACCAATGTTGATTACATAATCGTCGGTATCAAAGAGCCTGTTCTTCTTGGTCTGCAGATAACCGTCCTTGTCGATGTAGTACTCCAGACCATAGTCTGGCTCCACATCGTCCTCCAGCTTATACTGATCGTTGTACTCCCAGTCCTTACGGAAAGGATAGCCCTTGAAGTCTGAACGCAGGAACAGACGACGCATATCGGGATGACCCAGAAATGCTATTCCATAGAAGTCGTAAACCTCACGCTCGAGCAAGTCAGCCACGCGCCAAATGTTACTAACGGTAGGCAGATAGGACATCATCTGACCATCCGTCTCGCCTGTTCCATTTGATGACATACCATCGCCACAGACCTGTGTCTTGGCTATCATCTTCACAGTGCAGCGCTCATGGGTATTGGTATTCTCGAGGATATATACACAGCCAAGGCCTTCCTCCTTACCGAAATCCTCGCCCACGATGGTGACAAGATAGTCAAAGCCCTTCTTGTCCTTCAAGTTCTGCATCTCATGTGCGAACTTGTCAAAATCAAATGATAAGAATGCTAACTTCATGCCATCTCCTCCTCTACTTTAAAATCCTCTGGCACATCCGTCACCACGATCGGCTCGCGACGATGGTCGCCATGCTTCGAGCGGAAGGTCAACTCCTCGTTCGACACACCCAGTGCAGCTTCCTCAGCAGTCTGCTTGTGATTAGCACCCCCAAAGAACTTTTCGGCCTTCACCTTACGCTGCAGCTGCATCATACCATACATGATGGCCTCCGGACGCGGGGGACAGCCAGGAATAAACACATCGACGGGCACAATCTCCTCGATACCCTTCACAACATGATAGCTCGACTTGAACGGACCGCCGCTAATGGCACAACCACCGACGGCAATCACGTACTTCGGCTCAGCCATCTCGTCATACAGACGCTTCAGCGCAGGAGCCATCTTATGTGTGATGGTACCAGCGCACATGATCAGGTCGGCCTGACGGGGAGAGTTACGCGTCACCTCGAAACCAAAGCGTGCGAAGTCATAACGGGCACAGCCACAGGCCATGAACTCAATACCACAGCATGAGGTAGCGAAGGTCAATGACCACAGCGAGTTGGCACGGCCCCAGTTAATCAACCGGTCCAAAGAACCCGTAATCACATTGACGCCACCCTCATGGAGTTCGTCAATGATCTTCTCCAGCGAGGCGTTGTCATTCCACTCCTCGTAGGGGATACTCTTGATGTGCGGTTTCCTTACTTCCATTCCAAGTCTCCTTTCCGCCAGGCATACGCCAAGCCTAAAACCAGAACCACCAAGAAGAATCCGATGCTAAGCAGAGCTATCGCACCAGTCTCCTTTACTACCACTGCCCACGGGTACAGGAACACTGTCTCCACGTCGAACATCAGAAACAAGATGGCGAAGAGATAGAATCCCACCCCCAGTGGCAGCCACGAGCTGCCTCTTGTGGGAATACCACTCTCATATGGCTCACCCTTCACCTTCGCATAGGACCGAGGTCCTATCAGCTTAGCTACGATGTAAGCCGCCACCACCAATGTCAAAGCCGTCAGCAAGACGGTAATTAACAAAGTAAAGTTCATAAGTGAAAATATAAATTATAACAATATTGTTCTCGTTCTTAAGCAGTTACGTCATAAAAAATGTACCTTCGCCGCTACGATGCTGCAAAGGTACAAAAAAAATTGTAAAATAGACGAATAATTATTAATAAAATTAATAATAATTGTTAATCTTCGTCTGTTATCTCTTTAATTGGTTCACCGATACAAGCATTCGGTTGCTGGATATGAAGCATTTGAGTCACTGTGGGAGCGATATCTGTGATGTGCACTTCACGGCTAGTACTGCCGTGACTAACTTTCCAGCCATAGAACAACAGAGGGATGTGCGAGTCGTAGGGATTCCATTCTCCGTGGGTTGTGCCCACTTTCGAGGAGCTGGGCCAGAACTCATACCACCCTGCCTCAAGAACTAATAGCAGGTCGCCAGAACGATGTGGATGATAACCCATCAAAGCACGACTGCGTATCACATCAGGAACACTCCAGGTGTTCACCTTCTCGAAGTCCATCACAAACTGCACGTGTGGCATCTGACGGGCATAATCTATCAACGCCTCCTTCACCTGACTGACGGTGAGTCCCAGTTCCTTGATCTTACCATGATTCAGGAACACGCGATAGCCGTTGACACCATTGATGATGGAGAGGTCTGCACCCAACTTTTCCTTCAGATAGCCTTCGAGACCGGCAGCAAGCACATCTTCCCTCACCTTCCAGGCACCACCGCTTAACTTGTGGTCAATCATCCACTGGTAGTTATGTGCGCCACCGTGGTCTGCTGTCAGGAAGAGCAAGTAATTACCCTTTCCAACCTGTACATCAAGAGCCTTGAGCAGTCGTGCTATATCCTTGTCGAGTTGCAGATAAGCACCATCCGTATGCTCTCCCCTCGTGCCCCACTCATGTCCGATGATATCGGTCTGGGAATAACTGATGCAGAGCATGTCGGTCACATCACCCGTACCCAACTTCTCACCCTTCAGTGCAGCTATAGCCATATCAGTGGTTACTGTACCACAGATGGGATCGAAACCAATCTTCCTGTTCAGTTCCTGAGCCTTCTTGTTCTTTTTCAACTCATTGTTAAATGCCTTCGCCCAATCCGGCAATTCATTCATATAATAGGTACTCGAAATGAAGCATACATTCTTCGTGTCGAGCCAGTAGGCAGCGTTTCCTGAACGTCCTGCAGGCAGGATGGCTGCACGGTCCTTATACGACACGCCTATAACCTTCGAGCGGAAGTCGGTATGCATGCGCAACTGGTCGCCAATGGTCGTCGAAAGGAGATTATGAGGTGACATCTCACCCTTGTTGGAGTCGCTTCCCACAGTGCTCACCGTCGTATCGCCACAGCAATAGACTGGTTTGTCGTCGATGAAGAAGTCGTTGCCACAGATGCCATGCATGGCAGGGGTTGTGCCCGTATAGGCACTCGTATGGCCAATGGCTGTCACGGTAGGCAGGTAGTTGATCAGACAGTTGTCGCAGGAGAAGCCTTCTTCTATCAACCGCCTGAAGCCATCATTGCCAAACTGGTCATAATATCTGGGCAGGTAGTCCCATCGCATCTGGTCAACCACAATTCCCACCACGAGTTTGGGACGTTCATTCATGTGTGTATGTGCAGATACCTGCATTGCAGTACAGAGGAAAACGACAAACAATAATAGAGGCTTTCTCATCTGAATCACTGTATTTATTATTGTCATTCTTTATTAATTCTGTAAAGTGTCTGAATCTGTACGTTCAATCATCTCCAGACACATACGACCGTTGTGATACGGACACTTCCAGAAACCTGCCTTATCATCGACGGTGTTCAGTGTACCATCGGAATGACGGCTCCAGAACCACTCTCCGTTTTCGTAATCTATCAACTGAGTCTTGATATACTCCCAGCAGCGTACGGCCTTGTCGAGTGCATCCTCATCGCCGAAATACTGGTAGATATTGAACCACCCTACCACATTCTCGGCCTGCACCCACCAGTGGAGGTCGTCGTCTGTATGACCTGTATCCAGATTGGCCTCGTGAATCATCGAACCATTTGGTCTGAGTCCTTTTTCAGAGGCTTTAGCCACTTCACGCACCACCTGTTCTACCTTTCTTAGCACTTTCTGGTCACCAAGTACCAAAGCGGCTTCGTGCATTAGCCACGAGCACTCGATATCGTGTCCGTAACTCTCCAAATGTCCAGCACCACGTGTCCAGTCCATCTCGAAGAACAGGTCAAGATGATGGGTCTCAGGATTCAATATATAATCCGTGAAGATACCAATCAGATTACGCAGAGAGGCCTCTACTCTCATGATAGTCTCCATAGGTACGCAAACACCAATGGGGAGTACCGACCCAAGAACAGGCACATAGTCACACGATGTTGTTGACTGCATCTCCTTCAGACAGCGATACAGATTTGTGTAAGGTTCTATGATGTGAAGATGAGTATTCTGCGACTTCGGATAATTGGCATCGAGTTCGGATAAACGCATATCAGCGATAGGCTTCCATTCACGTGTTGTTGCCTCAATATAGCCATTGAATTGTTTGTCGAAAGCATGACCCTCTATACACTCATACAGCGCGATAGCATAGTCGAGGGCCTCCCGGTCGCCTGTGGCTCTTGCATATTCTGACAATCCGTAAAGGGCAAAGCCGAGGGCATAGAACTGCTTACGGGTGTTCAGCGGATACCCCTTATAGTCCACACTCCAGTAGACACCGCCGTACTCCTTATCTATAAAATGTTCAAGGAAATAGTCCTTTGCATAGGTGGCCATTTCAAGATACTCCTCCAGCCCCAGAACCCTGTATGCAGCTGAAAACGTCCAAAGTATGCGGGCATTCAGGATGGCCCCCTTCTCAGCCTCAGGGTGCAACACTCCCTGATTATCTATACGCCCATAGAAACCACCGTTCTCATGGTCCACCATCTTCGTCTGCCAAAAATGCAGGATGTTGTTTTGCAACACATCCAGCATTTCGTCTCTCATCATCTTAATATTCATCAAATAAATTTTTCGTCTATGGCACGTACTTCCTTCAATTCCTCATTGATCTCCTTCACACGCTTCGTGGTCAGCGGATAGAACCAAACCACCACGATAGCCAGTGCAGCCACCATAGCCGGTATGAAGCTCATGAGCCAGCGCAGCACCATCAGTGCACTCTCCGGCTGAACCGCTCCTGCTTCAAGTTGTGCTGCGTTGGTGATATATCCGAAGCCCGAAAGCAACCAGAGCACAGCAGCACCACCGATGGCACCGCCAAACTTCTGGGCCATTGAGGCCGAGGAGAATATCAGTCCTGTAGAAGCAGTACGGAACTTCAACTCTGCATAGTCGCTGACGTCGGCATACATACTCCATACAAGCGGCGACATGATACCCGTGAAGATGCTGATGATAATCTGCAGGACAAGCATCGTTAAGAAACCAGACTGTGTGCAGGGTACGAAGAAGAACAAGACGCTGAACAATATCAGGGCTGCGTTAACCAAGATAAATGTGCTCTTCTTACCCAACTTACTGGCGATGGGCACACAGAGAGCCACACCAGCCATGTTAGCCACCTCACCAATACCCAGGAAAAGTCCCGAATAGAAGAGGAACATGAAACCCAAAACCGACAACTGCACATCCGGACCGATGATGTCGAGGAAGAAATAGGCCACCGTTGCTCCGCGTACTGTGTTGAAAAGGTTAGAACAAAGAGCCGCACCGATGAGCAGCCACCAGGGCTTATTGGAGAGCAGCGACTTAAAGTCACTACCCACACTAACGGTAGACACGGTCTTCAGGTGCTCCTTCGTCAGCAGGAAGCAGAGTATGAACATCACGAAGCAGGCTGCAGCAATGACAACCATTGCCCAGAACCATCCCTCAGGCGACTTATAGCCACCAAACATGTTCGTCAGAGGTTCCCAAAGGAACAGTGCGAGGAATGAGCCGCCGTATGCGAAGAACATACGGAACGATGAGAAAACGGTCTTCTCGTTTGTGTCATCTGTCATCACACCGAGCATGGCACCATAAGGCACGTTGATACCTGTGTAGACGGTCATCATCATGATATACGTCACGTATGCCCAGATGAGCTTTGCACCGTAGTTCCAGTCGGGTGTGGTAAACAACAGTATACCACAGATGCTGAAGAACGGAGCCACCCACAACAGATACGGGCGGTATTTACCCCACTTGGTATTCGTACGGTCACAAATGATACCCATCATCGGGTCGGAGACGGCATCCCAAATACGAGTTACAAGCACCAGCACACCGGCATCCACCAAAGACAGTCCGAAAATGTTTGAGTAGAAGATGGGAAGGTAATATGAAAACACCTTCCAGAAGGTCGACGATGACATATCACCGAAGCCATAACCGATTTTCTCGATTAATTTAGTTTTTGCCATAGATTATATAATTTGTATTATAGTCAGATTTAGGAATTTACAACTAACTACTTGATATTCTCAAGGAACAATGTTTTCTCTGAATGATAGAACTCATTGAAAAACTCTGCATCGGGCTTTGAAGGAGATGGACCAAACCATTCTTCTTTGTAGTTACGCCAAACGAGCAGATAACTGATGGGATATTTCTCCACCACGGGCAGCAACGCCGTAGTCCACCAGTTTGGCTCAACAAGGTTCTTCAGACCACACTCCGTGAGGGCTGCTATCTTGCCGTTCTTTTCGGCGAACTTCGTCAACATGTCGAGATTGACATCGAGTTGGGCCATGAAATCCTCTCTCGGTCCCCACTGGTAACCGTCTATACCAACCAATCCGATGCGGCCGTTGCCGGGATAACGCTCCAGATATTTCTCTTCTGTCAGATTGGAAGCCATACCTGGTGAATAGGCCCAGAGCAGATTATCAAAACCATCGGCATCCAACTTATCCTGCAGCATATTCCATAGGGCCTTGTATTCCTCTGCTGTGCAGAGTTTCTCTCCCCACCAGAACCAAGAACCCGTATTCTCGTGCCAGGGTCGGAAGATGATGGGTATCTTCTGTCCATCAGCGGCCTTCAGTCCTGCAAGGAAATCACTCACGCGCTGCATCCACGTCTGGAACTTCTCGTATTGCGCACCTCCGGGCAGGATATTCTTCACAACCGTTGTGTCACTGATGTCCCATGCCGTTCCCTCGGGGAATTTCTGTCCAGCAAGCCCTCCCCCGTCGATGGTCGTCACAGGGTTACGTGGATGCCAGCTGATGGTGATGATGCCACCTCGGTTATAGTGATTGATAATCTCTTCCGTCATACGGGTGAAAGGCACGCTGTCGAGATTCTTGGCGTCGCCCATCTCTATGCCGCCCAGTTCAAAGCCCATCACGGCTGGCCAGTCGCCACACGTGTTCTTCACGTCACTCGAGTCTTTGTCGTAATCCCAGGTAAGTCCATAAAATGGGTCATCTTGATGGCCGAACATAATACCCTTCTGTCGGAGGGTGTCTAGACGGTCGAACAATTGCTGGGCGATGTTCTTTTCTGGCTCACCCTGCTTCGTGGTCGTACAGGCAGCCACCCCTAAGGCCACAACTGCCAATATAAAAAACTTCTTCATCGTTTATCTGATATTCATTTGTTTTAATAACCAATTTTCCCACTCGTCCCACTGTTCCTGGAACCAGAAATGCCAGGTGGCCTGATAAGGAGATATCTCCTTGGGGCCTATGACAGTGTTATAGGTAGCCCAAGCCGTTGTCGGTGGCACCACATCGTCGTTATAGCCGAACGAGAACCATCCATGCTGTTTGTCCGTGATTAGCCGGGCAAAGTTCACACCGTCGTAATAACGCGATGTCTCTATCTGCTTATCCATACCCTTACCCTTATTCGAATAGAAATAGTGAGGCCAGCCGCAGGCGATACCTTTCAGCGAGTTTGTATGGTCGCAGAGAGCGGCATGCACGGGAGCATAGAAAGTAATACGCTTGTCGAGGCCGGCGGTTGCCAGAGATAGGAATCCCCCCTGACTCGAGCCAGTCACGCCGCACTCTTTCCCGTTCCAAGGGGTATAATCCTCAATATAATCAAGTGCACGGATGCAGCCTATGATGACATGTTTGTAATAACTCTTGTCGCGATCGTCCATACCGAACTCCCAGTAGCCGCTGAGGGCTCCGTTATGCAGGTCGTCGTATACACCCTGTTCCATTGTCACGGGGATGCCGTGAATGCCGATCTCCAGTGTGATAGCTCCCTGCGAGGCAGTATAGATATCACCGCCATAAGGTCTGACACCAGCACCTGGTACCCTGAGCAGAGCGGGATACTTCCCCTCTTTCACAGGTACACATAAGATACCATAGGTTCGGGAGCCCCAGCGTATATTATAAAAACTCACCTCATAGACGTTCACATCCTTCGTACAACGCTCCGGTAGCAGTCGTTTCGTAGGTTCGAGAGGTGTCTGGCGGGCCTCACGTATGGCATCCTTCCAGAAGTCGCTGAAGTCCTTTGGAAGCAGAGTCGACGGCAATAGCCGATCCGGTGAAAAGGCCGCTCCACAGGCACCCTTATAGTCCTTGCCATCCACATGGGCCGTCACGTCCACACGGTAGAAGCCGGGCTGTTTCATCGTACCAGAGAGTTTCATCGTACCATCCTTCAGCACTATCTGCCGTTTCACATCCTGGTACATCTCAGGCCCAGCTGCGAGATCGATGCTCACATTGTCGAGCAGTGTACCCGACTTCAACACGCTGACGGCAAAAGTGGCTTTCTCACCTGTCTTATAGGTCCAGTCCTGATGATTAGGCTGCACCAGCACCTGAATCTCAGAACCACGTATCTGGGCTTGCAACGACAACGCTGCCAACATGCAAAATAGGAGAGTTTTTAGTCTGTTCATAACATCAAGATTAAAACATCTGTCATTTTCGGCTGCAAAAGTACAACTTTTCTCCATATCACGCGCACATTCTCTTGCCTAATACTGATACTATTTTATCAAATTCTCCATCCTCTCCATTTGCGATCGTATCACGGAGAGTGTCGTTGAGTCGCCGGCGAACACTGAGTTAAGTCCCTGAGCCTCCTGAGCCGGATCGTTGGTATAGTCATCACCCACCAGCCACTGCTCGTGTTTCGGCTGTGCCAGACCGCCCCAGCCCCAGAAGTTGCAGCCTGCAAAGTAGCCGCCCTTCTCGGCATTGTCGCCAACTAGAGAAAAAACATACTCGTAATAGCCGTCGCGTCCCTCGGTAGGTGTACCTAGGGCAAACTGGAAACCGTCCCTCGGATAACCAAACTCCTCCATCACCAGAGGCTTGCGGATGCGTTCACAGATTTCCAAATGGCGGTCGATATATTCTTTAGTGTTCTCTTTGGCTCTCGGCAGATTTTCCTTCAACGAGTCGGCTTTCGCCCAACCCCAGTTGTATGGCCATAGGTGAATATTACAATAGTCCACATTCTTGTCGGAGCAGATCCGCTCCCACGACCCGAAGTCTCCTTCACAGCCCCATGCACCCTCAGAGCCAACTGATATCAAGTGGTTTGGGTCAAGCGAACGGATGAGCGACGAAGCCTCTGAGAGCCATTTCTCGAACGCCGGAAGCGCTTCTGTAGAAAAGGCTCGCGGCTCGTTGCCAATCTGCCAGGACATAATGGCGGGATCGTCCTTGTAGGCGAGACCTGTATAGCGGTTCGTACGACTGAGGATAAAGCGCACATAGTCGTAGAACAACTCATGAGCCTTCTCGTTGGTAGCATATTTGCTCATGGCCTGCATGAAGGCAGGATATCCCACCTCGTTGGGGCGTGGTTGTTTACCGGCTCCAGCTTGCTCCAGATAGAAACCGTAGCCACCGCTCCACTCCCAAGAGTTGTTCAGATAGAGCACAGCCACCATTCCACGCTTCCCTAACTCCTGCAACAGATAGTCAAGGCCGGCCAGAATCGTGTCATTATAAACACCAGGAGCCTCTTGAAGAGTCGGTTCCACCTTTGTCAACACGCCACGCTCACCATCAGAACCCACAAGGATACGCAGGTTGTCAATACCGTACTGCTGCATCAGATCCAACTCCCTCGCAAGTCGCTGACGGTCACCACCCTGCCCTTCCGAGGCAAGGATGGCACCATACCAAAAGTTAGTACCTACATAATAATAGGGTTTACCGTCCTTTACAAAGTGACCGTCTTCAACGGTTACGAAGGGCGAAGCGGTTTGCTTTGCCGTCTGCTGGCAGGCCATCACCACTACTGCCACAACCAGTAATATAATTCTAACTTTACGCATATACATTTTTTATTGTGCAAAGATACAACTTTTTTTTCAAACGCCCAAATCTTTTTCAAACAAAAAATCAAATTAATTTATCACACAGATTGTCAACATATCAACATATCAACATATCAATTTGAAAATGAAAATATATAAAATTATCTATTACTATATAATATCTTATATATATTATATATATAATATATATAAGATAATTTTATTGATTAGTTTTCTTGACATTTTGGAAAAGCAAATTGATATGTTGATATGTTGATATGTGGCACCATAAGGAAACCCAAAGTTTGCAGGCTTAGGAGTCGGAGTTTGCTGCCTTGAAAGTCGGAGTTTATAGGCAGGAAAGTCAGAGTTTATAGGCAGGAAAACCAAAACCTCCAAAAACGGCTGTTTTCAGAGGTTTTAGACCATAATTGACAAAACGAAATTTATTTACATCCAAATCTATCAATTTGCTATATTTTTGAGATTTATGAGCTTCACCAGGTCTGCTGCATTCACTGTTTTATCACCGGTAAGATCATATAATTCAATTTCTTCCTCTGTAAAGCTACCCTTTAAAATGACTGATGCCATCATTTCGATGTCTGAAGAATCAATTACATTATTACCATTGTAGTCGCCCACAAGTCGGAGAATCGGCTCTATAGACAGTTTTGTGCACGACGGCATAGCATTTATTGTGAGAGAAGCGCCCGTGTTATAGTCCGTTGTTGTGCTAGAAGCACCATTTGTCTGAACGACACGCCATCCACGGACAATTTTTCCCTCAACGGGTATTGCAGACAGGCGAATGGGGTGATTACGGAAATACTTGTCGTTAAAGCAGTTTTTAGAGAGCTTATGTCCGTTAAATATCAACGTATCCAGATTCGACATCTCTGCTTTATTGATAGACAATGGGGTAAGCGAATTGTAGTCAAAGCCATACTTGTTGCACAACTGTCGCATAAACGCATCCGTACGGTTGGCAATCCAATTGTTTACATAGTTTTTCTCAGTATTTAAGTTGGCAAACTGATAAGACACACTCGACCTCATGATATTCAGTTCGTTATTTATTTTGTTGTACATGGGATCTAACACGTTGCGAACAGCGGTTTCATTCAGGAAGTCACCTGCATAGATGGCGTAAAGTTCAAGGAATTGATTCTTGAAGGTCGGATCTTCCATCAAACGACGGAACAACCTTGTGTGCGTTTCACTGTTAGCCCAATTATAGATATTGCTATAATTTTGATTATAGTACCATTCTACAATGTTAAAATCGTGAGGAATATGTTGGCTGTCACCATACCCAAAGGAATAATCTACATCTTTGGCTATCCAACGCCACCGACCGCCTTCAGTTCTGGGGCGCCACATAACGATGTTACCGCCAGGGAAGTCGAGGTTGATGTTATACATATTCATGATAATCATGTTCGTAAACTCCCGGCAGTCCATCCAATTTTCGTATTCAGCCATCGTATGGCCACTTTGATTATAGAAAGCCTTAAACTTCTTCAGTTCCACATCGTCACCCTCTTTCAGATTATCCCAGTTCTCAAACAGATCAATATCCTCGAGACCGTTATAGTTTGTATAAACATTGTCTTCTTCTGCCCGCTCACGAAGGTTCAGCAAGCCATAGTATTGGCCGTTGACATAGACAACAACAGGTTTCCAGGCAGCCCAGTCGATATCTGTGTTCATGCCCATCACACGCTGTGCCAATGCGTCACGCAGATAAAGGTATTCAAAATCATTACCAGCATTACGCAGCACCAGCGACTTGAACTTTTTCAAGCCAGGCTTCTGGTCGGGGAAGAATTCATGTTCGAACTGTTTCTTGCCAAACCGCTTATGGGCATAAATATTCATCGATTTTCTGGGGAATTGCCGTGAATTACCTCCTGCCACACGCGTTTCGCACAATTGGTTGATAATGCTCTTGCTATCAGCGCTTTCGAAATATTCTATATTAATTGGTCGTCGCCAATTATTATGGTATTGGCGTTCATCGCTATTGTTGTTTTCAAAAATACCGAGGCTTGCATCATATAAATTAAACGGAGCAGTGGAAATGGAGACGACAGGCATTGTCATTTGCCGATTCATGAAGATATATGAGTGCGTGGTAGACCTTGGCGATAGCCAGCCTGTACAAAACAGCTTCGCCCTAATAACTTTACTATCGCCAATAGTAATAGGTGAAGTATACTTCGTACTATTGGCAGTGGGCTCCACACCATTATCAGTGTAACGAATTTCAGTTCCTGACGGACAATTTTTAGGCAACTCCAATTTAAGTTGAAACGAGTTTCCGCTTGTCATTACTTTACCAAGCACACTAAATTTTGGCTCACCAAGGATGTGATCTGCTCCGCAGAATCCACCACGATTTAGATCCTCAGGAGTCGGAGTCAGTTCATAACCCCAAGTGCTGGAACCATTGGAAACGCGTCCATAGGCGATGTTTGGAGCCGGTTGTTTTGGCAGCGAATCCACCACACTTGCAGCCTGATCTAAGACTCCATTTTTAAAGAGGTACACCACACAGCCCTTGCCAGACTCCAGACGGAAATTAGTGTGAAGGCCTTTAGCCTCCTTGTCGCAGTAGACAAGTTTATAACTATAGGGGGCCATATCCACTGCGGGTAACTGCCACGCATTTACCGGTCTTCTACTACCGTCGATCTTTACACCAATTTTATAATTTGCCAGAGAAACAGTTTGCGACCCATTATTGTAGAGTTCCACCCACGAATCTGGGTATTCCTTAACATCGTCCCTAATTAAGTCAACATTCGACTGCATCAATTCGTTGATGATGATCTGACCCATCACATTTGTAGCGGTTGAGAATACAACCAAAAGCAAAAATAATAAACGATTTCTCATTATTAATATATGAATCCTTAATTTTGGGATGCAAAGGTACATATTAATTCTCTAAATAAATAATCTTTTGAGATTTTAATATAAAATTAACAAATGTGGTATCGTAAAAGACCTTCCATAGGACTACGAAGGACCGTGCCAAGGGGATAACCAAGGACATCAACAGCTTTGGCGAGCTGCTCACGATAATAATAGGCTATGCTACCAACGAACGACAAGGGCAAATCCTTACGGCCATAAGGAGTAATATGCAGGCGGATGAAGTCGGTGAAGTTCTGACATACCAGAGCCTCAACAGCTGGATCACTGAGGTGGTTGCGAATGAATTCCGAGAGACTCGCAAGGAAGCGGTTGACGAAGGGTTGACGATATACACGGTCGATAATCTGAGGTAGTGAGAAACCTGTCTCATGTTCAAATTCAGTCTTCAATTCTTCTGACAAAATACCGGTATACAAATCATGGATAAAACGCTTTCCAAGTACAGCCCCACTCCCCTCATCACCAAGTATATAGCCCAAGGCAGGCGTATTCTTCAAGATACATTCACCATCATAAAGGCAAGAATTAGCACCTGTGCCTAAAATACTGGCAATTCCATAATTATGACCACATAAAGCACGGGCTGCACCAAGTAAATCACTGTGGGTTTCTACAGTCTCAACCTTTGGAAGCGACGCTCTGAGAAGATCTGCCATTGGAGCCTCCTGCTCGGGACGAACACCACTACCATAAAAATAGACACTCAAAGATGCTGTTTCGTCAGACCGACAAGCAGCGACACGATCCCTTACCTCCTTCAAAACCGACACCATCTGATGACGGTCTTGATGGTATGGATTCAAACCGCTTGTGGTGAATCTGATGTCAATCGTCGGACTGAGAAGAGCCCAGTCCGTCTTAGTGCTACCGCTGTCTGCAATGAGTATCATTTAACTGCTATTATTTGATTACGACTGCAAAAGTAAAAAAAAAAGGTCAAACAACAAAAAGATATGCGTGAATATTTGCTGGAATGAAAAAAAAAGCGTACCTTTGCAGTATGAAAAATGTCATTTCATTTAAATATCTATTTTGCCTGCTCGTCCTCCTCACGGGGATGACACAGGAGGCTGGCGCCGTGCTGAAGGAGAAGGACTTGAACCACACGTTGGAGATTTTGCAGACGGAACTGGAGCAATATAACACAGAGCTGAAGAGCCGCTCTGAGGTCATGAAGACCCGCAACAAACAGATTATCAACGAACTGGTGAGTGCCATGAAACGGGCAGACCAGAATGCACTGATGCTCTACTCTCAGCAGCAAGACAACGTGTTCGATCTCACCTATGCCTGTCATGAGGCCACAGAACAGTACCGGCAGTTCCACAGCCGACAGCTGCCCTTCACCACTTTTTTGGAACGCAGTAACAATGAGATAGCTCGCTACGACAGTCTGATTGGCAGCCTGAGGATGATGCCGGAGAGAGTGCTGAGTGTCAAAGGTACCATCCGCCGCGACTCATGTATCGCTCTTGCCACAAGCATCCGCTCGATGCTGGAGGACGGAGCCAGTCAACTGGCACAATACATTAGTTACTACAACCGCACAGAGCGGAGGTTGAGCAACCTTAACGACTATGCACAAAAACGTTATTCGGAGATTCAGACCAACATTTTCGTGAATGGCGGCAGTAACTATTTCTCGCTCCTGAGCCGCTTTGGTCGCAACTGGAACAACCTGACAGAGGCGGTCAGGAAGAAATATAGTCTGAATGCCAACGCCAACAGCGACTGGAGCAGTTACTGGATACTCGGCACTTTTGTGGCGATAGCTGCCTTCGTTGTGATTGCCATCGTACTCAATCTGCTTTTTTTCCGGTTCTTCATGCCAAAAAGGTTCAACACCGAAGACTTCCGGAAGAAGCGCACTCCTGTGATACTAGCTACCACTACCGTCACCTTCGCACTGATACAGGGATTGTTTGTAAACAATACCGGACAGAATTTCCTAGTGATGGCATCGGGACTGTTGGTGGAATATGCCTGGCTTCTGGGTGTGATTCTTATTTCTCTACTGTTGCGAGTAAAAGGCGACCAGATTCGCAGTGCTTTCCGCATCTACTCGCCACTGATAGTTATCGGGTTCATCGTGATAGGTTGCCGTATCATACTCATCCCCAACGAGCTGGTGAACCTCATGCTGCCGCCCATGCTGTTGCTCTGCGCCTTATGGCAGTGGATAGTGATACGCAGGCACAAGCGCAATGTGCCTAGGTCGGACATGTTCTACGCCTACATGTCACAAACGGTGTTCGTAGCCTCTGTATGCTGCTCATGGGCGGGATACACTCTATTGGCCGTGCAACTGCTCATCTGGTGGATCATGCAGCTCACCTGCATACTGACCATCACCTGCATCAGCCTCTACATCAAGAACTACGCTCTGCGCCACGGGTTGTCAAAGAAGCCCATTACGAAGACCTGGGGCTATCATCTGGCAGAACAGGTGGTGATGCCCGTGCTTAGCGTGAATTCCGTTATGCTTAGTGTCTACTGGGCAGCGAAGGTGTTCAATCTTAGTGATCTTTGCTGGAAGATATTCAACTACAACTTCATCGAATTGGAGAACCTGAAGGTATCAATCTTCAAGTTGTCAGTAGTCATCTGCCTTTGGTTCTTCTTTAGATATATTGCACGCACAATTATGGCCATTCTGCGGATGCACTTTGTAATGCGCGACCCGACGACGGCCGCATCGAGGGAGGTGATGGGAAGAAATGTCATACAAGTGTTTGTGTGGGGCATCTGGCTGATGATGTCGCTGTCGTTGCTGGACATCAGCGTCACCTGGCTTGTAGCCATTTCTGGAGGTCTGTCGACAGGTATCGGCTTCGCGTCGAAGGATATCATCGAGAACATCTACTACGGCGCATCACTGATGGCAGGCCGCATCAAGGTGGGTGACTGGATAGAGGTGGACGGCACTAGAGGTAAGGTGAGATCCATCAGTTATACATCAACGATTGTGGACTCCATCTTCGGTGAGGTGATCACCTACCAGAACTCACAACTCTTCAAGAGTAACTACAAGAACCTGACCAAGAATCACGGCTACGTGCTGGCGGTGGTGCCTTTCAGCGTGGCCTACGGATCGGACCTGAAACAGGTGATAACGCTCATCGAGGACGGCATCAACGGACTACGCATCGAAGGAACAGACCGCTCGAAACCTGTAAAGTGTGTAGCAACGGACATGGCGGACTCTGGCATCAACTTCAAACTTTTCATTTGGGCCGAGGCTCCCAGACGGTCATACATCATCAGCGACGCGCTAAAATGCATCTACGACACGCTGAACCGTAACGGCATCAGCATACCATTCCCGCAGAGAGACGTGCATATTGTCAAGGAATAATTAAAATTTTGTTATTTTCTTTGGTAGATTTAGGGAAATTGCGTAATTTTGCAAAGCAAAATGAATAAGGAAACAACCATCATTGCTGGTCCGTGCGTCATCGAGTCGGCAGAACTGCTTGACACGGTAGCACGTAAATTGGTGGAAATCAACACCAAACACGGTACGGACATTATTTTCAAGGCCTCGTTCGACAAGGCCAATCGCACCTCTATACACTCTTTCAGAGGTCCTGGACTGGAGCGCGGACTGCAGATGTTAGGCGATGTGAAGGAGAAATATGGACTGAGGGTGCTTACCGACATCCATGAGTCATGGCAGGCAAAGCCAGTGAGTGAGGTGTGTGACGTGCTTCAGATACCTGCATTCCTCTGTCGGCAGACCGATCTACTGGTGGCTGCGGCAAAGACGGGGAGGACAGTGAACATTAAGAAGGCCCAGTTCCTCTCCGGGCGTGATATGCGATATCCTGTGGAGAAAGCCCGCCAAGCAGGGGCTGGAGAGGTGTGGTTGACGGAGCGCGGCAATATGATGGGATACAACAATCTTGTGGTCGACTTCCGCAACATCCCCGACATGCTTGAGATAGTGCCCATGGTGATCATGGATTGTACACACAGCGTACAGCGTCCCGGCGGCAGCGATGGTAAGACGGGCGGTGACCGTCGCTTCGTTCCCCAGATGGCCCTCGCAGCAAAAGCCTTCGGTGCGACAGGATACTTCTTCGAGGTGCACCCCAGCCCAGACGAGGGGCTTAGTGACGCAGCCAACATGCTCGAACTCGACAAGTTTGAAGAGCTGGTCGCAAAGCTGATTGAATAGTTCACGGTTTAGGATTGATAGCATATATAAAAGTGTTAACGAAGGATTTAGCCATACAGTGTTTTAAGGACGAGGCAGAGGCAGTGCTCGGCCTGATAAGCCAACTCGATGACAATTTCGAGCAGGCAGTCACGTTGATGTATGAGTGCAAGGGCAAGGTGATTGTGACCGGTGTCGGCAAAAGCGGACACATCGGAGCAAAGATTGCAGCCACGCTCTCTTCGACAGGCACCCCTTCCTTCTTCATCAACCCCCTCGACGTGTTCCATGGTGACCTCGGCGTGATGACGCCCGACGACGTAGTGCTGGCCATTTCCAACTCAGGACAGACCGACGAACTGCTACGGTTCATCCCCATGGTGCTGCATATGCACATACCTATCATAGGCATGAGCGGCAATCCCGGGTCACTCTTGGCAAAATACTCCACCTGCTTCTTGAATGTGGGTGTCGAGAAAGAGGCATGCCCGTTGAACCTTGCCCCGACCAGTTCCACGATGGCACAGATGGCCATGGGCGATGCGTTGGCTGTGGCCCTGATTGAGAAAAGGAATTTCCAGCCTCATGACTTCGCACAGTTTCACCCGGGAGGAGAGTTGGGGAAGAGACTGCTCACGACAGCACAGGACGTGATGCGGTCTGACGACATGCCCATTCTGCCGCCGGAGATGCATCTTGGTGAGGCAATCATCCTCGTGAGCAAGGGCAAGCTCGGACTTGGTATAGCAGAAGTCGACAACAAGATTGTCGGTCTGATTACCGACGGTGACATTCGCCGGGCTATGGAGAAATGGCAGGCAGAGTTCTTCGACCGGACCGTCAGTGACATCATGACGCGAACCCCAAAGACAGTCAAACCCGACACCAAGATTACGGAAATACAGAGAATTATGAACAAGTATAAAGTACACTCCGTGCTGGTGATCGATGATGATGACCACCTCTTGGGCGTAGTTGACCATTACTCATGTATGATTTAACCATAAATATAAGAATTATAGAAACAAGACGATATGAGGATTCTAAAGAAACTTTTGATTGTGATGTTGCTGCTACTGCCGCTGGCGGTTACAGCTGACTACTTGTTCAAGACGCTCGACGCGCGAGAAGGATTAACCTCAAGCCAGGTCAACTGCATCCTCAAGGACTCAAGGGGTTACGTCTGGTTCGGTACCCCGGCAGGGCTCTACCGCTTCGACGGCTACACATTCCGGAATTTCCAAAGTGACTCGCAGGACGGTTCCTCCCTGAACGACAGTTACATTAACTCCATCCAAGAGATGCTCGACGGCAACCTGCTCATCGAGACATCGTCGGGTTACTGTATCTACCACCCGCAGACGGAAACGTTCGAGCGCGATATGAAACAGACTTTTTCCAGAATGGGCATCGAGACCATACCCAGCATTGTCTACATTGACCGCCACAAGAACCTGTGGGGTTCCATACCCAACAAGGGCGTGGTCTGTTACAACCAGCAACAGCAGCTGCTCTATGAATTCGGTTACACCAACGATGCACAAGGCATACCTCAGGGTGTGGTATGTTCTATCAGCGAGTGCAGAGACGGTGCCGTCATCGTATATGACGACGGAAGACTTGTGTGCTGTGATGTCATGCACCAACAACATACCATATGGGCTACCGAAGGACTGCCTTCTCTGAAAAGCAGACACACGAAGTCGCTGAAAGTCTATGCCGATCAGATGGATAACATCTGGCTCTACGGACAAGGCACGCTCTACATGTATAATAAGAGCACTAACAGCTGGGACACTTCCATTGGGGCCTCTTTGGGACTGACGGGCATCGGTGTGGACCGGAACATCAATGGTATGGCTGGAGACCATAGTGGCAACATCTGGATCGGCAGCGACCAACTTGGGCTGATGAGGATGAACGTCAACACTCACGAAATAGAAAACGTTCAGCCACGCAATATCAACCAGAACCCACAGTTCATCGCAGAGAGAATCAGCATCCAGAGCGTCTATGTGGATGATACCGATCTTCTATGGGTGGGAACAGAGAAGTCCGGCGTAGCATACTCCGGACAATATATCTATCGCTTCGGCTCACGCCACTATGGCGACGTTACTGCCATCGCACAAGATGCAAGTGGAAACATCTGGTACGGAACCAGCGACAAAGGTGTCATCGGATATGACGGTCCGCTGGCAAGCCTTAAAGTGTCGTGTATGGCGACAACTCCTGACGGAAGCCTGTGGGTAGGATCCAAACGTAACGGACTCACACGTATCAAGAACGGCACAGCGAAAGTCTACTCGTTGGCCACCGACAGTTCTACTACCCTCATCGACGACCATATTAATGCTCTCTGTACAGACAAGATAGGAAACCTGTGGATAGCCACCAATGGGGGTATGCAGGTGTACAATCCGAAGATGAACACCTTCTCGTCCTACACACGTGAGAACGGTAAACTGAGTACAAACAACATCACCAGCCTCTTTTATAACAAAAAGGGCAAGACCAACGACCTCTACATCGGTACTGCCGAGGGACTTGTCATCCTGAACCTCTCGACAACGGAGAAGACTGTTCTGACGGGTAATAAGGCTAACCTGAAATCATTCACCAACAACTATATCACCCAAGTACTTCAGGACTCTCGCGGGCTTATCTGGATAGGCACGCGTGAAGGTCTGAACATTCTGAATCTTGAAAACGACTCGCTGAACTACCTGACTGAGAAACAAGGACTGAGCAATAATAACGTCTGTGGTATAGCAGAGGATAAGAACCACAATATCTGGGTAACCACCAGCAGCGGAGTGAGCCGTATCGTCATACAGCGTAACCATGAAGAGGGAACCAACAACTACGGTCTTTATAACTATACCACTGCAGACGGTCTCCAGAGCAATGAGTTCAACCCAGGATCCATCATTACCAAGCAGGACGGCGATGTACTGCTTGGCGGCATCTACGGTGTGAACTGGGTCGTAGAGAAAGAGTCTGACAAGAATGCCCTGCCGCGAGTGATGCTCACTCAACTCTACATCGGTGAGGAAGAGATCATAACCGGACACATGTACAACGATCGTTTAGTACTGCCTCAGGCTCTCAACGAGACGAACAATCTGGAGTTGGGATACAACCAGAACACCTTCACCATCAAGTTCGCAGCAGGAAACTACAACCAGAGCGAGCGTCTGCAATTCATGTATTGGATGGAAGGTAAGGACGAAGACTGGCGCAACGGTAATGCCCTCACCCACGGTGTCACTTTCCGCGATCTTCCCAGCGGAAAATACACGCTTCACGTAAAGGCTGTCAGCGCTGAGGGTGCCGTCAGTAACCAGGAACGGACACTCGTCATCAAAATCGCACGCCACTGGCTTCTCTCATGGTGGATGATTATGGCGTATGCAATCTTGCTGATAGTGATTATTTACTTCTGGCGAGTTGGACTGAAACAAATCTCCGTCATCAAGGCCAGAAAGAAGGCTGTCATCAAGGAACTGGCATTACAGCGTGAGGAGATCAAGGCTGCCAGCGAGGATCTCCGACAGCCTATGGCGCGCATGACATCCATTATCGGCAACCTGTCTGAGAAAGAGAAATCATTGGAGGAACGCGAGCAACTCAACGCGCTTCACTCACAGATGCTGCAGATCATCACTCGTGTTACCGACATGCAGACTCACCTTGAGAACCCCGAAGAGAGAGCCAAGAACGCTGTCCACGACCGTCTGGAACTCAACGGCCGGGGAGAGATCAGCCTGTCGGACATCATCGGCGAGACGCTAACGTCGGATTCGACCATATCAAGGGCTGCACTCGACGCACCGACGATGAAGTACACCGTCATGATGATCGACGATAACGAGGAATTCCTGAAGTTCGCAACTTCTCGTTTCAAGTACATCTACAACTTCTTCGCCTTTTCAAGCACAGAGAAAGCTGCTGCAGACCTGGAGGAGATGCAGTGCGACCTCGTGGTCTGCAAACAGGATATGCCAGGCATCACCGGCAGTGACCTCTGCAACCAAATAAAGATGAACCCCAAGACCCAACGTGTGAAGTTTGTGCTGATGACAGAAGGAGTCCTGACACCTCAGGATATGAAGTCACAGAACATCACCCTCTCCGCCGACGACTATCTCTCCAAGCCGTTCAACATGCAGGATGCCACCATGCGCTTCAACAAGATTCTCGGCCTAGGTCCCATCGAGATCAACAGCAATCTCATCGAAGGTGCCGAAACCCGTATGCTTGAGGACCGCAACGCCAGTATGACCACTGCTACGGAAAGTATCAATATGGGTGAGATCGACAAGTCGAACGACGATCCGAACTTCATCCTTGCGGATGACCCAATGAACCGTGTTGACACAAAGATCGTCAAGCGTCAGGACAATCAACTGACGGCACAGCAGCCCACTATGGAAGAAGAGTCAGAGTATCAGGAAGAGACACTCACCGACTACTCCATGCTCGATGCAATGGACCAGCAGCTGATGAAGAACATCGAACAGTACGTGATGCAGAACATGAGTCGCGGACAGATCAGCCTAGAAGAGATGGCCAGTGCTATGGGTATGGGACGCGTGCCCTTCTTCCACAGGATACGTAGCCTCACCAACAAGACGCCAGCCGAGTTGGTGCGTGACTTGCGTCTCAAGCATGCATGCATACTGTTGAAACGCACAAACATCAATATGAGCGAGCTGGCATCGAATATCGGATTCCTCACTGCCGAGAACTTCATCAACATCTTCCGCGAGAAGTTCGGTATGACGCCGCTCGAATACAGACTGAAACACAGGAAATGACACGTCTCAGAACATCAGCAGGAATCATCGCATTCCTGCTGATATCACTTAACACCATTGCACAGACCAGCGACTCTCTCATCATGCGACAGATGAGTGAGGTTGGTGTACGCTTTACCCACGACAACGACGTAAAATTGCTGATGTCAGGAAAAGAGAAGTTCGCAGACCTGTTCGAGGCCATCCGACAGGCCAAGAGCAGCATACATCTGGAATACTTCAACTTCCGTAACGACTCCATCGCAGGACTACTCTTCGATATCCTCCGCGAGAAACGTAAGGAAGGTGTAGAGGTGCGTGCCGCTTTCGACGGTTTCGGCAACGACTCCAACAACCAACCTCTCAAGAAGTCACATCTGAGTAAATTGCATGCCGACAGCATTGACATCCTTGAGTTCGACCCCATCCGTTTCCCCTGGGTGAATCATATCTGGCCCCGCGACCATCGTAAAATAGTGGTCATAGACGGAGAAATAGGCTATACTGGCGGCATGAACGTGGCCGATTACTACCTCGTGGGCACAGAACAGGTGGGTGAATGGCGGGACATGCACTGCCGTATTGAGGGACCGGCCGTCAATGAGCTGCAGAGGATTTTCGCACGCTTCTGGAAAAAGCTGGCGAAGGAAGAACTGAACGATCCGAAATACTACAATGCGAAGCCTGCAGGTCATAAGACCGTAGGTATTGCCACGCGTGAGCCCAACGTGACGAACAAGATCATGCGACAGTTCTATATCAAAGCCCTCGACGGGGCCAAGGACTCCGTAAAGATAGTGAATCCATACTTCGTGCCGACACCATCGGTCATGAAGGCCCTGAAACGCTGTGTGGAACGGGGTGTGAAGGTCGACATCATCATGTCGTCGAAATACGACGTGCCGCTGGTGCCGGATGTCGTCTATTACAACCTACGCAAACTGATGAAGCGTGGTGCACATATCTGGCGTTACCGTCCAGGCTTCCATCACTCGAAGATCATGATGGTCGACGGTCGCTACTGTACTGTCGGAAGCACCAACCTTGATGCCCGCAGCCTGCGTTTCGACTTCGAGATCAACGCTATCATCATCGACAAGGGCGTGACGAGACAATTGGAGGACAAGTTCATCGAGGATACCAAGAACTGTGACTATCTGTCGGAAGAGGAATACCAGAAGAGTCGTACCGCGTGGAAGCGGTTCCGCGGATGGTTCGGGCATCTGCTCACCCCGTGGTTGTGAGCCTTCTCTCAGAGCACGCTGACCATCAGCTGCATCTCCGCTTCGGTGATGCCTTTGCTGAGAATCAGTTCCTTCTCATTGTCAATAATGAATTCGGCTTCTTGTTCTGTGATAGCCAGATATCGGTGGAAGCAGTCTATGGCCGCATCCACAGCCCCGTTGAACCAAAGGCAATAGCCGTTGTTCAGCAGGTCGTCGGCTACGACGTCTTCTACTGAGAGCAGTTCCCCATAGAGTTTCTCTGCCTGCTCATACTTCCCGTCGCAGGTTAGCGTCCACGCCAGCACACGCTTCACATTCTCGTCGTCCGAGTCCTCGTAGTTCAGGCGATATAGCAGCTGTCTGGCAGCTGCCGACTGCGACAGCTTCGTCAGACAGACAGCTTTGTTCAGCACGTAGTTCTTCTTCTCGGGCTGGAGCTCCAGGAGCTTCTCATAGGTGTCGATGGCCTGCTGATAGCAGCCGTCGGCAAAGAGGGCTCTGGCATAACCGACGAGGGCGCGTTCGCTGTCGGGCTGGAGGCGGAGGGCCTGCTCGTAGCAGGTCCTGACGTCGAGCTGCTTGCCCGCGACCTCTGGCAGACGGAATCCCTTCCTGCCTAGATGGCCCGCCAACATATAGAACTGGTAGTCCATTCTGTTCTCACCGTAGTTCTGGAGCATCCTCTCCGCATCGCGCAGTCTTCCCTTTTTCACAAGGAAGGCCGTCACCTCGTTGAAGTACGGTTCTATCTGTGTCTTCGAGAACACCTTTTTGGCGAGGAACAGATAGTCCTTGCGCTCGTCGTCGAATATATTTCTGAACTCCTTCCGTCGCGGAAATATCTTGAAGAAGCGGTACAGATCCTGCAAATAGGTACGGCGCATGTAGACGGCATTGTTTTTCTCCGTAGGATCGATACTATACATCACATCGTCGATACCGCTGCCGTTATCGAGCAACTCACGCATACTTTGCGGGATTCTTGCCATCACCTGACTGAAAGCAAACAGGAACGAGTATTTATCACTGTTACAGAAGGGTCCGCTTTTCATCATCTTTTGCAGGAACCGGCTGTTGTCGAGAGCCGCAGCCGCCGTCCCCACCTCAGGATGATCGGCGTAGAAGGGCACGAACCAGTTCGTGAGTTCCTGGAAGAAGGGGAATCCCTTCATCTTCGAGAATCCACCGAAATAGATGTCCGATCCCTGCTTCTGCATGTCGATCATCTTCTGGAAGCTGGCTTCAAGACGCTCCACGTCCTGCTCCGACTCCTCCGGATGCAGGATATCCCTCATCGGATCCTCCTCCTGCTCCTCAATGCCGTTTCGAGTGATACGGAAGCCCTGCTGTTTCATCAGGTCTGGCATGATCTCCTGATCAATGATGGCGTGATCTTTCTCGGCATTGATACAATAGATGATCTGTTTCTGGAGGGCGACGAGTTCCATACGGCACTGCTCGTCGTCGAGCAACTCCTGAACCAAGCGGATCTGCTCGGGGAATAGGCGGCGGCCCAACTCGTCGTCGAGGGCGAACACCCATCCCACGAGCGCACGCTGGCGCACGGCTTCATCAGCAGCCTTCCTATACACGTTGATCAGCATCCGGAACTTCGCCATATCGAAACATGCTATTGTCCCTAGCATCACGCCGGTCACCAGCAGCTGCTGGTCGATGCTGTCGGCAGTGGGCAACAGCAATATCTCTTCCATCGCCTCGGCAAAGCCGTCCGACCACATGCCCGAGGTGACGATATATCCGAAGAGCGTCTTCATCATCTGATGATGTGCTTTGTAGAGGGTTTGTTTCTTGGGCAGGGCCACGTGTGGCGGTTCAAGTGTTAGCACGGTCAGCTCCGACACGAAGTCTTCGAGCATCTCCCTGATGTGCTGGGCCGACCAGTCCCGTGCGGTGCTCAGTGCCTGCTGGCGCAGTGAGGTGAGATAGGTCGAGTGTCCCACGTCGTACCCCACTGCCGTATCGCCGTATAGCTGGTACATCCTGCGCAGCAGGTTATCATAAAGGTCAGCCATCTTGGCATCCTTGAAACCCCGCCGCCAGTAGTCGGTCATCAACTTGAAGTCATCGTTCACCGACGCCAGCTTGTCTTCATTGAGCTGTTGGGGATAGGCCGTCATGAAATTCTCCATCGCCATGATGGCCTCGCCCAGGTTTCTCCTCAGCAGCCACTCCCTCACCAGAGCCAGTGTCTCATTGCGGTTTTCCATCGTGTCTCCTCCTTATTTTTTCCCTAACCACTGACGGGCCCGCGCCACGTCCTTCTGTCTTGGTGCAGCCACATGGTCGTAGCGCAGCGAGTCGGGCAGCTGGCGAAGGGCCAGCTCGGACAGGTCGCAATACTTCATGATGATGTCGCTATAGTGTTTCACGCCATATGCGTTCAGCGAGTCGCAGGCCTTGTTGTATCCGTCAACCAAAGCTTTCAGCTGCCGCTGGCGGCTGGCCTCGCTCATGGCTATGCTGTCCTCGGCTATCACACCCATCCAGATATCCTCGCGTCTGGAGTCGAGCAACACGTGGTGCTTGCCCAAAAGGGCCTGTGTCAGCTGCGGTTCTGTCAGCAACAGGGCATCCATCTCATTGTTCTCCAGCATGTCGAGCCGCACGTTCACGTCGTTCACCTGGATACGGAACACTCGCTCCGGCTTCAGCTTCGCACTGTCCACAGCCAGCTCGGCCATCAGGTCGGTCACCGAGTAGCGCGTCATAGCCACCATACGGTCGTCGAGGTGCTTCAACTCAGTGATGCGCTGGTTACGGTTGCCGATAAGCAGCCAGTAGGCGTTCGTCGCTGTCAGATACTTCAGTCTCAGCCCCATTGTGGCCATCCGCTCCGTCCTCACCAGATCGCTGACGGCCAGCTCCACCCGTCCACGCTGGAGAGCCGTGTCGCAGTCCATCTGAGCCGAGAATCTCTTCAAACGAATGTCTACGGCAGTATCGAACATCTGCCTTTCCTCCGCCACGAACAGAGGCAGACAGTCGAGTGTCGGCAGCACCGCCACCTTCAAGGCCGCTGAGTCCGCGCGCAGGGCCTGCTGCTGCCGTTCATGCTTCAGCCGCTTCGTCTCCTCGTACGACATGCCGCATCCCACCAGAACCAGCAAACACCCCATCATGATGGGACATATTCTCGTATATTTCATCCTATCTACTTAATTATCGCCTGCAAAGGTACTTATTTAAATTGAAAATATGATTGGCGGTAGCAAATTTTTCATTATTCACTATTCACTATTCACTTTTTTTTGTATCTTTGCACTCAATATGGCAAAAGACAAGATAGCATACGTTTGTTCCAACTGCGGTCAGGAGTCGCCGAAGTGGATAGGGAAATGTCCGGCTTGCGGACAGTGGAACACCTACAAGGAAATCCGTGTGGCGGGCGACACAGGCTCGCAGGCGGCACGCTCCGCCGCAGCCAGCTTGCGCAGCGGCACGTCCTCGCATACGAAAGACAACCGCGTGCTGCGTCTCCGCGACATCTCCAACCACGATGATCCCCGCATCGACATGCACGACGAGGAACTGAACCGCGTGCTTGGCGGCGGCCTCGTGCCAGGCAGCATTGTCCTCCTCGGTGGAGAGCCGGGCATCGGCAAGTCCACCCTCTCCCTTCAGACCATGCTGAACCTCCCGGAGAAAAAAATCCTCTACGTCAGCGGCGAGGAATCGGCCCACCAACTCAAGATGCGCGCCAATCGCCTGTTGGAAACCGGGAAATCCGAGTACTCCGAGAAATCCGAGTACTCCGAGAAATCTGAGAAATCTGAGTACTCCGACAATCTCCTCATCTTGACTGAAAACTCCCTCGAATCGATCTTCGACCACATCAAGGCCGAACAGCCCGAGCTCGTGGTCATCGACTCCATCCAGACCATCATGACCGAGGATGTGGAGTCCTCCGCAGGCTCCATCGCCCAAGTGCGGGAATGCGCCTCTGCCCTACTCCGCTTCGCCAAATCCTCTGGCGTACCCGTCATACTTATCGGCCACATCACGAAGGAAGGTACACTCGCCGGCCCGAAGATTCTCGAACACATCGTCGACACGGTCATACAGTTCGAGGGCGACCAGCACTACATGTACCGCATCCTGCGCTCGATGAAGAACCGTTTTGGAAGCACCTCGGAATTAGGCATCTATGAGATGCAGCAAAACGGACTCCGACAGGTCTCCAACCCTTCCGAGTTGCTACTCACACAAGACCACGAAGGACTCTCCGGCATCGCCATCTCCTCGGCCATCGAGGGGGTACGTCCCTTCCTGCTTGAGACACAGGCCCTCGTCTCTACTGCTGCCTACGGAACGCCCCAGCGCTCTGCCACGGGATTCGACCAACGTCGTCTGAACATGCTGCTGGCAGTCCTTGAAAAGCGTGTAGGCTTCAAACTCATGCAGAAGGATGTCTTCATCAACATCGCCGGTGGCTTGCGTGTGACCGACCTCGCTATGGATCTCAGCGTCATAGCCGCTGTTCTCTCCTCCAACGTAGATACCCCGATTGACAACGGCTGGTGCATGTGTGGCGAGGTGGGACTTTCAGGTGAGGTACGCCCCGTGAACCGCATCGAGCAACGCATTGCCGAGGCCGAGAAGCTGGGCTTCACCGACATCATCATTCCCAAGTATAACCTCCAGGGCATCAACCAGAAGAAATTCCACATCGCCCTCCACCCTGTCCGCAAGGTCGAAGAAGCGCTCCGCGCCCTGTTTGGCTGATATTTGCAAACTCAGCCTTACATTATTTATAATTATACGCAAAAAAGATTTAAATATTCAATGTTCAATGTTCAATGTTCAATGTTTTTTAGTAACTTTGCACTCACTTTTGAACGGAGATTTATCACATTATTAATAATATTACAATTATGACTATCAACGAATTCAACTTTGCCGGTAAGAAGGCAATCGTACGTGTAGACTTCAACGTACCCCTCGATGAGAATGGTAAGATCACTGACGACACCCGTATCCGCGGTGCCCTTCCCACGCTGAAGAAGATTCTGGCCGATGGTGGTGCTACGATTATTATGTCGCACATGGGTAAGCCCAAAGGAAAGGTTAACCCCAAGCTGTCTCTCGGACAGATCCGTGAGGCTGTGGAGAAGGCCCTGGGCGTTCCTGTAGCATTCGCTCCCGACTGTGCTAAGGCTGCCGATGCCGCCAAGGCTCTGAAGATGGGTGAGGCTCTGCTGCTTGAGAACCTGCGCTACTATCCTGAGGAGGAAGGTAAGCCCGTTGGTATCGACAAGGCTGATCCTGCTTACGACGAAGCCAAGAAGGCCATGAAGGCTTCTCAGAAGGAGTTTGCCAAGACCCTCGCTTCTTACGCTGACTGCTATGTGATGGACGCCTTCGGTACTGCTCACCGTAAGCATGCCTCTACCGCTGTCATCGCCGACTACTTCGATGCTGACAACAAGATGCTCGGCCTGCTGATGGAGAAAGAAGTACAGGCTGTTGACAACGTGCTTTCTAACATCAAGCGTCCGTTCGTTGCCATCATGGGTGGTTCGAAGGTCTCTTCAAAGATCGGTATCATCGAGAACCTGCTCGGTAAGGTTGACAAGCTCATCCTCTGTGGTGGTATGACCTACACCTTCGCCAAGGCTCATGACGGTGAGATCGGTGACTCTATCGTGGAGCTCGACAAGCTGGATGTGGCTCTGGGCGTTGAGGAGCTGGCCAAAAAGAACGGTGTGGAGCTTGTTCTTGGCAGTGACTGCACAGCCACCAATGGCCTCGACTTCGGCACAATGACCGTGAAGCCCGGCTCTGAGATCATCAACTGTCCTGCCAACAAGGTGCCCGCCGGTTTCGAGGGTGTTGACGCCGGTCCCGCTTCTCAGGAGGATTTCCGCAAGGCCATCAAGGGTGCCAAGACGATCCTGTGGAACGGTCCTGCTGGTGTGTTCGAGTGCGACGACTTCACAGCCGGAAGCCGTGCCATCGGTGAAGCTATCGCCGAGGCTACTGCCGAGGGTGCTTTCTCTCTGATTGGCGGTGGCGACTCTGTGGCTTGTGTCAACAAGTTCGGTCTGGCCGATAAGGTTAGCTACATCTCTACCGGTGGTGGTGCTCTGCTTGAGGCCATCGAAGGCAAGGTTCTCCCCGGCGTAGCTGCAATCAAGGGTGAGTAAGCCTCAAGCGTGAATAATGAATCGTAGATTCTCTGTCTTTTTTTTCCTGCTGCTGTCACTGACGGCGGCAGGAAAAAATATTATATACGACCCGCAGGTGAAGTCGCTGCAGGCCGTGGTAAACCATAACTGGCAGGCGCTGCCCGTGATGAAGCTCAACTCCAACGACCGTCTCTATGTGGGCTTCGACGAACTGTCGCACGACTACCACCGCTACGTGCTCCACGTGGAGCGTTGCGAGGCCGACTGGACACCGTCAGAAGAACTGTTTGAGAGTGACTGGCTGACCGGCTTCAACGATAATATTATCGACGACTTCGAATACTCCATCAATACGACCGTCCCCTACACACACTATCAGTTCTCACTGCCGAGCGCTCAGTGCAGCCTGAAGATGAGCGGCAACTATCGTCTGCACGTTCGCGAGGATGGCAGCGACGACGATGTCCTGACCGTTGAGATCATGGTCACAGAGCAGTCAATGCAACTATCGATGGCCGTCACCACGAATACCGACATCGACACCAATGACCGACACCAACAATTGACCATGGCCGTAAACTACCGCAACCTACAGATCATCCGACCCGAGGAACAGATACAGACAGTCGTCATGCAGAACGGTCGTGAGGACAACTGGCGGCGGAACGTACAGCCCACCTTCATCACCAACAACAGCCTCGAGTGGAGCCACGCCCGTGAGCTGATCTTCGATGCAGGCAATGAGTACCGCAAATTTGAGGTGCTCGACCCCAGCCACCCCACAATGGGCATCGACTACATTCGCTGGGACGGTGACAACTATCAGGTGTTCCCCTTCCTCTGTGAACCACGCAACAACTATATCTACGACGAGGATGCAGACGGTGACTTCATGATCCGCAACAGCGACAATCGCGAGAACGATACCACCAGCGACTACGTTTGGGTGAACTACCGTCTAAAGGCCAATGTCCCGTCAAACGGCCACATCGTCATCGACGGACGCTGGACCACCGACTGCCATACTGACACCTACCGCATGGACTACGAGGCCGATACAGACCTCTTCAAGGCCAGCATCCTGCAAAAACAAGGCTATTATTCCTACCAGTACCTTTGGGAAGACGAGAACGGAACGCGACATATCCTGCCCTCTGAAGGAAACTTCTACCAGACAGAGAACCGCTATCAGGCTTTCGTCTATTACAAAGAGACGGGAGGCCGCACCTGGCGCCTGGCTGCCTACGGACAAATAACGATTAACTAACTGCGTATCACCCGGCGCAGAGGACTGTTCTTCTGTCGGTACACCTCCGGCGTAGCATGATACTCGTGATAGAATGTGGCGATAAAATAGTTGGGAGTCACAAAGCCGCATTCACCGGAGATCTCTTCCATATCCTTCTCAGTAGTCGTCAGCAGTTTCTCCGCCTTCTTCAGCATCAACGTCTTTGCCAGCGGACGCGGGTTCTTGAAGATATTACCTAACATAAGCTTGTAGAACGGCTGCAACTCCATCTTCGCCTCGGCACAGAGGTCGCGCATCGTCAGACGGTCATCATCGCGCGCCAACACCAGAGGCGTAATCTTCTCCATGACGGCAATAAAGTCAGGTGTCAGAGCGTTCTGCAAATTATATTCAACACCCTTATACTCCTCAGGCGAAGGCTCCAGCAACACCGCCCCTTGTCTGCTACAGTTCTCGGCAAAGTGACGGATATTCCTGACCACTCCTCTCTCTTGGCTGTTACGCATAGCACGCATACCCACGTTCTTCATATAATAATAGGTATTGATAGCGAGCAACACTATCAGCAACACGCCGAACAACGCCAGTGCACCCGTCGTGCGCCACCATGGCTCATGCACATTCACCACCCAGACATATGGCTCCGTTTCCCATACGTCAGGAATCATCGAAGACTGGAGCTCTATGGTATACGACCCCGGCTTCAAGGCTACCATGGGCAGATGCAACATGCCTCTTGAGTCCACCAAACCGCCGGAATTATATGATGTCAGCACCCGCCACTTACCGTCGAGGCCGTTGATGCGCACTCGGTAGTAGGTCTGTTGCGGACGGAAATAGTTCAGCGCCGTGAAGGTCAGCGTCACAGAGTTCTGATTGTAATCGAGGTCTATCTCTCGCGTACGCGACAGGGCTTTTTCCAGTATCACATTCCCATCCAACTTCTCTCCTGTCCGAATGTTGTTACCGTTTACCATCAGCCTGATGAGCTTAGGGTAAATTTTGTACGCCACACTATTCAGGACTGTAGTCATATTGTCGGGGTTGAACTCCAACACATGGTCGAGCATCTGCATGGATATGGTGCCGTCTGGCAATCTGACAACCTTGCCATTGACAAACGACTCACTGGGCACATTGTCCCAAGAATTGTAGCTGTTGATGTATCGCAATTGGCCGTTCTCTATCAGCAGGCAACAGATACCATAACTGGTACCCACCCAGATATTATGCATGTCATCCTCGATGATGGTATGGATCACATTGTTCAGCAGACCGTCCTGACGGGTATATACTGTAGGCAGGTTGTCTTTGGCACTCTTGTACACCTGCAGACCTGACGATGTTCCTACCCAGTCCCATCCTCGGGAGTCACGATACACACAGTTCACTTTTCGTTTTCTATAGGTTGTAGGTGGCTCAGGCATGTTATCGAATATCTCCGCCATCTTCAGTGCGTGGGCGTCGTCCCAAGGATAGACATGGAATGGCGTCGAAAACGGACGGGAATAGAGTAATCCTCGTTTCTCTGTACCGATCCACATGCCACCTTGCTTATCAAAACACATGGCGTTGATATCCGTCAGCAGCTTACCTCCGTTAGCCATTGTCAGTTCCTGCACATGATCCATCTCTTCCGTTTGCATATCATAAGTCCAGTAGCCATATGCCGAAGGGATATACAACACACTATCCTGATCAGCCAGATTACTAAGGTAATAGGGAGTCTTCAGTAAAGTCTTCCACTGACGGTTTCTGAGGTCAAATCTCAACAGTATACCTTTGTTTTGTCCATTTCGTATCTGGAAGACCATATCACCTACGGTCAACGTCATCGACGAACCACCGTAATGGCCTTCTTCATCGTCCGTGTCGTATGCCTTGCCCTCATAGACCTTCCTACCCATCTCCATGTCAGTCATCTCCAACAGTCCGTTCTCATAGAACAGCATCAGAAACTTGTCTTCATATATCTCCAGATCCTGCAGGTTCAGGTCATTGCGCACGGGCCATGTCTGCTGCGAGGCCACGTTATAGAGTCCTTTCTTCGTCAGCAGCCACACCACGTTCGTATGATCCACGAACAGGTCCAGCACACGGTCCTCCATCCCGAATTCGTTGAACACATCTTCAATCGAGTCCACAAACCGCTCTGTCGTGAGGTTCACACACGTCACGCTATGTGTATTCTTCAGCCACAAATGGTGGAAGCGGTCAAAATACAGATGGTAGTTGCCCCTATAGTTATCCAACGAATAGATATTCTCCGAACTGGGATCAATGAAAATAAAATTGTTGCCGTCGAAGAAGTTGATCTGGCCCATCGTCGTAATCACCAGTCTTCCTGACTTCGTACAGGCTATCGTCTGCGCACTATTGTCAGCCAGGCCGTTAGTGGCATTATAGACATAGAATCTGTCTCCTCCCGCCTGCATCTGCAGTGAGAACACCAGCTCCATGCACACCAAGACAAGCCTCAAATAGCTTCTACTATTCATAGTTTATTTGTTTCTGCTGCAAAGATACAAATAAGCGATGACAATACCAAATAAAAATGAATATTTTTGAGGATGGAAACGCCCATTCCGTACTTCTATTGTCCAAGAAAGATATCTAAATGAAAAAAGAGAGGAAAAATCCTCTCCTTCTGTGACTCCCGCGGGATTCAAACCCACAACCTTCTGATCCGTAGTCAGATGCTCTATTCAGTTGAGCTAGGGAGCCTCCTTATTGCATCCTTTTCGTTTTGCGGGTGCAAAGGTATGAACTTTTTTTGATTCTACCAAACATTTCCCCGACTTTTTTATATTTTTTAAATCTTCAGCTCCTTCAGGATCTCCGACATGCGCTGACGGTTCTTGATCTGCATGGGTACGAGCGGCAGACGGAGCACGTTCTGGATGAAGCCCATCTCAGACAGCATGGCCTTAACGCCGGCGGGGTTTCCGTCAACAAAGAGCAGGGAGAAAAGGTCGGTGAAGCGGTGGTGGATCTTACGGGCAGGATCGTATTCTCCACGCATCTGCAGACGAATCATCTTAGAGAACTCCTTCGGCAGGGCATTGCCAATGACGGAGATGACACCAACGGCACCGCAACTGACCATCGGGAAGGTCAAGGCATCGTCACCGGAGATGACGTCGAAATCGCGAGGCTTGTTCTTGATGATTTCATCGACCTGCTCCAGATTGCCGCTGGCCTCCTTGATGGCAACGATGTTCTCACAGTCGCGGGCCAGACGGACGGTAGTGGCGGCTTGCATGTTAACACCGGTACGGCCAGGCACGTTGTACATGACGATGGGGAGCTTGGTGGCTGCAGAGATGGCCTTGAAGTGCTGATAGAGACCTTCCTGAGAGGGCTTGTTGTAATAGGGACAGATACTTAGGATGCCGTTCACACCACGGAAGTCGCCCGTCTTGAGCTCCTCTACGACAGCAGCGGTGTTATATCCGCCACAACCCATGAGGATGGGCACACGCCCGCGTACCTTATCCACCACCATATCCTTGATCTTCAGTCTCTCCTCGGCACTCAACGTAGGTGTCTCACCCGTCGTGGCAAGGATGCAGAGGAAGTCGGCACCATTGTCCAACTGATATTCAACGAGTCGGAGAAGCGACTCATAATCAACGGAATAGTCTTCCTTAAATGGGGTGATGAGGGCGATACCAAGACCCTTGAAAATATTGCGTACCATACAGCCTAATTCTAAATTCGGCTGCAAAGGTACGAATAAGCGAGGAGAAAACCAAAGAAAAATCAAAATATCTTGGTACAAATAAAAAATTGCAGCGTTTGCTGCAATTTTTTATTTATTCAGTCTTGAAGAGGTCCTTGATGCCTCCTATGGAACCTAGGAGGTTCGTCGCCTCATATGGCAGGTAGACCGTCTTGGTCTTGTCGCCCTCGGCCAGTTCCTGCATCATCTGGATATACTTCTGTGCCAACAGGTAGTTAGCGGGATTAGTGGACTTGCCCACAGCCTCGGCAATCAGCTCGATGGCCTTTGCCTCGGCCTCGGCCTTGCGGATACGGGCCTGAGCCTCACCCTCTGCCTCAAGGATGGCCTGCTCCTTGGCGGCCTGAGCCTTGTTGACGATGGCGGTCTTCTCACCTTCGGAAGCCAGGATCTCTGCGGCCTTTTGTCCTTCGGAGGTCAGGATCTGCGCACGCTTGTTACGCTCGGCCTGCATCTGCTTCTCCATGGCGGTCAGCACCGAGTCGGGAGGCGTGATGTCTTGAAGCTCCACACGGTTCACCTTGACACCCCACTTATCGGTGGCATCGTCGAGCACGGCAGAGAGCTTCTTGTTGATGGTGTCGCGAGAGGTCAGCGTCTCGTCGAGCTCCAGCTCACCGATGATGTTACGCAGCGTGGTCTGCGTCAGCTTCTCGATGGCGTTGGGCAGGTTGTTGATCTCGTAGGTGGCCTTGAAGGGGTCTACAATCTGAAAGTAGAGCAGGGCGTTGATCTCCGTCTGAACGTTATCCTTGGTAATCACGTTCTGCTTGGGGAAGTCATAGACCTGTTCACGCAGATCGATGGTGGTGGAATACTGATACCGTCCGTGATTCAGCACCACGATGGACTTGGCACGGTCGATGAAGGGGATGATGATGTTGATACCTGGCTTCAGGGTGGCATAGTAGCGTCCGAGCCGCTCCACAATCTTTGTTTCCGACTGCGGGATGATCACGAGTGCCATCTTTGCGAACAGTATCACACAGATGACGATGGCAATGAATACATAAGTCATAATGTCCATAATTTAATTTACGATTTACAATTTACTGATTTAAGATTTACTGATTTACGATTTACGATTTGATAGACTCGACGGTGATGATGGTGCTCTCGCGGCCAACCACGCGCACATTCCTGCCTTCAGGGATGTCGGCCGTCTCGTTGGTGACTGCCTTCCAGATGTCGCCGTCGATCTGTACACGACCGAAGCCGTCGGCCTTGACGGTCTCGACTACCCTACCCTGACGGCCTAAGAGGGCGTCGGCATTGCTCACACGGTTGTCCTCGCCCTTATGCAGATAGCGCTGGGCAAAGGGACGAAACCAGAAAAGGCTGATCAGCGTGAAGACGGCAAACATCAGCAGTTGTAGATAGATGCCTCCTCCCACTGCTGCCGTGATGGCGGCGAAGACAGCCCCGATGGAGAAGCAGATGATGAAGAAGTCACCTGCCGTCAACTCCAGAATCAGACAGACGACGGCTATCACCGCCCACATCTGCCATAAGTGTTGTGCTAAATACTCAATCATATCATTTACAATTTTAAGATTTACAATTTACAATTTATTTATTCATTTGGTTCATTTTTCGATTTATAGTGAGAGGATGAAATCGTCCCAATCCTTCGATGATCCCTTTTGTCCGAAGACCTTCTGATACAGTCGGCTGCGGGTTGACGCCACACTCTCCTTCGAATGGGCCGTCAGCAGGGCAATATCCTTCGGTTGGACTCTCACCTTGATGAGCAGACTGACGTGATAGTCCTGTTCCGACATGCGGTAGAGACTGTATAATTTCTCCGTGAAGCCTGTATAAATGCTGTTTACCATCTCTGCCAGCGCCGTCCAGTCATGATGCGACAGGCTGCGACCACCATTCAGGCATTCCTGGATACGATGGTAGATGTCTGAGGAGAAGATGACTGTCTCGGCCTGCTGACGTTTCTCGTTCTCAAGCATCGCCACCTTATTATTATAATATAGGGTGGCTTTCTTCTCTTCCAGTTCCAGACGTAACAACGAGTTCTCGTCACCCAACTTCCGGAGCAGCGTCTCCAGTTCACGGATCTTCTCCTCGTTCTGAGCAATGCTTTGCTGGCTCTGGGCCTCCTGTTGCGCCTGCATCATGCGAATCTTATCAAGACGCTCCTGTAAAACAATCACCTTGCGGCGGCTGTTCTGTACAGTGACCACGAAAAGCACTGCGTAAAGCACGATTCCTATGAGTATTTCGTAAATCATAGCGCAAAGGTAAATAGAATTTCCGAATCTACCAAATTTTTACGTTCGCAATAGTTTGCAAATGACTTTTCGGTTCGCAAAAGTTTGCAAAAGGCAATAATCGGGCGATAAAAGCGTTATTAAGACTGATGAATTGTTCATTTGCAAGATACTTTTGTCTGTTTCTGGCGGTACTTTCGAGCACCGTCCTGATGGCCGACGGCTTTAAATTAAAAGGAAAAGTGGTCGATGAGGACGGACAGGCTCTGGAACTGGTGACCGTGTCGTGTCTTGCACAGGGGAAGGTGGCCATGACCAACCTGAAGGGACAGTTCAGCATAGACCTACAGAGTACCGACTCGGTGGAGGTGAGGTTCTCGATGGTGGGCTATGGGGTACGTAAGCGCGTCTTCCGAAGACCAAAAGGAACGATGACCGTCCAGATAGTGATGCATCCAATGGAGGCTTTACAGGAGGTCACCATCACACAACGTAGGCGTCAGACCTCACAGACCGAACAACTTGACGTGAAGGACATCCGTGCGTTGCCCTCGGCCTCGGGCAACGCTGTGGAGGAACTCATTCAGCAACAGGCCGGTGTCTCAACGCATAACGAGTTGTCATCGCAATATAATGTCCGGGGCGGCTCGTTCGACGAGAACTCTGTGTATATCAACGGTGTGGAGATATACCGACCACTGCTCGTGAGCAGCGGACAGCAGGAGGGGCTGTCCATCATCAACCCCGACATGGTAGAGAAGATCGGCTTTTCCACCGGTGGCTTCGCGGCCAAATACGGCGACAAGATGTCATCGGCCCTCGACATCACCTACCGGCAGCCCAAGCGTCTGGAGGGTGCTGTCACAGCCTCACTACTCGGAGCAAGCGGTTATCTGGGCTACGGCAACAAACAGTTCTCCATGAGTCACGGCATCAGGTACAAGACCAACAAATACTTGTTAGGATCCCTCGAAACAACTGGAGAGTATCAGCCGAATTTCCTTGATTATCAGACCTATATAAGTTACAGACCAAACAGCAGATGGACGGCAGAGCTCATCGGCTATCTGTCGGACAACCATTACAATTTCACACCAGAGACCAGAGAGACCTCTTTCGGAACGATGGCCGATGTGAAGTCGTTCCGCGTCTATTTCGACGGTCAGGAGAAGGATGTCTTCCAGACCTACTTCGGCACGGCATCCATCACCCGTTCATTCAGTGATTCTACAAAGATCAAGTTCCTCACATCAGCCTTCCACACCAAAGAGAAGGAGACGTACGATATCCTCGGCCAATACTGGCTGGACGACACACAGTCGAGCGAGAATCTGGGTGTAGGTACCTATATGGAACATGCCCGCAACTACCTGACTGCCGACGTGGTAAGCCTGAAGCTCATGGCCACCCATCGTACACGGCACCACGATATCGAGGCGGGCATCACCTATAAGACCGAACATATCAAGGAGACCTCGAAGGAATACGAGATGCGCGACTCCAGCGGTTACTCCATTCCACATACGGCTGACCGGCTCGACCTCATCTATACCCTTGCGGCAAAAAACGACGTGAAGAGTCACCGTATAGAGGCCTATCTGCAGGATACTTACCGGTTCTCTAAAGGAGAGACCTTCTACACGTTAGACTATGGCCTGAGACTGGCCAACTGGTCGTGGAACAAAGAGACCATCGTATCGCCGAGAGCGTCACTGGCCATCGTACCAGCCTTCAACCACGACCTCACCCTCCGTTTCGCCACAGGACTGTATTATCAGGCGCCTTTCTATAAGGAGATGCGCGACACCATCACACAAGACGGACTGACAAGAGCTGTGCTCAACGAGAACATCAAGAGCCAGCGCTCACTACAGTTCATCGCAGCGATGGACTATCGGTTCAAACTGCTCGACCGACCCTTCAAGTTCTCAGCAGAGGCATATTACAAAGCACTGTCGAACCTGATACCTTACAATATTCAGAATGTAAAGATCACCTACTTCGGTGAGAACCTCTGCTCAGGTTATGCGGCAGGACTCGACCTAAAGCTGTACGGCGAGTTCGTGCCTGGCACCGACTCCTGGCTCACGTTCTCATTGATGAGTACCCAACAAAAATACAACGGGCAGTGGATACCTATGCCTACAGACCAAAGATGGTCTGTCAACCTACATTTTACCGACTACTTCCCTGGCACTGACCGCTGGAAGATGACACTACGTCTGGCCTTTGCAGACGGACTTCCATTCGGACCGCCTCACCGTGGACTGGAACAGCAACAATTCAGGGCACCGGCATACAAGCGTGCCGACATCGGTATGAGTTTCCGCGCTCTGAAGGAGGGCAGAGACATCAAGAACATCTGGATCGGAATTGACTGCTTGAACCTCTTCGGTATCTCAAACGTGAACAGCTATTATTGGGTAACCGATGTGACAAACAGGCAATGGGCCGTTCCCAACTATCTCACAGGAAGACAAATAAATGGAAAAATAACTTTGGAATTTTAACCTTTTAGTTAATTATACATAAAATACATATTTTCGTATATTAAAAACGTTGGTTATTTGATAACAATTATTATCTTTGCACCGATTTAGTTTGTAATTTAGTTTATTAAGTAATTGGTAATTAACTCTTATAACCTATGAAGAAGTGTATTATTGGTATAGCATGTGCACTTGTGTTATTCAGTTGTAAAAATCCCTATGAGGAATTCCAAAAGGCTGTTGAACAACAGGCCCAAGATCAAGTAGCCAACACAACACAAGAAGACATTGACAACAATGTTGCCAAGATCTTTGGAAGCATTGACCCCAACCATACGTGGAATTCAATCACGCAGGGTTCTGTGTCCATCACTGCCGACGCCGATCTTGACGACATCGTCAAGGTGCAGGTTCTGACAGAGTCTCCGTTCTTCAATGAAGATGCAAAAGTGCTGAATGAGACGAATGCCTCGAAGGGCCAGACTGTGACACTCAGTTATGAAGCACCGTCGTATTACGACCATCTGGTAGCTGCCTGTGTCAACAGCCGGGGTATGTACTATATCCAGGTATTCGACATCAACGACAGTCATGTATATTTTGCAGAGGCGCAGAAGACACGTAGTATGACAAGAGGCGAAGGCAGCTTCCCCGAACTGTCAACTTTAAAGTTAGGTTCTCCCAAGCAGTCGTTTAATGCCATGCGTGCAGAAAAAAAATATGGTGTCTGGGCTGAGGAGTCCGGACAAGACTGGATCAACGACCGCCTGTGGGAAGTGACTGGCAGCGGTGACATCGGCTCGGGATGGAATATCGAACTGGGATCCATCTACAGGGAAATCGACAGCTTCGGAGAAAAGGAAGAGGCCAACCTCCGCGAGATTTGTAACAGGTTTTTGGTCAAGCTACAAGGAAATACCAAAAAGAACAACTTGAAACTCATCGAGGCCAGCAGCATATTCAGCTTCAGCAACAACCAACTCTCCACCGATGGCAGTGCCATCACACTGATTCCCATTCAAGCTTATACGACGGAGTTCAAGTTGAACACCATTTATTATTACTATTATCGCCCTGAACAGCTGAGCGGCATGTCCGACGAGCAGCAGGTGAAGTTCTTCAAGAGCCTGCCGAAGTTCAAGGCCGTCAAGGTTGAGAAAGTACAGACCTCAGTAGAGATGAATGCTGGTGCCATGTACAGGAGAAGAGAATACCTGCTACCCTTCTACGGCGATTCACCTCAGGCTGGACAGGCTGCCGTCAGCGCAACCTTCCCCAAAGGATATAAAATCGGATTCCTGAACCAGAAAAGAGAAAACGATAAATATGATGGTGCCAAAAACGGATGTTCTTATGGCGACGGCAGGTTGAACTACGAACTTAATCACGTGGCTGGCCATTATAAATCTGCCATGGACAAATCCCTGGGTGGAAACATCGAGGGCGGTATGAGCTGGACAAGTCCGCGCATCGCCTTCTTCGGAGCCAACAAAAAGACCTACATGTGCTTTGAGGATGGTTCGGACTGCAATTTCTGCGACATGATCTTTGAGGTATCTAACGGTACAGAGGTTATTGACGAGCCTCAGACAGTTGAAGAGAATGTCTATACACTGATGTTTGAAGACCGCCCCATTGCCGACTATGACCTGAATGACGTGGTTCTGCAGTTCAGGCGTGTCGGCGACTCGCAAGTCAAAGTAAGCCTCGTCGCCTGCGGTGCCAACGACAAGCTCTTCCTGAACGGACTCAACGGACAGACGTTGAACGGAAACAGGGAGATACATGAGATACTCGGTTTCGGCAATGATATCCTCATCAATACGGGCAGTGATAACGGGACTTCGTCAAGAGTATGCGCCCCCGTAGAAGAGATCTTCAATCTGGGCGGCGCCGACATCGCGACATTCGCTAAGAGGATATCCATCAGTGACAAGACGACCAACGCTACCATTTCCTTCTCTGAGAAAGGCCAGGATCCTCATGCCATCCTCGTACCTTGCGGATTCCCCTATCCGATGGAGAAGGTTTGCATCACGTCCTCCTATCCCAAATTCAAGGAGTGGGCACAAAATCAAAACAATAACATCGACTGGTATCTCTATCCGTCGGATGGTAAGACATTCTACTATAAGAACAAGTAGGAGCAGCAAAGTAAGCAATTGACACACTATTCATACAGGGATTGTTGCCACATAATGCAACAATCCCTTGTTTTTTATAAAAAAGGCAAAAAAAGAACGTTATTTCATTTATTATTTGTACCTTTGCACAACATTTTAAGACATACCACAATTTTTAAATACAAACGATATGAAGATTTCACACATTGAGCACCTGGGCATTGCAGTCCAGAGCATCGAGGAAAGCCTGCCGTTCTTCACAGAAGTACTGGGCTTAGAGTGTTATGCAACAGAAGTAGTGGAAGACCAGAAGGTAAAGACCGCCTTCCTTCGCTGCGGTGAGGTGAAGCTTGAGTTGCTCGAGCCGACATCGCCTGAGAGCACCATTCAGAAATGGCTCGACAAGGGCAACAAGGGTGTACACCATGTGGCCTTCTGTGTTGAGGACGGTGTTGCCAAAGGTCTTGCCGAAGTAAGCGAGAAGGGTGTACGCCTGATCGACCAGGCACCGCGCAAGGGAGCCGAGGGACTCAATATCGCCTTCCTCCATCCGAAATCCACATGTGGTATCCTTACAGAGCTCTGCGAGCACCCGGAATAAAGGTAAAAAGGTAAAAAGGTAAAAAGGTAAAAAGGTGAAAAGGTTGAAAATTGAAAATTGATAATTGATAATTGATAATTGATAATTGATAATTATATAAAGCAATGAGCAAACAATTAGACAAGATCAAACAACTGATTGAGAAACGCGAGGTCGCCCGTCTCGGTGGTGGTGAGAAAGCCATTCAGAAACAGCACGAGCGCGGTAAGTACACTGCCCGTGAGCGCATTGAGATGCTGCTCGACGAGGGATCGTTCGAGGAGTACGACATGTTCAAGGAGCATCGCTGCCATAACTTCGGCATGGAAAAGAAACAATTCCTCGGCGACGGTGTTGTAGCCGGTTCAGGTACCATCGACGGCCGTTTGGTATTCGTCTTCGCACAAGACTTCACCGTTCACGCCGGTTCGCTCAGCGAGACCATGAGCCAGAAGATCTGTAAGGTGATGGACATGGCCATGAAGATGGGAGCCCCCGTCATCGGCATCAATGACTCCGGTGGCGCTCGTATACAAGAGGGTATCAACGCCCTGGCTGGCTACGCTGAGATTTTCGAGCGTAACATCCTTGCCTCAGGCGTGATTCCACAGATCTCCGGAATCTTCGGTCCATGCGCAGGCGGTGCCGTCTATTCCCCCGCCCTCACCGACTTCACGCTGATGATGGAGAATACGTCGTACATGTTCCTTACAGGTCCGAAGGTGGTGAAGACCGTCACCGGTGAGGACATCGACCAGGAGCACCTCGGCGGTGCATCGGTACATGCCACGAAGTCGGGTGTCACCCACTTCACCGCAGCCACTGAGGAAGAGGGAATCCAGATGCTGAAGACCCTGCTGAGCTATATCCCCTCCAACAACATGGAGACCGCTCCCTTCAAGCCCACCAGTGATCCTATCAACCGCCTGGAGGACTCCCTGAACGAGATTATCCCTGAGAACCCCAACGAGGCCTACGACATGTACAAGGTCATCGGTGCCATCACCGACGACGGCGAGTTCTTCGAGGTACAGCCTAAGTTCGCCAAGAATATCATCGTTGGCTTCGCCCGCTTCAATGGTCAGAGCGTAGGTATCGTGGCCAATCAGCCGACCTGCTATGCAGGTGTCCTCGATGTGAACGCCTCCCGTAAGGGTGCCCGTTTCGTACGTTTCTGCGACGCCTTCAATATTCCTATCGTGTCGCTCGTCGACGTACCCGGATTCCTGCCCGGTACCGGTCAGGAGTACAACGCCGTCATCCTGCACGGTGCACAGCTGCTCTATGCCTACGGTGAGGCTACGGTGCCCAAAATCACCGTCACCCTGCGTAAGTCATACGGCGGTTCACACATCGTGATGGGTTCCAAGCAGCTCCATACTGACCTGAACTACGCATGGCCCTCTGCAGAGATCGCCGTGATGGGTGCCAGCGGTGCCGCCGCAGTGCTCTATGCCAAGGAGGCCAAGGCCAAGAAGGAGGCCGGTGAGGACGTGAAAGCATTCATCGCTGAGAAGGAAGACGAGTACAACGAGCTCTTCGCCAATCCATATCAGGCAGCCAAGTACGGCTATATCGACGACGTGATTGAGCCTCGCAATACCCGCTTCCGCATCTGCCGCGCCCTGGCACAGCTAGCTACGAAGCGCGACAGCCTGCCTGCAAAGAAACATGGCAATATTCCTATGTAGTTTATTGTTTATTGTTTACAGTTTATAGTTTATAGTTTACAGTTTACAGAATGAACAACGAAGTATATGCAGCCATTGCCCTGGCGCTCCACGAGCACTTAGGCAATAACGTTCACGACGCAGAGCCGGGCATCATCACCATCAGTGCCCACCCCACTCAGTGGAACGGCTATGCACAGTCATTCACACAACATCCCTAAATACTGTCGATTATGAAAGAATACAAGTATACCATCAATGGTAATAAGTATGAAGTAGTTGTCGGTGATATTACTGATAACATCGCCACCCTGACCGTCAACGGTGAAGAGTACACGGTTGAAATGGAGAAGCAGCCCGAACCTGAGAAGAAGAAGCCCGTCGTAAAGGCAGCTACCGCTGCCGACGATGCTCCTGCCGCCTCCAAGGCTGCCGTCAACAAGGCCAACGCCGTCAAGGCTCCCCTGCCTGGTGTCATCACGGACATCCTGGTGGCCGAGGGCGACGAGGTGAAAGCAGGTGACACCGTCATCGTGCTTGAGGCCATGAAGATGGCCAACAACCTGTCGGCTGAGAAAGACGGTAAGGTGACCGCCATCTGTGTGAAGATAGGCGAGAGTGTGATGGAAGACGATGCGCTCGTAGTTATTGAATAACCCTATGAGAAAGGTCCTCATAACGATGGCCATGGTACTCGCTACCATGGCCATTTTTGCCCAACAGTGGCCCGAGGCGAAGCCAGAGGCCAAGGCAGGAGCCCGTTGGTGGTGGCTGGGCTCTGCCGTCGACAAGGAGAACCTGCGCTGGACGATGCAGGAGTATGCTGGTCACGGCATTGGTGCTCTGGAGATCACGCCCATCTACGGCGTTCAGGGCAACGATGCGAACAATATCCCCTACCTCTCAGACCGTTGGATGGAAATGCTCCGCGAGGTACAGCAGAACGGTCAACGGCTGGGCATTGAGGTCAGCATGGCCACTGGCACAGGCTGGCCCTTCGGAGGCCCGTGGGTGCCGTTGGAGGAGAGTGCCTGCAAGGCGGTGTTCGTCGACACGACGTTCATCGGCGGCAGCGTCAGTGCCCTCGACCTTTCCGTGCCGGAGAAGGAAGCCCCTTACTGCCGTCTCAACAAGGTGATGGCCTACTGGCAAGGAGAACCTTTCGACGTAACAGCCTACGTCAGCGACGGCCGACTGACGTGGTCGCCTGCCGCGCAGCTCAAGGCCCGCATCAAGGCAGCCGGTAACAAGCAGCTCCGCAAGTTCCTGAAAAGGCAATTGAAGGAGATGCAGACCGCCCGCTGGGAGATTGTGGCCGTCTGGGTGCGATATGGCGTGATGAAGGTCAAGCGTGCCGCGCCAGGTGGCGAGGGACTGGTCATCGACCACTTCGACCGCACGGCCGTCGCCCACTACCTACAGCATATCGAAGAGGCCTTTGAGCGTACTGGCACCCCCTACCCCCACACGTTCTTCAACGACTCCTATGAGGTAGAAGCAGCCACATGGACACCCACGCTCTTCCAAGAGTTCCAGCAGCGCAGGGGCTATCAACTGGAACACTACCTGAGGCAGCTACAGGCCGGAGACCCGAAGGTGGTAAGTGACTACCGCGAGACCCTCGGCGACCTGCTCCTCGAGAACTTCACCAGCCAGTGGACCGCCTGGGCACACCGCCACGGTGCCATCACCCGTAATCAGGCCCACGGCTCACCCGCCAACCTCATCGACTGCTATGCCGCCGTCGACATCCCCGAGATCGAGGGCTTCGGCCTCTCCGACTTCGGTATCAAAGGCCTGCGCCAGGATCCGGGCAAGACCCGCAAGAACGACTCCGACTTCTCCATGCTGAAGTACGCGCCGTCGGCAGCCCATGTCTGTGGCAAGCCCTTCACCTCGAGCGAGACGTTCACCTGGCTTACTGAGCACTTCCGCACGAGTCTCTCACAGATGAAGCCCGACATCGACCTGATGTTCTGCGCCGGCGTCAACCACATGTTCTTCCACGGCACCTGTTATTCGCCGAAGGACGATCCCTGGCCCGGCTGGAAGTTCTACGCATCGATCGACATGAGTCCGACAAACACCATCTGGCGCGACGCCCCTTACTTCATGCAGTACGTGGAACGCTGCCAGAGTTTCCTACAGTGGGGCGAGCCCGACAACGACTTCCTCGTCTACCTGCCCATCCGCGACATGTGGCAGAAGCAGACTGACAAGCTGCTCATGCAGTTCTCCATCCACAAGATGGGCCAACTGGCACCGGAGTTCATCAAGGCCATCCTCGCCATCGACCGCGCCGGCTTCGACTGCGACTACATCAGCGACCGTCTGCTCCTGGGAACGACCTTCTGCGACGGCATGCTCCAGACGGCTGCCGGCACCCGCTACAAGGGTCTTGTGATCCCCGAGTGCCGCATGATGCCCGAGGCGGTGAAGGCCCATATCGCGAAGTTGAAGGCTCAGGGGGCACATATCATCTACGGCACACAAGCCGCCGACCTCCAGCAGGCCGCCCGTCCTGAAGCCATCAAGACGGCATGCGGTCTGAAGGCCATCCGCCGCCGTAACGCTACTGGCTACCATTACTTCATCGCAAACCTGACGCCCGATGACATCGACGACCGTCTGCCGCTGTCTGTGGCATTCAAGTCTGCCACGTGGTTCAATCCCCTCAACGGCGACATCACCCCTGCCAGCGTCTCAGGCGACAGCATCGACATCCGCCTCCGCTCTGGGGAATCCATGATCCTCCAGACCTATTCTGAGGAAGATTTATATTCTAAGGATTATAGGAATTTAGGAATTATTCCTCTCTGCCAATCCATGCTGGGAAAAAATTCCCAGATCCCAAGATTCCTTAGACTCAATAATACCTGGACGCTCTCGTTCATCGAGGAGACTCCCAAGGTCAACAAGACCTTCACCCTCGACGCTCCCCAGACCTGGGAGACGCTCGACGATGAGAGTCTGAAGGTGATGATGGGCACTGGCGTCTATACAACGAAGGTCAGGCTCACGAAGGCCGAAGCCAAAGAGCATTGGCAGATCGACCTCGGCGACGTGCGCGAGTCGGCCCGTGTCTACATCAACGGCCAGTTCATCGGCTGTGCCTGGAGTGTGCCCTTCGTGCTCGACTGCCATAACACGTTGAAGGCCGGCGACAATGAGATCCGCATCGAGGTGACCAACCTGCCAGCCAATCGCATCGCCGACTACGACCGCCGCGGTATCAAGTGGCGTAAGATGGAGGAGATCAACGTGGTGGACATCAACTACCGCCGCACGACCTACGACCAGTGGACACCCGTCCCCAGCGGTCTCAACTCCCCCGTCCGCCTCTTTTCCGCTCCTGAGTTCTAGGGCCCCGCCGTTAGCAAGCCGATACAGAGACAATGGAAAGATTCCGTGCCCCTACCATTCCCCAAGATACGCTGGGGTGTTGAGATAGGTGTCGTCCAAACTATTGGAGGTATAAAAGGTGTTATACCACGATTGGGTCTCCTCACCGTCGCTATACTGATACATGGTATAGCCGTCTTCGCCGCTTTTCTCGATGACGATCCGATAGTTGAAGGATTCCTCTGCCCCGTCCCACATGCACGTCAGACGGTCGCCGACAAGACGATAACTACCGTGGTTTAAGACTTTTTTCCTGGGGCCGTCATCCGTATTGATGATGGCAACGGACTCAACGGTGCCGTTGTTTTTATAGACCACGAGGTTGTAATAGTTCTTGGGCATCTCATCACGCCAGTACCAGGCATGACACAGTTCGGAAGCCCCCAGCCCGTCATCATCGCTGCAGCCCGCCAAGGCCAGCATCAGCAGGGCAACCGTCGCATAGAAAAAGCTTTTTCTCATCATCCTACATTTTAATGCAAAATTACACCTTTCTACTCTGATAAATACCAAAAGGGGCAAATCTTGTAAAGGAGTCGCCTCTATTTATGATTCTTTAAAACAAACAGGGCGAATGTAACGGTCATTAACATTGGTAACTACTCAGCACCCCTAGCCATGAGATGATCATCGGGTCACGTTAATAATTT
>CAMKSE010000008.1 GCA_946415365.1 uncultured Prevotellaceae bacterium
CATAATAACACATTTTATTGTTCATAAATGTGTCTACCTATATCAGTATAAGTCAGTAAGGTGCACACTTGGGGCATAGTAGGGGCAGGGTTTCTCGCCAACTGTGCACCTACTAACTATATTGGAATCAACATATTAACCGCAAAAGGGGCACAGGGGCATACTTTTTTCAATTTTTGCTACATGGAAAACGCATTATAGCATATATAGTAGTTTTAGAAGGTAGTCGTCATTCCAATCGGCTACCTTCATTTTTCGGTTAACCGGTCTTTTGTCTTCCACAGATATACGGGGTATGGAACTGTGTGTAAAAAGTGGAAATATCCAAGTTTCCGGGGCAATAATTTGGCTTTTCCGGATAAATGCGCTACCTTTGCAGCCTAAAAACGTTTTATGACGAAGTACAACACATATACGCTTGAGAATGGGCTGCGGATCATCCACCTGCCGATGGATTCACAGGTGGTGTATTGTGGCTATGAGATAGCGGCTGGGGCTCGTGACGAGCAGCCTGGAGAGGAAGGACTGGCGCATTTCTGTGAGCACATGACTTTCAAGGGCACGGAGCGCCGCAATGCCTTGCAGGTGATAAACGCTTTGGAAAGCGTGGGCGGGGAGCTGAATGCCTTTACCAATAAGGAGGATACCGTGTTTTATGCTGCCGTTACGAAGGAGCACATCGCCAAAGCGGTGAACCTGCTGACGGATATCGTGTTCCACAGCCAGTATCCTCAGCATGAGATCGACAAGGAGGTGGAGGTGATTTGCGATGAGATCGAGAGTTACAATGACTCGCCTGCCGAACTGATTTATGATGAGTTTGAGAACCTGCTCTTCGAAGGCCATCCCCTTGGGCATAACATCCTCGGCACGGCTGAATTGCTGCGTACTTTCACGACGGCCGATGCGTTGAGGTTCACGCGTCGCCACTATCGTCCTGACAATGCCGTGTTCTTCGTATATGGAGATGTGGATTTTAAGCGACTTTGCAGGTTGCTTGAAAAGTCTACAGATGATTTGCTGGCAAACCCACTATCTGTTCAGCCTCAAGAGTATTCAGCAGTAACCAGTAAACCGTCAACAATAAGCAAAAAACTTGGAACTCATCAGGCTCATGTGATGCTTGGCACTTGTGCCTACCGTTATGATGATCCGCGTCGTATGTCGTTATACCTATTGAATAATATATTAGGCGGTCCAGGGATGAACGCCCATCTGAACCTTTCTCTACGAGAGCGTCACGGACTGGTATATACCGTGGAGAGCACGATGGCCAGTTATTCTGACACGGGTATGTGGTGCGTCTATTTCGGCTGTGACCACCACGATGTCAACCGTTGCCTGCGACTCGTGCATCGTGAGTTGGATCGTTTTGTGCAGAAACAGTTGTCTGATGCCCAATTGTCCGCAGCCAAGCGCCAGCTGAAGGGACAACTCGCCATTGCCTGTGACAACCGTGAGCAGTTCGCCCTCGACTTCGGACGCAGTTTCCTGCATCATGGCCATGAGCGCGACCTTGAAATGCTCTTCCGCAAGATAGATATGGTCAGTGCCTCAGACATACAACAAGTGGCCTGCGAACTCTTTTCCGCAGACCACCTGTCGACGCTGATTTTCAAATGAGGTTACGAAGCGTAACGCCAAAGGTATTGGCGCATGGCCTTGCGGGCGAAGCCTAAGCGGTGCTCCACGGACTTGTAGCCCTCACCGAGTTCCTGGGAAATCTCGCTGACCTTCATGCCACCGTAGATATGCATGCGATATATCTCGCGGCAGTTCTCAGGCAGGCGGGCCAGTCCTCGCTCCAACCGCTCCGTAATCTCACGTACGGAGAATACCGACTCCTGACTCCTGATGCCCTGACTCTTGATATAGTGCTCATACTCCTCATAATTGGTATGACGGCGATAGTAATCAGTGATAAGGTTACGTGCGATGGTATAGACCAGCGAAGGGAGCGTTACCTCGGAAATCATCTTGTCTGTAGTCAGCAACTTGAGGAAGACATTCTGCACGATGTCTTCCGCAAAGTCACTTCCTCCGAGACGACTGCTGACGAAAGCCAGCAGTTCGTCTCGGTGAGAGATATAATATTCAGTGATCAATGCATGATTCATAATGCATGAAAATCACTCATTGATGACCTTCTGAATGGTGCCGTCCTCATTGTAGAACAGGCGCTGTACCTTCAGCGAGCGCAGATGGGTTACGTCGTTGGAGGGTACACAGTCGTGATAGAACAGGAACCATTCGCCCTTGTACTGCACGATGCTGTGGTGCGTTGTCCAGCCTACGACGGGATCAAGGAGTACGCCCTGATAGGTGAACGGGCCGTAGGGATTGTCGCCGATGGCATAGCAGAGGAAGTGGCTGTCGCCAGTGGAATAGCTGAAGTAATACTTGCCGTTGTACTTGTGCATCCACGAAGCCTCGAAGAAGCGGTGGGGGTCACCAGCCTTCAGGGGCTGTCCGTCCTTGTCGATGACGATGACATCGTGCGGAGCCTCGGCAAACTGCATCACATCGTCGCTCAGACGTACCACGCTGCTGGGCAGTGCGGGAACATCGGCAGGCGCAAAGAGCTGGGTTTTCTTATCGGCAGCAGGGCCAAGGTCGATGCCTTCCTTCAGAAGTTTCTGCGGAGCCTTGTACCACTGGAGCTGTCCGCCCCAGAGGCCACCGAAATAACAGTAGATCTGTCCGTCGTCGTCCTTGAACACGCAGGGGTCTATGGAGTAGGAGCCGCGCATGGGGTGCTCTTGGGGGATGAACGGACCTTCGGGCTTGTCGGCCACAGCCACGCCGAGGTGGAACACGCCATTGTAGTCCTTGGCAGAGAAAATGAGATAGTACTTGCCGTCTTTTTCTACAACATCGTTGTCCCACATCTGTTTCTCAGCCCAGGCTACCTGCTCCACATCGAGAATCTTACCGTAGTCAGTAACCTCACCATTCTCCACGTCCTCCATGGAGATCACGTGGTAGTCCTTCATCTGGAAGTGGCCACCGTCGTCGTCGAAGGCAGCACCAGCCTCCCAGTCATGGCTGGGATAGACGAAGAGTTTTCCATTAAACACATTGGCAGACGGATCTGCGTAAAAATCATTTGGATAAAGATAACGTGGTTTCATAATGCTTATAATTATGTTTTATTCGATATTCTCTTCCTTTGCCAGACGTCGCCGTGCATCAAGTTCTGCCTGCATGTTCTCATTATATTCCTTACTGATGGGATAGAAATACAGGGCGAGCACTCCTACGCCGAAGAGTATGGCCGGAACGATGCTCGATACGAGGCGTATACCCTCCATGGCACTCTCGTTCTGGATGGCACTACCACCGGACACATAACCGAACATGCTGATGATCACACCGGCGATGGCACCGCCAAGGCCAAGACCGAGTTTCAGTGCCAGCGTGATGCCTGAGAAGCAGAATCCCGTGGCACGACGATAGTTCTCATACTCTATATGGTCGGCTACGTCGCCAATCATCGCCCAGAGCAGCGGCACTGTCGGGGCATAGGCGAGCGATTTCAAGATGTTGAGCACAAATATCAGACTGATGTCCGTGGGCGAGGGGATGTAGAAGAGAGCAGTGAAGAATGCCGTCAATGAGAGACTAATAATAAACACCTTCTTCTTGCCGTATTTGTTGGCCAGGACCCTCGACAAACAGATGACACCGATGAACTGTACGATGGCGGTTGTCATGTTGAAGACGGAGTAGCCTATGGAGTAGGCTTCCTTCTGCTCTATCTCCAGTCCGAACAGCGACAGGAAGTCGTAAAGCGATTTCTGGTCGATATTATACTGGAAATAGAAGTTCATGGCCGACCCCCACATGGACAGGGTGATGAAGATGGCAAAGGTGAGCAGGGCCATGGAGTTCCACGAAACATCAGAGACGGTGTCCTTGATGTCCTCCTTAATATCTTTCACCTGCATGGGAGGTGGCTGGATGCGTTCCTTCGTCACCAAGAAGGTGATGAGGAAAAGGAAGATGGCTATGATGGCGAAGAGTCCAATGGTGGTTACCCAACCACGCTGCTGATTGCCTTGCCCGAGATTGTCCACAAGGGGAAGCGTCAGTCCCTGTACCACGAACTGTGCAATGGTGACGGCGATGAATCGTATGGTGGTGATGCTCGTGCGCTCCCTGATGTCGCTGGTCATCACCCCACCCAATGAGGTGTAGGGGATGTTGTTGAACGAGTAGACAGTCATCAGCAGCACGTAGGAGATGGTGGCATAGAGAGCTACCGCAGATTTATCCTGGATGCCGGGATTATAGAAAGCGAGGACGTAGAAGATAGCGAAGGGTATCGCTGTCCAGATAAGCCAAGGGCGGAACTTACCCCATCTTGTCCTTGTACGGTCGGCAAGGATACCAACCGCGGGATCCACGATGATAGCTGAAATGCTACCTATCATCAGGATGGATCCGGCCACAGCCCCGTCCAACCCGAATATGTCTGTATAGAATTTCAATTGGAAGATGACCATCATCTGGAATACCAGATTGGCGGCCATGTCTCCTAAGGAGTAGCCCAATTTCTCTCCAATTGATACTTTTTGTGAAGAACGAACCCTCATCGCCTTGCTTTCTGATCTGAACAATTAAATAGATTTTGTTTGCAAAGGTAAGGAAAAATATCCCATTTGACATTATGATTTGTTACAGATGCTTTTTGAATTGTTTCATTGGATAAGAAAAACCGCCATTTTTACCATTTCATCGAAGATATTTATTATATTTGCAACATCAAAACGACAAATGATGAAGAGATTTGTTATTTTTTTTGTTGCATTCTTGAGTGTGGCAATAGCAGGGGCAAAGGTGTCTCTGCCCCAATTGTTCCAGTCGGGAATGGTTCTTCAGCGTGGTAAAGCCATACCTGTGTGGGGTAAGGCTGAACCCGGTGAGACGGTTACGGTACGTTTTAACAAGAAGGAATTTACGACTACTGCCGACGCAGACGGCAACTGGCGTGTGGACCTTCCGAAGATGAAGGCAGGAGGACCGTATGAGTTAAGCATTAATGATTTAGAATTAAAAGATATCCTGATTGGTGATGTGTGGCTCTGTTCAGGACAGTCGAACATCGACGTGCATATTGAGAGGGTTTATCCGCAGTATGTGCAGGTGGTTGATAGTTACGAGAACCCCAAGATCAGGTTATTCCGTGTGCAGAACGATACCGATACCCACGGTGTGAAGGATGATATCCGTCCCACCAGTATCAACTGGAAGCCGTTGAACAAACAGAATGCCTGGCCATTCTCTGCTGTAGGCTATTTCCTCGGCAAACGAATGTATGAGAAGACAGGCGTGCCTCAGGGTATCATCGTCAACAGTTGGGGTGGTACTCCCATTGAGGCGTGGATTTCTGCCGATTCCCTTCAGCAAGACTATCCCATGCTGTTGAAGAAGACGGCCATCTATCAGAACGATGAATATGTAAGGACACAGATGAGGGCTAATGCTGTGGCCTCCAGACAATGGAGCGATATGCTCGACAAGTCGGATTCCATCAGTTCCTTTATCCTTCCCGAATATGATGATGCCGCTTGGAAGGAGATTAACCAGAATAGTTGGCAATGGCGTGGCAGCGGCAGTGTGTGGCTCCGACAGCATATATATATAGATAATGTACACGCGAGGAAACCCGCCCGTCTGTTGCTTGGCACACTCTTCGATCAGGATGTCACCTATCTGAATGGCAAGGAGATAGGCCATACTTATTATCAATATCCTCCGCGACGCTACGACATCCCCGAGGGACTGCTCCGTGAGGGTGACAACGTCATCACCGTGCGCTTCATCAACAAGTTCGGAGCCGTTCATTTCATTCCAGAGAAACCCTATCTGATTGCTTTCGGCGACGACCGCTACTCGCTGAATCCCCTTCCGGAAGATGTCATTCTGCTTAGCGATACGTGGAAGATGCAGGTTGGTGCCGAGATGCCCTCGTGCCCCAGCAGTGATGTGTCGCTGCAGAATCTGCCTACGACGCTCTATAACGCTGTACTCTATCCCTTGGCTCCCTATGCCATCAGTGGTGTGGTGTGGTATCAGGGAGAGTCGAATACAGGTAATCCTGCCCCATATGCCGACTATCTGAAAAAGATGATTGGCTGTTGGCGTGACCGTTGGCAGGATCAGCAGATGCCATTTGTTATCGTACAGTTAGCCAACTACGATGGTCGTCAGCAGACAGGTTTCCCGAGACCTATTACTTATCAGTCCGATCCCGTCAACAGTGGTTGGGCTCAGTTGCGAGAGGCCCAGCGTCTCGTTGCCAAAGGCGATCCTTATGCGGAATTGGCTGTCATCAACGACCTCGGAGAGACCGTAGATATCCATCCTCTTCGTAAGAAAGAGGTGGCAGGACGCATTGCACAATGCTTCGACCGTCTGGTATACAAGGAGAAGGTTACCCTTTCGCCCGAAGTGGTCTCCGTAGAGGTCAACGACGATAACATCATCCTCACCCTCGACCAGCCCATAGAGGCAGGAGAGCTCCATGAGTTCGAGATTGCCGGAGAAGACGGCCGTTTCGTGAACGCTGAGGCCACTGCCTCTGGCAACAGGATAGAGGTGAAGGGAGTCGGGAGTCAGGAGTCAGGGTCCAAGCTGATAATCCGTTATGCCTGGAAGGACAATCCCCTGAAGGCAAACGTGCGCTCTCTCACAGGACTCCCCATGTCGTCATTCGAATTAAACATTAATAAATAATAAAATAAATAATAAACAAATAAATAATAAATAATAAATTAAAATTATGGCAACAGCAAACGAATCAAAAGGCTTTTACAAGCTATCCTGGATTCAGCGCATCGGCTTCGGTTCTGGAGACCTGGCGCAGAATCTGATCTTTCAGGTCATCTGTACTTATCTGCTTTTCTTCTACACCGACATCTACGGACTGACACCGTCGGCGGTGGCCGTGATGTTTCTGGTGGGTAATGTGGCAAACGTCATTTGGGACCCCATTGTGGGCGCTCTCATCGACAAGAGTAATCCCCGTTACGGCAAATACCGTTCCTATCTGCTTTATGTCGGTATTCCGCTTTCGGGCTTCGCCATCCTCTGCTTCTACAATGGTTTTGCACCGTCGCTGATATATGCCTACGTCACTTATATCTCCATGCAGCTGCTTTACACGTTTATCAACGTACCCTACGGAGCCCTGAACTCCTCGCTGACACGTGACACGAATGAGATTACCATCCTTACCTCAGTGCGTATGTTCATGGCCAACCTCGGTGGTTTGGCTGTAAACTCTGGTCTGCCTTTGTTCATCGCTCTGATTGCCGGTGCACCGTCCGACAGCCTTCCGAAGGATCCTTCCGCATGGTTCACCACGATGACCATCTATGCCATCATAGGTTTCTGCCTGCTTTTGTTTTGCTTCACGCAGTGTAAGGAGCGTGTCGTCATGGATGCGAAAGTGACAGAGGACGTGAAGGTCAGCGACCTTTGGATGGAGTTCCTCCGCAACCGTCCCTTGCGTGTGCTCGCCTTCTTCTTCATCACCGCCTTTGCCATGATGTCTGTCGGTAATGCCGCAGGTGCTTATTTCATGAACAGTAACTTGCACGGCTCGGCTCAGGAACTGTCGATATTCATGGCCCTGGGTTCGATTCCGGCATTTATCTTCATGCCGTTGGTACCTTGGTTCAAGCGTATGGTTGGTAAGAAAAACATGTTCTATCTGTTCCTTGGTGCTGCTATCATCGGTATGGCCATGCTCTATTTCATTTCCAAGATGGAGAGTCCCAGCATGATGATGATCTATGTGGCTCAGTTTATCAAGAGCACTGGCGTCATCGTGGCTACGGGTTATATGTGGGCGCTGGTGCCGGAGGTAATCTCCTATGGTGAGTACACCACTGGCCGTCGTATCTCTGGTATTGTCAACGCTCTGACAGGATTGTTCTTCAAGGCTGGTATGACCTTCGGAAGCATTGTAGGTCCGGCAGTGCTGGCTTTCGTTGGCTATAACAGCGCTACTATCGACCAGACGGCCTTTGCCGAGGAGGGTATTCTCTGGCTGGTCTGCGTCATTCCCGCCATCCTGCTCGCCCTTGCTATGTTCATCATCTCGAAGTATGAGTTGACCGATGAGGTGATCGACGATATCAATAAGAAGATCGAAGCAAGAAGCTAATTCTGCAGCTTACACAATAAAAAGGGACGGAAGAACGTTATTATCCTAAAGATTTCAGCAGAACGTGAGAAACGTCTGGAGACTGATCATAGGATGCGTTCTTCTGTCCCTCTTTTCTTCTCTGAGGGCTCAGGAGTATTTTAGTCTGACTGCCTCGCAGGTCAGGATAGACTCTCTGTTGCCCGTATTCACCTATCAGAAGCAGCTCGGCGCCCATTATGCCGACTCCCTCTGGCATGTGAGTATCGAATACCCTTTGTTTGAGGATTTGCCTGTTGCCGATGTGCTGCGCTATCAGCAGATAAGTGGGGCTCCGTTGCCTGAGATGCCTGAGGTGTCACAGACCATCGCCGTCGCTCGTAAGAAGGGGGTGCTCGAGGTGTCGTTTGTGCCATTGGTTTTCCGTGAGGGCAAATATCAGCGGCTTGTGGAATTCAAACTGAACGTTGAGGCCATTGCCAAGGCCCAAACTCGTGCCGCCGACGTCCCTGCGGAACGTTACGCCTCCCACTCTGTTTTGCAGTCAGGAACGTGGGCGAAGATCCGCGTTCCACAAAGTGGATTCTACCAGTTGACTGACGCCCTCGTGAAGAAAGCAGGTTTCACGGACCCATCCCGAGTCAGACTCTATGGCTATGGTGGTGCTTTGCAGCCGGAATGTCTCACGGGTGAATACCTTACTGCTACTGATGATTTGCAGGAAGTGCCTACATGCACCATCGATGGCCGCCGTCTGTTCTATGGCGTGGGTCCCGTAGGGTGGGAGTCATCCACGGCCATAGTCCGTACCCGTAATCCCTATTCCGACTATGGCTATTATTTCTTGACGGATGAGTCAGGAGACAGCACCCAGCAGTCTGTCACGATGACGGAAGATGAGTTTAAGGCCAAATATTATCCTCTTTCCGAGGATTACCACTGCCTCTATGAAGTTGATGACTACGCCTGGTATCACGGAGGCCGTAACCTCTTCGACAAAACGCTCTTTACCATCGGCACTCCCCGTCGCTATACCCTTCAGGCCAATGGCAATAATGGAACACTGAGCGTGGCTCTCACCTACGATGGCAGTTTCGAAGCCACCGTTGTCGTCAACGACTCTGTGGTGGGTACCATCTCACGGACTGTCAAACTCGACAGTTATACGGAGGCAGAAGAGAATGTCTGGAATTACCACGTCGACGATCTGACGGCAGGATCCAACGAGGTGACGGTCACCCAGACGTCGGGTGCCAGCCTCCGTCTCGACTATCTCTCGCTGACCCTCGACACACCGATGACGATGACCGATATCCATGCCAGCGACCTGCCTGTGCCTGAATACGTCTATAACATCACCAATCAGGACCACCATGCCGACAGTGCCGTCGATATGGTGATCATCATCCCTACGTTGCAACAGGTGCTGCAGCAGGCGGAGCGCATCAAGACCTGGCATGAAGAGCACGACGGCTTCCGTGTGAGGATCGTGCCTGCTGACGAACTGTATAACGAGTTCTCCAGTGGTACGCCCGACGCCACGGCCTACCGCCGATATATGAAGATGCTCTATGACCGTGCCGAGATGGACGCTGACCTGCCGCGCTATCTGCTGCTCTTCGGCGATGGCGCCTGGGATAATCGTATGCTCAGCACAGAATGGACAGGCTACAATCCCGACGACTTCCTGCTCTGCTTCGAGAGCGAGAACTCCTTCAGCCACGTCAACTGCTACGTGAGCGACGACTTCTTCTGTCTGCTCGACGACGAGGAGGAGATTCAGCAGAAGAGCGGTGGTTCTTCATACCTCGGAAAGCCCGATGTGGCCGTTGGCCGCTATCCTGCCCGTACGGCCGAAGATGCACAGGTGCTCGTCGACAAGACACTCAACTACGCGACTAACACCTATGCCGGACCCTGGCAGAACGTCATCTGTATGATGGGCGACGACGGTAACAATAATTCCCACATGACCACCGCCGACCGTGTGGCCAAGCAGATAGAAAAGAACTACCCCGGCTATCTCGTCAAGAAGATCTATTGGGATGCCTTCCAGCGCACCTCGTCGGCTACTGGCTACTCCTATCCTGAGGTCACTCGCCAGATCAAACAGCAGATGGCCGACGGTGCCCTGATGATGAACTACAGCGGTCACGGTGCCGCTTACGCCTTCTCCCACGAACTCGTCATGAAACTCGCCGATTTCGAGACGTCAGTCACCAACCACCTCCCCCTTTGGATCACCGCCTCCTGCGATATCATGCCCTTCGATGGTCAGGAGGATAATATCGGTGAGACCGTCATGCTCAGCGAGCGGGGTGGGGGTGTGGCCTTCTTCGGAACCACGCGAACGGTCTATGCCAACTACAACGAGGCGATGAACCTCCTGTTTACCGACTATGTACTTCGTCCCGGCTTCACCATCGGCGAGGCCGTACGCCAGTCTAAGTGCGACCTTGTCAGTCAGGGGCGTGACACCTCACCCAACAAACTGCAGTATACCCTCCTTGGCGACCCAGCACTGAAGCTGGCATGCCCCACGTCGCAGGTTGTCGTCGACAGTATCAACGGCCAGCCCGCCAGTGCTCCCGTTACCCTTGCCGCAGGCTCGATTGCCACCGTCAAGGGCCATATCTCATCTGTAAGCTCCAAGCCCTTTGACGGCGTGGTGACCGCCACTGTCCGTGATGCCGAGGAGACCATCACCTGTAAGCTCAACGACACATCTTCCGAGGGAGCAGAGAAGGCTTTCGTCTATACCGATCGTACCAAGACGCTCTATCAGGGCTCCGATAGTATCAGTCAGGGGGTGTTCCGCTTCACTTTTGCTGTGCCCAAGGACATCAGTTATACAGATGGCAGCGGACTCATGACACTCTATGCCGTTGCCAACGACCAGTCAGAGACCGCTCACGGTGTCACGGGTAACTTCGTGCTTTCTGGCAGTGCGATATCTGCCAACGACTCCATCGGACCCTCCATCTATTGCTACCTCAACACCCGCTCGTTCTCCAACGGTGACAAGACAGGTACCACACCCTATTTCCGTGCAGAGCTCTACGACGAGAGCGGTATCAATGCTTCGGGTAGTAGTATAGGCCACGATCTCGAACTCATTATCGACGGTGAGTTGTCGCGCACCTACAACCTCAACGACTATTTCACCTTCGACTTCGGCGACTACCGCAGCGGAGCTGTAGGCTTTAGCATCCCAGAACTCAGCGTAGGTCGTCATACCCTCCTCTTCCGTGCCTGGGATGTGCTCAACAACTCTTCAGTGTCACAGCTCACCTTCGAGGTGATTGATGGTGACCCGGGTGGCGATCTTAGCGTCATCTGCACCAAGAACCCCGCCACGGAGTACACCTCGTTTATCATTAGACGGGAGACGGGGGTCAGTAGTCAGGAGACAGTCCTTATGGAAGTCTTCGACTTCGCAGGGCGCCAGCTCTATAAGCAGACCCGTTCAGAGACCTCCACCGATGGCACCTGTACCGTCAGTTGGAACCTCAACCTCAGCGGTGGAGCACGTCTGCAGACAGGTGTCTATCTCTGTCGCTTCACCGTTGGCGGTGCCTCCAAAACCGTTAAATTAATAGTGCTAAAGCAATAAAATCCACGTATGATACGTTATTTATAGGCATACAACAGAAGAAGTTAAAGAAGATATATGAAGATAAAGGAAGATAAAGGACATATGATGATGAGGGTGATAGCTTTATCATTTATCATTTATCATTTATCATTTAGCGTCGCGCTGGCCCAGGACGATGACAAGGTGCAGATGTTCAATCCCGTCGAACATGCCGTCATCTCCCAGACCATCGCCCCCGATGCCCGTTCGGCAGGTATGGGTGACATCGGTGTGGCTACCGACCCCGATGTGAATTCACAGTACTGGAACCCCGCCAAGTACCCTTTCTGCATCAGCCGCTCAGGTATAGCACTTAACTATACGCCTTGGCTCCGTCAGTTGGTCAACGACATCGACCTCGCTTACGTGGCAGGCTACTATCGCATTGGCGACTATTCCGCCATCTCTGGTTCATTACGCTATTTCTCCCTCGGTGAGGTGTTTGCCGACGACGGCATGAGCGTCAAGCCATACGAGATGTCGCTCGATGTGGCCTACTCCATGATGCTCAGCGAGAACTTCTCCCTGGCTGCCGCCATCCGCTGGATTCACAGCGACCTGCGCTACGACTACAGCGAGGACTCCAAGCCTGCCTCCGCCTTCTCTGCCGACCTTGCCATGTACTACAACAAGTACCTGATGCTCGGCAGTCGTGAGTGCCAGCTTGGCCTCGGACTCAATATGTCGAACATCGGCTCAAAGATATCCTTTTACGGTGACGATGAGAGTCAGTTCCTGCCCGCCAACCTCCGTCTGGGTGCCTCGCTTATGGTTCCCGTCGACGAGTATAACCGCTTTTCTATCTCTGCTGATGCCAACAAGCTGCTTGTGCCTACTGTGCCCCGTCAGGAGGAAGGTGAGTCGAACACCGACTACCAAGACCGTGTGCGTCGTGAGTATAGCGATGTCAGCAGTATCAGTGGAATGTTCAAGAGCTTCAGCGATGCCCCTGACGGCTTCAAGGAAGAGCTTGAGGAAATCCAGTGGAGTATCGGTGCCGAGTACGTCTATCACGACCAGTTCTCCCTCCGTGCGGGCTATCACCATCAGGCAGAATCGAAGGGTAACATGAAGTACTTCACCGTCGGCGGTGGCTTCCGCATGAATGTCTTCTCGCTCGATGTGGGCTACGTCATCTCTACGGCCCGCTCCAATCCTCTCGACCAGACACTCCGTTTCACCCTCGCTTTCGACATGGACGGTATCAAAGATTTGTTCAGGAGATAAGATATTGTTTATAGTTGATAGTTTATAGTTTATAGATGATAACCTGGCAAGCCCTTGTGAATTTATCTGGATTCTATAGAAGTAATCAACTATAAACTATAAACATTAAACCATAAACAAAGTAATAATGAGTATTCGAGTTGGTTTTGGATTCGATGTCCATCAGTTAGTAGAAGGCCGCGACCTTTGGATGGGCGGCATTAAGTTGGAACATAGTAAAGGTCTCCTTGGACACAGCGATGCCGACGTGTTGCTACATGCTGTCTGCGACGCCCTTCTCGGTGCCGCCAACATGCGCGACATTGGCTACCATTTCCCAGATACCTCTGCCGAAACCGACGGCATGGACAGCAAGATCATTCTCCGCAAGACCATCGACCTCATTGCCACCAAAGGCTACCATCTCGTGAATATCGATGCCACCATCTGTGCCGAGCGACCGAAGATGAATCCCCACATTCCTCAGATGAAGGAGTGCATGGCCCGGGTCATCGGCTGTGATCCTGACGACATCTCTATCAAGGCCACCACTACTGAGAAGCTGGGCTTCACCGGCCGCGAAGAAGGCATCTCAGCCTATGCCGTCTGCCTCATTCAGAAAGACTAGTAAAATCGCGAGTTTAGAAATAGAAAAAAGTGGAGGCCAACAGCCTCCACTTTATTTATCGTATAAACTTTTTCCCGTTGCGGATGTATATTCCCTTTTTTGTGGGAGTGGTTATGCGACGACCACGGAGGTCGTACCAGGCATCTGAGAGTCGAGAGTCCTGACTCTTGATTCCTTCTATGCCTGTGGCGGGGGAGGTTTGGTAGCCCCAGACGGTGACACCGTTGCGATTCAAACAGGTGAAGGCGATGGTCTTGTTGTCAGTGGGCTCGAGGGTCTGTTCTACCATCACGCCCTTGTATTCGGTGGTGCCCAGCTTGATGGTGAAGTAGGAAGTGCCTTCCTGAACGCTCCAGGTGCCTGTCTGAGCACCGCTGACAGAGCCGTCGGCATTGAGCTGTATCTCTACGGGCTTGGCTGCCTCCTTCTTCGTATGGTCGAGCTTGAAAGGGTGGATGAGCAACTGCCAGGTGCCGGGGATGCGGTCGGTGGCTATCTGTTGGCTGGCGGCAATGTCGGCACTGGTGACCTGCTCGCCGGTGTACTCGAAGGGTGCTGCAACGAGCCAGCCGTCTTCATTCTGAAACACCTGATGCACACGTACCTGATGTTCCTCGCCACGGTTCTGGAAACGGGTGTGGTAGACGAGATAGGTGCGGCCGTCCTCAGCAGCGATAATGGAGTTGTGGCCCTGTGAGCGTTCGCCAAAGTTGCCCTTGGCCTGATTGCCCCACTCGCTGTAGGCTCCGAAGATGTTCACACCCCTGTTATCGTTGGCGCTGGGGCCGAAGTCGGTCAAGAAACTCTTGAACACCGCATCGGTGTTGCGGGCATCGATGTAGGGACCGTCTGGCTTTTCTGAGCGGAACACGCGCATCTGATAGCCGCCATTGTTATAGTCGTTCTTGACACCGCCTGCTGCCAAACCACCGTAGGTGACGAAGAGAAAATACCAGCCACCAATATATTCGATGTAGGAGGCCTCGCCGGAGACATAGTAGCCGCCTGCAATCTTCTTGCCGAAATATGGATCGACGGTGATGCCGTTGCCTGAGCCAGTCAGTTCATAGGTAACATCATAGTCGCGAAGCCCCGTTTCCTCGTCGAGTTCGAGCATCCAGATGCCGCCGCTCCAGGAGCCGTAGCTCATCCACAGCTTACCTTCCTCGTCGTAGAACACACAGGGGTCGATGTTGTTTGGCCAGCGTTCACCCCAGTTGCCTGCAACCAACGTTCCTTTCATGGAATAGCGTGAAGGGAGACTGCTCTGAGTGCCTAAAACAATTTCCAGATCAGTGTCCTTATAGGCATCACCAGTGTGGAAACCGCTGATGACGACAGGGGCCTGATAGGTATAGGGGCCTTCGATGTTATCGGACGTAAGCAGTACGATGCTAGAGTACCAGCATTCACCGTTGACACTCATATACATACACCACTTGTTCATGACAGGGTTCCAGATGACATCAGGCGCCCAGAGGTTACCCGTGATGTCGTATCTGGCGTTACCACGCTTCGACCATGCCTGGGCATTAAAGGCAAAATCATATTCCACACCATCTTTCTTCACCTTTGTCACAGCAGGGGTGGAGAATGTCGTCGCATTGACAAAACTGGGTATGGTGCTCCAACTCATCAAGTCGGTTGTCTTCGCGGCAGCACGGTGGGAGCCGAAGATGTAATAGGTTTGTGATGCAGGATCCCACACGATGCTGGGATCATGAACGCTGACACGTTTAAAAACATAAGCCGAGGCTGATACTGCCATCAGTAATGCCATCAGACAAAACAGTAATTTCTTCATCTTTTAGTAGTTTTTATTTTATGCTGCAAAGATACGAATAATCATTCAACAATACAAATATTTTCCTGATTTTTATTCTTCCCAACGGAGCACAGTCCCGTTGCGACGGGCTGGATCGGCACCTGCGAAGTCCATTGAATAAGGACTGCCTGTGGTAGGACTCTTCCCGATATACTTATGAGTGCGCATCGACATCAGCATAAACTCATGATTGAGGTAGTCTTGCCAGAGGAAGACCTCCGCCTTCGAGGTATCGGTGGTTAGGCGCACATCGCCTGCCAGACCATAGCCGGAACAGAATACATATCGGTCATCTTCACACTGGAGGATTACCTGGCCCAGGCCCTTATCAATCACACGGAAACGGGTCAGCGGACTGTGGTCAGAGGCATCGGTATCGTAGAGCAGACCATGCTCCATCGCAATCATCGGTTTGCCAGTAGCAAGGTTGACGATACGCACGGTCTTGCCGAGGGGGATGTTCGCGCTGCGGTCAGCCTGCGGTTCCTCGACAGTAAAATTGTCGAACTCGGCATAGCCGCCTTTCTGACCCTTATAATTGAAGGCGAAGAGGGCATGGCGCGAGCCCTGGAAGGAGATGAGCTGATAAGATAGCGGCATCTCGCGGCCTACCTGCTGATAATTGGCACCATCGAACGAATATTCATAATGGGCACGATCGTGGTCGTAGTCGCCCACCATGCGGAGGTAGAGTCTGTCGCCTTCAAAGGCAGTGTCGATGGTATCGTTGGTAGCCTGCTCGAAGCAGCGGAGGACGGCCTGCTTGCCGTCTTTGACGACACCAATCCACGAACAGGGCACATTGATATTGCCCAGACCAGCCACATCGCCGTCTTTCATTCCCTTGGTATAGAGTTCAACGGTGGTAACAGAGCTAGGACCGATGACGCGCTGGGTCAGTGAGTTGCGGGCCCACATCAGCTGTTCGGCAGGCATCGTGTTGAGACGCAGTCGACCGTTCTTTAGGCTCCACATCTTGTCGTCAGGGTTGTGGTTCCACTGCCATATACGACCCAAGGTCTTGCCATTGAAATCGTCGTTGCGCTTATAGGGAGCATGGGGCTTGATATCGGTGTTGATGGCTGGTTTCAGCCACGTGCGGGGGGCACGGCCGAGGTTGCCTTCTAGACCCAGCATGGGCCAGCCGTCTTTCCAGGTGATGGGGGCGAGGGTGACGGTACGTCCGATGCTGTGGAAGTCCATCATCAGTAGAGCCCACCATTGTCCGCTCTGATCTTCTACGATACCGCCCTGATGGATATTGGTGCAGGCCGTGGCATCCTTGTCAACCTCGGGAATGCCAAACTTAGTGCCATCGTGTCCGATGCGGTACTGTTCACCCTGCGGCACTTGTGTCAGCGAAGCAGCATGGTAGCCGAAGGTCTCATCGGCAGTGATGGTGATGGTCTCATAGGGACCCCAGATGCTTTTGGCGCGTGAACAGAGGGTGCGGCCGTTGGGCCTGTAGTCGGTGGAGATGAGATAGTACATTCCGTTGATCTTATACATATGATGGCCCTCGCCGATGGCATTGCCTTCTGGGATGATGACGCGGTCAGTGCCCTCCACGGGTCCGCTCATGTCGGGCTTCAACTCTGTGCAATGCACCTCGCCGTATTTGTGGATGGCATAGATTTTCCCGTCGTCGTCGAAAAGTACACTGAGGTCGTAGATGTTCCCCTGCATGTTATGATGCTGCCAAGGTCCGCGAATGTCTTTCGAGGTATAGCACTGCAGGCCCTTGCCGTTCACATTTGAGAACACGTAGAACTGACCGTTGGCATAACGTATGGCGGGTGCCCAGATGCCTTGTCCGTAGATCTCCTTGTGGTTTCTGAGTGAGAAGGCATCGTCGGGGAAGTCGAAACGATCGAAGCAATAGGAGATGTTCTCCCAGTTTACCAGGTCTTTTGAATGAAGAATGACGAGGCCTGGCACAGTATGCATCGTTGTGCCTGCCAGATAGTAGTCGTCGCCCACACGCAAAATGTCGGGGTCAGAGAACTCATCGTAAAACAGTGGGTTCGTGTATGTCCCGTTGCCGTTATCGGCTGTCCACGATTGGGCGTTTACTAAAGATGAAAAGGTAAGAAGGTAAAAAGGTAAAAGAGCTTTCACCCACCTGTTTAATCTTACCGTTATATCATGTCTCATGTTTATATCTTTTTACTTTCTTACCCTTTTATCTTATTAAAGTTTTGGCCAGCCGTCGGACGTCCAGCTGATAGGCCTCTGGATGAGGACGGAGGCTCCTTGCTGGGCTACGCTGTAGCCGTGGCAGATAAAGATGTCCTGACCGTCGAGGTGATAAGCGGCGCAGTGGCCTGCTGCCTCATACTCCTTCTTGTCACCCTCAAGGAAGATTTTTCCGCCGCCGTCGCGCATGTCCTTGCCCTCAGGATCAAGAAATGGTCCTTCGACACTACGGCTGCGGCCTACGGCCACACGGTAGTTGCTTTTCGCGCCCTGACAACAGTAGTCCCAAGAGACGAAGAGGTAGTACCAACCGTCGTGCTTGAAGATGAACGGGGCTTCGATGGCATTGGGGCCTGCGAAGTCGGAGGTGGGGTTCTTCGGCGGATTGGGATTCACGGAGAGCGCCTTCTTGCCGTCAGGATCCGTCAGGTTAAATCTGCGAGCAATGGTGCGAGGCTTCTCGCCAGCGGCGATGTGCATCGTTGTGTCGAGACGGACGAGCTGGATGCCATCCCAGAAGGATCCCCAGACGAGCCAAGGCTGATCCTGATCGTCGATGACGAAGTTTGGGTCGATGGCGTTCCAGTTGTCACGACCTTCGTGTGAACAGACGATACAACCTTCATCGTCCCAGAGGCCGGAAGCTAAGGAACGTGTGGAGAGCAGTCCTATGGCAGAGCCGTTGCGCCCGAATGTGGAACAGCTGTAGGCCATCCACCAGCGGTTGTGCCATCTGATGACATCCGGAGCCCACACATGGTGGGTGAAGCCGGGCACAGAGTCATGAGCCCATTTGGGGATGACCGTCATGACCGGGTCAGCCTTTACCGTCCAGGTCTTGCGGTCCTTTGAGGTCATCTGTTGGATACCCATACCTGTGGCAAAGATATGCCAGGTACTGTCTTCGAGCGCCATCACCGGGTCGTGGACCATTGGTGTGGTGGTCTGGAAATCTGCACGCTTGAAATGGCGGGGCTGGGCGACTGTCTGAGTGGAGACAAAAAGGGCCACCAGCGACCACATTATTGTTTTCGCTTTCATATCTTACAGTGTTAAGGAGAAAAGTAAAGGGGGCGGGCTTCGCTAAGTCCGCCCCCTACTCAAGATTACTAACTAACAAATTAAATATGTAGAATACAAATATCAATCCTACTCGAATACCAAGTGGCAACCGTCAACCGTGAAGCGGAACCAGAGGTCATCGGAGATAGGACCAATGCCGAGGTAATCCTGGTAGTAAGTGTTGCCGTCATTGCCCAACATGACGCAGCGCACATCAGCCGTCCCGCCATTGTTGGTGACAGACACCGTCACCGTTGCATCGTCCATGGCCTTGAGCCATGCACCCCAGTCAGCCTGTCCACCACTGGTAGTCAGGTTGGGATTGTTCTCATAGCAGGCACCCCAACCGTAGTTGTCGGCACGTACCACAGCATATTCAGAAGTTCCATCGCTCGTTAGAACGACCACGAAGTTGTTCCAGTTGTTCTGCAGGTTGCTGTAGTTCTTGATGCGTGTGACAACGGTCTTACCCACAGGAACGTTGAAGTCTGAAGAGTGAGCGCCCCACCAGCCGGTAGAGTTGTCATCAGCACCAATCACGTTGTCGAACTCCAGGTGGCAGTTGTCTACCGTGAAGCGGAAGTAGAAGTCCTCTGGATCGATGGCGATGCCCTTATACTCCTGAGTATAGAAGTTACCGTCAGTACCCTGCATGATTGCCGAGACGTCAGCAGACCCGTCGCCGTTGTTCGTAACGGCCACGTCGACCTTGGCACCGTCCATGGCAGCGAGCCATGCACCCCAGTCTGCCTGTCCACCGCTCAGCCACAGGTTCGGATTATTCTCATAGCCAGCACCCCATCCGTAGTTATCGGCACGGACGACGGCGAACTCAGTGTTATCCTCACGGCAGAGCACCACCACAAAGTTGTTCCAGTTGTTCTGGCCACAAGTGTAGTTGGTGAAGCTGGTGATGAAGGTCTCGTTCGGGTTCACCTTGATGTTCTCGGAGTGAGCACCCCACCAGCCGGTAGAGTTGTCGGTAGCACCGATACTGGTGTACATCTTGTCAACGATCTCGAACTCTGCAGATCCGATTACCGGTGCCGTGGCAGCCTCGCCTTTGTAGGTCTTGGCATAGGCAGCAACCAGTGTCTTCTTACCCAGCGAGTTCATATTGGGAATAGCCTGGAAGGTCAGATCCTTTGCACTCACGGTAGCAGAAACCTCCTGTTCGAACTGGATGGTAGCGGTGACATTGGCAAATGCCTCCTCCAATGTAGTACCCTGAAGCACCTTCTTGGGCACGCCGTTAAGTGTCATCGACAGAGGCTGCTTGTCTTCCTTAGAGGTGAAGCCTCCGATAGGTTCGATGGTAGAACCGATGAAGTTGATGAATGAACCCTCGGGAACCAGGAATGCACGGATGGTCGTGTTCGACTGATCTGCATTCAGGTTCACCAGCGGTGTCTTCTGAGTATAGGTCTTCGTCACCTTACCATTGGTCATCGTGACAATCATACCACCTTCTGTACGATCGATGGTCAGCGTCACCTTGCCGCCGAGCTGGTCTACGCCGGCGTCGGTATCAGTAGCAAATTCAAGTGTACTCGTTGCAAGGCTACGATCGATATAGTCACCCCACTCAGAGTTTCCGCTCGGCTGGAAGTCGTAGCGGATAGCACCGTATTCCTTATAGTTGCCAGAACCACGGTCCTCGTCATTGGTGATGATCAGGGCATAGTTCTTATAGGTATTCGATGCGTTGGGGTTGATGTTCAGATTGAACTGGGTAATCCACTTCTCACCCTCCGGGATCTGATAATACTTGGAGAAGACAGCCCACCAGCCGGTAGAGTAGTCTGTGGCGCCGACGGTATAGACATCTTCCTCCAAACCTTCTATTTCATCCTCGCCGCCCTGGTTCTTGGCCTTTTCTGCAGCAATGGAGTCGATCTTGCCGGAGATCCAGTCGGGAGAGTCGATGCTGTACAGGTCGCCGCCTTCACAGCTTGTAAAAAGTAAAGGAGAGAAGGAGAGAAGGAATAAGAAGATTACTCCCACCACTATCTTATTATATATACTATTTGTTTTCATAACTTCTATGTTCTTATGTTCTTATGTCTTAAAAAACATGTTCTTATGTCGAAATTAGAGATTCACTACGGGGTGTACTGGTCCATACAGCTTGTCAGCATTGCTGGTGCTGCTGTTGGCAGAGTTGCCCTGGAGGTTGGGGTTGTCGTTCAGAGTACCCTGGTAGATGGGGAAGAACTCATGACCGGGAATCCAAGAATCATACGAGCTCTTCAGCTCAGAGTCGATACCTACTTCAGAATAGCTGACGGGCTCCTTCAGGCGACTGCGGTCGTTGGTACGACGGAAGGTTCCGTGCTCCTTCAGCTGCTGCAGACGACCACTGTCGTAGAACCATCCCCAACGGATGAGGTCGAAGCCACGGCCGAACTCACAGCCAAACTCCTTCGGACGCTCCACGTTCGCAATCTGCTCGAACAACTTGTCGGCACTGTTGAAATCAGAGAGCTTCAGGTCAGCCAGACCAGCGCGGTTACGCACCTGGTTGATCCAGTCGATGGCCTGCTGTGTAGGACCGCTGATCTCGTTCTCGCACTCTGCAGCGCGCAGCAGCACGTCTGAGTATCGCATCATGCGGAGGTTGATACCGCAGTGAAGACCAGTGATAACCTTGTCATAGAGACCTGTGCGCAGGTTGGTGTTCTTGGCGATAGGCAGGCCGCCGTAGTTGTTGTTCGTCACGAAGGGAGCATCGTCTGTGATGGGCAGTGTGTAGCAGACATTGCCATATTCGAAGCCATCCCATTCAGGCTCGTAAGTGCCGATCGTCCAGTAAAGACGGGGATCGAGTGAGCCGCTGGTAGTACGCTCAGCCTTGAAGAGGTTGTAGAGCCAGGGAGAAGCAGAGAGGTCTGCCCAGCCACCGCAGTCGCCAGGACCGTAGTTACTCTCGATGGCATGGCCCTGCGTAGCGTTCGGGCTGGTGTTCACAGGTGTCCACTCGTCGTCGGTACCCTGAGAACCGTAGTCAAGGAACTGCACTTCGAAGAGACTCTCGTCATTGTTCTCGTAAGCAGGTCCCTCACGGAAGTTGTCGCCGTAGTTGGCCATCAGCTTATAAGAGCCATACTGACCGTTGATGATATTCTTCAGAACGGTGAGTGCCTCGCTGTACTTATGGCGCATCATCAGTGCACGTGCATAGTAGCCTGCTGCAGCACCACTGGTGGCACGACCCTTGGCCCACTCACCGCCGGCATTGCGGCTGGGCAGCAGCGTCATGGCCTCAGAGAAGTCCTTCTCTACCTGATCCCAGACCTCGTCGTACGTGCTGTTGGTGCCATAGAGACCATCGAGCGTTGAATAGGTTGCATAGTCCGTAATCAGAATTGGGTTCTGATAATAACCTGCGAGCATGTAGTAAGCCAGTCCGCGGAGGAACAGCATCTGACCTTTGATATGCTTCATCTGGTCGTTTAGGGCACTGTTGTCCTCACCACAGCGGGAGAGCGTGAAGTTTGTCACGTTGATGGTGTAGTACCAATCACGCCATGACCACTGTCCGATCTCGTCCGTAAAAGGAGCATTCAGGTCATCGAAGGGCATATACCATACCTGTGAAGAGTTCCATACCTCATCGCCACGGCACACATCGATGGTGTAACCAACGCGGGCGTAAGTTCCCTCCATACGAATGTGGTTGTAGGCTGCTATCACATTCTCCTCCAGGTCTTCGGCAGAGAAACCGAATGTAGCTGCCGTCTGCTGGTTGGGGTTTGTCACCTCCAGCTTGTCTTCGCACGAAGTGAGCGTGCCAAGACCTAACACCAGCGCTAAAGAAATTTTATATAGTTTCATATCTTTATTCGTTTTACTTTTTTACCTTTTTACCTTTTTACTTTTTTACTTTTTTACCTTTAGAAGGTGAAGTTCAAGCCAGCCATGAAGCTTCGGGCCGTGGGGTACGAGCAGTAGTTGTAGCCTGGAGTAAACGTACCGCCGGCATAGTCAACGTTGTAGCCTTTATAGCCAGTGAAGGTGAAGAGGTTCTGTGCCGATACATAGATGCGGACACCAGTGACGTAGTTGGAGAACCACTTGTTAGGCAGGTTGCAGCCAAGCTCAACGTTGGCAATCTTCCAATAAGCGGCGTTCTGGATCTGACGGTCGCAGAACAGGTCGTTCCAAGCCAAGGTAGCACTATTAGAAAGGTATGTGCGAGGGATGCTGCTGACGTAGGTACCGCCGTCCCACTGGTTGGCGTCGAGAACAGCCACATCCTTGTTACCGTAGCCGTAGCTGGAGTTCAGGGCGTTGTACAGATAGTCGCTCACATGGTAGCCCAAAGCACCGAATGTAGAGATGCTCAGGTCGAAGATGCTATACTCCAAGTGTGCGCTCAGACCGAAGTTCACTGAAGGCAGGCCGCTGCCGAGCACTGTCTGGTCGTCGGCATTGATTTGGCCGTCGCCGTTGACATCACGGTAGTAGCAGTCACCAACCTGTGCGCCAGGCTGATACTCTGAGAGTCCCTTGGATTGTGCGAGTGCATTCAGCTCGTCCAGCTGGGCCTGTGTGCGGATGATGCCTTGATAGTCCCAGCCGTAGAACTTACCGACTTCCTCGCCCACCTGAGTGATATAGGCGCCTGAGATGTATGAGTCAGTACCGAAGCCCAGCGAGGTCACCTTGTTGCTCAGTGTGCTCAGGTTGGCGCTGATCTCGTGTTTCAGGGCATGGTCGCGGTTACGATAGGTCAGTGAGAACTCCAGACCACTGTTCTCCATCGATGCGGCGTTCATGGTCACTGATGTGTTGGCCACACCAGCGCTGGCAGGAACGGGCACACCGTAGAGCAGGTCCTGAGACTTGTTCTTGTACCACTCAGCGGTGAATTCGATGCGGTTGTTGAAGAAAGCCAGGTCGATACCGACGTTCATGGTCTTTCTCTTCTCCCATGAGAGATTCTCGTTCACGAAATTCGAAACAGCCGAACCTGTGATGGGCTGGTTACCGAACGAGTAGGTCATATTGTTGCGGGCCATGGTGGCCTGGATGGCGTAGTCGCCCACAGCGGCCTCATAGCCGAGTTCACCATAGCTGGCACGAACCTTGAACATATTGACGATGTCGCGGTCGATGGGGAAGAACTTCTCCTTGTCGAAGCGCCAGCCTACGGAGATAGAAGTGAAGGTGTCCCAGCGGATGTCCTTCGACAGGCGGGAGCTGCCGTCACGACGAACGATACCCGAGATCAGGTACTTGCCGTCGTAGTCATAGTTCAGACGAGCGAGGTATGAAGCCAAGGTGTGCTTGTACTCATAGCTGTCGGCACTCCAGGAGCTGGCGTTCTGCAGCTGCAGGAAATATGGCTCTGAGAGGTTCACGCCTGTAGCGCCCAGAGTGTTGGTATTCTCCTGTTCGAAGGTCTGACCCACCACCACGTTAGCGTGATGCAGTCCGATGGTACCGTCCCAAGTCAGCGTATTCTCTATCAGGGCATCGGTATATTTGCGATGAGCCTTGGTTAGACGCTCGTTCTCTTTGGCCAGATACACACGGTTGCTCTGAATCCATGCGGGGATCCAGGTCTTGTCGTTGGCCGAGGTCGTGCTGTAAGAGAGGTTGATCTTATAGGTCAGCTGGTGGTTCTTGCTCTTGATGCCCAGCATGCCGAGCAGGTCGACGTCGGCAGATGCCGTACCCACGAAGCGGTCCACGACCGTGTTACGGGTCAGCATGTTGTTCACCAGCAGCGGGTTCATGGCCGAGATGTCACCGTGTACCGTGTCGTAGTACACACCGTAGCCATAGGCGTCGTACTTATAGCCGCTGGCCGAACCCACCATGTCGTCGAGCACCCATGTCGATTCGTCGTAAGCCTTGATGGTGGGTTGCATGTTCAGCACGCCGCCGAGGATGTTACCTAAGTTACCATAAAGTCCCTGCACGTATTCGTTGGCATTCGACACAGCCAGATTGTCCTGGTCTGAGTGAGAATAGACGAGACTGGTACGGAATTTGATGAACTTAATGTCCATCGTGTTGTTCACGCGTGCCGTGTAACGCTCAAAGTTAGGACCTGCGCCCTCGAGCGTACCTTTCTGGTTATAGTAGTCCAGACTGATGTTATAGGTGTTGTTGGCACCGCCACCGCTCAGATTCACGCTGTGGTTCTGGCGGATACCTGTCTTGAAGGCCTCGTCGAGCCAGTCCGTATTGGTGTTGTCGCGGAAGTGGTAGTAGCCGTCACTGCCGAGGCTGTAGCCACCAGGTACGGGGATACCGGCATTCTCAGCGGCAATGCCGAGGTAGCGGCTGTACTGAGTGGCATCCATCACGTCGTAGACATCCTTCCTGATCTGGTCTACACCGAAGTAGCCCTTGTAGTCCACCTTCAGCGGCTGGTCCTTCTTACCACCCTTCGTGGTGATGATCACCACACCGTTAGCAGCACGAGAACCGTAGATGGCACCAGCGGAAGCATCCTTCAGCACCTGAATGGTCTCGATATCGTTTGGCGAGAAGTCGCGGATGGTCGTACCCATGGGCACACCGTCGATCACATACAGAGGTGCCGTGCTGCCGAAGCTACCGATACCACGGATACGTACTGATGGGTCGGCACCGGGCTGACCGTCAGAGGTAATCTGCACACCGGCCACCTTACCTTCGAGCATCGAGGAGATGTTCGAGTGCGACACGCGCTTCAGTTCGTCAGCGTTCACGATAGACACAGAACCTGTCAGGTCGGCCTTCTTCTGAACACCGTAACCCACAACGACCACCTGATCAAGCATCAGGGCGTCTGATTCTAATTGAATTTGGTTCAGGAGCGCACGTCCGCGTACGGCAATCTCGCGATCCTTGTAACCCACATAGCTCACTACGAGCGTAGCATTAGCAGGAGCATCCAGTTGGAAGTTACCGTCGTAGTCGGTGATAGCGCCCGTCTGGGCACCCTTCACCTTGACGGTGGCACCAATGAGCGCCTCTCCTGATTGATCAACAACCTGACCGCTGACCTTGATGGTCTGGTCCTGCTGCACAGATGCCTTTGCGGTGGCTGGGCAGAACGTCAGTCCTCCCAGAATACCGAGAAATAGCATCACAGAGAATAATACTTCTTTCCTCATTGTTTGTTGCTTTAAGTTTATAAAAATTGAATTATATTAGTGAAATTTTTCGCAAAGTTAAGGTATTATAACAGACCAAAGGTGGACAAAACGTTTTATTAGGTGGACAAAACGTGCTTTCCCTCTAAAACGGTCATTTTTCTCTATTTTATCCCCTTTTACCCCACTTCGTTGACATAAATCAAGGAATTGCTATAATATATCTTAACAGCCGTTCTGCCCTTCCAAAACTTTTTGTATCTTTGCACTCATGATGAAGATTGTGATCCTTGACGGCTATTCAGCTGATCCCGGCGACCTCTCGTGGGAGGAGCTGGAGCAGATGGGCGAGGTGACGGTGTACGACCGCACAAGCCCGAGTGAGACTGTACAGAGAGCTGCTGAAGCAGACATCGTGTTGACCAACAAGGTCGTGCTCGATCGTGAAAAGATCGCCCAACTGCCTCGCCTTAAGTATATAGGTGTGCTGGCAACGGGCTATAACGTTGTCGACATCGAGGCAGCCCACGAACGCGGCATCGTCGTGACCAACGTACCAGCCTATAGTACGGAAAGTGTGGCACAGATGGTGTTTGCCCATTTGCTGACGGTGACGAATCGTACAGAGCACTATGCCATACAGAATCGCAGTGGCCGATGGTCCGCCAGTCCCGACTTCTGCTATTGGGACTTCCCCCTCATGGAACTGGCAGGCAAGACCATCGGTATCGTTGGACTTGGCAACATCGGCCGCCGCGTGGCAGAGATTGCCCTCGCTTTTGGCATGAAGGTGAAGGCTATGACCAGCAAGAGCCAGGAACAATTGCCTGCAGGCATAGAGAAGGCAGACCTCCAGACGCTGCTGTCTTCGGCTGACGTGCTGTCGCTTCACTGCCCGCTGACCGCCAACACCCGCCACCTCATCAATGCCGATACGCTGCGGCTGATGAAACCCACCGCCATTCTCATCAACACAGGCCGAGGACCTCTGATCGACGATCAGGCAGTAGCCAACGCCCTGCAAGAAGGACTGTTAGGCGCATTCTGTGCCGATGTGCTCACCACAGAACCGCCCAGCAGCAACAATCCCTTACTCTCGCAGCCCAATGCTTTTATCACGCCGCACATCGCCTGGGCATCCACTGAGGCTCGCACCCGTCTGCTCCAGATTGCTATTGCCAACGTACGGGCATTCGCCAGCGGCAAACCTCAGAATACGGTGTAGTCCCTATTCCAGAATCAGGTATTGGAATGGCTCCAGCGTGAGTGTGCTTTCGAGTTTGAAGTCTTTGTCTGTGACCTCATCCTCTGTCTCTTGGCCTTCCCAACTTTCTGGAATCTGAACTGCCTTTGGCTCGTTGCGCACATTAACGATAATCAGGAAGCTTTCCTCAGCGTCTTCCTTTTCAAAGATCAATACATCATCATCTGGCCATGCTCTCATCTTGCCCTTGCGCAGTGCGGGATGCTCGTTATAAAGTTCTATCAGTTCCTTGTACTCCTGATAGATGGCCGAGTTGGCCGTCCAGTCTACGGGTACATACTTAAAGAAATTGATTGGTTCAGGATAGCTGACCTCCTGCGAACTGTATATAAGAGCTCCTCCATGAGGGAAAATGCTAGCCACGTAGGCTGCCATTGCACCTCGCTCGTTGGTGAACTCTACGCAGGGCGTGGCCTCAGTAGAGTGGTCGTGATTGGTTGTAAAGCGAAGCTTGACTTTGCCAGCGGGCAGATTTGCATACTCTGCACTATCGGCTTTGATGAGGTCGGAGGCAGGAGCACCCTTCCACACCTTGACAATCTCATCTTTATAATCCCATCCGTAGTTCATGTCGAAGCCACCAACAGTGAAGTTATCCTCGTTCTTTCCCTCGGCCAGCATCACAATCTTGCGGTCGCCAGCGGCAGCACGGAGTTGTTCGATGGCATCCTTCCAGAAGTCGGCAGGTACACCGTCGGCTACGTCACAGCGAAAGCCATCGATACCCACTTCAACAATCCAGAACTTCATGGCATCGATCATCGCCTCGCGCATATCCTTATTATCATAGTTCAAGTCGGCTACATCTTCCCAATTCCATGGCTGCGGGCAGATGATGGTGTCGGCCTTCTCGTCGCGGGTGTACCAGTCCGGATGTTCCTTCACCCAGGGATGATCCCACGCCGTGTGGTTGGCCACCCAATCGAGAATAATGCCCATACCGTGCTCATGGCACACCTGCGCCAGATGCTTGAAATCGTCGATAGTGCCAAACTCTGGGGCGATGGCCTTGTAGTCGCTGATGCAGTAAGGTGAATTCTTACCTTTCTCAATGCCTATAGGATAAATGGGCATCACCCACATCACGTTCACGCCCAAGTCACGGATAGAGTCGATACGAGCCGCTACGGCGTTGAGGGAGTTCTCAGGAGCGAATACTCGGGGATTCACCTGATACATGGCGATGTCTTCTACTGCTGGCATCTCGAATGTCACTTGCTTAGTTTCTTTTTTCGGGTTACAGCCAACGACTGCTGCCAGAATGCTGATGGATAGAAATAGTTTCTTCATAAATTATTGTTTTTGTTTGGATACACTTTTCGTGTGCAAAGATAAGAAAAAAGCTGCTTGGCTATATTCCTAGCAGCTTGTTTTCTGATATGTGCGATGCGCAATCGTTCGCATCTGGTCTTAAAAAACAGTTTAGTCTACGTCAGATTTCTATCAGTTTCCCGTTCTTCTTAGCCTCCTCAATCCACTTGGGCTCGATTTCCTGCAGGAACTTCTGCTTGTTCTCGTTCAACTTCTGCATATCGAGTCCGATAGCAGCCTGAGCCTTGGCCTTGGTGCTGTAGTCGGGCACGGGGATGTCGCCCAGATGTCCGTATTTGGCGGCTACGCGGGCGATGAGCAAGCGGGCCTGCTGAGCATAATCGACGGAGTGTGAGAGCAGACGAGTAACCTCCTGCGGGGCGTGGAAGGTGGCACCATGTGAGGCGATGGCATAGTCCCAACGCCACTGGCTCTTGCGGAGCAGGGCCTGGATAGGAGCCATCTCAGCCTCGGTAGCACCCTTGTCGATGATGAACTTAGCCTCGAAGTGGGCACGGGCCAGCTCCTGCTCGGCACGATTGCGCACCTCGTTGCACTTCTCCTGACGGTCGTAGACATTCTGGCGCAGCACCTCTGCATCCTGACGGTGACAGGTCTGACAAGTGCGGTCGATCTTGGCCAATGGCGACTGGATCTGGTGGTCGCTGAACTTCACGCCACCCTCCTGCTTATACGGCATGTGGCAGTCGGCACACGATACGCCGCGCTGGGCGTGGATGCCGTGCTGCGACATCTCCCAACCCGGATGCTGGGCCTTCAGGATCTTGGCCTTCGACAGCGGATGGATATAGTCGTAAAAACCAATCTCGTCGTAGTATGCCTCGGCAGCCTCGCAGGTCAAGCCCTTGTCGTGCGGGAACACCAGATAGTTAGCCTTGCCAGGGTTCTTCTCGTCGTTAGGTTTGATGAAGTAGTACTCCACGTGGCACTGGGCGCACACCAGCGAACGCATCTCCTGATGGGTGGCGTTCTTCACATCCAGACCGCGACGGGCAAAGGCCTCATAGAGGGCAGGACGGGCAGGACGCAGATCCATCGTGCGGGCATCGTGACAGTCGGAGCAGCCAATGGTATTCACCTCCTCAGCGCCCAGCTCGCTCCACTTCTTCGCGTAGAAGTTGGCGGGCTCAAACTGATCCTTACCATTACCCAGTTCGCGCATCATGCGAGGCACATCCGGACCCTTACACGTCCAACACGTCGCGGGCTGCATATCGCCAGCGATAGAGTCAGGCGTAATCTGGATGCCAGGATTGCCTGTACGCAGAATCTTGCGCATATCCTCCAGGGCGTGCTTGTGGCCGCGAGGGGTGTTGTAGTGGCGCGAGAAGGCATAGCCAGCCCACAGCACAACCATCTCAGGACGCTGCTCCAGCACATCCACCTCCTGCGACGAGTTGTACTTCGACTTGAAGGTGGTGTCCTCCGTCATCGCCCATGTCTCGTACTCACGCGGATAGTCGGCCTTGAACTTCTCGTTCTGAGCGATGATTTCATCCTCAAACACGGTGCGCTTGTTGTTAAACACACTGGCCACCTCGGCTCTGCGCTCCATCAGCGACGAAACGAGCAGTCCCAACAAGAACACTACTACCATTGAGCCTCCAAACAGAAGCCAACCTTGCCATTTCTTTAATTGCTTTGCCATATCTTTTTTATTTACGATTTACGAATTTACGATTTACGATTTGTTACCACAGCGGTAGCAAATTTTTCAATTTTCAATTTTCAATTTGTCATCTTCTGCAGCCAATCGGGTACAGGCGATGGGGGTAGCGGTGTCACGCCCTCGGCATTCGGCGTCGCCATTAGCGAGTTCATGCCACCGTGAGGCACGTTGCGATGACAGTCCCAGCACACCTTGCCGCCCTGGGCCAGCTGCTGCATGTAGCCCATGCGGCCCGTCTTCACAAACTCCGTGTTCAGCTGCGTGTGGCAGCGGATACAGTTGTCCATCACCACCTGACCCGTCAGCTTCTCAGCCATCGGAGCCTGACGTTCTGAGTGCATCACGAAATACGCCGTGTGCTTCAGTCCGTCCATCGCCTTGAAACCATACTTCAATGCCAAATTCTGATGGGGCACATGGCAATCGTTACAGGTGGCACCGTTCGACTGATGGTCGATACGTCCGTGCGAAGAGTGGCTCCACGTGGCATAGTATGGTGTCATGATGTGGCAGTTGACGCAGGCCGACGGGTTGTCGCCTATAAAATAAGTATGCGCCCTGAGCAGATACATAAACAATGCGCCGAGGCCGCATACGACGCCCGCTATTACCAGCAAACCCACCTTCTGTCGATAGGAAAATAGTCCTGTCAGCTTACGAATTGCCACTTTCGTTTTTTCAACAACATTCATTATTGTAGGTTTTAGTTTGCAAATATACTCATAAATGGGGATAGAAACTGGTAACAAATGTGATTATACCATACAAAAGTTTGTTAATTTTAAGAATCCTTAATGTTTTTCGCTCGATTTGCACTATCTTTGCATCAATTATGGATATAGAGACTTTTGAAGGCATCCGCAAGTGCCCGCTTTTTGAAGGATTGACCGATAACGAGATCATGGATCTGATGCATGCCGTTCGTTATCGTGTGGTACGTTTATACAAAAGTGACTTCCTTTTTGTCGCCGGCGAGGATTGTCTCCATGCCAACATCTTGATAGACGGCGAGGTCGTCGCTTATCTTGAAAGCGCCTCCGACCGCTATATCCGTATGTCAACCTTTCATGCAGGCAACATGTTCGCCCCAGCTTTCCTCTTCGCACAAGACCGCAGATACCCCGTAACAGTTCAGGCGACGACAAACACGAAGGTGTTGCGAATCCTGTCGACAGACTTTGAGCGGCTGCTCGAACTTGATCCTCGTCTGTCGAAGAATTTCACGTTTATCCTCTCGAACCTGATTGCCGGACTTACCAAGAAGGTGGGAATGCTCCTGTCGAGTGTCCGCGACAAGATCATTTTCTTCCTGAAAGAGGAACGACGCCGTCAGCAGTCCAACACGATTCAGCTTTCCATGTCGCGTCAGGAACTGGCCGATCATTTCGGCATCCAGAAGTATTCCCTGCAACGTGCCCTCAACGAACTTCAGGAGAGCGGTGCCATTCGCATAGATGGCAAGACGATTGAGATCCTGAAATTGTAGGTATTAATCATGCTATAAAGGACCCGCATTTCTGCGAGAAACAGGATTCCTGAACCCTTCCCTCCGGATCTGCAATCCGGCGCGGTATTCAGGAATCCTGCTATTTTCTGCTGCAAAGGTAGCAATATTTTGCAGGATTACAAAACCTTCTTGTCATAAATGAGAAAGTGAGAAACTGAAAAAGTTAGAATGACGTGCGCACCAATTGTCTGCTTACTGATGAAAAGGAGAGAGATAGCAGCTGTCTGGACGTGGGACCGTTCTAGAGTGTGAACTGTAACTAACGAGAGAGGAGGACTGGCAGTCTATAGCTGTCAGCCCTCCTTATGATTGATTCTTTGCAGATTTTTGCAAATGATGTGACTATTTTGCTCGTTTAATGTTTTTTAAAGGTGTGGGGGACTTGCAGATATTGGTTTCTTCATATCTTTGCAACAGATTACGACAACTACAAACGAATTATAATTTAAAACAAAATGAGAAAAACTACTCTTTTACTGCTGCTGTCTGCATGCGGGTTCCTCTCTGCCTCTGCCCAGACTGCTACCAAGATGGAAGCCGAAAGTGCTGCCTACGAAAATTGCAAACTCGTCGAAGATGGGAAGTATTCAGAAGGCAAGGCCCTCGAACTCACAGAGAGCAATGCCAAGATTACCTTTACCTATGGGGCTGCCGAAAGCGGCAAGTACACCATCACCGTCGGCTACGACGGATTGTATGGCGACAAGGTGGTCAACCTGTCTGTCAACGGCAATACCGCCACCTTCAACACGACGGAGAAAGGACCAGGCGAGGCCGTTGTGGGTACCTACCTCATGAGTCAGGGCGACAATACAATCGTGATCACACCCAACTGGACCTGGTTCCGCATCGACTACATCACCATCGCCAACAGCGAGAGTACCGTACAGTTCGACATTGCCCAGACACCTCTCGACGCCAAGGCCTCAGATGCTGCCAAGACCGTCTATACGTTCCTCTACGACAACTTCGGCAAGAAGACCATCTCGGGCATCATGACAGGCGATATGGATAAAGCCAACGGCGACGTCACCCAGCATCCTGACGTGCAGGCCGTCTATCAGGCTTCTGGCAAATATCCCGCTCTTGTGGGCTTCGACTTTATGAATGCCACAGGCATCAACGAGAATGATGCATGGTATAAGGAATACACTGACAAGAGCATCGCCCTCGCCAAAGACCTCTACCGTCGCGGCGGACTGCCCGCCTTCACCTGGCACTGGCGCGATCCCAGCCGCAAGACGGGTGAGTTCTACAGCAATGATCAGGTCAAGACACCATGCACCGTGAAGATCTCCGAGGCCATGAACGCCGACGGCAGTTGGAACACCTCTTCGGATCTCTATGCCAACATCATCAAGGACATCGACACCATAGCCGACTACTTCCTTGCACTGCAGGAACTTGGCATCGCCTGCATCTTCCGTCCGCTCCACGAGGCCAGCGGCGGATGGTTCTGGTGGGGAACCGACGGTGCAGCCAACTTCGTCAAACTCTACCAGCTGATCGTGGATGAGATGGTAAATCAGAAGGGTGTCCACAATGTCATCTGGGTATGGAATCCATGCACCGTCAATGACGGAGACTGGAACCCCGGAGCAGACTACTATGATGTGGCCGCTATCGACATCTACAACAATGCATACGACTACTCCAGCAACTATGCCGCTTTCGATAAACTAAGGTCACTGACCAATGGAAAGAAACTCATTGCCCTCTCGGAGAACGGTCCTATCCCCGATATCGACAAGGAGTTCGCAGAAGATGCCGTCTGGTCGTGGTGGATGCCCTGGTATCAGACATGGGGTGGTAACTTCGTCGACAAGACCAGCAAGGAAGAATGGACTAAGTGCATGGGCGATGATCGTGTCATCACCCTCGAGGACCGCTCTGCCGGCTGGGATACCTATACCGCCATCCAATCGCAGAAGACCACTACCGATGCTATCCCACATCTTTACGACCTGCAGGGTCGCCGCGTTTCAAAGGGACAGCCCGGGCGTCTTTATATCAAAGAAGGGAAAAAGGTTATCTGGAAATAACAAGACTATTCTCCTACGTTGAACCAGTCGAAGTCTACAATGCCGCCTGTCTGTTGGGTGGCAAAGTTGAATAGCATATAACGCTGTCCGCAGAAGTCTGGCATGTCGTATGCCATCTGGAGGGTGTCACCGATGGGAGTCCATGTCGTACCATTGAGGCTGTAGAAGAAATAGGCCTTGTCGGTGCGATCACGGAAATCATGGTCAATGCGGAGCCATATCTTTTCCTGACTGAGGGGTATGGCCTCGATGTCCTGTCCTTCGGCATCATCACGGTTCATGGCACGATGCATTACGATCTGCAGTTGTCCGTTCTCCTTCTTCACGCCCACAAAACCATAGCGCCGTTGGAACGATGCCAGACCTGCCCAGTCGCCGTCTTTCATCTGCGAGACATCCATCAGTGTTTGTCCTGATACCACAGCCAGGCGAGAAGTGCATCGTCGTCGAAACCATGTAATAGGTATCGTTCACGCGGATGATGTCCATGTCAGGCACATCAGAAAAAATGACGGGATTGTGAAGCATAGAACATTCCTGTTTTTGGCAGGCGGGACCGACATACGACGGTTTCAGACCACCCCAGTCGATGATGACACGTTGCAGCATCTGTCCGGGGTCAAGTGCCTTGAAGCGAATGGTATGAGAGGGCTTTGAGGGGTCAACGGCAAAACGCAGTTTACCGATGGCTCCATTACGCATGACCTGATCTTTCCAACTACGTGAATATTCTGCAAACTTGTTCTCAAACACCTGTTCTTCTCCACCATCTACAGAGATACTAATGGCATTACTCTTGCCTTTGTATAGCGGCCAGAATGGTATAGTATAAACTGAAACCTCTATTGTTTCGCTTGTGACAGCAGGGAACGTATAGGATGCTTCTCCGAGTTGCATAACTTGCCAATCATAGCCAAGGCCATTCACCAATTTGGCATCGTCGCTTTTGCGGTCGTAGTTGGCGAGGTTGAGGACACAACAGCCCTGTAACGGTTCATGCTTGGGAGTCAGGTCGACAGGCACCACGCCCGTTCCGTCGAGGGCAGGTACCTCAGGTTTTAAATGGAAGAGGGCGCAGAAGGCTGGAGCCAGATCCATCATACCACGCCATTTACCGTCGAGTTGTTCGTTGTATCTGCGGTTCAGGGCATTGATACTGTCGTAGGCTGCTTCCATCTGCAGCGCAGCCCAATGGGCATGGGCGGGCTCGCCCCAGTTCAGCTGTTGGTTGCTGAGTTGTGCCATCAGGAACTTACGGTTCATCTGGTAAGCGCCCTGGACTGGGAACTGCAACAATTCATAAAAGGCGGGTACTTTTATCTTTTCACTTAATTCCTCCACCTCATCGCTGATGCGCTGATAGTCGGCCAGACGCTGTTGGAAGTCATCATAGTTGAAGAACGAGAACTCCGTGGGCTTCAGTCCTGTATGGGCCTTGTCATCCCACTCGTATTCCCAACCCATGAACTCCGGTTTACGGCTCCATGCCAGACGATAGTAATGGTCGAGTATTGACTGGAACTGCGGTGCGTATTCTCTCCCGAAGATGCCGGCCAGCATCCTAGCCTGATGTCTGTTCACACTGTCGAAGTCGAAACTGTTGATATCCCACGCCATATCCATAAAGGTCTGAATACCCAGTTCCATGGGCTTGATGTCCCCCACGTTCAACAGCCAATAACGGTCGGCTCCTGCGTCGTAGGCCTTCTTCAATTCCTCATACATCAGCACGGGGGGTGTGGTGCATATCCACAAGTAGTCGTGGGGCGCCCCTAAATAGGAGATATGGTAATAGACGCCAGCTCCACCGGCGCGCTTCTGCTCTTCAGGATTGCTGACACGCTTTAGGTAGCCGTAGTTGTCGTCCACCCATACCAGTGTGATGTCATCCGGCACCTGTAGTCCGTTCTCGTAAATATCCATTGTCTCTTTATAAGGTACAAAGATCTGAGGAATGTCTGTAGCTTTCTTGCCAATATGTTTCTCGAGCAACTGTCTCTGATCACTGATCACATGTTGTATCAGCGGCACGCGCTCCTCCATCGGCAGGTTGCCTTTCAGGCCTTCATCGTGGACACCGCGCATGGCCACCGTGTAGATATTCTCATACTGTGAAGCCTCCGACAAACGGTCGTCCCATTTCTTCCAGATGGTCTGACTATTGGTTTTATAATTCCACTCACCATCACGCTTCGAGTCCCACTCACTTTTGGCGGCATTGTTCAACAACAGCGGTTCGCAATGCGAGGTGGTGATGATGATACCAAACGAGTCGCATACCACCTTACTCTCCGGATGGCTGTAGAAAGCGCCCGTACAACTGTGCATGGCCGGTGCCAGCATATTGGCCTTCAGGCGCAGTAGCAGCTCACAGACACGGGCATAGGTCTTAGGGCCGATGTCGCCCAGCTCCTTCTCGTAGTTGGTTGATGACCATGGCTTCAGTCCCCAGTCCTCATCATTGATGAAGATGCCACGATATTTTACCGTCGGCTCCTGGCTTTCAAACCTTCCTCCCTCATAATACACCACGTCCTGATGTTTCACTGGCACGTCTGCCCACCAGTACCAGGGCGACACGCCGATGCGCTGGCTGATCTCATAGATACCGTAGATGGTGCCTCGCTTGTCGCTACCCGCAATGACGAGACTGCCGTCTATCACATCGATGACAAACGACTCCCACCGGCCCTTTATCTTGCTCACGTCTATTTTCCGATCCTTCACCAGTTTTTCGATCAGTCGACTCTTGCCAATCGTTCCCACGACGATGCTACCATAGGCGACCTGCCTGCTCGGCACGACTTTGGAGGCTGTACCGGATACTTTCCGAACATCATCGGCCAGATCACCTGCTGCACGGATTACACTCTGCCAGTCGTTCTCATCAACCTGAATCTGCGCGGCCTTTCCCTTTTCAACGATACAGAACCGCCCGTCGTTTGCCATAGCCGAAGCGAGGCCAAAGCATACCATTAATAACAATATCTTATATTTCATGCTGCAAAGATACAACTTTTCTCTTTAATTCGGAAGAAATATGGCACGTAATCGCTACGTGCCATACCTTCTTACTAACTTCTTAATTAACCGAACTAAAAACCGTATTAATAACCAGGGTTCTGTTTCAGATCACCGTCCTTGTTTGCCAATATAGCAGAAAGAGGAATGGGGAATAGATCAAAATGAGCGTCATAGTCCTTGCCGTCAGCGCTATGGGCAGCACTGAAGTAGGGGTTGTATTTCTTGATGCGCTCACTGAGTTTACCGACACGGGCCAGGGTGAGGCGGCGCTTCTCTTCGCATACCAGTTCACGCAGACGCTCATCGAGGATGAAGTCGATACTCATCTCTGCGCCAGTGACATTCTTGGCCTGAGCCCGATCTCTCAGCACATTGATGTCGGCTGCAGCCTCACTGTTCTTGCCAGTATTCACATACGCCTCTGCACGCAGCAGGTAGGCCTCGGCCAGACGGAAGAAGTACTGGTCTGTGAAAGTCTTGCCTCCTGTACCTGCAAGCTGGTAGATCGACTTGTTGCCGTACTGTGCATCGGGATGATGATACGGGGTGGTCATCTTCGTAGAGTAGCCACACATAAAGCGGTTAGGCAGCACATTGTCGGCATTGGTACCGCCACTATAGCCAGTCTCCATGGAATAGCCAGCTGGCAGCTGGGTATGTTCCAGATCGAAGTAGCCGTCAGGCATAGCGGCCTTCAGCTCCGGATAGATGTCCAGCACCTCAGGGCGGTGGATCTTAAAGCGGCGCGGCCAGTTATATTCTGAGTTGCGCATGTCGTCGAAGTCATCCGTCCAGATGCCGCTGTAGAGATGGTCTGTGGCATAGTGTGTGCCGATGCCACGGCCACCTGTCATATCACCGATGGGCCAGTTGAACAGCTGGAGGTGTGTGCCGTCAGGGGTGATGACGTTGAACTTATCGACCTGTGGGGCAAAGAAACGCTCTCCCCAGAAGCTGGAAGTATACCAGAAGAACTCACTGGTGTTGTTGCCGCCACCTTCTACGTTGGTCTCCAGCTGGATGACCCAGATGCCCTCCGTATTACCAGAGGCACGGTTCTGGTTGTTCGGACGGAAGAGGTCGTAGAACACGTCACCGTCTTCACTGGCCTGCGAGCCGAAACGCTGGGTCATCAGTTTCAGGTTGGGATTACTGATGATGGCCGTTGTGGCGCTGATGGCCTTATCGTTTGCACCTGTGGCGAGATAGGCCTCAGCCAGCAGCATGTTGGCAGCAGGGCTGCTGATCTCACCATCACGCACACCATTGACGTCGGGCAGGCTGTTGGCCGCGAACTCCAGATCCTCAATGACCTGTGCCCACACCTTGTCTTTCGACTCACGGGTATAGTCGGTCTTGGGGGCCGTCACTTCCTCGAGTTGAAGTGGAACGTCACCATAGAGCAATACGAGTGTGCGGTAGCCCAGGGCACGGAAAAAGCGGGCCTTAGCCTCATATTGACGCTTCTGTGTGTCATCGAGTGCGGAGGCGTTGGCCAAACGGCTGATGACGGTGTTGGCCTGTGCAATCAGCTTGTAGTTCTGATCCCAATAGAACTTGGCGATGGCGCCTGAAGGTGAGAGGTCGGCCGTGCAGTTCGACTGCAGGGGGTCTGCGGTGATCCACATGTCGGCATACTTCGACAGGTCAGTCGTCCGGTCGTAGGTCGTATAGAATTCCTGACGTGTCAGATAGTAGAGTTCAGTAATGGCGGCATCGAAATCGGCAGTGGTATTATAGGAGTTCGTTGCCGAGTTGAAGTCAAGGGGCTTTTCCTCAAGGAACTTATCTTCGTTACATCCAGTCAGCACCATCGCTGAGAGGAGGGATAATAATATAATCTTTTTCATTGCAGTTTAGAGATTAATGTTAATACCTAATGTGATACTCTTCATAACCGGACGGTTGTCATAGCAGCTACCGGTTGTGCGGTTCTGCCCGTTGATGTCCTGATAGGTCATATTGGGCTCAGGATCCCAGCCGTGCCATCCGGTGATGGTCAGCAGGTTCTTGGCACTCATATAGACGTTCACACCGTCGATATGGATCTTTTGAATCCACTGACGTGGCAGATCGTATGAGAGAGTGATATCCTGTAAGCGCAGGAACGAACGGTTCTCATAGCGATACGGATTGATGGCAGGGTTGGCATGATAGAGGGCATAGATGCCACTGGGGTTGCTGGGTGTCCAGAAGTTGTCCACCTGCTCTGTCAGACGGTTATGGCGCAGGGTATTGTCGTTCACCAGCTCAGCATACGAGTTCTTACCCATATAGCTCTTGCTGCCGCCGACGATGGCATTAAGGAAGAAACTCAGGGTGAAGCCCTTGTACTTGAAACTGTTGAGCAGACCCATGCGGAGTGAAGGATCGGTCTGGCCGATGATACTCCGGTCATTCTCGTCGATCTTGCCGTCGTTGTTGATATCTACAATCTTATAGTTGCCAGGATGATAGCCCTCGGGGATATCGTCGCCTACCTGCCAGATGCCGTCGATGGTGTAGTCGTAGATAGCAGAGAGCGACTCACCAATGAACAGTGAAGATGAAGTGAGGTCATCCTCCTTGCCGTCACCATCGGTATCGAGACCTGCCAGCTTGGTAATCTCGTTGCTATTAGTCGACAGGTTGAACGTAGAGGTCCATTCAAAGTCCTTGGTCACGATATTACGGGAATTAATAGTCAACTCGAAACCTCTGTTCTTAATCTCACCGACATTCGACATGATGGAGGTGAAACCTGTGATCGATGGAATCGATACGGCATAGAGCAGATCATTAGTCGTAGTGGTATAGTACTCAATATTACCGGTGATACGGTTGCCCAGGATGCCGAAGTCAATACCGAAGTTGAATCCTGCGGTCTTTTCCCACTTCAGGTCATTGTTCTCCATCGAAGCCAGCTCCTGGCGCATGGAACCTGTGGCACCGTCTCCAAAGATATAGCCAATTGATGAGTTAACCCTTGCGAGTGAAGAGTAACGTGAAGTCTGGTTACCACTGACACCATATCCGGCACGCAGTTTCAAGTAGTCCAGATGGGGCACCTTGAACCACTCTTCGTTGGTCAACACCCAACCGAGAGCCACTGAGGGGAACACAGCCGACTTGTTGTTGGCAGAGAAACCGGAATAACCGTCTCGACGTACGGTAGCGGTCAGCAGGTAACGGCCGTCGTACGAGTAGTTCACACGAGCCATCTGATAGAGCAATGTCTCCAGCCAGGCGTCGGAATTGGTTGTCTGAGTCGATGCCAGTTCCAGTGAATTGTAACCCAGTGTCATACGCGGGAAGAGCTTCGCGTCGGCTGCTGTATAGCTGTACTTACGACGTGAGGCACCATACACGAGCGTAGCGCCTATACTGTGCTTGCCGAAATCGTTCTGATAGTTCAGGATATTATCCAGTGTGTAGTCATAGTAGGTGGAGTGGTGCTTGTATGCCTGACCATTGTTGTTCTCGGCATACTCGCTGGCATAGTGATGCTCACCGATGCGGTAGTTGTTACCGAAGTTAATACGGTATGTCAGTCCCTTCAGGGGCAGCTGCACTTCACCATAGAGATTGGCGAAGAAGGAGTTGGTACGGTCGTAGTCGTCAACGAGTGAGCCATGGAACGGGTTCTCACGGGCATCGTGGGCGGGATAGTCGATCATATTGCCATTCTCGTCATATGGCTTAGTCAATGGACTGCACTCAATGAGGAAGGGCAGATAGGTCTCCTGACCGTCACGGTTCTCAAACGATCCGAACGCCTGCACACCGGCCTTCAGCCATTTCACCGGCTGTATGTCGAGGTTCACGCGGATAGAGTTACGTGAATAGTCATCGTTGAGCAGATAATTCTTCTGCGTGGTGTTGCCTACCGAGATAAGGTACGACATGGCATCGCTGCCACCAGAGACGTTCAGTTTATTTTCCTGAATAGTACCCGTGCGCGTGAAATCGCTCCACCAATCATAGTTGCCAGCGACGATATTGCCGTAGTCATCGGTCATCCAAGCATCTGGCATGCGCTCCGAGAGCTTGAAGTCCGGATTCTGCTGCGTGTATCCCGAAGCTTCGGTCTTGGAGTATAGCCACAGACACTCATTGTCGAACGAGAGCATCTCGTCACGGTCCATGATGCGCATCTTATTGGTAGGCGTCTGCCAGCTATAGCTGCTTGAGAAGGTCACCTTGGCCTTCCCCTTTCCGCCCTTCTTCGTGGTGACGAGCAGCACACCATTGGCAGCCTGTGCACCATAGACTGCCGTTGCAGAGGCATCCTTCAGCACGTCCACGCTCTCGATATCGGCGGGGTTGATGCTGGAGAGACTACCTGTGTAGATGATACCATCGAGGATAATCAGCACGGCGGTGCTACCAGAGATGGTGTTGGCACCACGTACGGAAATGGCGGGGTCTGAACCAGCCGAACTGGCCTGCCCCACATTCAGTCCGGGCACCGTACCCTGCAATGACTGCAGCAGGTTGGTGTTGGTCGATTTCTCGAAGGCCTGGATGTTGGCCCTGGTGACAGCACCAGTCAGGTCGCTTTTCCTCATCGTACCATAACCCACTACCACGATGTCGTCGAGCAGGTTGTTGTCTTCGGTCAGCGCAACCTTGATTTCGGCACTGCCAGTCGGAGTGATTTCCTTGGTCTCATAGCCAATGTACGAAATCACGAGTTTGGCATTAGCCTTGACTGAGAGCTGGAACCGTCCGTCCATATCGGTGACCGTTCCATTGGTTGAACCCTTTTCCACGACAGAGGCACCGATAATCGGTTCCTGATCGGTCGCAGAAGTCACAATGCCGCGTACCGTATTTTGTGCGTACGCGCCAACTACACATAGCAAGAGCACAGGTAGTAGAAGAAATAATCTTTTTCTCATTGTTAGTTGTTTAAATTGATTAATAATGTAAATAGAAAAGTTTCTGGGTGCAAAATTAGTGTATAAAATACGTTTCATTGCAAGGAAAACGTATCATGGAGATACCGATTTATTGCAAACAAAAGAAAATCGGCATCTTGCAACAAATATGCACGATGCCGAATCATTTCCCACTGTCCACTGTCAACTATCAACTGTCAACTTCCTTGTGTGCCGCAACGTATTCCGAGGGTGATATGCCAAAATGATTCTTGAATGCTGTCGAGAAATGGGCCTGGTCGTTGTAACCCACACTGTCTGCTACCTGTGTGACGTTTACCCTGCCTTCGCGTAACAGGCGGGCTGCTTGTTCCATGCGAAGATTACGCAAGAACTTACCCGATGATATGCCGGTGATCTCTTTCATCTTCCGGTGCAGTTGGGCACGACTGATACCAACATCGTCAGCCAGGGCATCTACATTGAAGTCGGTTTCCTTCATGTGGGCATTCACCGACCGCATGATACGTTCCATCAAGGCATCGTTATTACCCTTCACTTCGATATTCTCTATACGTTCCTCCTGACGGTCGGCACCACTGAACTTTCCGCGTAGTCTTCTCACATTATCTATCAGGTTGTCTATCTGTATATGCAGTTCCTCCATATTGAAGGGCTTGGCTATATAGGCATCGGCTCCGCTCTTCAGTCCCTCCAGCTTATGTTCCACTTCAGCCTTCGAGGTCAGCATGATCACTGGCAACTGTGAGATATTTGGATTGTCCTTGATACGTTTCAGGAGCGTGATACCGTCCATCTCAGGCATCATCACGTCGCTGATCACCAGGTCATAGCGTTCCGTCAGCAATGTCTTCAGGGCCTCTTTGCCATTGGGGCTATGGTCGAACTTGTATTTCGATCCCAATTCCCCGATGATATAATCGGCAATCTCCGGATCATCATCGGCTATCAGGATACGGAACTGACGGTACTGCTGTTTTCCGTTGCCAGCCGAAATCACCTCACGGGCAGGACTGTCTGTAATAATCTGCTCAGGTTTTAGATGCTTATGGCCTATAGGTATCGTCACCACAAAGCAGGCACCCTGTCGTCCGTCGCTACGGTTCTGGGCTTTGATTTGTCCGCCATGCATCTGAACGATGTTGCGGCTCAGGTTCAGTCCGATGCCAGTCCCCTGCATGCCAAGACTGTCGGCATTACGGCCTTGGTAGAAACGGTCGAAGAGCCTGTCTTTGTCTTCATGGCTGATACCCATGCCACTATCTGTAACCTGTATCTCAATATGCTGCTCCAGCTCACGCAAAACAACCTTCACCTCTCCGCCATCGTATGTGTATTTGAAAGCATTTGATAACAGATTGCTGATGACCTTGTCGAAATTGATGCGGTCTATCCATGCCAGCAGGTGATCTTTGTCGTGCTCAAACAGGAAAGTAATGTTTCGTTGATGGGCATTATACTGGTAGAGTTTGCAGATGCTACTGATAAACTCCACGAGATTGGTCTCCCGACAATGCAGCTGCATTTGGTTTTTGTCTATTCTGCGTTCATCGAGGATCTGATTGACAAGCAGCATCAGTCGTTGGGCGTTACGGTCGATGGTGTCGATATACGACCGTCCGTTCTCATCCGTCACGATCGCCTTCAACTTTGCCAGCGGACCCATGATCAGCGTCAGGGGCGAACGGATGTCATGCGTGGCATTGATCAGGAACTTCATCTTCTCCTCATCCAGTTTCTGGTGAGCCCGCTTGGGTAGGCTCAACCCCAGCAATACGACAAGTGCCAAAAGTATCAAAGCATAAAGGAGATAGGCCAACGTGGTACGATACCAGGGGGGTGTCACCTCTACAGTAATGATTTTAGACGGCGAGCAGACGTCTCCCGAAAGTGCCCGTACCTCTATCTCATAAGTGCCTGGCTGCAGATGGCTCAGTTGGATGCTGTTATGTCCCTCTTGGTTCTGAATCCACATGCCGTCATTTATCCGGTATTCAAAGATGATATTATCGGGGTTGTTAAAATCGAGCAGCGAGAACTCCAGCGATACGGCATTTTCCAGATACGATACCGTAAAGCGGCTCGTCTCTTCTGTCTGTGCGTTAATCGGATTGCCTGCTATCATGAACTCCGTCAGTTGTACGTCGGGTAATTGCTTATGGGTACCTGTCACATCGGCAGGACGGAACACGGTCAGTCCGTCGTTATTGGCAAAATACACGATATCGCTGTTGGTATGCATGCCGATACAGTTGATATACTCTTTAGTGGTCAGACCATTACCGTTCACATGACCAATGAATTTCTTCTTATGGACATCATATTGCCAGATACCCATCGATGTAGAGCACCAGATATCACCGTTTTGGGATTGGACAACGTATCCCACAACCTTGTCAGCCAAACTACCAGCAGTTTCAAACGGCTCAGCTTCCTGATGACCGGGCTTGTAGCTGTAGACGCCTTGTTCTGTGCCGATCAGGATCTCTCCTGTATTGGTCTCGCAGAGCGAATAACACATCGTCCCTTCCAACAGTCCTCGCCAACCATATGGCAGGAAACTGTCGCTTTCAGGATCATAGCACGATACACCAATAGACGTGGCCATCCACACATGCCCTTTACTGTCGGGCATCATCGCCATCACCCAGTTGTTCAGTAATGCACTTTTCTTCTCATCGGTGATATTCGACAGATAATGGCGCATTTCATGGGTCTCTGGATTGTATTGATGGAAGCCTCTTGAGAAAGCGGAAATGTAAATATTGCCATAACTATCCTCGGTAATGTCGTTAATACGGTCGCCCTCAAGATTGGCTTGCCACTGCGCCTTGCCAGTCAGCGGATTGTAGGCGTAGAAATCGTTGTCGGTACCTATCCAGTAACGTCCCTTCCTGTCGCGATAAAGGTATTCAGCTGGCGAGGGAGCAGCAGGATGGGCTACGATACGCCCTTCAGCATTGAAGCCAAACACACCATTGCCCTGAACAGTACACCAAGTGATGCCGTCGTCTCCCTCACAGACCGAGGTGATGGCCGAACTGATGTTATAACCTTGTCCCGACAGGCTCCACGAGGCAAACTGTGGTTGGATACGGGGAAGCATCAGCAGACCTTTCGACTGACAGCCCACCCAGATATTGCCATTGCGGTCTTCGTTGATGGTCCATATCTTAGCCGTGTTCAAATCCATTTCCCGTATTCGGCATTCCACTCGCTCCAGTCGTCGGCTGTCCTTTTTCAACAGGAACAACCCGTCACCGCGCGTACCTATATAAATATTACCCTCATGATCCTGAAAGGCGCTGCATATCACCACCTTCTGGCTACCTAAAGCCGTGAGGTCGATGCCGGCATCCGACAACACACCATGCCGATAACTGTAGATGCCATGCAGGCAGATCACCAGAATCTCATCACCCCTTTCTACGATCTTGACAACGATACCCTGACTGACCATCAACTGATGTACGTCGCTGCGGTCTTTCATCGTCACTTCCTTACCATAGCCGCATTTCCAAAAACGGCCCTGACTGTCCTCCATCATCTGACTGTAATACCAGTTGCCCGTCGACGTCGTGTAGCCATCAGGTATCTTTTCAATCTTGTTGTCTCTGATGGTGAAGAGTCCCCGTCCCGATGTACCTATCAGAAACTCGCCATTCATCCGTTCCATAATGGCTGTCACACGTGTTTCTTGTTCGTCAAAGGGATAGTGAATGAAACTATTGGTGGCATAGTCATAACGCGACAGCCCTATTCTCGTACCCACCCACAACTGGCCACTCTTGTCGCAGTAGAGCTTTACCACAATATTGCTGCTCAGCGTGGTGGAGTCGTCAGGATGATGCAGGTAAGTCGTAAACCGATAACCGTCAAATCTGTTAAGACCGTTCTCTGTGGCTATCCACATGTAACCATAGCGGTCTTGGCAGATGTCGTTGATCAGTCCGCTCGAGAACCGTTCTGACGGAAAGAAGTGGCCTGTCTGAGCCATCGAGCATCCCAGAGACGAGGCCAATAATAATATGGAAACAAGAATTCTGTGCATATGACTCTGATTTGGGGGCAAAATTACACAAAATTCTTGTTACTACCATAGGTTTTTGTCACATAAACATAGAATATTGTTGCATACTATTTTTATGCGTCTATTTCTTTTGTCTAACTGTGTTAGCTTGCATGCTTCAGGTCAGTGTTTCCAATAACTCTATCTCTACGATGCGGAGCTCGTTGTTGGTGTCAGCACCGTTCTTGGCTTTAAACAGGTCTAGCTCGCCTGCTGCGGGCTCTGCCACCTCTAAAATGCCACCGAAGGCATCCTTGTCCTTGCCCGCTCCTTTCAGACGGATGGTGATTTCGTCGGTCTTGACAAGTTTCGTGGGCTTCAGATGGATATAGCCAAGACTGCGCTCGGTATCGCCACGCCAGATAAGCGTCTTGCCCGCATAGATCTCTAACGGATAGCTGCGCACACGCCAGCCGGTGAGCTTGAGGCAGATGTCATCGACGATGGACTTCTTTGCCAATCGGTAGGTAATCCAAGCGGTAGAGAGACGACCGTCGTTTTTCCATTCCGACAACTCATTGTCATCATAACTGCGAGAAGCGTGCTCTGAGTCATAACCAGCCTTGGCCGCAATAATGCCTATGCTTTGAGCCTGCTCGGTATATGAAACAGTCAATGGTGTCTCGCCCCGATCCAGACGGCTCTTCAATGTCAGCTGAGGCATGTATTTTTCACTTTCCACCTTTTCGCTTTTCACTTCCATATAGGCTGGTTTCACACCCTCGGCGTAGGCAGAGAGATGAATATCCCCGGCGTTCGGAGTGGTACGGACCAGCACGCGGGCCACACCGCACTCCACGGGCAGGCTGTAGGCTCCCACATAATTGTCGGACACATTCTTGGTGGCAGCCGCATCGAGGAGACCCTCTCGGCTTTCTGTGTCAGTCTGTTGCATCGCCTTATTGTCGCGCGTGCCGATACCACCTATCCAGTGAGCCTCGCCCCAGACATTGAAGTGTATCATACGATCGTCCAACGGGCAACGTCGGCCCTCTTTATCGAGCACCTCTATCTGGAAGAGCACCATGTCGGCACCGTCTGCTTTCGTGCCCTCCGGGTTCTCAATGGCCGTCAGTTTCAGCTGATAGGGTTCACCAACAGTCTCTATCTGGTAACGGCTGCCATCGGAAGCAACAGCCTCGAGCTTGCCAGGTTCAAAGGGTACATGATCGAAGGTAAAGAGATAACGGTAACTCTGCTTACCTAAACCCAGTGAGCGTCCATTCAAGAACAGCTCCACGTCATCACCCGTAGAAACCACATAGACCGGTTTTTCCGTTCCTTTTTCGTAGTTCCAATGGCCGATGATATAAGTCCTCGCTTCCTCGGGCTCCACCCATCCTGACCACATCACCTGATGCGCAAAGAAAGCATCTTTGGGGATGCGCATGGCATCTACGACACCGCTGGTGCGATAGTTCGACTCACCACGATGGTGGGTGTTGGTGTCGGAGAAGACAATCTTCACCCCACCCGACGAGACGCGGGTACCAGTGCCGGGACGTTCGCGCCAGTAATCGTACCAGCGACGCACCATCTCGATGGCGAACTGGTCCATATTGTGATTGTAGTCTGTGGCAGGATTACCCCGATAGAGCGGGCCGTCGCCCTCTTTGTGATAAGGGTAGCTCCATTCGTCCCAATACTTGCGCAGTCCCTCGTCGCGACAGTACTCCATCGCCCACATGGGGTGTTTTTGGCTCTTGTTGATATACAGCATCTCGCCACCGTACTCAGCCTCGTCGATGTCGAGCATCTCACGACTGCCGATGGCACGTCCGCCGTAGGGGTCATACTTGTCGCGGATGGCCTTCATCTCCAGCATGTGCTCCCGGCTGATGCTCTCGTTGCCGCTTTCGTAGAAGAGGATCGAGGGATTGTTCCGGTTATAGATGATGGCATCGCGCATCAGTTCCGTGCGCTGTGTCCAGCGAGGCCCTTCCACATCCTTCTCGGCATCGCCGGCAGGCATGGCTTGAATGATTCCTACACGGTCGCACGACTCGATGTCCTGCTTCCAAGGCGTCACGTGCATCCAACGGACGAGATTACCGCCAGACTCGACCATCAGACCGTTGCTATAATCACTTAACCACGCAGGTACGCTCAACCCCACGCCTGGCCATTCGTTCGATGTGCGTTGTGCATAGCCATGTACCATCAGCACACGGTCGTTGAGCCATATCTTGCCCTCGCCGAATCTTGTTTTCCGGAATCCTGTGCGAGTCATGACGGGATCGTGATACTCTATCCTATCACCGTCTGGCGTCACCTCCTTCAGACGAGTCTCCACCGTGTACAGATAGCCGTAGCCCCACGACCAGAAATGGAGTCCAAAGACCTCTGATGCGGCCTTCAGCGTCACCGTCTCCCCTGGTTCGATGTGGGTGAAGTGCGGACTTTCCTCACGTGCTATCAGATGGCCGTCAGCATCCTTAAGAGTGAACACCAGACTTACGTCGTGAGCTTTTGTGTCATCGTTTCTGACCTGCGACTCGGCATGGATCACGGCCTTGTGGTTAGGTATGTCGAAATCAGTGGCATAGATGTAGGTTCCCGTGGTACCGAGGTCGGAGTACAATGGTAGTGTCTGATAAAGCTTGCCCGTCACGTGCAGCCATACATTCTTCGGGATGCCGCCATAATTAGCATTGAAGTTGCGGTCGTTCCACTGGTAACGGCTGTCATGCTTGCGCGAGCGGTATGTCCAGCTGTTGTCACAGCGCACGGCCAGCACGTTCTCGCCCTCCTTAATAAAAGGTGTCAGGTCGAAGCCACAGGCCATCACACCGTTCTCACTGTAGCCGAGGTGATGACCGTTTAAGTAGAAATCTGCTCCTTGGCGTACTCCCTCGAATTCGATGAAGAACTTTTCACTTCCCAATTCTTCACTTTTCACTCCGAAGGTCTTGCGGTACCAGCAGATGGTGTCTGTCAGGTCTACGATGTCCTTACGGAAGGCTTCGTCGCCATTAAAAGCGTAAGGCAAAGTCACCTGCTGCCAGCGGCTGTCATCGAAATCCGACTGCACAGCCTCGGGGTCATCGCCCATACACAAACGCCAGTCTGCGTTAAACGGGAACTTCGCACGCGTTGCGGCCTCCGAAGTCATGCAACTCGCAGCCAACAAAACGGCACAAAGGGTTGTTCTTAGTAGTCTCATTGCTCTTAGTAGTTTATCGGCTGCAAAGTTACAAAAAATCCCCCATATCACCAGCGATACGGAGGATTCTTTTTTGATAATTTAGGAGATTTGTTGTTACCTAGGGGAGTTCAAATCGGCGTACTCACGGGCGACGTCGGGGATGCAGGGACAGGCCTTCTGCGGATTCAGGTCGTGATGACCTACGATCAGGGCGCCGGGGAAGCGCCGGTGCAGGTCTTCGAGCAGCAACCTGAGCGTCACCTTCTGTGCCATGGTACGCGTGTCGGCGGGTTGACCGCGGATGTCGAGCCCGCCCTCGTAGCAGACGCCTATCGAGTGGGCGTTGTGGTTCAGGCAGTGGGCGCCGATCATCCATTCCGGTCTTCCCGGCTCAATCTCTCCGTTACGACGGATGACGTAGTGGTAGCCGATGCCGAGGTGGAAACCCCGCTGGCGGTGCCATGTGTCGATCTGAGCCACCGAACTCGTCTGGTCAGGCCTTACTGCAGAACAATGAATGACTATTAGTGTGATCGTTCTCATCTTACATGCAGCTCTGAATCAGGTTCGTACCCAGGATGGTGGTGATGATCGTAACTACAATCTGAAGAATTCTCTTAATCTTTGGCCATTTCATAATCGTACGTTTTTAATCCGTGAAAATCCATTGCTTTAATCGTTCTCGCCGGTATCGTCACCGTCACCGCCGTTGTTGTCACCGCCGCCAGTGTTGGTGCCGCCACCTGTATTGCCACCGGGGTTGGTGCCGCCGCCGGTGGTTCCACCGTTGTTGCTGCTGGAGGACTCTGGCTGGAGCGAGGTGTCGTAGGTCTCCTCGAAGACCACATCCTTGACGAGTGTCTTCGCTATGATGTACTTCTGCACAATCTTGCCCTGCGAGTTCGTCTGCTGACCGACGACGATACGCTGGCTCTCGGGCTGGAACAGCACGCGGCGCGTGGTGATGGTGGCCGCACTGCAGTCGTCCTTATCGGCCATGCCGATACTGGAGAAGCCCACCTTGAAGATACCGATGCCGTCGAGCTTCACCTTCTGGCCCAGCTCGAAGAAGTGCTTCATGGCGCTGCCGAGCTCGTCGAGCACGGCCTTGATGTCGCTCTTCTTCACGCTGGCCTGCGTCTGGATGAAGTCGGCCAACTGCTCGGTCTCGATGAAATGCTGGTCGTAGACCGCCGTGGCGAACCACTTGCCGTAGGCTGTGGAATCGTCGTTCCTGTTCTGTAATTTCTTAAATTTCTGACTCATTTTTGTTTAGTGTTTAGAGATTAATGTTTAGTGATGGGCTGCGCGCTGGCCTCAATCAGAAAGGGAGTGTCCCTAACCAACAGCAAAGTTACAACATTTCAAAGAGCGCAATGACGGCGAACGGCGGCAGACGATGCCAGACGGCGGCAGATGACGGCAGATGCCTCCTCACTCCCCTACCCCCCGGACTTTACGTTGTAAAGGATGCCTACTACGACAGTAAACGATGCCTACTTACACAGTAAGGGATAGGACTTTATAGGGGTAAAGTCCTATCTCTTACTCTCGAAACAGGCATTATTTACAACCGAAACTGCCATACCTTCAAAAATCATACTCTCCCGGTGCGCCCCACTTCTCCACCATGAGGCGAATCTGGGCGGGACTGTAGTCGTTGTCGCTGGCCGAACGTGCCAGACGGCGTATCTGCTCATGGAGTTCTGCATCGCGTTTGATCCAGCGCAGGAGCCTGTTCTGCGCCTGACGCGGGTCCTTGACGGTCGGGAACATCAGCATCGCAAACTCCGACTTCCCGTAAGTTCGTATCTCAAATGTATTGCTACTCATCTCTAATCACTAAACACTCAACACTCAACACTCAACTAACTTGACAGAATGACACAATAAATTGTAAAAAACTCACGCGTACCGCACAGGAGTGCGCACGGTACGCATGAGAAATCCTCAGAATAATGTGTCAAATGTGTCACGGATCTCGTCCATTGTCACCGTATCAGCCTCCGACTCGGGCTTGGCATCGTAAGCCAGCACCGACTTGTTGGACTTCTTCTCATCGTCGGTATAGTCCACGACGTTATAGCCTCGCTGGCCGTGTGACCGCACACCTATGAAGCCCAGCGCCGTCATCGCACGGCCAAGCCTGTTGGACGTCAGCCGCTGCGTCAGGTTGCCGCCGATAGTCATCAGTATCTCCGTGGAACTGACAAACACACCCGGCTCGTTCTCCTTAGGCAGCCGATAATGCTGGCTGATCAGCTCGCGCTCCGGCTTCGCCACCTCGAAGCGCTCGTTGTGGCGCGCCATGAGTTGCATCTCGCCATCGTCGAACCAGTAGCGGAAACCCTTCAGGTAGAGGGCGTAGGCCTGGGCGAAGACGGCGGCGTGGTCAAGCGGGTAATCGTGCGGCGAGCGGATCTGCTCCACCTCGAACGGCAGCCAGCGGCGCGTGCCCGTGTCGTCGTCGATGAACTGCAGGTTGTTGCCCGTGCCGCAGTACGAGGCGATGTGGTTCCTGCGCTCGGGGGCGCGGGCATAGGGCTTGCGCTCGTCGGTGACGGTGGTGGTCACAGCCCACTTCAGGCGGTTCATCTCCGAGGGACGCATCGTGTCCAGCTCCTCACAGCAGATCAGGCCGTACTGTGACAGCTTCAGCACCTCGTCCTTCGTCATGTTGCCGAAGCTCGTGTTCGAGTGGAAGTACGGCTGCAGCTCCGGCGGCAGCAGATGGCTGAACCAGGTGGTCTTGAAGATGCCCTGGCGACCGACGAACACCAGTATCTCCTGGTTCACCTTCCCCTCCTCGAGCCATCCCGCCACCATCGCCACAAGCCACTTGCGCAGGCAGGCGTAGAACAGCAGCTGTTCCTCGGTGCCGCCGCGGACGGTGACGGTCATCGACAGGTCGAGGATCGGGTTCGTTGACTCGTCCCACGGCGGCAGGCGGCTGAGGTAATACTGGAAGGGGTTGTACAGCGGCACGAAGTCGGACTTAAGCACCCGCCAGATGTCCTGTTCACGCACCTCCTTCGCCAGATAGATCATATTATACAGCGAGGTCACGAACCGATCGTCCACCCTATGCCACTCGCTGGCCGACCGCCACTCGTCGAGCGGTGTCGTTCCCGTCGGATACATGATGCCGAGGGCGGTGAACTCATCCCTCTCTGGGACGCGGAACTCCTGCTCACCGGTGATGACGTTGTGCCGCAGCAGCACGTTGTCGCAGAGGAACCGCTGGATGTCCTCGGGCGTGGCATGTGTCTCCCGCCAGTTCTTCTTATGCTCCTTTTCCATTACCCTGTAACAATATGTTTCAATCCATCGAGATAGTCGCACGCTTCCTCCTCGGTCATGAAAAGCAGCAGCGTCTGCAGCGTTATTACGAAGTCCGTCGCATCCTTTTCAGTCTCCGCAATCAGCTGCCGCCGTCGCTCGTCGGTCATCTCAAGGCCCTGGTTTCTGAGCTTGATCGCTTCGTTCCTGCGCAGCATCGTGCGCACACTGTAAATCAGCGAAAGCATCCTCCGCTGCTCGGGTGATAGTTTTTCTTTTTCTATTTCCATAAATGCTTGGTTTTAAGTTCCAACGCAAAGTTACTATATCTGCCTATAGCACGAAAGGATTTAACCGAAAGAAATGGTTCTTAAAAAGTCTTAATAACCTTCCGTAATCATCTCATTTACACGGCCTTTGATTGTTTGAAAGTTTATATTCAAATTCGTGTGCTTTGGACTCGCAAACCATCGGAACAGGTCGTTTTTGCGACATCCCGGTACAAGTACAGAAGAGCCCGACTGCAAGAGCCGGGCTATCTCAAAATATATCTTTTTTCTGGATCCTCTCGGCAAGTCGGGACGGAAGTCGAGCCGCTCGATAAGCCGAGGGTTTTGTTGGGGGATTAGCAACAGCGGGCTGAAATGTTGAATCATCTCGTCAAAGGCCCAGTAGTAATCACTGCTGATGAGATTCAGCAAAAGGGTGTCTTTTCTTTTTGTTTTCATTGTTTGCTATGGCTTGTGCCGCCACCCGTAGGATGGTCGGCCAAACCACAGCAAGGCATGCCGGGCCGGTCAGTAGGTTGTTAGTTTTGGTCTATAGGTACCAGTTTAGTGTTTGGTCAAAAATTATAATTTACTTTACAAAATTTGAATTTAGCAACAAAGTTGCTATATGCGTACAAAGATACGAAATTATTTAAATAATTGATTCGTTTAGTTCGCATTTTTTGCATTTGCATGCTATATTTCCCCTTTTGAAGCACTTTCTTGCCCTAAAACTTGCAGAATTCAGAAAAACTCCGTACCTTTGCAACTGATCACCGGCGCATACCTCAGTGGAGGGCCGGTGTGACATTGAGGGTAATATAACAAGCGTTTGCTGTTTATTCATACCAATATCCTTAAAAAAGATAAAAAGGCAATATCAATTATAGGATTTCTATAATAGAATTTGTATAATTGAGCCTTTTTACTTACTTCTGACCTACCAGAACGAGGAACGCATAAAGGCATATAGTGTTTCTGATCGATTCTTGGAAATGTGGATATGCAAGACCTACTGACCTTCGAATCACACGTCTCCAGATATGGTGTGCAAAAAAATGCGCGACTCATCACGAGCCGCGCCATTCTCCCAAACAATAATCTAACTAACTCTTAACTAACGATGTTTAAACCAATTATGTATGAATCTGGTGCAAAGGTACAGTGTTTTTCCTTTGCCATCGATAAGATATGTTTCAAAGACATACAAAAATCGTTCACTGTAACATATTTGTTAGCAATGAACGATTATTTTCACCATATGCTGTTCAGTTGACGCACTTTGGCTTCATAAGATGCCCCAGAGATGGTCAAGCAATTATAGATGGATTGGGGAAATACGAGATTGGTCATAGACATGGAACCGTTCTCCGTAAAGACCTCTACCGACGACTGGTCAACGAAGATATCGAGCGTAACCGAATTGCCAGATACATTGAGGGGAGCCTGTATCGACGGGACGGAGAAAGTTCCGTTGAAACTGGTCTGACCTGTGGCAGAAGTACGATGGGCCGTTACCGTGCGATCGGAAGCGCTGACATCAAGCACATACTTCTCCTCGGAGCCATTACTCAGCGTGATGGTAGATTTCTGATCGAGCTGGAGAGTAATGCGAAGCTGATAAGCATCTTTGACATCAAGACTTGTACCTGCTGTCTGCCAACTCCCAGCTATCTTGTCGATTTCGCTTACAACGGTGTTGGTTAATAACGATTTCCCATCATATTCGATGAGTTTCAATTCGCGAGGCAGCGTCATGGATGAGCGCCAGGGTGAGCACGGCACAGCACCTGCGTATGTCCAGTTGTTCATCCAGCCGATCATAATCTTGCGGTCACCCGTGTTGCTCCAGGTCACACCTGCATAGCAGTCCATTCCATAGTCGAGCCAGAGGGGATAGTCGAGAGCATCGGCCTTGAACTCCTTGCCGTCAAAATTGCCTACGAAGTACATCATGCCTGAACCAAGGACAGGGCCACCAGGGTTGACACTGACCAGCAATACCCACTTGTCGCCAAGCTGGATTAAATCAGGACATTCCCACTGGAAACTGGGACGGCCAGTCAGGTCAATGACAAACGTGCTCAGATGATTCCAGTTAGTGAGGTTGGTGGAGCCATAAAACTCCACACCGCGTGCCCAGCCTTTAGCCAGTGCCATCACCCACTGCTTAGACCCTTCGTGCCAGAACACCTTCGGGTCGCGTAGGTTATCATCGTTGTTCTTGATAACGGGATTGCCCGTATAACGGGTGAATGTCTTGCCACCGTCGATAGAGTAGGCGATGCTCTGTTGTTGCTTGCCTGCAACATCGCCAGTCTCACCAGCCGAGGTATAGAGGGCCACCATTGCATTGGCACCGAAGCCTGCGGTGTTGTCCTTGTCGATAACGGCAGAACCGCTGAAGATGGCGCCCAGTTCATCGCGTGTCATCGCTACGGCCTGCTCCTTCCAATGCATCAGGTCACTAGAGGTGGCGTGGCCCCACGACATGTTGCCCCAATCGTTGCCTTGTGGGTTATATTGATAAAAGAGGTGATAAGTGCCGTTGGCATAGACCATACCGTTAGGATCGTTCATCCAGTTCTTGGCAGGTGTAAAGTGGATCTGTGGACGGTACTGCTCATTGTAGCTGCTTGGCGTGGGAGCAGGTGGTGTGGGGGCAGGTGTCGGATCTGGTGTTGGTATTGGCTCTGAGTCATCACCACCACAACCAATGATAGTGACTGCCATCAAGGCGGTCACCATCATAAAGGATATTCTTTTAAGTATTCGCATAATCTTGCAATTTGTGAGAAATTCTTTGTTTTATCTGGTCTTCAGATATTCCAGAGAGTTCTTTGCCAGAGTCAGTACGTTGTCCTGATAGATGTTATTTTTCGGATGTGCACTCTTGTCGGGCGAGCCGTCACGGTTTTTCATCGAGAACTCGCAACCACCGTTACCGATGCAGAGCAGTGTGCCCTGGAACTCAGTGTTACCCTGCTGGGCTTCCCAGACATTCATCTGGCTAACCCACCAGATCTGGCTGTCCCATGTGCCAAGCGGATAGACACCGTAGACCTGGGTGCACTGTGCATAGCAAGATTCCTCGGTATTGCCAATGCCCGTCCAGAGACTTGGCAGATTGAAGTACAGGCAGTTGTGGTCTTCCGTCCAACCCGGGCCCTTGAAAGCGATGAGCTTCGTGTCGGCAGTAGTCTCCACCTCGAGTCCCTTGTAGATAGGATGCGTCGAGTGATCCTTCTTGAACTTGTGGTCGGGATTGAGTTCGACAGCCATTCTCCAGGTATCCTCGTTGATACCACCCTCTCCAAAGCCGAAGGCATGGTCGTTGCCCTTCATCTCGTCAAGGTTGATGCGGCCCAAGTGTCCGGCATAGACGGTGGCATGGCTCCAGAGCAGCATGCTGCCGCCGTTCTTGTACCACTCACGGATGAACGGAGTGGCTGCCTCAACGTTGGCGGGAATGTTCCACACGTCACTTTCGCTGACACCCTCAAGGTCACGTAGCCAGAAGAGCACACGGAACGGCTCAACATCGTCGACACTCTTGATGTCGTCGAAGCATACATACTGAGCTGTTGGATAGGTCTCGTGCAGCCAGAGCCATGCAGAAGCCTCATCGTCGTCGCCATTTTCAACCAGTTCTTCAGGAGTACCATAGATACTTAGGAATCCGATGGCGGTCTTGCCAATACGGAGGGAAGACTTCGTGGACAGTGAAGTGCCTTTTTCGTTCTGGGCAACCAGTTTCACTTCCCATGTGTCGCCAGTCTCCACATCACTGATGATATAGCTCGTTGCAGAGCCGGAGAGAGTCTCATTGATTGTACGTAAACCATTGGTGGCTGTCAGGAGGATGCTAGAGGCATCGGCAGCCTTGTTCCACTCCACGAGGGCGTCATAGCCACCAGCCTTGTCAATCTGGCTCATCTGTACACCGCTGATACTGGAAGCACCCTCACGAGTGTATGCTTTGATGACGCCAGCAGAAATGTTGTTGCCATCGGAAGCCTTGAACACATACTCAAACGGCACATTGGTGGGCACATCCTTGTGTGTATAACTGTTGCCGCTGACAGTCTCAGTACTTGAGAGCGTTCCGTTGCGGTAAGTGATGACACGCATCTCTGTACCCTGTGACGGCCACGTCCAGATGTAGTCGTCGCCAGAGAGCTGACCTGTGATCTGTGAGGCGTCGGGTGCGCTGAGTTTCATAGCCTCGCGCTCGATGTCCTTGTCCTGACAAGCGGTAAGGATAAGTGCGAACATCGCCATTATAATGATTGATATCTTTTTCATAACTCTTAATTCTTAACTACTTTAACTTCTATAACTACTTAACCACTACTTTAATTGTATCCCTTGTTCTGGGTATAGAGACCAGGTACATAGTAGAGCTGGATGTAAGGCAGCGGGAAATACTCGTTCTTGCCCGGTGTGTAGTGGGCATCCTTGTAGTACTGAGCATAGGTCTGTCCGTTGTATTCCACATCCTTCTCTGTTTCGAAGAAGGCATTCAGAACCACAGAGGCGATACCCCAGCGGCGCAGGTCGAAGTAGCGGCCGTTCTCCATGGCAAGCTCCAGGCGACGCTCCCAGCGCAGGCATTTACGGGCAGTGTCTACATCCTTAAAATAGGTGTCAGGATAGAGGGCAATATCGCACTGGTCGGCAGCGTAATTAATATGCTTGGCGATAGAGTTCTTGGCGCGCTCACGGATGGTATTGATAATGTCTTTTGCTTCGTTGAGTTGACCGGTCTCGATAAGAGCCTCGGCGCGCATCAGCATCACGTCGGTGTAGCGCAGCACATAGTCGTTCATGGGGAATGCCTGCCAAGGATAGTCGTATGCCTCACCATTGCTACGCTGTGGAACCTCCTTCAGGGAAGTATAGTAGCCGTAGGTATTGGGGGTACGAGAGTTATCGGTCGTCATGGTGAACTCAGACTCATATTTGTAAGGGAAGGTAGGCATACCCACTGTGTGGAAGAGGCGTGGATCCCACTTCTGATCGGTAGGAATACCGTTAATAGGATAGTCGGTCACCTTGTTGTAATCATCGAACATTGGTAGTCCGTCCTTGGTCTTGAAGGCGTTCACGAGGTTTTGTGTGGGCTTATGGAAGTCCCATCCGCACGACCAGATACCCCAGCAGCCGTTCAGCATGTTACTCCAGTTGGCACGGCCGAAGCGGGTGTTGTCGTCCTCATAGTTAGAGTGCTGTACAGCAAAGATGCTCTCCTTGGAGTTCTTGTACTCAGGCAGGAAGATGTCGCCAAAGTCCTCAAGATAGCCGTACTGTGAGTTCTGTACTACTGCAGTATACTCAAGTACTTTCTGCATGTAATCCTTGTTGATGTGGTTGATACCGGTGTTATCCTCATATCCGTTGCCCCATGCCATTGTCAGGTAGCACTTGGCCAGATAGGCTGCTGCTGCAATCTTGTTGGCACGTCCACCATCAGCCTGCTGAACGGGTAGCACATCATAAGCGGCCTTAAAGTCGGCTACAATCTTCTGCATCAATTCTTCGTGAGTGAACTCATCATTACGAGTCTGTTCCTCTGAGTGTACAGAGTAGACCTCCTCGTCGATCCAGGGCACCTGATTCCACATCTGCACCAACTTGAAGTAGAAGTGTGCACGGAGGAAACGGACCTCACCTTCGCGAATAGCTTTTGTTGTGGCATCCATCGCAGCATCGTTAGCCAGTGAAACCAAAGCACGGTTGCAACGGCTGATAGAGCAATAGAAATGATACCAGAGTTCGTCCATGTGGTCGGGAGTGGAGGCAGTCAGTGATGACCAAACCTCTACCGGGTGGTAGTTGGTGTCAGTGGTTCCTGAACCGCCCTTCATGGCATCGTCAGATGATACGTCGCCGTAAGGCCAGAGATTAAACGGATAGGTGTACCAATCGTCACCCAGTTTGGCGTATGCAGCAGTCACCATCTCTTCGGGCTGGCTCATGGCCAGTTCCTCGTTGATGACACCTTTGGGCGTTACGTCTATGAAATCGTCGCAAGAGGTAAGCGTACCGCAAACGATCAGACCTGCGCAAATTGCTTTATATATTGCTTTCATAATCTTTTCTTATTTAATAAATTCCTAAAATCCTTGAATCCTTATCAAATTCCTTAGAACGAAGTTTGAATGCCAAATGAGAACGAAGTGCTGTTAGGATACATCCAACGAGGGTTCTCAGGATCTGAGCAAGTCAGTGAGCTGCTCTTCACGGTGAGCAGGTTGTGACCAGAGATGTAGACACGGGCACTGGTCATGTTTAACTTGCTGAGGAAACTCTTCGGCAGGTTATAACCAATCTGCACTTGGCGGAGTTTAGCATAAGAGCCGTTCTCTACGAAGTAGGTAGAGGTGCGATTTTCGTTACCGGTGTTGTTCGTGGTCAGAGCGGGGATGCTACTACCAGTGTTGGCTGTAGTCCAGGCGTCCAACATGCGGTTACCCTTGTTCGAACCAGCATCGGTGATGCTATAGAAGTCGGTCTGGAACTTCTGGTCGTTGTAAACATCCTGACCGGCAACGCCCTGCCAGAACATGTTGAAGTCAAAGTCTTTATAGCTCAGGTCGACATTCAGACCCCAAGAGAAGTTGGGCACAGGCGAGAAGATCCAGGTCTGGTCCTGCTCGTTGATGATGCCGTTACCATCGAGGTCAGCATACTTCAGACCACCCACACGGGCATTCTCCTGACCGCTAGCCAGCACTTCCTCACGGTTTTGGAACAGTCCGTCGACGACATAACCCACGATTGATCCGTAGGGACGACCAGACTCAACGAGGTTCTCCTTAGCGGTGTGGACATACGAACCTGTCGTTGTCTCAGGCAGGTAGGTCACCTTAGAACGGTAGAAGTCGATATTGCCGTTGATGTTGTAATGCAAACCATACTCAGTGGTATGACGGTAACCGAGAGCAAGTTCCATACCCCAGTTCTGGAGGCTAGGACCGTTGAGCCATGAGGCACCACCTTCACCCATCGAACCGAGATAGGCTGGATTGATGAGCATGTCCTTTACCTTTTTAATATAAGCATCGAAGGTACCGTAGATAGAACTGCCGAGGAAACGGAAGTCGAGACCGACGTTCCACTGCTCGGTGGTCTCCCACTTCAGGTCATTGTTCTGAGCCTGTGTGGCACGAAAGCCGGAGGGGAATGTACCGCTGTTCTGCAGTTTCAGGTCGTAGGCGGTCGACTCGTTGCGCTCACCACCGTAAGTAGCAGCATAGAGTCCGTAGCGGGCGTAGTTGGAGATGGCCTGGTTACCGGTCTGTCCCCAAGAGGCACGTACCTTAATATCGTCGATCCAAGGCTGCTTCAGGTGCTGAGAGATACGATAACCGATCGTAGCAGCGGGGAAGTTACCATAGCGGTTGTTCTCACCGAAGCGGCTGGAACCGTCATGACGAATGGTGAACGAAGCGAGCACCAGATCCTTGAAATTATAGTCTACCTTGCCGAAGAATGATACGAGGTTGTAGCCCTCTTGGATACCTCCGGCGCGCTGGGTGCCGGTAGCAGCATCGGGGAACATATAGTCGTAGTTCTCAAGGGCGAACATCTGGGCATAGGCGTTGTTGCGATCTTCCACGTCTCTGTGCAGCTCGATACCGCCTAAGAGGATGAATGAGTGGTCTACACCGATGTTGAAACTATAGTTGGCTGTATTTGACCAGGTCCACTTCACAGACGTCTTGGCACCCATATTGGCTGATGGGGTATCGTTGTTCACCACGTCAGAGTGGTAGGTGTAAGTTACGCTGTGGATATTCTCCGACCACAGGTCGAGACCGAAGTTAGAGCGGAGCAGCAAGCCCTTGATAGGCTCGATGTTAATAAAGGCGTTACCGAATATACGCCACATCTTCAGGCGGTTGTCGCGGTTGTGATAGAGTTCACGCATTGGGTTCTGGCGGTCGCTCATGCCACCCACAGGACCAGAGAAGGTCACGCCATCCTCTTCATATACAGGCAGTGTCGGGGCCATCTTCAGAGCATTCTCCAGCGGCTGGCAGTCCACCTGGTTAGAGTAGGTGATAGTGGCATTCTCGCCGATAGTTACCATCTTGTTCACCTTGAAACTGGTGTTGATACGGCCTGAGAAACTCTCGAAGTCGGTATATTTCAGGATACCGGCATTCTTCTTATAACCAAATGAGAAGAGGGCGGAAGACTTGTCGGTAGCGTTAGAGATCGAGAGGTCGTAGCTCTGTGAGAAACCAGTACGGGAGATCTCTTTAAGCCAGTCGGTGTCGCTGAAACGCATAGTCTTCTTCAGGTTGACATAGCCGTCATAGAGACCGTTGACAGTAAACTGGCGCATCTGGCCTGTTGCAGGATCGTAAGCTTGGATGGGCACACCGTTCTGTGCGTTCAGGTTCAAACCGTAGTTAGAGGCATAAGCCACGGGGTCGAGGCCGTCGTTCATGGCTGCCTGAGCCATGGCTGTGGCATACTCCGATGTGTTGGCCAGATCCATCATCGTCTGCTTGTTGTAGAACTGGGCAGTCAGGTTGGCAGAGAAGTCCACCTTCACCTTGTCGCCCTTCTTACCGCTACGGGTGGTGATGATGATCACACCGTTGGCAGCGCGCGATCCGTAGATAGAGGCCGAGGCAGCGTCCTTCAACACCTGCATCGACTCGATATCGTTCATGTTCAGAGTGTTCAGGTTAGTCGTTGTAGGCACACCGTCGATGACGAAGAGGGGATCCTGAGATGAGTTGAAAGAGCCGATACCACGAATACGAACGGTACCTGCACCTACAGGCGAACCATTACTGGTAATCGTCATACCTGGCACCTTACCCTGCAGGGCACGCATCGGGTCTGTGTCAGAAGAGGTCTTCAGTTCCTTGGTCTCCACCACAGAGACAGAACCAGTCAGGTCGGCCTTACGCTGAGTAGAGTAACCAGTGACCACCACCTCTGCCAATTCCTTGGCGTTGTCGGTCATAGTCACCTGCATGCCGTCCTTGGCGGGCTGTTCCTGTGTGTTGTAGCCGATGTAGGAGAAGACCAGCGTCTTTCCTGCCTCAACTTTCAACTTGAAGTTACCGTCGAAGTCGGTGATTGTACCGTTCGAGGTTCCCTTCTCCATCACCGTGGCACCGATAACCGTCTCGCCTGAGGCGTCTACCACCGTTCCACTGATTTCTGTCTGCGCGTACATTATAGTACTCGTCAGAATGAGTGCAAGACTCAGAACCAATTTCTTTAGTTGTTCCATTGTTGACAGTTTAATATTAAATTAGTAATGTTTGAATAAAAACTGCCGCAAAGGTCGTTATTATTTTAGTAAAGAGCGTAAAAATATCGTTCATCACGTGCAAAATTTGTTTCAATGTAACATTTTTGCTACGAAATGAACGATATTTGCAAACTTAAAGATCTGAAGGGCTGACGCCGAATTCGTCCTTAAAGCATTTTGTGAAATATGAGGGGGCGGTAAAGCCAACCTCATAAGCAATCTCCGAAACGTTCTTGTCGGTGGACTGAAGTAGTTCACGGCCTTTCTGCAGACGGGCAGAGCGAAGCAGTTCCACAGGCGACTGTCCTGTGAGGGCTTTCATCTTTCTATATAATTGTACACGTGAGAGCCCTAGTTCTGCACCGATGGTCTCGACACTGAGATCGCTGTCGGCCATGTTCTTTTCGACGAAATCACGGAACTTAAGAAGGAAAGCGTCTTCTTTAATGATCGTTTGAGGTGTATTGCTCGTTTCCTCATGATCTTTATTGTTCTCCACACCAAACAGGTTCTTCAGAACAATACGGCTCTTCAGGAGATTGCCGATACGGGCGAGCAGTACATCAGCAGAGAATGGTTTGGTGATATAAGCATCGGCTCCGCTCTCATAGCCTTCTATCTGATACTGACTAAGGGCACGAGCCGTGAGCAAAATCACTGGAATATGACTGGTGGCGGTTCCACTTTTGACGCGCTGGCAGAATTCCAGACCATTCATGACGGGCATCATTACGTCAGAAACAATCAGATCTGGCACAATTTCGTTCGCGATAGCAAGTCCTTGCTGACCATTGGCAGCTTCATTGACTTGGTATTTGTCTTGAAGGATGGTACGGAGATAGGCACGTATATCGGCATTGTCGTCAACAATCAGCACCGTTGACAGACTATCAGTGAGGGATTGCTCAGCCTCGGTAGTTTTTGTTGTAGACTCTATTAAAGCCGATTCTTGATGGCTTGCATTTAGGTCATCGATACTGCCAGTAGCCTGCACGGTTAGCATCTTGTTGATAAGTTGTGTCAGTTGGTGGGTATTGCGCTGGATGATGGCAAAGAGTCCTGATGCCTCGGCTCCTGCCTGCTGAAGATCCTTGGTCTCTGCCAACTGTGACAATGGTCCCTCAATGAGTGTCAAGGGGGTTCGAAGTTCATGACTTACCTGAGTATAAAAGTCCAACTGCTCACGCTCCATCTTGTTACGTTCCTCAGCAATACGGGCTTTCTGGAGATGGTAACGATAGATAATAATCATTAATACTAACAATAGGAAGATAAATGCAATGGCCAGTACCAGCACTATCTGCTGATTGTCAAGTTGTTTTAAATAGGCATCTGAACGCTCATGTAATTGGTTGAGATAGTTTCCTTGACGCACCATTTCCTCATTCTGCATCAACAATACGTTGGCATTGTCTTTTGTTACAAGGGCTGCCATCAAAGGATTATCCTTCTGATATGGCTTCCCTTCAAGGATATTCATGGCCAGTTGTAATACTTCATCGCCATGGGTCGGATAGATGTATGACGCATCGAGGAGGGAATCTCTCACACAATCAATGCCGTTTCCTTCGCCAGGCAAACCGTCAATACCACAGAATTTAGGAGTCAGGAGACAGGAGTCAGGAGACAGGAGGGCCTTCCTTGCACCGATAGCCATACGGTCGTTCTGACCAAATACGAAGTCAATGTTAGTCAGATCACCCTGATAGTCCTTGATGGCTTTGACAGCACTTTCTTCTGTCCAGTCGCCTTGAAGAGAAGCAACCAAAGTGATATTTGGATAGGCTTTCAGCGCACTCTCAAAACCGTTGTGGCGTTCAATGGCAGGAGATGAGCCTTTCAAACCCATAATCTCCAATACACGTCCTTTGCCGTTGAGTTTTGTAGCGATATACTCACCCATCAGTCGTCCCATATCGAAGTTGTCGGCTCCGATATAGGCAGTGAATTTCTGGGAGTTGGTTTTACGGTCAAAGACAATCACAGGGATGCCTTGATCGAAGGCTTTGTCAATAGCCGGTGAGACAGTTGCCACTTGGTTGGGAGCCACAATCAGCAGATTGATGCCATCTGTGATAAACTGATTAATCTGTTCAATCTGTTTCTCGTCACTATCATCGGCAGAGACGAAACGGAGTTCCACGTCATCATGGAAATAGGTTCCAATCTTCAACTCGTTGTTTAGCTTGTCACGCCAGATATCCTCTGAACATTGTGACACGCCAATGACATATTTAGGGCGTTGGCTGGTACAGGCATTTAGCAGAAGTACTAGTCCAAGAAGTAGTGTAGTTCTTAGGTTTGGTCTCATCATCATATTGATTTGAGTGCAAAGATAAGAAAAAGATTTGAATTATCGTTCATTGATAGTAAAAATGTTACAATGAACGATTTTTTTTAGTAATTGAAACAATTATTATCGTCATAATAAGTCTTTTGCCGTATCTTTGCAAAAAATTTCAAAAACAGTAAACAATAAATGAGTAACAGAATGAAAAAGGTAATGACAACGATCGCGGCTGCGGTGCTGATGGCCATATCGGCTCAGGCCCAGGTACAGCCGATGGTACTTGGTGAGAACCATGCCATGTTGCGTGTGGAGCAGGGAACAAAATACCTGTTGCTGCCTGTGCAGGAGAAAGAGGAGAACGCGCACATTGCCGTGCTCGATGGACGAAATGAGATGGTGAAGCGTCTGAATGTCAGACTGGCCGTGGACAAAGTGGACTATTATGTTCCTCTTGAGATTGAACAAGCACAGTTACTCGACATCACTTTCCATGGTGACCGACGGACAACAGGAGCCGTGAAGGACTTTGCCTGCTGGAAGGAGATGAAATACAGCGATACGTTCGACACAACGAACCGTGAAAAGTACCGTCCAGCCTATCATCATACACCACTATATGGTTGGATGAACGACCCCAATGGGATGTTTTATAAGGATGGCCTATGGCACCTTTATTATCAATATAACCCCTATGGCTCGCAGTGGGAGAATATGACATGGGGCCATTCCACTTCTAAAGACCTCATTCACTGGGAGGCACAGCCGCTGGCCATCGAACCAGACTGGTTAGGTGCCGTATTCTCGGGTAGTGCCATCGTCGACCGCAACAATACAGCTGGCTTCGGCCGCAATGCCGTCATTGCCATGTACACTTCGGCCGGTGCCGCTCAGACACAGAGCATCGCTTATAGTGCTGATGGTGGACAGACGTTCACCAAGTATGCTGGCAACCCCGTCATCACCTTTAATGCACCCGACTTCCGCGACCCCAAAGTGTTTTGGTATGAGGCTTCCTCGAATGGGGAGAATAATGGAGGGAAATGGATCGTTGTATTGGCCGTGGGACAGGAAGTGCAGTTCTACAGCTCAACAAACCTGAAGGAATGGAAGTATGAGAGTTCCTTTGGCCGCCAATACGGAAACCATGACGGTGTGTGGGAATGTCCGGATATGCTCTGCTTCGGCGATAAATGGGTGTTGCTGCTCAATATCAATCCCGGCGGGCCCTTCGGCGGCTCGGCCACACAGTATTTCGTGGGTACATTCGATGGTCGCACCTTCACATGTGAAGACACCCCCTCAGAGACGAAATGGATGGACTATGGTAAAGATCATTATGCCACTGTCACATTCCACAACGCACCGGAGGGACGCATAGTGGCTCTGCCATGGATGAGTAACTGGCAGTATGCCAACCAGGTGCCCACACGCCAGTTCCGGTCTGCCAACGGACTGCCACGCGACCTCGGACTGGTAACCGTAGGAGGCGAGACCTATCTTACTAGCACACCCTCTAAAGAGGTGTCGGTCCTACGCGGCAAGAAGGTGAAGCAACCGACGGAGACCTGTGAGATTGTGGTAGATGTGAAAGGCTCGGCCAACATCACACTGTCGAATACCAAAGGTGAGGAAGTCACCATGTACTACGATGCCCAGAAGCAGACCTTCGCAATGGATCGCACAAAGAGCGGTGACGTAAGTTTCAGCGAGGCCTTTCCCTGCGTGACCACAGCTCCCACCTTCGGCAACGTTCGTCAGTTGCGCCTCTTCATCGACCGCTCCAGCATTGAGGCTTTCGACAGTGAGGGTAAGATGGTCATGACGAACCTCGTGTTCCCTTCGGAGCCTTATAATATAATTAAGGTGAAAGGTGGTAAATCAACAATCTACGAAATTAACAAATAATTGATATATGAGTAAAGTTAACAAACTGGCCCTGATCCCTGTGATGCTCTGCTTCTTCTGCATGGGCTTCGTGGATCTGGTAGGCATCGCCTCGAATTACGTGAAGGAAGACCTTGGTCTGAACGACTCGACGGCTAATATCTTCCCTTCGCTCGTGTTCTTCTGGTTCCTTATCTTCAGTGTGCCCACGGGGATGCTGATGAATAAGATCGGACGTAAGAACACCGTACTGCTCTCACTCGGCGTGACAGTCCTGTCACTCCTGATTCCTCTCTTTGGCAACAATTTTGCAGTCATGTTGATTTCGTTCTCGCTACTGGGTATCGGCAATGCCCTGATGCAGACCTCGCTGAACCCGCTGGTGTCGACGGTGATGGGTGGCGGTAACCTCGCTTCTACGTTGACCTTCGGACAGTTCATCAAGGCCATCGCCTCGTTCCTGGCTCCGTATCTGGCCATGTGGGGTGCCACGCAGATGATTCCTTCGTTTGGCTATGATTGGCGAATTCTGTTCGGCATCTATTTCGTTGTAGGTTTGCTAGCTACGGCTTTATTGGGTGTGACGCCTATCGACGAGCCAAAAATAGAAGGCAAGGCATCAACCTTTGCAGAGTGCTTCAAACTGTTGGGGACACCCATCGTACTGTTGTCGTTCTTTGGTATTATGTGCCATGTGGGTATTGACGTAGGTACTAACACCACGGCCCCGAAGATCCTGATGGAGCGTCTGGGAATGAGTCTGAATGATGCGGCCTTTGCCACCAGCCTCTACTTCATCTTCCGTACTATCGGCTGTCTGACTGGCTCGTTCTTCCTCCGTGTGATGAACAACCGCACATTCTTTATCATCAGCGTTTGCATGATGGCTGTTTCGATGCTGCTGCTCTTCACGGGTTCTGAGAAATGGGAACTCTATACAGCCATCGCCCTCGTAGGTTATGGTAACTCGAACATCTTCTCCATCTGCTTCGCCAAGGCACTTACCTCGATGCCCGAAAAACAAAACGAGGTCAGCGGTCTGATGATTATGGGATTATTTGGAGGAACGGTCTTCCCACTGCTCATGGGCTTTATGAGCGATGCCTTTGGGCAGGCTGGTGCCGTGCTGATCATGGCCCTCGGCGTTATCTATCTGTTCACTTATATCAATCAACTTAAACAAGCAAAAGCATGAAACGTTATATCGTAGGCCTCGGAGAGGCATTGTGGGATGTACTTCCCGAAGGAAAGAAGCTGGGTGGCGCCCCTGCCAATTTCGCCTATCACGCAGGGCAGTTCCTCGGCAGTGATAATACTATCGCCATCAGCGCACTGGGTGAGGATTCTCTCGCTGAAGAAACCATAGAGGCTCTAAAAGAGCATAATCTAAACTACCTGATGCCGCATGTGCCTTATCCGACAGGAACGGTACAGGTGACGCTGACGGGAGACGGTATCCCGACGTATGAGATCAAGGAAAACGTGGCGTGGGATAACATCCCTTTCACCCCCGAGATGGAAGAGATTGCCAAGAACGCACGGGCCGTGTGCTTCGGCTCGCTAGCTCAGCGTAATATCGTCAGCCGTGAGAATATCCGTAAGTTCCTCGACGCCACACCCGACGACTGTCTGCGCATCTGTGATATCAACCTGCGTCAGCAATTCTATTCGAAGGAGATATTAGAAGACTCCTTCTGCATTTGCAACATCTTGAAAATCAACGACGAGGAACTGGTAGTCGTGAACCGTATGTTCGGTTACGACGGACTGGATATGCGGCAGACCTGCGAGAAGATTGTACAGGACTACCATCTGAAGATGCTCGTGCTCACTTGCGGCACCAATGGCTCGTATGTCTTCACGGATGACGGTCTGACATCGTTCCAGGAAACGCCTAAGGTGGAAGTGGCTGACACGGTCGGCGCTGGTGACTCATTTACAGGTTCCTTCTGTGCTTGTATCATCAATGGCAAGCCAGTGCAGGAAGCTCACAAGACAGCCGTTCAGGTGAGCGCCTTCGTCTGTACCCAAAACGGTGCGATGCCGGTAGTCCCCGACCATCTGAAAAAATAGCTCACAAGACGTTTGAGCGGCTGGGACTGACGCCGAACATTTTCGTGAAGCAGCGGGTGAAGTATTTGGGGTCGTTGAAGCCGACCTTGTAGGCGATCTCAGTGATGTTGCGGTTGCCGGTCTTGGCGGAGAGCAACTCCTTGGCCATGTTCAGACGGTAGTTGCGGATGAACTGTCCGACAGGAACGCCGGCCTCGGCATTGAGGTGCTTGCTGGCCACGCTGCGACTCATGCCCAGGGCATCGCAGAACTCCTGAACGCCGAAGTCGGAGTTCATGTAGTTCTTTTCCATCAGTTCCATCACGCGCTCCATCAGCGGACGGGTGGTTTTCAGCACTTCTTCCTTGTCGGCCTCCACACTCTTGCTCACGCTGATCTTGTAGCGCTGCTGGTTGTCGAGGATGTTCTGGATGCGCGTCTGCAGTTGGGCGGGGTCATCGGACTCCTCCAGCACCTTGCGGATGGGGTTGAGCAGCTCTTCGGCCTCCAGCCGCTTCAGACGGGCGGCCCACCTATTATAAATATATATAAGGAGTGCGACGAAGAGGAGGCTCATGAGCAGACGGAACCACCAGCTGTGCCAGAAGGCGGGACAGACGACCACTTCGATGGAGGCGATATCGGAATGTTCGGAGGAATAGGTCGACGCGTATTTCACCTCAAAGGTGTAGTGACCTGCAGGCAGGGCGCTGTAGCGTACGGAGTGCTCTCCGAGCTTGAGAGGGGTCCATTCGTCTTCAAGGCCCTTCATGCGGTAACTGAACATACCCTCTTCTTCGTTACAATAGTTCAGGGCCGAGAAGGCGATGGAGAAGGAACGGTTGCCCTCACGCAGCTGGATGGAGGAGGCGATGGAGATGTCGTCTGACAGATATTCGCTGCCTGCCGTGACTTCCTGATTGTCCACGATCAGTTGGGTAAAGACCAGCTTGCCATAGGGCTTGGGCGCCGTGTTCTCACCTAACACCTCTATCAGGCCGCCTTCGCTTCCGAGATAGATGATGCCAGACTCGTCGCACGCGGCGGAGTTCCAGTAGAAATGATGGTTGACCAGTCCGTCGCTCTCGAAGTAGTTTGAGAAGAGACGGGTGTTCGGGTCATAGACCGACAAGCCGTTCTGGGTGGTCACCCACAGACGGCCGTTGGCATCCTCAACGATACCTTTCACACCTCCGAAAGCCAGACCGTCTGCCGTCGTCAGGGCCTCAAAGACGTCTTCTTTCCTTCCCTCCTTCTCTCCTTCTCTCCTTCTATAAAGTCCGTAGCCGTTGCTCCCCAGCCATAGCGTGCCGTCGCGTGTCTGACAGAAAGAGGAGATTTTATCGACGATGCGGGAGTTTGGCTCATCGAGCTTGTGAGAGATGGAATCGTGTTTGAACGGCCTGTGTCCGTTGCGTCCGGAGTTGAGGTCGACCTTTATCACGCCTTGCATGCAACCCATCCAGAAGTATCCGTCACGATCGACGATGGCTCCTATACTTCCCGTGATGCCGCGACAACCCTCAAACGGCTCTTCGATCCTGTTGGTTTTGAAATCGTAGAAGTACAGGCCTGCATTGCTGCCGATCCACAGGCCGTTGTTGATGGTGTCGTTGGCAAGCGCACCAACGAAATTCGTCCGCCAGCGATACTCGTCGGGAAGGTCGAGACGGGCGATGTGATGGGCTCCCTGTCTGTTGGCATGGCAGACGCCTCCGCCCCAGGTGCCTATCCACAGGCGACCGTGGCCGTCGGCAGCCAGGGCCGATACGCTGTTGTGGGACAAGCCGGAGTTGGCTGTCGTGTAGTGGATGAAGTCGGAGGTGCCCTTTTCACGGAGGTTCAGGCCTCCTTCCACCGTTCCCACCCATAGGCGGCCGCCAGGCTCCACATACATGCTGTTGACGGGGTTGGGGGAGAGAGAGTGGGGGGCGCTAGTGTGTACGGAGTTGCGCAGGAGCAGGCGTTGCGGCGCCAGGCAGGCGATGCCGCCCGACTCGGTGCCTACCCAGATATAGCCCTGGTAGACGCGGATACAGTCCACGAAATCGCTCTTCAGGGGGATGGTGCTCTCCGTGGTCCAGGCGGTAAAGCTGTCTGTCTGGTCATCGTAGATGTTGACACCACAGAGTGAGCCTACCAACAGACGGTTGTCGGACGTGGTTGCCAGACTCGTCAGGAACGCATGGGAAAGGGCTCCCGGGGTACTGGCATGATGGTATTCGGCTAACTTCTGCTGGTAGGGATCGTAGCGGAACAGACCCATGTTGGTCGTGATCCACACTTTGTTGTTGCGTTTCAGGATGTCGGTGATGTAATGGTTCTGCAGAGGTTTCAGCAGGGCAGAGATCTCTTCACGCACCAGTTTCCCGCCTTTCTCCACCAAACGGTACAGACCACCGTCGATGCCTATCCACGGCTTGCCGTTCTCCTCGACGTCGCAGATGGCCATATCGAGCATTCTCCAACTGTGGGGGTAATTGTAGATACGGTCTGTCTGTCCCTGAGCGTCGAAGGTTACCAGCGACACCTGACGGTCGGTAATGACCCAGATACGTCCTAGCGCATCGTGATAGCACCTGATGGACGGCAGCACCAAAAGTTTTTGTAGTTCCGAATTGACGGGCGTCACCGCTTTCATCGTTCTCAGGTCGATGATGTTGATGCCCTCGTCGAAGGCCACCCAAAGGCGATGGAAACGGTCCTCAGTAATACTTCGGCAGGACTTGCTGTTCAGATCGAGCCGCGGCTCCATGACCACGTATCCGTCGTAACGCACCAGCCCACCGCCATAGGTTGAGATCCACAGGAATCCGTTGGAGTCCATGAAGATGTCGCTGATATGGTTGTGGGGAAGGCCATTGCTCAGATCCAGCGATGTGAGGTTATAGCGTTCCGTCAGGATGTTGCCGGCATGAGCTGCTATGGGAGTTAGGAGGAGATAGAGGAAGATAAAAGGAGATAAAAGACAATGGCAAGGACCGATTGTCAGATGATATGTGTCATGACTAGAGATGTGATGTCCTCTATCTCCCTCTATCTTCATCTATCTTCTTATTTCTTTTCCTTGATGACTGCGACACAAAGTGAGCCAATGAGGAAGCTGACGCCAGCAACAATCATCATCGTCGACTGATGGTGGCCTACTATCGACAGGATGCTTCCGCCACAGAGTGCGGCTATGATCTGCGGGATGCAGATGGTGCCGTTGAACAGTCCGAGGTAGGCACCCATGTGGCCGTAGCCCTGCAGGGCATTGGTGACGAAGGTGAACGGCATGGCGAGCATGGCGGCCCAGGCACAGCCTATCATCAGGAAGGGTATGAACTGCAGATACTGGTCGTGGATATAGGGTACCATCATAAAGCCGACGGCACCAATGACGAGACTGACGGAATAGGCCAGCTTCGTGTTCTTGAACTGCGGCAGCAGGGCGGCCCAGATAACGGAGCCCACTGCCTGGACGGCGAAGAGGATGCCCGTCCAGTTGCCGGCTTCCTGGAAGGCCTCGCTGGAGGCGTCGCTCGTGTTCCAGACAACCTCGGCGATGGCACCTGTCGTATAGTTCCACATATAGAGCATGGCAGCCCAGGAGAAGAACTGCACAAGTCCGACCTTCCAGAATGTGGAGGGTGCATTCTTCAGCAGGGTGATCCAGTTGGCACTCTCCTCTTTCTCTTCGGAGACGGGGTTGTATTCGGCGTAATCCTGAGGATTCCACTCCTTCACCTTCGAGGTGGTGTAGATTACGCAGAGGATCAGGATGGCAGCGCCGATATAGAACGACCAGATGACGGAGTCGGGCACCACACCCTTCTCAGCAACATTACTGATGCCGATAAACGTGAAGACAAAGGGGAATACGTAGCCCATCACCGAACCAGCGTTGCAGAGGAACGACTGGATGCTATACGCCTTGGCCTTCTGCTTCTCGTTCACCATATCGCCCACCAACATCTTGAACGGCTGCATGGCCATGTTGATGCTCGTGTCAAGGAACATCAGGGCTACCAGTCCGAAGATCATCGCGGCACTGATGGTCAGTCCCAGGGAGCCGGAGTTGGGCAACAGGCACATGACGAGCACGGCCACGGCGGCTCCCACAAACAGATAGGGGATGCGACGGCCGAAGCGTGTCCAGGTCTTGTCGGAGAGTGTACCGACGATGGGTTGCACAAGGATTCCCATCAGTGGTGGGAGAATCCAGAAATAACTCAGGTTGTGCGGATCAGCGCCAAGTGTGGCGAAGATGCGTGAAATGTTCGCACTCTGTAAAGCGTAGGCTATCTGCACGCCGAAGAATCCGAAACTCAGATTCCACAATTTCCAGAAGGAAAGATCAGGTTTTTGTTTCATAATATATTTGCATTATTTAGTTGTTCCGCGGATGACGAGGCGGGTGCGGACGACGCGCTTCTCGACCTTTTCCAAGGGGCTGAGGCCTTCGACCTTGTCCATGAGGATGACGGCAGCCTCCTCGCCCACACGGTAGCCACGCTGTTCGACAGTGGTCAGCATCGGGTCGCAGGCTACGGCACGCTGGCCGTTGGTGAAACCGCAGATGCTGATGTCCTCAGGTACACGGTAGCCAGCGTGCTTGACCGTGTAGAGAATGCCGATGGCTGTGTCGTCGTTGACGGCGAAGAATCCGTCGGGAGGATTGTCCAATGCCATCAGTCGGGGGGTGATCGCCTCTGCATCAGCACAGTTGTCACAGATGGCGATGATGGACTCGTCAATGGGCAGTTTGTGCTTCAGCAAGGCGTCCTTATAGCCGTTGAAACGGTTTTTGGAAATCTCCAGCTGCATCGGACTGCCATAGTAGGCGATATGCCGACAGCCTGTCTCTATCAGATGGGTCACGGCATTGAAGGCTCCCATATAGTCGTCGACCACTACACGGCTGGCATTCACACCCGTACAGATACGGTCGTAGAACACCAGCGGGATGCCGGCGTCGATCAGTTTCTGGTAGTGCTCGTAGTTCTTGGTGTCCTTTGCCTGCGACACGATGACACCGCACACCTTGTAGCGGTTGAACGTCTCACAGATGCGGGCCTCACGCTCGTACTGTTCTCCGCTCAGTGCTACCATGATGCGGTAGCCCCGTGCTGCGGCAGCCTCTTCGATGCCCGTGAGGATGGATGAGAAATAGTAGTGGGTGAACTCTGGCACGATCACCCCGATGAGGCGCTGCGGCATCATCCGGCTGTGGCGCAGTGCCTCGCCGATGGCGTTCGGATAGAAGTTGTGCTCACGTGCATACTTCTGGATGGCTCTGCGGCGTTCTTCGCTGATGCGGGGCGAGTCCTTCAGGGCACGAGAGACCGTCGCCACGGAGATGCCGAACTCCCTGGCTATGTCCTTCATCGTCATCGGCGCTTTCTCGTTCATTGGTTCCTAATTATTCGCGTTTCGCCAATTTTTGGGCAAAGATACGAAATTTAGTTTATAGTTTGTAGTTTATAGTTTATAGTTTTATAGTTTATTAATAGTTTATAATTTATTAATGTACACACGTACGTGCAAACGTTTGCATGGTCCTATTATATCTTTTTAAACAAAAAAAAGTACAACGTATCAAAAAGAAATGTAACTTTGCAGCAGAATAACTATAATATATTCAAACGATTAACTCTAATTAATGTAATGATGAAGCAGGTAAACATTCAAATCCCGCTTAGGATGCTCGGACTTTTGTTAGGTCTGTTCCTATCGGTAGGTGCCTTTGCCCAGATTGAGGTGAAAGGCCATGTGAAAGATGCTACAGGCGAACCCATTATCGGAGCAACGGTAAGAGTGGATGGCACACAGACCGCCACGATTACTGATTTCGACGGTAATTTCTCGCTGAACGCTAATGAGGGTGCAACGATTACCATCACCTACATCGGCTACCAGCCGGCTATGGTAACCGCTGCGCCGACTGTGGAAGTGACGCTGACGGACGATGCCACCGTACTGAGTGACGTGGTGGTGATCGGTTACGGTGCAGTCAAGAAGAGCGACCTGACAGGATCAGTCACCGCTCTGAAGCCGGACTCCAAGAATAAGGGTCTGGTGGTGAACCCCCAAGACATGCTCTCAGGTAAGGTGGCTGGTGTGAACATCACGAGTAACGACGGTACCCCTGGTGGTGGTGCACAGATCCGTGTTCGTGGTGGTTCTTCACTGAATGCCAGCAACGACCCGCTGATCGTGATCGACGGTGTGCCTATGGATAACAACGGTGTGAAGGGTGTTGCCAACCCCCTCTCCATGATTAACCCGCAGGATATCGAGTCGTTCAACGTGCTGAAGGATGCTTCCGCCACCGCAATCTTCGGTAGCCGTGGTTCTAACGGTGTCATCATCATCACCACGAAGAAGGGCCGTAAGGGTAGTGCTCCCAGCGTGTCCTACGCAGGAAGCCTGACCATCAGCCAGAAGAAAAAGACACTTGACGTGATGAACGGTGACCAGTTCCGTGCGCTCATTGAGCAGATTGCCGGTAAGGACAGCGAGGCCTACAGCGTACTCGGAACCGCCAACACCGACTGGCAGGAGGAGATTTACCGCACAGCCATCTCACACGATCACAACCTGACGTTATCAGGTGCCGTAGGTGCGCTGCCATATCGTTTGTCAGTGGGCTACACAGACCAGCAGGGTATCCTGAAGACCTCAGACTTCAAGCGTGTGACGGCTGCCATCAACCTCAGTCCTTCGCTGTTTGAGGATCATCTGAACCTGAACCTGAATGCCAAGGGGATGTATTCTCGTTCACAGTATGCCGATGGCGGTGCCGTGGGTGCTGCCACCAGCATGGACCCGACACAGGATCCCTATGAATACACCTCGGAGTATCATAAGGCAATGTCTGGTCTGAGCACCAGCAATTTCGGCGGCTACTTCGAGTGGCCCACTGGTGCTGCCTACGGCGATCCCGCATGGCCTTATACCGTTGAGCGTAATGCCACGAAGAACCCTATCGCCATGCTGGAGGAAAAGAGTGACGTGGCTCACAGCCGCGCGTTCATCGGCAGTGCCGACATCGACTATAAGATCCACGGCTTCGAGGATCTGCGCCTCCACATGACGCTGGGCGCCGATATCAGCAAGGGTCGTCAGTGGACGATCTATTCATCCGCTTCTCCAAGTAACGTGTACTATGGCAACAAGGGTTGGGACGAGATCACCAAGCGTAACCTCTCACTCTCTGCCTACGCACAATACTATAAGGACTTTGCAAAGGTGCACCACTTCGACATCATGGGTGGTTATGAGTGGCAGCACTTCTGGCGTTCTCAGAAGAACAACTACTGGGGAGCCGTTCCTGCCTCGAATCCCACGAATCCTGGGGCATACTACAACTGGAGCCTCTATAATTTCAAGACTGAGAACTATCTCGTGTCATTCTTCGGACGTCTGAACTACACGCTGATGGATCGCTACATGGTGACTGCCACACTGCGTGACGACGGTTCGAGCCGATTCAAGGACCACTGGTCACTCTTCCCCTCTGTCGCACTGGCATGGAAGGTGAATGAGGAGGCTTTCCTGAAGAACGTCAATGCACTGAGTGACCTGAAACTCCGTCTTAGCTATGGTAAGACTGGTCAGCAGGATGTGAACAGCGACTATGCATGGATTCCTACATACTCCATTAGCACTGGTACCAACGGTTTCTATCCTGTGACAGGTAACGGCGTACTCTATCGTCCTGACAACTATACACCAGACCTGAAGTGGGAGACCACTACAACCTATAATATTGGTCTCGACCTCGGTCTGTTCAACCAGCGTTTCACTGCCAGCATCGATGTCTATCACCGTAAGACTACCGATCTGTTGAACTACGCTCCTACGGTGGCCCTGTCTGCTTTCCGTAATCAGGCTTGGCAGAACATCGGTTCTCTGGAGAACAAGGGTATTGAGGTGACGCTCGGCATCAAGCCCATCCAGACGGAAGACTTCTTCTGGACAGTGGATTACAACTTCACCTATAACCACAATGAGATTACCGACCTGAGTGGCGTGTCTACTGACGGATCACCTGTTCCTAACACAGGCATTACCATTGGTACCGACAAATATCTACAGTACAATCAGGTTGGTTATGCTATGAACTCGTTCTATGTGTATCAGCAGGCTTACGACCAGAACGGCAATGCCGTTGAGAATGCTGTTGTAGACCGTAATGGTGACGGACAGATTACGCCTGACGACCGTTACTTCTATAAGAAGCCGGCTCCCGACGTGACCATGGGTCTGAGCTCTCGCATGGAGTACAAGAACTGGGACTTTGGATTCTCACTCCGTGCAAGCTTCAACAATTACGTCTTCGACAACATCATGGCTGGTATGACCAACATGAATCCGAATGAGGTTTACAATAGCTTCCACGTGTTGAACAACCGTCCGGTGAATGCCGCTGCCGATGGTCGTTATACCTACGCTGTGACGGCACAGATCGTAGACCGTTACGTTCACAATGCCTCGTTCCTGAAGTGCGATAACATCACACTGGGCTACTCCTTCAGCGACCTGTTTAAGTGTGGTAACTGGCACGGTCTGGCAGGACGTGTCTATGGCACCGTTTCCAACGTGTTCACTATCACGAACTATGATGGTCTGGATCCTGAGATTGCCAACGGTTATGACAACCAGATGTACCCGCGTCCTATCTCGTTCATCTTTGGTGTGAACTTCAATATGTAGACAAAAGGACATGTTTTTTTAGACATAAGAACATAAGAACATAAGAGTTATGAAAAGTTTTATTAAGAATATACTTCCCGCCGCAGCTCTGACGCTGCTGTTTGGAATGACTTCCTGCACCAAGGATTTGGACGTGACCCCCATCAATCCGAACCTCTCTTTGGAATTCGATGCTGACGGTCTGTTCAACAAGTGCTATGCCAATCTTGGACTGCAGGGTAATGGTGGTGCCAACGGTGACTGCGATATCGACGGTCTTGACGGCGGTACCACGGGATTCATCCGTCAGATGTGGAACTCTAACGAGCTGACCACTGACGAGGCCATCTGCTCATGGGGTGACGACGGTATCCAGCAGTTCGACTATAACAGCTACGATGCTTCACACCCGATGTTGAACGGCTATTTCAACCGTCTGACCACAGGTATCAGCTACTGCAACCAGTACATTCAGGTGGCAGGTGATCTGGATGCCCAGAAGACGGCTGAGGTCCGCTTTATCCGTGCTTTGCACTACTACCTGATGATGGATGCCTTCGGAGGTGTACCCTTTGCTGAGACGCTGAGTACTCCGACCTATAAGACACGTGCGGAGATCTTCTCCTGGCTTGAGCAGGAACTGCTGGCTATTGAGCCCGCAATGGCTGCTGCCCGTGCCAAGACATCCAGCGATCCAATGTACGGACGTGCTGACAAAGCCGCTGCCTGGATGCTGCTGATGCGTATGTATTTCAATGCTGAGGTTTACACAGGCACTCCCCAGTGGGGCAAGGCTGCTGAGTATGCCAAGAAGGTGATAGACTCTTCCTATAAACTGAACACGACAGGTACCAAGGACTGGAGCGCCTATCAGATGCTGTTCATGGGTGACAACGGCGAGAGCTCTGCTGCTTATGAGTGTATCTTCCCAGTGCTCTGCGATGGTAAGAAGACCACCTCTTGGGGTGTCAGTCTCTTCCTGATGGCTTCTACCTATGATACTGATATGGACGCTACGGCTGCTGATGCCGGTGGTAACAACGGTACCAGTGAGAAGTGGGCAGGTAACCGTGCCCGTTACGACTTGGTTCACAAGTTCTTCCCCAGTGACAATGCTCCTGCCGACGTGCAGGGTTATGACATGAAGAAAGCTGCTGGTGATGACCGTGCACTCTTCTTCAGCAAGGGTCATACTCTGAAGAACGAACTGGGATACTTCGGCGACTTCAAGGACGGCTATGGCGTGGCTAAGTTCATCAACTACAAGTCTACGGGTGCCGTTGTCAAGGGTAGCGACGCCCAGTTCCCTGATACAGACTTCTTCTTCTTCCGTCTGGCTGAGGCCTACCTGACCTATGCTGAGGCTACTGCCCGCGAGAATGGTGACCAGACCACTGCTGAGGGTACAGAAATGATCAATGCCCTGCGCACCCGTGCCAATGCAGAGACGAAGACCGTCTATACGCTCAGTCAGATTCTCGACGAGTGGAGCCGTGAGTTCTACTTCGAGGGTCGTCGCCGCGTAGACCTGATCCGTCATGGCAAGTTTGGTGGCAGCAACTATAAGTGGATGTGGAAAGGTGGTGCCAAGGAAGGCCGTTCTTTCGCTTCTTACCTTAATGTTTTCGCCATCCCGGCAGAACAGGTGAAGGGTGAAATCCAGCAGAACCCCGGATACTAAGATAATTGAAAATTGAAAATTGAAAATTGATAGTTATATGAAAAAGATATTTTCATTCGCACTGATGTTGATGGGCTTTGCTACGGTTCTGACTTCCTGCTCAGACGACCGTGATTCAAACCCCACCATCGGGCAGCCGACACAGTTTGTCGTCAATGCCTCACCTCTGGCCGGCCAATATATTCAGTTGTCGGCCGACAATAAGGTGAACCTTACGTGGTCGCAGCCTGACTACGGCTATAATGCTCTGGCAACCTATCAGATTCAGGTGGGTGTCAGCAACGGAGGTAATATTGTCTGGAACCAGAAAGATGGTGCTGACAAGTTCCTCGAGACTACTTTCACACAGTGTAATGCCGACATCAACGGCGAGGAGATTGCTGAGGCCATCTGCGAGATCGACGGTTTTAAGGATGAGGATCACTATGTGGATCAGGGCTTCCGCGAGATCGCCTTCCGTGTAAAGTCGAGCATTCAGGACTCTAAGGGTAACGACGTGGCAGGTACTGTCATCCTGTCAAATACCGTCATGTTCGAACACATGGCTGCCTATTGTGCCATCAAGAGTCTGGGAGTTGTATGGATTATCGGTAACTGTGGCGGCTGGACAGAGCCCAGTAAGAAGAACGCTGAGTCACTTGCCGATTGGCGCATCTTCGAGACAGAGATCGGCAGCAAGATCTATCAAGGCACTGTTGAGATGCCTGAGGGTGACCTGACCTTCCGTATCTACACAGCCCTGACAGGCTGGGACGGTGGTGCCTCACTGGGTCATCAGGCTGATGACGTCTCCACGGAGGTAGAGTTCAGCGGTGGCGTTTATTCTGATAAGTATGTCTATCCCGGTAAGGGCTCATGGACGTTCCTCGGATTCCCTGGTGGTCCGCTGGAGATTACGCTCGACATGAATCAGGGTACCATTAAGTTTGAACAAAAGTAAATCGCATTAAGAATATGAAAAAGCTAAATATCTTCATGTCGGCTCTCCTTGGCATAGCCTTCACGGCATGTACGGAGAATTTTGACCCCGAGGTAGGTCCTCAGTCCTATTTGCCCGAGAGCCCGCTTGCCACCAGCGATGTCACTATGACATCTGAGGCGAGCACCATCAATATCGAAAGCCTCGTCGAGGCAGGCAATCCCATCACCATCGGTACCGCTTCGGTGCGTGAGGGTGCCATGCCTGTGAATACTGTTCTCAAGGCCACAGTCGATTTCTCCAATGACCCCGACTTTGGGCAGTTCATCACCCTGCCGGCCAGCATCGACGAGAACAATCTTGTAACGGTCTCGGCTAATGACCTGCAGGATGAGTATTTCAACAACATCACCCGCAACCCGAAGACAATCAACCTCTATATGAGGACCACACTCTATACAGTAACCAATGGGGCCGCAGAGGCTATTATCGGTAAGCCGGGTGAGAACTACTATGCTGTGCAGAACGTACAGTTCACACCGCTCTTCAAGGTGCAGATTTCTCCTGCGTATTATGTGATCGGTGCAGCAGGTGGTTGGACCCCTGAGGGCGCCCGTACCCAGAAGTTCGAGCATAGTGACGCTGATGTCTATGACGATCCTGTGTTCACCATTACCATAGATTCTGGCGGTGACGACTGCTGGTTTGCTTTTGGTGACGATGACGCCCTCAACGCTATCGGTGGTGGTGACTGGACGAAGCTTCTCGGCACGAAGGGTGAGAGCGAGGATCTCTCTGGGACGATGGATTTCCGCTACAATCTTGGCGGCGACCACTCCTTCCATGTGCAGAACGCCAAGAAGATCCGCATTACGCTCAACATGATGGACTATAGCTACGTGATTGAGCCGGTGAATATCGCTGAGAACTACTACCTCATCGGAGGTCCTGGTGACTGGAGTGCTGATGCAGCTATGACCATGCCGTTCTCGCATAGTAACAAGGACGTGTTTGAGGATCCTGTATTCACCTACACCTTCGAAGGCAATGGTGGCGACATGTGGTTCGCATTCGGTGACAAGGAAGCTATCGACGCCGTGGCAGCGGGTGACTGGAACAACCTCTTCGGCACGAAGGGTGAGAGTACAGACCTCAGTGGCAGCTTCGACCGCCGCTACAACCTCGGTGGCGACCACTCATTCTGCGTCGACGGTAAGGCCAAGATGTACCGATTCACCATCAATATGGCTGACATGACCTATACGATTGCTCCGCTTACCTTCAATGATTACATCTGGGAGGCAGGCGTGAACAACAACTGGGGCTCTGAGGCACAGCCGCTCTACTGCGCTAATCAGGATGGTGTCTATGTTGGCTTCTTCTATGCTCAGGATGCCGACTGGTCTGACGGAAAGGGTGCCTTCAAGTTCACTGGTGCCTTCAACGACTGGGGTCAGGGTAACTATGGTACTGGCACCATCGCTGACGACGGACTCTCTGGCACGCTCATCGATGACGGCGGTTCTGGCAACTGTCTGGCAACACCTGGCTTCTATAAGGCCACTGTTGACCTGTCAGGTATGACCTATAGTCTGATTCCTATCAGTGGCATCGGTATCGTAGGTCCGGCTCAGGCTGGCAGCTGGGATTCTGACACAGACCTCACCTACAATCCGGAGACACGTGCTTGGGAAGGCACCATCGATTTGGCTGCCGACGAGTTCAAGTTCCGTGCCAATGATAGTTGGGATATCAACTGGGGTGGTTCTGTCGACAATCTGACTCAGGATGGTCCTAACCTCAAGATAGCTGAGGCTGGTAAGTACTTCATCCAGTTCTGGGCACTTTGCGAGACGAAGTCTTACTGTACGATTACGAAGCAATAAGTAGTAATATCTATTAGTTCAGGCGAGCCGTTTATCCACAACGGCCCGCCTGAAAAGTATCATATGAAGAAGAATATCATCTGGTTGCTGGCTGCTACCATCTGTTTTGCCAGCATTTCTTGCTCCCACAAGGTTACCTCCAGCCTTACAGCCGGAGAGAAACAGAAGAGCATTGTCATACTTTATGAGAATGATGTGCACTGCGGCATTGACGGCTATGCAAAGTTGGCTGGCCTGCGTGATGTCATCAACAAGAGCGATACGGCCTATGCCGCTGCTGTCTGCGTGGGTGACTTCCTGCAGGGCAACACCACAGGAGCCATCTCAAAAGGACAGTACATCATCGATATCATGAAAGGTGTGGGCTATGACGCCATTACACTTGGAAACCATGAATTCGACTACGGTGTGCCCCGTCAGGAAGAACTGCTGAGGCAGGTGAATGCTCCTGTGGTCTGTGCGAATTTCTTTGAGCCAAGCACGCCTGCACCGTTCTATCCGGCATACGTGATAAAGCAGTACGGCCCCAAGCGCATCGCTTATGTTGGAGCCGTGACACCTGAGACAATGGTACTCGAAGGCTATTCGTTCTACGACACAAACGGTATTAAACTCTATGACCTGTGTCCTGAAACGTTCTACAGCCTCATACAGCAGGCCGTTGACAACGCCCGCAGCGAGGGTGCAGACTACGTGGTACTGTTATCGCATGTCGGAGAAGATACTCAGTCGCTGGGTTTCAATTCCCATTTGCTGGTGAACAAGACCAAAGGTATAGATATTGTACTCGACGGACATACTCACTCCATCATCCCTGAAGATGTTGTGCAGAATCTTGAAGGAAAGCATATCACTGTGACCCAGACAGGCACACAATTTAACTATATCGGCAAACTGCTCATCACGGCTGACGGTCACATGACCACCTCTCTGCTCCCCGTCAAGGATATTCCTTATGAGAACGCCGGCATTAAAGCTGTTACCGACAGTGTGAGACAACTCGTTCAGAACGCTACCTCACGTGTTGTGGCCAAAAGCGACTATATGCTTGTGGTAGCCGACGACCAGGATCAGTGGATTGTGCGTGGCGAGGAGACTAATGCCGGTGACCTCGTGGCAGATGCCTACCGTCAGGCGATGCAGTCGGATATGGCCTTCGAGAATGGTGGTGGTATCCGCAACAATATCCCCGCCGGCACCATCACCTACGGAAATGTCATCGGTATGCTGCCTTATGACAATACCCTTTGCCGGATAGCTGCCACAGGTCAGCAGATACAACAGATGTTGACACGTTGTACCGCCTTGGTACCACAACTCGACGGAAACTTCCCACAGTGTTCAGGCGTCCGTTTTACTATTCACAGTAAGAGTCATACTGTCAGCGATGTCGAAGTGCTGCAGGCCAACGGCACTTATGCACCTATTGACCCGACGAAGACCTATACCGTGGGCCTGACGGACTACAACTATTCTGGCGGTGGACTGTTTGACTGTTTCAAGTCGTGTCCTGTGCTCTTTGAGAGTACTACCCGTTACTATGATGCTCTAGCAAACTATCTGAGCGGCAACCTTGGCGGCAACACGGGAACAACCTATGCAAAACCGCAAGGACGCATTACCATCGTTAACGATTAACAACAAAAACGATTATGCAAAGACTTTACTCAACAATCATCTCACTTCTCTGCACGCTTGCCGTCATGGCACAGGGATGGCCACAGAACTATGGTGGCGTGATGCTGCAGGGATTTTATTGGGATTCTTTCAACGACACGCAATGGACACGTCTGGAAAAACAGGCCGATGACCTTGCAACAACCTTCAGTCTCGTATGGGTACCACAAAGTGGAAATTGCGGAGGTACATCGATGGGATATGACGACCTGTACTGGTTTAACCAGAACAGTTCTTTCGGCAGCGAGGCAGATTTACGTTCGATGATTAATACCTTTAAGACAAAAGGCATTGGCACTATCGCCGACGTGGTCATCAATCACCGTAAGAATGTCAGCAACTGGGTGGACTTCCCCAAGGAAACATATAATGGGGTTGAATACGAGTTGTTATCGACAGACATTTGCAAGAATGATGATGACGGTGAAACGAAGAAATGGGCAGATCAAAATGGATACAGCCTCAGTGAAAACAACGATACAGGAGAAGGCTGGGGAGGTATGCGCGACTTGGATCACAAGAGTGAAAACGTGCAGAACAATGTAAAGGCCTATTTGGACTTCCTCATCAACGATCTGGGGTATAGCGGATTCCGTTATGATATGGTAAAGGGCTATAGCGCAAAATACACAAAGATGTATAATGAAAGTGCTAAGCCGGAATTCTCCGTAGGTGAGTGCTGGGACAGTTCAGGAAAGATAAAAAGCTGGATTGACGGCACAGATAAAACGAGTGCTGCCTTTGACTTCCAGTTCCGATACACCGTTCGTAATGCCATCAACAATAATGACTGGAGCTATCTCGGAAAACAGAATGATGGTAACTGGCCCTTGGTGAGCAACGACTATAACAACGGTAGCTATCGCCAGTATGCAGTGACATTCGTTGAAAATCACGATACGGAGAAACGTTCCAATGCAGCTCAGGATCCAATTAAGAAAGACACCCTTGCAGCCAACGCCTATCTGCTGGCCATGCCTGGTACACCATGCGTATTTCTCACCCACTGGAAGAAATATAAGGAGGAGATTTCCAAGATGGCGGCCGTGCGCAAAGCTGTTGGCATCACCAATACCAGCACCTACGAGAACGTAGCCTCAAGCAAGGACCTGTACGCTGTTCAGACCACAGGAGCAAATGGAAAGCTTATTGCTGTTGTGGGACCAAATGCCGGAAGATACCAGCCCAACGGGACAGGATGGAAGAAGACTATCAGTGGATACCACTATGCATACTTTGTAAATGGTATCGAACCAGAGAGCATCGACTACCCGACGTTCACACCAAGCGAATTCCAGCCGTACACCATCACTGTTGGCGTGAATGTAGACCAAGTAGGTTGGAGTAGCGTTAATTTTTGGACATGGGGCGGTGACGGCAGTCATGCACCGAAGAACAACAACTGGCCCGGTGATAAGGTAAGCAGCACTACAGAGGTCGGAGGCAAACAATGGTACACCATGCAGTACACCATCAATGATGAGATCGATGCCGTAAGTTTTGTATTCAGCACAGGCTCCGGTAATCCACAAACTGTAGATGTGTCGAACATCGCCGATGACAGGTTCTTTGAGATTTCGACACAGAAAGACGGTGACAAATATCTTGTCAACGATGTCACTTCAACCTATCTCCCATCAGGCATTAAGCCTATAATAAACTATGATTCCGACGCATCTGGTAATGTATACAGCCTTGACGGACGTCTGGTTCGTACTGACGGAAAACTGGAGAATCTGCCCAAGGGCATTTATATCGTAAATAAGAAGAAGATAATACTTAAGTGAAATAATTAGTTTGGTTTTAAGACGGCACGGACGAGGAACCAGCAGTGCATGAGGAATGTCTGCACTCGTCCGTAATGACGCTCCATTACCCTGTAACGCTCCTTGAGCGACTCACGGTGGTGGAGCGTAGTCTGGCCTTCCTCGGTGTAGTTGGCTACTACCATGTGGAGGTTCTGCAGGGGTACTTTCTCCTTGTCTGCGGCCTTCATGATACGGATGCACCAGTCTACATCAGCTGAGTATCTGTATTGCTGGTCATAGGGCGTTGCAATGGCAAAGTCTGTACGGGCGTAGAAGGCTTGGTGGCAGACAAGCATGCCGTGACGGAAGGATTTCCATGTTAAGTTTTCGGGCGGTGCGAGACGACGATGATGGAGGAAACGACCTTCAGCGTCAACAATGTCCGTATCGCCATAGAGTACGGCTGGGGCAGACTCTGCTACAGCCGCAGCGATGCGGCTGACCGTATCCGATGCAGGGAGAAAGTCTCCGGCATTGAGGAAACAGACGTAGTCTCCGTCAAGGGAACGCAAGCCCTTGTTCATGGCGTCATAGATACCTTTGTCAGGTTCCGACATCAGTTGGATGCGGTGACCATTGCCCGAATCATTGGAACATTCGATATAGTCGTTCACCATCTCCTGTGTCCCATCTGTCGATGCCCCGTCAATTATTAGGTGTACGATGTCGGGATAGTCCTGGGCGAGCACACTGTCGAGGGTGCGCTGCAAGACGTCTGCGGCGTTGTAGGTGACGGTAACGTAGGTGATGGTCATAAAGTTTATAGTTTATAAGTTTAGAGTTTATAGTGCTTGAAGGCCAAGGCCTGCTGATAAACTTCGGCATAACGCAGAGCTACGTTCTGCTGAGAGTAGTTGTGGACCACCTTTTGTATGGCGTTACGGCTGAGAGCCTCGTAGTCGGACTCCTCCAGTATCCAACCGATGCCACGCGCCAGATCTTCGGCATTGCAGTAGTCTGCTACATAGCCGTTACGCTTGTGGTCTATCTCCTCTGGAATGCCGCCCACCTTGAATCCCACGCAGGGTACACCACAGGCCATTGCTTCCATGATGGTGTTGGGCAGATTCTCCGAGAGCGATGGCAGCACGAATACGTCAACGGCATTGTAGACATCGACGATACGCCGCTCGTCGTTTACGTAGCCTAAGGGATGGGCCTTCAGCTGTAACAATTCCACCAATTCTTCAGCGTGTCCGCCGAGGATGACAACCTCATAAGGCGTCTGGCATTTTGTGTGGTCACCCAGCAGTCGGCAAGCCTCGATGAGATAGTCCATGCCCTTGTTAGGTGTGGTGACGCGCTGCGATGCGAAGAGGATCAGTCGCGGGTCCTGTGGCAGACCGAGTCGCTGGCGGGCCTCTATTTTATTATACCTATTATATATATGGGTGTCGATGGGATTGGGGATGCTGGTGACCTTATGGCCTTTGAGCAGGGCACTGGCCTTGGCTTCGTTCTCAAGCCAGCGGCTGCACGCCACATAGTAGATGTTCTCGCCTTCTAACATACGGTGTTTCCGTTGCCAGATCGTGGTGGAAATGTCATCGCCTTGGCTGTTGCCCAACAGACGGCAGCAGCGACAGCGAGTGGTGAAGTTACGGCAACCAAGGGTAACATGACAGATGGCAGTGGCGGGCCAGATGTCGTGCATAGTCCATACGACGGGCTTGCCTGAACGCAGGATCTTACGGATGCCGCTGAGTGAGAGCATACCTTGATTGATCCAATGCAGATGGATGATGTCAGCCTCCTGAAACTCTCTCAGACGGGTGATGTCCGTGCCTGCATTGGCCAGATCAATCTCAAATAGGTGCTTTCGTGAGAAGCCGCAGCGCACAAATATGACAAAACGCTCCCAAAGAAAGTTCCAGCGGAGCCGCCACGAGCGGGGAAGCTGTGCAATGGTCAGTGAGTCGCTCTCCTTATCGCGCACCAGCATCTTCGCCTTAACACCATGGTTGATTAGTGCCTTCATCAGCCGGTTGGCAGCTACCGCAGCCCCACCAGTGCGCTCGCTTGTATTGACAATGAGCACCTTCATGTCTGTCGCTACTCTTCTTTAGCCCGCTTCCGTGCTTCCTTCTCAAGCCGTTTCTGCTCCTTCCGTGCTTCTTTCTCTAAGCGCTTAGCCTCTTTTGCGGCCTCTTTCTCTTTACGCTTCTTCTCCTTCTCGAGCTCTTTTTCGCGTTTTCTCTTCTCCTTCTCAAGGCGCTTCAGTTCTTTGGCACTCTGCTTGGCGGCCTCTTTCTCAGTCTTGGCCTCTTCCTTTTCTTTGAGCGACTCTTCCAATTTTTCCCGAATCATCTCCTTGTCGAAAGTGAAGACATAACCGAACATGCCTAAGGAGAGCGTATTGTCCTTACCGTTCAGTCGCACATAGGTGGTGTTAAAAAGGAAGTAGTTGTTCTCTTTTAGTTTTGAGTTCAGAGCGGTCTCAACGGCCTTGACTACCACACCCTTTCCCAGTTTTGCAAGCACATTGTCGCCCAGGCGGTCTGAAGCCTCCTCTTCGACATATTCCTCAATGGCCTTCATCATGGCCTCCTTGTGCTGCTGTTTGTCAGGACGTGTCTCGATCATCAGCACGGCCAGCAACAGCACGATAAATATACATAACAGTTTCTTCATATTCTATGATGCTTAAATTCGGATGCAAAGGTACGAATAAGTGAGCGAAATGCAAAGCAAAAAGAGTGAATAATTGTTGTTATCGTGCACATTCCCTTGATTTACGTCAAGAATAAAGGGTACAATTACACTTATTTTGGTAAAAGTCTTGTGGGGAACAAATAAATGTTGTACCTTTGCATCGTCAAAAGGTTAATAGATTGTTTTAGGTTAGTAGTAATATTTATAGTTTTAGGTTTTTAGTTATTGGTAAAAGAAAGTTTTCAGCTGTGGATAACAGGAGGCAATTGCGAAATTCCCTTTTAAACTTTCAAATTTTTAGCCCTTGCGGCTGAAAATTTCTTTCGAAAAAAGGATTTTTAGTTAAACATAGGCTTTTTCAGATGCCGCGGCTCGAGAGAGTCGCGGTATTGTTTTTTTATGTTCTATATCAGAAATAGCGTATCAGTATTAGTAAAGCAGCAATAGTCCTGCCACCCCTGTATAGCAGATCATTCGGATAGGGTTGATCTTCAAATAGCCAGTGCCAAAGGCGGTGGCAATGAGTAGAGCACAACTGATGAAGAACTGCCAGGGATTCTCTGTTGGCGTGGAGAAGTTCTCCTTGTTGCAGAGAAGGAGGGTGGCTGCGGCTAATAGCCCTACTACGGCAGGGCGAAGGCCTTTGAAAATCGATTGTACCAGAGGTGTGTTCATATACTTCATAAACATCCGGCTAATCAGAATCATGAGTATCAGTGAGGGCAGTACTAAAGCGAAAGTAGCAGTGACTGAGCCCAGTATGGCCATCGTCTCCCCTAAGCCAGCATTATGGATAGCGGTATATCCGCAATATGTGGCGCTGTTGATGCCTATTGGCCCGGGTGTCATCTGCGAGATAGCGACGATATCGGTAAACTCTGCCGTTGATAGCCAATGATGTGACTCCACTGTCTCGTGCTGAATCAGTGACAACATGCCATAGCCACCGCCAAAGCCGAACAGCCCAATCTTGAAAAATGTGATGAATAAACTGAGGAATATCATATTCAGTCTTTTTTATTGGCTGTAAATTTACCATAGCAATAGCCAGCGAGGGCGGCTATTATAATAATATAAATAGGTGAAACGCCAAGGGCCCAGATGGCGAGGGCACAAGCGACAGGAATCCAGATGGTGAATCTATTCAATTTGGCACGTTGTCCGAGGCGGAAGGTGGGTACGGCAATTAGTGCCACCACAGCCGGACGGATGCCTCGGAAGATGGCTGCCACCATTTTATTGTCCTTAAACTGACTGAAGAAAATGGCGATGGCGAGAATGATGAGGAACGAGGGTAGGGCCGTGCCGAGGGTGGTGGCGATGGCTCCGCGTACCTTATTTAATTTATAGCCGATAAAGGTAGCGATGTTGATGGCGAAGACACCTGGACAACTCTGGGCAATGGCAATGAGATCGAGCATCTCATCCTTCGACACCCATTGTTTTTTGTTCACCACCTCTTCCTCAATCAAGGGAATCATGGCATATCCACCACCGAGGGTGAATATGCCAATCTTAAAGAAGGTCTTAAACGAGTCCCAATAAATGTTCACTGTTACCTTTTACTCTTTTACCTTTTTTTCAACCCATTTACGTGCGTTGACGAATGCCTCAATCCACGGCGTTATCTCGTCGTAGCGACGGTCAGCGGGATACCATGCGTTCTGCCAGGGGAATACGGCACGCTCTAAGTGAGGCATCATACAGAGATGACGGCCGTCTGCAGAGCAGATACCTGCCACGTCGTAGTCAGAGCCGTTGGGATTGGCGGGATAACCGTGATAGTTGTACTTAGCAATCACGTTGTATTCGCTTTCTGCCCCGGGCAGAGAGAACTTTCCTTCTCCGTGTGCTACCCAAAGACCGAGCTTGTTGCCACTCAGCGAGCCGAACATCACGCTATTGTTCTGTGGAATGCTCAGTGTGATAAATTCACTCTCGAACTTATGTGAGTCGTTGTGCAGCATCTTTGCACCCTTCGCACCGGTAAGACCGAGTTCCACCATCAGCTGACAACCGTTACAGATACCCAACGAGAGAGTGTCTTTTCGGGCATAGAACTTATCGAGGGCCTCCTTAGCCTTGGGGTTGAAGAGGAATGCACCTGCCCATCCCTTAGCGGAGCCGAGTACGTCGGAATTGGAGAAACCACCACAGAACACAATCATGTTGATATCCTCAAGCGTCTCACGACCCGTAATCAGGTCGGTCATCATGACGTCCTTCACATCGAAGCCGGCAAGGTAGAGACAATAAGCCATTTCACGCTCACCATTGGTACCCTTCTCACGGATGATAGCGGCCTTGATGCCAGAGGGCTGACGGCGGTCGGCAGAAATGCCATATTGAGCTAGCATACCAGTGAAGTCCTTATTGAACTTCATCTCCAGAGGCTGCTTCTTGTAGTTCTCGAAACGCTCTTTAGCCTTGCCGTTGAAGCTCTGCTTGCGATCGAGGAGATAAGAAGTTTTGTACCATACATCACGAAGAGCGTCGATGTCGAAACTAGTGGAACTAGTCTGACTAGTATTACTAGTTTTATTAGACCAGATGACCTCGATGCTACGGCTTTCTGGCACAGGGTAACCGATCTTGGCGAAGCCCACGCCCTGCTGCTCCATAAAGACCTTGAACTCCTGCTTGTACTCGTCGCTCACCTCGATGACTACGCCAGGATTCTCAGCAAAGAGGCTCTTGACGATGTCACCATCCTGACAGAGATCATGCAGGTTGATGTGCATACCACCTTTTTGATTGGCGAAGCACATCTCTAAGAGGGTGGTGATCAGACCACCGGCCGAGATATCGTGACCAGCCAAAATCCATCCCTTCTCGATCATCTGCTGGATGGCCATAAAGGCATCACAGAAATATTCAGGGTTTTTAACCGTAGGCACATCGTCACCCACCTTGCCCAGACTTTGAGCAAAGGCTGAACCTCCGAGGTGCTGTGTGTCGAAACTGAAGTCGATATGATAGATGGAGGCATTCTTATCGTTGACGAGAACGGGGCTCACCACTTTCTTAATATCGCTAACCTCACCACCTGCACTGACAATCACCGTACCTGGAGATATAATCTTCTCGCCGTTGGGATACTGCTGACTCAAAGAAAGCGAGTCTTTACCCGTAGGCACATTGATATGTAGATCGCAGCAGAAATCGCTCAAAGCCTTTACGCCGCTATATAGGCGGGCATCCTCACCTTCCTGAGAACGGCAGGGCCACATCCAGTTCGCAGAGAGACTCAGTGAGTCCATACCCTCTGCCAGAGGTGCCCAGACGATATTTGTCAGAGCCTCTGCCACAGAGAGCACTGAACCAGCAGCAGGATCAGCTAGACCAGCCTGAGGAGCATGTCCAAGGGCTGTGGCAATACCCTTCACACCACGATAGTCGAGGGCTACAACACCACAGTCGCTCAGAGGCAACTGAATCTCACCCTGACACTGCTGACGGGCAATCTTGCCTGTTACCGAACGGTCCACCTTGTTAGTCAACCAATCCTTACAAGCCACAGCCTCCAATTGGAGTACACGCTCAAGGTATTCCTCAATCTTATCCTGTGAATAAGTCACATCCTCATAATGACGTTCAACGGTATTGTCGCGCATGATAGTCTTCGGTGAGTGACCGAACATCTGAGCCACATCGAGGTCAAAGGGCTTCACACCGTCACCTTGCTTGAATGAGAAATGAGCGTCGCCAGTGGTCTCACCAACGACGTATAGTGGGGCACGCTCGCGTTCGGCAATCTTACGAACATGCTCGATGTGCTTCTCATCGATGAGTAAGCCCATACGTTCCTGACTCTCGTTAGCGATGATCTCTTTCGAACTCAGCGTCTTGTCGCCGATGGGTAACTTAGTCATATCAATCTCGCCACCACATTCTTCGACGAGTTCAGACAGACAGTTCAGATGACCTGCCGATCCGTGGTCATGGATAGATACAACTGGATTCACATCCTCCTCGCAGAGAGCTCGAACAAGGTTATAGGCACGTTTCTGCATCTCTGGGTTGGCACGCTGAACAGCGTTCAGTTCGATGCCATTGCTATAGCGGCCAGTATCAACAGATGATACAGAACCACCACCCAAGCCGATACGATAGTTGTCTCCACCAACTACGACAACCTTATTGCCCTTCTGTGGCTCCTTCTTCAGGCAGTCGCGCTTGGTACCGTAACCCACGCCACCTGCCAGCATGATAACCTTATCATAGGCGTATTTCTCCTGACCCTCCTGATGCTCGAAAGTTAGTACAGAACCACAAATCAGCGGCTGACCGAACTTGTTGCCGAAATCGGACGCACCATTAGAGGCCTTTGTCAGAATCTGTTGTGGTGTCTGATACAACCACTGGCGTACGGGCAGGATATCCTCCCAGTCGCGTGAAACTCCGTCATCATCGTGCAGACGTGGATATGCCGTCATATAAACAGCAGTGCCGGCGATAGGCCATGAGCCTACACCGCCACCCATACGGTCACGGATTTCTCCACCAGTACCTGTAGCTGCACCATTAAAGGGTTCTACAGTTGTGGGGAAGTTATGCGTCTCAGCCTTCAGCGAGATAACACTTTCAATATCTTTCACCTGGAAATAGTCGCTCGTACTCTGATCCTTCGGTGCAAATTGCTCAACGACGGGACCCTGTGCAAAAGCCACATTATCCTTATAGGCAGAGAGAATCTTATTCTGGTTTTCCTGAGTGGTCTTCTTGATCATCGCGAAGAGCGAGCTCTCCATTTCCTTGCCGTCGATGATAAACGTACCACCGAAAATCTTATGACGACAATGCTCAGAGTTAATCTGTGCAAAGCCGAAGATTTCAGAGTCCGTCAGCGGACGACCGTTCTGCTTCTCCAGTCCGTGCAGATATTCTATCTCCTCTGGACTCAAAGCGAGACCTTCCTGTTCGTTGTACTCCTCCAGATTATCCACGTATTTAATGGGCTCAGGCTTGATGTTGATGGTGAAGATGTCCTGACGGAGACCGTTATACATGCGCTGCAGCATCTCGTCGTATTCAGCGTCCTTGCTCGCAACGGGGAAATATTCCTCGATACGGCTGATGCCCTTGAGGCCCATGTTCTGCGTAATCTCGACGGCATTGGTCGACCACGGGGTCACCATCTCTCGGCGCGGACCAACGAAAAAGCCCTCCAGCTGCTCTGCATCCAAGAGCGTAGCCTCACCGTACAACCAGTTTAATTCCTTGATTTCCTGTTCACTCAATTGGTGATCAGCCTCCGTGGCAATCACCGTCTTCAGTGGAGTCTGAAAGAAGTGTATCATACCTTAATTAATTATTTATTTCGAATTTGCCTGCAAAGGTACAAATAAGTGAGCGAAATACCAAAACTTTTAGGTATGTCTTTTACTTTTTCTTTGTGACTTCTTGGCAGGGGCAGACTTCTTGGCTGAGACCGGCTTGGCGGGGGTGGAGGCGACAGGTGCAGGTTTGACGGGGTTCACATAAGTCTGCTGCTTCATCAAGATCCACGATGCCTCCAGAATCTTGTTGCGCAGATGCTCTGGGTAGTTGGCGTTTCCTTTGAGGAACCTCTCTATCGTCAGGCGGGCCTCGCTGCTTTTATGTTCGGATAACATGGCACGTAGCCATTTGGTCGTAAAGAAGATGTCGCTGGTTTGCTGGATATACTGCAGCGACTTCAGACTGGGCTCAAGATAGGTGTTGTTCGTTGGCTCGTAGACATCTGAATTGAGCAGTTGAAGGGCTTTCAGGGCCCACGGCTCATGTTCACGGTTTTGGGGCTTCAGCATCTCGTTGAACAGCTTGAGTTGGAAGGTGGGATCAGGGGAACAGGCCCGGCTGATGTAGTCGAACTCATATCGCTCATCGTTATTCTTGAGGCGTTTGCGTTGGGTGGTCAGTACAGGGAGATTGATGTCGCTTCTTACGATTGCCAGTCGGTACGCCATGTTCATATAGTCTCGCTCACTGAATAGCGGGTCGTTGTGTTGCTGCCAGATAGTGTATATTTTGTTAATGAGTTCTGGTGATGTGGCGTGTTGACTGAGTTTGCGGATGATGAGTTGACGGCATTCTGGGGAGTGGTTCTCGTCAATGAGATCCATCATGCAGAGTTCAAGGGTTTTTCGCTTGTCGGCAGGCATGTCGAAAGCAATCTTGAACATGTGATCAACGGCAGTGGATATGATAAGGGGATTCTTCTCGGTCATGATGCAACGGTGGAGTTCCCCAAAGTGTGAGGAGGGGATACGGCCCAGCAGGTAGTTGTCGTGGATGGTCTGCAACAGCGCATAGCGGTTCAGGTCGTTGCGCGTAGTGAGGAGTCGCTTGGGCAGGATCGTCGTATATTCGTCGTCGAGCGTAAAATGCCCGTAGCCCCTGCCGTCGTAATTGGGGATGATGTAGTTGGGTTTGCCAGGTACCTTGATGGTGAGGGAGGGCTTCTGCATATCGACGGTGACGATGCGGCTGGTGTCCAGATCGTAGATGAGTCTCACCTGGAACTTCTGGGGCCATACGACTCCTCTCCTGTAGGGGTCTGTCTGTGTAATGACAATATTTCCATTTTGATATGAGGTATGTATGGTGGGCATACCTTTTTCTTTCACCCACACATTGCTGAACTGGCGGATGTCGGCACCGGGTGCTGCCTCTTCAAGGGCTGTGATGAGCTCGTCCCACGAGGCATTGCCGAATAGGTGACTGTTGAGGTATTTCTGCAGGCCGGTCTGCAGTTGGGGCGCTCCGATCCTCTGTTCGAGATTACGCATCATGACAGGTGCCTTGTCATAGATGATGTCGTCGTAGAGCAGGCTGGCCTGGTTCATGTTCTTCAGTTCCTGAGCGATGGGGTGGGTTCCGTCGGTACGGTCGATGGCGATGGCGCGTGTCTGATAGGTCTTCAGGAAGTTCAGGTCATGGTTGATCTCCGCGAAGTAGTTCCGTGTGATCTTCGATGCCATAAATCCGGCGAGCACCTCCTTGACCCAGACGTCTTCAAACCACTTCAGCGACACGAGGTCTCCGAACCACAGGTGAGCCGTCTCGTGGGCAATCAGTTCCAATCGGGCTGCCTTCTCTTCCTGGGTGGCGTGCTTCTCGAGGAAGATGCGACGGTCGCTCATCTGTATGGCTCCAGGATGCTCCATGCCTCCGAACTGGTAGCCAGGGAGCACGACCATCCCATACTCTCTGAAGGGACAGGCAATGCCCGTATATCCTTCCATCCACCTCAGCGAAAGGGTCGCCTCATCGAAGATCTGGTCTATCTGGGCCACCTTGGCAGGGTCTGTCTCGCGGTATAATATGCGCATGGGGCGCCCCTCACGGATGGTGGTCTTCTCATTAAACTTGCCTGCGACAAACGAATAGAGATAGGTGGGTAACTGGCAGATATTATCACTCGTCATCGTTTTCCAGCCATGGGGCACCTTCAGTGTGGTGACGAACACTGCGCGGAGGTCTGGTTGGTCGAAGCAAGGGAATACGGATCGCGCTTGGTCAGGCACAAAGAGTGTGTACATATAGTCTTTATTGCGGTTCAGTGCCTTGTCTTTGGAGAAGAACTCCAGTTCAACCTTGTTGGTGCCTTCCTGCATCAATTCCATAGGCATGATAATGTGCTCATTATAGTAGGTCACCTCCATAGGAATCCGCTTCTGTTTGCCTTTTGTATTCTCAACATAAACGTAGCATGTGCCATCAAATAGTCCCTGAAAGTCCAGCACGACGTCCTGCTGGGCTTTTAGGTCGAAGGTGATGATGGCTTTTCCCCAGACGGGCTTGTAAGGGTCGGCTGGAATGTTGAACGACAAATCGTAGAGGATGTTGCTGATATTTGCTTTCCGGTGGTCGGCAAGTTCCTTGGAAACTCCCTTTGACAGCATCTGAGCCTTCATGTTTTGCATGGTCAGACACAGTGTCAGTATGAGTAGAATCCTGACAATTTTCATATATACTTTGGTTTTTGTCTGCAAATTTAAGTAAAATAATTCTAATACTCAAGTGTTTTTCATTGTTTTTTGCATTAGATTCGTAAATTTGCACCGTTAAACCAACTTAAGAACATATTGGATATGAAAAAGAATGTATTTATGATTGCTTTGGCATTCGGTTTGCTGATGACCGGTTGTGCCAGTAAGAAAGATCTTGTGAATTGCCAGACCGAGAACAAGTCTCTTACCGAGAGCCTGCAGGCTACGAAAGAGGACCTGGCTGCAAAGAATGCCCGTATTGCGAGCCTTGAGGAGCAGCAGCGTGGTATGCAGCAGCTACTCAAAAATGCTGAGGACAAGTACGCTAAGTTGCAAGAGTCGCTCGACAAGAGTCTGACCAATGCCTCGCAGAACAACATCTCTATAGAGAAACTGGTGGATCAGATTAACGAGTCAAATCAGTACATCCGTCATCTTGTGGAGGTGAAGTCGAAGAGCGACTCTCTGAACATGGTGTTGACGAATAACCTCACTCGTTCACTTTCTAAGGAGGAACTGAAGGAGGTTGACGTGCAGGTGCTGAAAGGTGTGGTTTACATCTCTCTGGCCGACAACATGCTCTATCAGAGCGGTTCGTACGAGATTAACAGCCGTGCTGCTGAGACATTGTCGAAGATTGCAAAGATCATTAAGGATTACAAGGATTATGACGTGCTCATTGAGGGTAACACCGACAATGTGCCCATCTCGAAGCCCAACATCCGCAATAACTGGGATCTCTCTGCGCTTCGTGCATCATCTGTGGTCCAGGCTCTGCAGAACGACTATGGAGTAGATCCAAAGCGTCTGACCGCCGGCGGTCGTGGTGAGTACAATCCTATTGCCACCAACGACACAGAGGTTGGCAAACAGCGCAACCGCCGCACGCAGATCATCATTACACCGAAACTCGATGAGTTTATGGATCTCATCGGTCAGGCTCCGGAAGAGAAGTAATAATATAGTAGAAAGCCGCCATTCAGCGGCTTTCTACTTTTTCTTTCAAATAGTTCGCGAAGATACGAGCGGCACTCTCCACCTTCGCAACACAGGGCCGACTCTTATAGTATTCTGCCGTACGGGCCGAAGCGACGTAACTGTTTTGCGCTTTCTCATAGCCCTCCAGGCCGAGGATCTCGGCACAGATCAGGCTGCCGTTCTCCGCCTTCGATTGGGCCAGCAGATCCTGCACAACCTTGTAACAGGCCGACTTCCCCTCACGGTCGCTGCCCTCTGTCTGTCCGCAGTCCAGACCTACGAGCATCACGATGCCCGAGACGGCCCCACACATCATTCGCATGCGGCCTACGCCGCCTCCGAAACCTGTCGCAACCTTCTTGGCCAGCGTGTCATCGAGGCCATAGAGGTCGGCAAATGCCGCCACCACACTCTGGCAGCAGCCATAACCCGCCATGAAATTGTCCACAGCGCGTACTACCCTTGTATCAAGTTCTTTATCTGTCATAATTGCTATTTCGAGTTGCAAAAATACAAAAATAGCTTTGGATTGACGCAGTATTTTGCGATTATTGATGTTAATAATATCTAAATGGACGGGGAAAGGCTTGTATGATTCGTGGAAAAGGAGTAATTTTGTAGGCTACAAAGAAGACTAATTAAGTTGTTTAACATTTAAATGTTTTATTATCAATGATTTATTCAAAAGAAGTGGAAAACATGTGTAGCGTTTGTAAAGGCGCTTATCATGGACCTGCACCTATCCCTGAGGAGGGCAAGTGGGTTGCAGTGAAGGAAATCAAGGAGATCTCTGGTTACACCCACGGTATTGGTTGGTGTGCACCTCAGCAGGGTGCCTGCAAGCTGAGCCTGAACGTGAAGGACGGTATCATCCAGGAGGCACTCGTAGAGACCATTGGTTGCACAGGTATGACTCACTCAGCCGCTATGGCTTCTGAGATCCTGCCCGGCAAGACCATCCTCGAGGCTCTGAACACCGACCTCGTTTGTGATGCCATCAACACCGCTATGCGCGAGCTCTTCCTGCAGATTGTCTACGGCCGTACACAGAGTGCCTTCTCTGAGGGTGGTCTGGCTATCGGTGCTGGTCTTGAGGATCTGGGTAAGGGCCTTCGTTCTCAGACTGGTACACTCTATGGTACCGTTGCCAAAGGTACACGTTACCTGGAGCTGACTGAGGGTTACATCACCAAACAGTATCTCGACGAGAACAACGAGGTTTGCGGTTACGAATATGTACACCTCGGCAAGATGATGGAAGCCATCAAGAACGGCATGGACGCCAACGAGGCTCTGAAGAAGTTCACCGGCTCTTATGGTCGCACAAGCGAAGAGCAGGGTGCAGTGAAAGCTATTGACCCACGTAAAGAATAAAGGAGGATACGACTATGATTAGAAAAGTACAGTTTGAGAGTCAGGAGCGCCGTATCAACCAGGTTCTTGCTGCTCTGAAGGAGAATGGCATCAACTCTATCGAGGAGGCCAATGAGATTTGTGAAAAGGCAGGTATCGACCCCTATCAGATGTGTGAGGATACACAGCTGATCTGCTTCGAGAATGCCAAGTGGGCATATGTTTGTGGTGCTGCTATCGCCATCAAGAAGGGTGTGAAGACAGCTGCTGAGGCTGCTGAGGCCATCGGTATCGGTCTGCAGAGCTTCTGTATCCCCGGATCAGTAGCCGACGATCGTAAGGTAGGTATCGGTCACGGTAACCTGGCTGCTCGTCTGCTCCGCGAGGAGACTGAGTGCTTCGCATTCCTGGCTGGTCACGAGAGCTTCGCTGCTGCCGAGGGTGCCATCAAGATTGCTGAGATGGCCAACAAGGTTCGTCAGAAGCCGCTTCGCGTGATTCTGAATGGTCTTGGCAAGGATGCTGCTCAGATCATCAGCCGTATCAACGGTTTCACCTATGTACAGACCAAGTTCGACTACTTCACTGGCGAGCTCGCTGTTGTTAAGGAGGTTCCTTATGGCAACAACCCCAGCCGTCTGAAGGTGAAGTGCTACGGTGCCGACGATGTTCGTGAGGGCGTGGCTATCCTGTGGAAGGAGAACGTCGATGTCTCCATCACTGGTAACTCTACCAACCCAACCCGTTTCCAGCACCCAGTAGCTGGTACTTACAAGAAGGAGCGCGTGCTTGCTGGCAAGCCTTACTTCTCAGTAGCTTCTGGTGGTGGTACTGGTCGTACTTTGCACCCAGACAACATGGCTGCCGGCCCTGCTTCTTATGGTATGACTGATACCCTGGGCCGTATGCACTCAGACGCTCAGTTCGCAGGTTCTTCTTCTGTTCCTGCTCACGTTGAGATGATGGGCTTCCTCGGCATGGGTAACAACCCAATGGTGGGTGCTACCGTATCCGTAGCAGTAGCTATCGACCTCGCGCTGAACAAGTAACAGATCTGCTACTTGAGATTTAAAGGCCTCGCCAATCCGGCGGGGCCTTGCACTTAAATAAATAAGCACATGAAACCATTTCTAAAAACTAAAAGAATTATATTATTATTCATCGGCCTGATAACCTTGCTGGCATGCCAGAAGCAGCAGAGTGAGCAGAAGGAGGCTGGGTATATCGTCCAGGTATCGTTGGGCGGGTGGCAGAAGCCCGACTATACGGCCGAGGAGATTATTGGCCGTATTGATTCCGTGAGTCAGTTGATTCCTGTGCAGAAGGTCATCATTGGCTGGAGTTTAGATAAGGATATTTATCATAAGGTGGGTGATTACCTGCATGCCAGGGATATTCGGATGCTACTTTGGTTACCTGTTTTCGCGGAGACAGAGGAGATGTGTGAAAACAGTCCAGCCGTTGACTTGTGGGGGCAAGTGCCCGCCAATTATGACTTGGCGGCAGGTGAGGGGTTCCGTTTCAACTGTCCTACCGATTCCCAGAACATAGCTAACGTGGTGGCTCTCTATGACAGATTGTTCAGTGACTGCGGCTTTGACGGCGTATTTATGGATCGCATCCGTACCCAGTCGTTTGTGGGTGGGGTAAGCGGCGTGATGGGCTGTGGTTGTCAGCATTGTGTGGAACGTTTCACAGCAGAAGGGGTTGATATTCAGAAGGTAAAGTCTGAGTTTGAAGCCCAAGGCGATGCTTTTTTCTCTGTCAGCGGTTATACGCCTGCCGATGGTTTCAGTTTTGTTAATCCGATTGCCGCCGCATTCTTCAAGGCCAAAGGTCATATAGTCAGTGCTTCAGTGGCTGCCATCGCCGATAGCCTGCGCAGTCGCGGTCTGGAAGTGGGCATGGACCTTTATGCACCCTTTATGGCACCTTTTGTGGGGCAGGACTATGCCATCCTTTCCAACCATGCTGATTTTATCAAGCCGATGCTCTACCGCCAGACCTTTGCACCTGCCGGAATGGGTTTTGAGTATAATCTGCTGAGGAAAGCTCTGCCGTCCGCCACAGGATATCCTGATTTAGAGATGGATGTGGATTTCCTGCATTCACAGCTTGAGGCCATGGAGCCATATTCCTGCGGCAAGTACCCAGGCATCGAGATCAATTACCGCGAGGACATCGTCCCCACTTCACCTGAATATGTTTCAGAGTCGCTGACAACCGTGTTGAGCCATGGTTTCGACGGTGCCGTACTCTCCTGGAACATCATGGAGGCTCCTCTGGAACACTTGAAGCTGCTCCGCAAGTAAAACGACGAATCTTATAACACGCACCCCAAGACGTAACGAAATATGAAAAGAATGATTCAATGGATGTGGGCCGCCATCCTTTTACTCTGCGGCATGAACGTACAGGCGCAGACGAAACGCTCGGACGATTTCCATTCGAAGTACGAACTCAAGGAGTTGGTAGTGATGAGCCGCCATAATATCCGATCACCATTATCCTCCTCGGGTGCTGCTTACCAGCGCGTCACGCCCCACGAATGGTTTGCGTGGTCTTCACCGGGTAGCCAGCTGTCGCTGCGTGGAGGTGTGTTGGAAACGGAGATGGGTCAGTTTTTCCGCAAATGGGTGGTTAGCGAGGGTTTGCTGCCAGATAACTACCGCCCAGAGGGTGACGAGGTGCTGTTCTATGCCAATTCTCGCCAGCGTACCTTCGCCACGGCCAAATATTTCTCTGCGGGTTTCCTGCCATTCGCAAATGTGATGATTAATCATAAGTACGATGAGGACAAGATGGATCCTCTCTTTACTCCTCAGTTCACAAAAATGAATGATGCGTACCGTCAGCAGGTGCTCAGCGAGATTGAGGCCTTACACGGCGGCGCTCAGGCTTGGATGGCGGCCCAGCAGCCCACTCTGACGCTGATGGAGGAGGTGCTTGACATGACACACTCCCCAGCTGCAGAGAACGATACCACTCACTTTTGGTTCGACGATACACAGTTTAAGATAGAGAAAGACGACGAGCCGAGGATGACGGGTGGCTATAAGCTTGCCAACAGTGTGGCTGACGCGTTGGTACTCCAGTGTTATGAGACGGAGAATTATGCTGCCTTTGGCTATGAACTGACTATGGATCAGTGGCGTGCCATCTGCGCGGTCAAAGAGGTGTACGACGGTTTACTTTTCACCACACATGCTGCCGCTGTCAACTTGGCTTACCCATTGGTGAAACGCATCCGTGAGGAGTTGCAGCGGCAGGATCGCAAGTTCATGTTCCTATGCGGACACGACTCCAATCTGGCGAGCATCGGTGCTGCTCTTGATTTCCAATTCCCTGAGACAGAGCGGGCGCTGGAACTGCATACGCCTATCGGCTCGAAGCTTGTGTTTGAGAAGTGGAGCGATGGTACGGACGACTATGTTGCTGTGAATTTAGTTTATCAGGCGGTTGACCAGTTGCAGGATTGCACTCTGCTCTCGCTGGACACGCCCCCGATGGTGCTGCCTGTTACCGTGAAAGGACTCATAGCCAACAGCGACGGTCTCTATCGTCTGTCTGACCTTGATGCCCGCTTTGCTGAGGCAATGGGAGAATACGAGGCCATTGAGGACGTGCCGACAGCTGTCAGATCAAACATGGATGACCGTCCGTCAGCCGCTATCTACAACCTTCAGGGCCAGCGTCTCGATAGCCTCCAACGCGGTGTCAATATCATTAACGGGAAAAAGACAGTACAGAAATAAAGGATGATTCTTTTAAAATAGCCTGCCGCCCTGCGCCTCAGCGAATCTGTTGCTTGTTCTTTTCGATGAGCTTCTTGATTGTTTCCACGCTGGCAGCAGTGGTAAGGCCGTCCTCAGGCGTATTCATGCAGTAGTCTGTCAGACGTTCGACAGAAGACTCTGCTACGTGAAGGCGGGTGTCGGCAGATGCATAGTAAATCAGTACACGACCGTCGTCATCCTTAATCCACCCATTTGAGAAGGCTACGTTCATCACGTCGCCCAAGTATTCGTCACATTCAGGCACGAGGAAATATCCGCCAGGTTTTGCGATGACCTTTGTGGGATCGTCAAGGGCTGTCATATACATATACAACACATAGCGCAGTCCGTCGGCAGTGCCCCTCACGCCGTGTGCCAGGTGCAACCATCCTTTTTCGGTTTTGATAGGTTGTGGACCTTCACCGTTCTTCACTTCGGTAATGGTGTGGTACTTGCGTTCATAGATGATTTTCTCCTCTTTTATTTCCGCATGCGTGATATCATCGACGAGTGCCCAGCCGATACCACCGCCGGAGCCAGTGTCGATGAAGCCGTCCTGTGGGCGGGTATAGAAGGCATATTTCCCATCGACGAACTCTGGATGGAGCACTACATTACGCTGCTGGCTCTTTGTCTTCAGGTCAGGCAGACGATACCAAGTCTTCAGGTCCTTCGTACGGGCGATGCCTGCCGAAGCGGTGGCTGCGGAGAGGTTTCCGGCCTGCGAGTCATCGTGACGCTCAGCACAGAACACGCCGTAAATCCAGCCGTCCTCATGCTGTGTGATTCGCATATCATAGATGTTCGTGGCGGGAATGACGTCGTCGGGCATGGTGATGGGCTCTTCCCAGAAACGGAAATTATCAATGCCGTTGGGTGATTCAGCCACAGCAAAGAAACTCTTCCTGTCAGCTCCCTCTACCCTCACCACCAGCAGATATTTGCCATTCCACTTGATGGCTCCAGAGTTCAGGGTGGCGTTGCACATGATACGCTGCATCAGGAAGGGATTATCTTTCTCAGAGAAGTCATAGCGCCACTCTAATGGCGTATGCTCAGCCGTCAACACGGGGTAGCGATACTTCTCATAGATACCATTCTGTGAGAAACGGAATGTGCCGAAACAGCTATTGGCGGTTGTTACAGGTTCATTCTTACGTGTCAGCAATGCTTCATGCTGTTGGCGCAGGGCTTTGGTCTTCAGTTCAAATGTTGTCATCGCATCATTGTTTGTAGTTAATGTTTAATATCGGGCACAAAGGTACAGGTATTTTGACAAAGATATATGCACTATCTTTGCCGATGTTGATACTTCTACAGAAATATCAGACAATTATCTTTGTCTTCTGATATTTCTCACGGAATTCGGTGGGGGTACAGCCTTTGTGCTTGCGGAACAGACGGTTGAAATTGCTCAGGTTATTGAAGCCGCAACTCCAGCAAATCTCACTGACGCCGTCGGTGGTGTCTACCAAACGGCGGGCTGCCTGTCCCAAACGAATGTCAACAATATATTCCGAGAGGTTCTTGCCCGTGCGCAACTTGAAGTAGCGACTGAAAGCAGAAGGTGTCATGCTCACGAGGTCGGCCAACTGCTCCAGCCGCAGGTCGTCGTTGATATGCTTGCTGATATAATCCTTTACTTTCAACACACGGCGTGATTCACTGGTTACTGCGACCTTGGCGAAAGTAGATGAGGCCAGTTCATGGGCATCGTCGAACTTCGATAACTCATAGAGGATACGGAACAATTCCTGTGACATCAGGAATTTATCTTCAATGGAAACCAGATTAACCAAACGCTGGTATACCGTCATGATGGCCTTTCGGGAGAATGCCAAGCCATGTTTGGCCCGCATCATCATCTTATAGATGCTTTTGTAGGGATTTGTGTGAAAGGGGGAACGCTCTTCTTCGAAATAGATGTTAAACTGTATTGTTATCTCATGGATATCGTCACTATGACACTCGTGTTGTTCCCAAACATGTTCCAGGTCTGGGCTTGTGATGAGTACCAAGTCAATGTCGCCGATGACTTCGCTGTTATCGCCAACCACGCGGCAGGCTCCTGCTGCGTTCTCCAGAAAGTTCAACTCCATCACATCGTGACAGTGTATGGGGTAGTCGAATTCTTTTTTGTGACGGTCTGCCACATACATGAAATCCTGTTCTCCCAACGGTGTAATCTCGTGAAGCACTATTGTTTCCATATCGTCTTTATGTTTTTGTTCTGATGGACAGTCATTGTTTATATTTTTGTATCCCTTGGTTCAGGAACTCAATGTATTCCTGTATATCCTCATTATAGGCGCGACTGCCACAGAGAGGCATCCCCTCGTTGTCGAGCATGACATAGAAGGGCTGCGCATTGGCGCCGAACTTGTGACTCTGCAGGTAGCTCCACTTGGCCCCGACGGTGCGCAAGGTCTTCGTCTCGCCTTGATCGTCTTTCACTTCAAAAGGTTCTTTCAACGGCGTCTTGTCATCGACATACAGTGAGATGAGTACGTAGTCGTTGTTCAGTTTGTCTGCCACGCGGGGATCAGTCCATACGGCGGCCTCCATCTTGCGGCAGTTCACACAACCGAAGCCGGTGAAGTCGATGAGTACGGGCTTGCCTTCCGCTTTGGCGGCAGCCATACCGCTCTCGTAATCAGTATAGCGGGCTTCAACAATCTTCGAGTTCAGGTTGAAGTCCTGCGTGTTCATCGGTGGTGCAAAGGCGCTCACGGCTTTGCAGGGAGCTCCCCACAAGCCTGGTACCATATATACGGCAAAGGCCAGTGACACTAATCCCCCCATGATGCAGACCACAGGCATGGGCTTCTGCAGTTCTCCACCTATCTCGTCCGTCTGGAACTTCAGCCAGCCACAGAGATAGGCACCCAATAGTCCGAAGATGACAATCCACAGCGAGAGGAACACCTCACGATCGAGCAGATGCCAGCCGTAGGCGAGATCAGCCACGGAGAAGAACTTCAGTGCAAAAGCCAGTTCGATGAATCCAAGCACGACCTTCAGCGTGTTCATCCATGAACCGGACTTTGGCGCCTGCTTCAGCCATGAAGGGAAAAGGGCGAAGAGGGTAAAGGGCAAGGCCAGTGCCAGAGCGAATCCGAACATGCCTATGGCTGGTGCCAGCCAATTGCCGCTGGTAGTGGTCTCTACGAGCAATAGCCCGATGATGGGAGCTGTGCAGGAGAATGATACCAGTACCAGTGTGAAGGCCATGAGGAAGATGGAAATCAGACCGCTGGTTGCCGATGCTTTTGTGTCTACGGCATTTGCCCAGCTATCAGGCAGTTTGATTTCGAACCAGCCGAAGAATGACAGGGCAAATACCACCAAGAGTACGAACAGGAAGATGTTGAACACGGCATTTGTCGACATCGCATTCAATGTGTCGCTGCCGAAGACAGCAGTCACTAGCAGACCCAGTCCTAAGTAGATGACGATAATGCTCAGTCCATAGGTGACGGCATCACGAACACCTTTCTTCTTGTCTGTCTTGGCACGCTTCAGGAAGAAACTCACTGTCATCGGGATAATCGGCCATATACAGGGCATACACACAGCCAGCAAACCTCCGATGAATCCCATCAGTAAGAGATAGAATAAGGAGCGGTCGGTAATGTTGTCGCCTGTATCAAAAGCCCGCAGCTCACTGATGACAGGGGTCCAAAGCGATGCCTCGTCGGCTGGTGATACAGCCACACTATCAGTAGCAGTCTCGTCAGTAGCCGGAACTGCTGTCGTATCCACCTTCTCGACAGGTTTCTCAGCTACGACAGGCTCCTCCATCACGACAGGCGACTTGCCCGATGACTTTAGCGCCACTTCTGACGGCGGCATACAACTCTCGTCGTTGCAGGCACCATACTCCAGATAGCAGTCAATGTCGTATGTGGGTTTTGTGAACTTGATCTTCTGCACGAACTGTGCCTGGTTCTCAAAGTACTTCAGCTCCATCTCGAACAGCTTGTCGTACTTCTTGATGACATTGCCTTTTGGCGTCAGCTTACCCACCTTCTCAGCGCCATCCATCTTCACGATGTTGAACGTGGCCGATATGGGACCATCGCTGCCTAAGTCGGTTGAATAGACGTGCCATCCGGCATCTATCGTAGCTGTAAACACGATTTCTGCCTCAGCACCCTTCCCCTTCTTCAGTTCCGAGGTGAAGTGTACAGGATTCATCATCTGTGCCATTGCTGCTAAACACATCATGGCAAGCATGACTATTGATAATATTTTCTTCATATTTGTTTCAATTATTTAGGTGCAAAGATACTGTTTTTTTTTAATTCAAGCAAGAAATAAGATGAAAATAATTCGGATTAGATTCGGACAGTATATCCATGTTGACACTGTCAACCTTGCAAACTTTCATATTGCAAATTGCATTTTGAAAGTGAAAAACAAAATAAACCTTGTATTAATTTATATATTATATATAAATATTGAATAGATAGTTGCTCATTTGCAATACGCAAATGCACTTTTGCAATTTGCAAGTTTGGTAAAATGTATGAATATATTTTACATATTGCCAGTCTGATAATGACTGAAAAGAAAGTCGTAAGGAAACCTGGAGTTTGCAGGCTTAGGAGTTGGAGTTTCAAGGCTTGAAAGTTAGACTTTATAGGCTTGAAACTCTAGGAGTCTGAAAAGCGCGGAAATAGGGTAGTTAAGACTATTATTTGTAATGGTAAATAATTTTTACGCTTTTACAAAATACTTATAACATTCAGAGTGAGCCGATACGCGACAATTCTTCAAATCTTAACCGAAGAGATGTCCACTAGTCCATTGACGATGGCATAGATGGTGAGGCCGGCAGGACTGTGTATCTGAAGCTTGCGTGCGATGTTGCGGCGGTGTGTGATGACCGTATTGGTGGAGATGCAGAGGTGGTCGGCGATTTCCTTGTTCGACATACCCTGAACAAGTGAGATGATGACATCCTTCTCACGGTCGGAGAGGGCTTCGGGGTTCTGACTGATGCTACTTTTAAATACCATGTCAGTGATGTTCCTGGTGACGTCGTTCTGTTTCACCGCCTGTTCCATACGGCGGATGGCAGGCACGAAGATATGATCCTCGACCTGAGCATGTTGGCGAAGCCACACCTCGTTCTCGTAGATGTCGTGAAGGGTGGCGGTCAACTGGTTGTTATGAAGGCCGTCTTGCGGCAGGTATTTGATGATGAGCAATTTCAGCTCACGCAACTTCTTGTCGGCAGAACTATGATGCTTGGAGAAGGTTTCCACGTTATAGTCGCTGGCGGGCTGGCCTTCAAGCAGGGTGTTGACGTACGGGAAGAGGGTCTTCTGTTCGTACTGCATGTGACGGCGTATCTCGTGGGCATACTCGTCGTAGAAACGCATAATGAGACGTGCCAGGGAGTCATCTTCGTTCAGCGACTCAGCCAGTTCCCTGCGGATGTACGGCAGTTGGAAGTCGAGGAAATAGGCATGGCTGGCTTCCAGGTAGTGCAGCAGCGTGGGAACGCTGATCTGCTCGTCGGCCTCGAACTCTCCATAACCGTTGATGGTATAGTTCACCACGGCGAGGAATGTATAGGTGTCCACATCGTTGTCCTCACAGGTCTCTTTCACGGTCTTGTCGCCAAAGCCTAAGTTGATACCAAAGCTGCCCAGCGACTGCAACAGGTCGTAATTGTCGCGGATGAGCGAGATCATCTTGTCGTCCGCCTCATACATTTTTTGATTCTTCATCGTCGTATGCTACCTAATAATGATTATCGGCTGCAAAAGTAGACATATTTTTCGACCTGTGCAATAATCATAAGTAGGTATTTTTTTGAGTCATCGTGTCTGAAATGGCTTAAAATGAGCTGTTTCACTATTTTTAGGTATTGGTTAAGACCTTAAATCACCGTACCTTTGCAGCCGATTTGAAGAAAAACAGAAAGAAAATGAGAAGGTTCAAAGCAATGGCAGCACTCAGTCTGCTAACCATATTATCATTAGATGTACAGGCGCAGGAGAGCACTGCCGACAGCGTGATGACGCACGCCAAGGGGAACAGGCTCAGTGTGGGCGGCTATGGAGAGGTGGCCCTGTCGCGTCATTTCTACAGCGACAACCAATACCGTTATCGCAACCCCGCCAAGTATAAGGACGACCCCAGCAACGGCCGTTTCGACATCCCCCACGCTGTCATCTACCTGGGCTATGACTTCGGTAAGGGCTGGACGATGGGTACGGAGATAGAGTTCGAACATACGGGCACGGGTTCGGCCATCGAGATAGAGACGGACGAGGGGGGCGAGTACGAACACGAGATAGAGAAAGGCGGTGAGGTGGAGCTGGAGCAGTTCTGGCTTCAGAAGAGTTTCTCACGGGCTGCCAACGTACGCCTGGGACACCTCATCGTGCCCGTCGGTCTGAACAATGCCCACCATGAACCGTTGAACTTCTTCACCGTCTACCGTCCTGAGGGTGAGAACACCATCCTGCCGTCGACCTGGCACGACACGGGCATCTCGTTCTGGGGCAGGCACGGCAAGCTGCGTTACGAACTGCTGATGGTGGCAGGCCTCAATGCCTTGCAGTTCAGCCGTGACAACTGGATCAAGGGTGGGAATAAGTCGGCTTACGAGTTCAAGCCCGCCAATAAGTACGGCTTTGCAGCGCGTCTGGACTATTATCCTACGGATGGTCTCCGTGTGGGAGTGAGCGGCTACTACGGACAGAGTATGCACAACACCTCGCCCAACGAGATGGAGGGCAGCGGCAAGACCTATGATCAGGTGAAGGCCAATACCTATGTAGGCTCTTTTGACCTGACACTGAAACGCTGGAACTGGATTGTACGCGGACAGGTGGACTATGGCTACGTCTCAGATACGCCTTTGCTGAATCAGGCGAAGATCAACCAGCGTGGCACCTCGCCATATAACAAGACGTACGTGGGCAAGAACGCCTATACGGCAGGCATCGAGGCCGGCTACGACGTGTTTTCGCAGATACAGAGCCTGCGTCGCGACAACCAGAAACTGTATGTCTTCGGGCGTTATGAGCAGTATGACTCCTACGTGCCGGAAGGTACACAGCCCAAGGCCACGAACGACTACACCAAGCGCACGAACATCGTCTGTGGTGTGAATTATTTCCCCATCCCGCAGATTGCCATCAAGGCTGACTATTCGCTGCGCCGTCTGACAGACCCCTGCAACAACGAGCCGAGCATCAACATCGGCATTGCCTACGAGGGATTCTTTTTATAGTTGATAGTTAATAGTTAAATAATATAGAGTTTACAGATGAAAAAGATTTTTAAGTTCGCAATGCTGTTCGCAGCAACTTGCATGATGACAATGGGCATGACAGCATGCTCAAGTGACGACGACAAGAATGACACTGTCGATGTAACCAAGGAACAGAACGACGCCATCGAGGCTCTGACAAAACAGTACCTGAGCGACGTGGTCTATCCCACCTACACCAATCTGGCCAACGAGAGCGAGAGCCTCTTCAACAAGATCAGCGCCCTGAAAAGCAAGTTGAAGGCTGGTACCGCTGTCAGTCAGAGCGAGATAGACGACATCTGCACCTCGTATAAGAACGCCCGCAAATACTGGGAGCAGAGTGAGGCTTTCCTCTATGGTGCTGCGAGCGACTTCGAGATCGACCCGCACATCGACACCTGGCCCCTCGACGTGCCTACGCTTGGGGAGGATCTGGCTGATGACGCCAAGATTGCGCGCCTCGACGCTGCCGACGGTATCGAGTATGCCCGTACCAGTCTGACGGCAGAGAACCTGGGTTTCCACGGCATCGAGTTCATCTTCTTCCGCGACGGCAATAATCGCTCGGCAGCCTTCTTCAACAACGACGAGAAGGAGACCGACAGCGACATCACCGCCAAGGGTGACGTGACGGGACGGGAGGAGGTGATCTTCGCCACTGCCGTTGCCGGAGACCTGCGCGACAAATGTTTCCAGCTGGAAGTGGCTTGGAATACCAATGCCAGCGCTGCCCACAAGAGTCGTGTGACAGAGTGTGCCAAGAGCAGCGACGACTTCGAGACCAAGGTGAGCAAGAACGGTCTGACCTATGGTGAGAACCTGACGGCAGTGAATGGCGGCAACAGCACCTATAACTCCTGGAAGAAGGTGGTGGAGGAGATCCTCGTTGGCGGTTGCTCCAACATCTGTGCCGAGGTGGCCGACCAGAAGATGGGACAGGCCTACCGTGCCGCCACTGGTACTGGCGACGCAGAAGACGACCCCAACTACATCGAGTCGCCCTACAGCCACAACTCGTTTACCGACTTCTACGGCAACATCATGAGCATTCAGAACGCCCTCTATAACAATGTGGAGGGAGCGTCGGCCACTGACAGTTCCGTGATGTCGTACCTAAAGAAATATAATGCTACCGAGGCCGCTACGCTACAAACCAAACTTACGGCTGCCCTCGAAGCTCTGAAGGCATGCCAGGATAGTGGCAAGTCGTTTGTGGAAGCGCCCGGAGCTACCTGTGTAAAGGCTGCGATGGATGCCATCAGTGAACTCGACAACGAGCTCAACGAAGCAGCAGACTGGATATTAAAGCATTGAAGATATGAGACTTTTGAATAAATCTAACCTTTGGATGGTCAGTGCCGTGTTCTGCATGGCGCTGACTTCCTGCTCTGAGAGCAATGAACTTGAGGTGGTCGATAGCGTCATCAGTACCACAGGTGAAGAAGACTACAAATACGTCGGCAAGGAGACGGCGGGCTTCAAGGCTGAGGAATGGTTCCCGGGTGGAGCGTTGGGAACCACCAATAACACTGTGGCCGGCTGTTACGAAGACGAAACACCGTCCACGCAGAATGCCGACCTGATGGCCGCCTTCAAGCGTGGCGAGCTGCTCTTCGAACACGACTTCACTCCCACGAGTACCGCCAGTTTCGCTGGTCTCGGTCCTGCTTACGTGCGTTCCTCTTGTATCCACTGCCATCCGGGTTATGGTCACGGCAAGCGGATGGAATCCTATAATGCCGACCAACGAGGCAATGGCTATCTGCTCGTGATCTATCACCCTGTAGATGGTGCCAACAGCGATGACGGTCCCTATATCTCTGAGGTCACAGGCATGCCGCAGACACGTGCCGTCGCACCCTTCCTGCCACCCATCGACGAGAGCGGTATTCATCTGTCGTGGCTGCCTGTCATGGCGATGGAGAGCGGACTGCCCCTGCAGTTCCCTGACGGTGAACGCTACGAACTCATCTATCCGGAACTCTCCATTGACATTGATGCCTTCAACACCGATCCGAAGCCCGAGAACCTCGCCTTCCGTCTGGAATCGACCATCGGCATTATGGGCACAGGCCTGCTCGACGCCATTCCCGAGGATTCCATCAAGGCACAGTATCAGCACGAAGCGCCTTATGTGGAGCTGAATCCCAACTTCTGGGACAAGGATGCCAACGACTGGGCAGCCGGAGCCTGGTACACGCTGGCTGACGGCACGAAGAAGATCAAGCGCTTCACCTACGCCATGACCCGTGCTTCGCTGCAGGACGGTGCAGGTGCCAACGCCGTCTGGAACATCACCAACGTAAGCCGCTCTGACCGTCCGTACCTTTATACTACCACCGCCTGGGCACAGGCCATGTCGAAGAATCCCGACGTGATAGCTGCCATCAAGCGTGATCCGTCGTCACCTTATTATAATGATGGTACGGATGAGGGTATCGCAGAGGCTGTGGCAGTACTGCTCGACCCCAAGACCAACCAGTTTGATAACCCTTATCACAATTTCCAGCCGGAGATGACGGACAATAACTTCTGGTCGTTCATGGTGTGGCATCGTGGTCTGGCCATTCCTCGTGCACGCGATCTTAACGACAAAGAGGTGCAGCGTGGCAAACAGCTGTTCAACGAGATTGGCTGTGCCTCGTGCCACCGTGCCAAATGGACCACAGGCCCTGATGACTATTGGGCACCTTCGCCCATCGTCAGCAACAACCTGAGTCTGCCGCGCTATCCGAATCAGGTCATCTACCCCTATACCGACATGATCCAGCACCGCCTTTACATGAAGAATGGCATCCATGGCTCTTGGTGTCGCACCACGCCATTGTGGGGCCGTGGTCTCTCACGTATCAATACCGGTGCCGAGGATCGTCTGCACGACTGTCGTGCCCGAAACGAGATTGAGGCCATCATGTGGCACGCCTATTCCAAGAAAAGCGATGCCTATCGATCCACAGAGAAGTTCTTCTATCTGCCGAAAGCCGACCGTGATGCCATCGTCAAGTTCTTGCAGAGCATCTGATGTCGAAACAAATCGCACCCTATCTGTTGATGCTGGCCCTGCTTCTGGCGGGGTCAGCATCAACGATGGCAGCACCAGGCGTCCTGCCACAGGCGCAGGCCGCACACTTCTGTCGGCTCTTGATCAACGACGGTGAGGGCATCATGCCCTTGGGCGTCCATGCCCGAAGGGTGGTCGAGCCGCGCGACAGTCTCTCCAGTGAACAGATCTTCGTTGAATACCTGTTGCGCGATAACAACTGGCAGTCGTTGCGTCTCTTTCCGCATCGTCAGGACGACGGCAGCGTCGTGTGGTATGCTTCGGCAGAAGAACTGCCAGCATCCTTGGGCATCGAGCACCAGAAATACATCCGAGAGGTTTTCCCCCGTCTGATCGCTGAGGCAGAGGCCGGAAACTGGAAGACCGTCGATGCCTACATCGACCGCATGATGGAATACCAGTGTCAGTTTGGCGGAAGCAAACTGTCCTCATCCACCTCTTCCAATACCGTGATTATCGCTGTCCTTATCCTCCTATTATGTGGAGTCGTTATGGCCATCAGGTCAGGGTAGGTGGTCTGACGTATGGCCGTAATTCTAATCTTTTTAACCTTTTTAATCTGTTTTATGCTGCAAAGATACATAATATTTTGGTAACTTGAAAGTTTTTTTGTACCTTTGCGGCGAAACTAGCGATTATGTGGATAAAACCTTGGACGATAAAAGAAGGTTTTCTTATCGGAGGTGGCCTCTTTTTTGCAGGACTGATGCTGGAGTTGTGTGTCGGTCCTGTGGACTGGAGTGCTTTTCGTTGGCCTGTCAACGGGTTTTTGTTTGGTGGTTTCCTGACGCTCATAGTCCTCTTCTATTTGCTGCGAAAGAAGGTGTACGGCTTTCTGTTCATCAGTACTTACAAGGCCGCAATACCTGCACTGGTTTATGCCATTGCGTTAACCATCGTCATGGGACTGACGCGACAGACGGCTGACGGTAGGTGGCTGAATAACATGCTGTCGTTTTGGCCTTTCGTGCTCATTTACGTTTATATGGCGGTTATTCTGGGACTGGTCGTACTGCGGCGGCCGAAAAGCTGGGCGACGCTCTCTCATCTGGGACTCTTTCTCGCCATGACTACCGCAACGCTGGGCAATGCCGACGTACAGCGACTGAAAATGTTAACGGTAAAGGATGAGCCGGAGTGGCGGGCATTGACTCCGCAGCAGCAGATAGTGGAACTGCCTATTGCCATCGAACTGAAAGAGTTTATCATGGAAACCTACGACGACGGTTCGCCCAAGCGCTTTGCTTCAGACATTCAGATTCTGACAAAGACGGGCAAAAATATCCGGACCAACGTGGAGGTGAATAAACCTGCGGAGGTGGACGGTTGGAAAATCTATCAGTATGGCTACGACACGGAGATGGGAGCCAAGAGCAGGATATCGATACTGGAGTTGGTGAGCGACCCGTGGTTGCCGTTGGTCTATACAGGCATCTATATGATGCTGGGCGGTGCCGTGTGCATGTTTATGTTTGGGAGGAAGCGATGATGACCTGGGACCATTTTATATATTTCGCGACGGCAGCAGTGTTGCTATGGGCAACAGGGGCCTGGGCTGCCTGGAAGAATAGGGCAAGGATGGCGTATGCAATGACCATTCTGGGCCTATTGGTATTCTTTGGGTTTATCCTCTCCATGTGGGTATCGCTGGAGCGCCCCCCGCTCCGCACGATGGGTGAGACGAGGTTGTGGTATTCGCTGTTCCTACCTCTGGCAGGCATTACGGTCTACTCGCGCTGGAGGTACAAATGGATATTGTTGTTTACGACGGTCTTGTCGCTGGTATTTATCTGCGTGAATCTTTTCAAGCCGGAGATTCATTCGAAGACGCTGATGCCGGCGTTGCAGAGTGCGTGGTTTGCGCCCCATGTGATCGTGTATATGATGGCCTATGCCGTGCTTGGAGCCGCAACGGTGATGGCGTTGTATCTGTTGGTTAAAGGAGACAGGAGTCAGGAGACAGGAGTCAGGAGTCAGGAGACAGGAGACAGGAGGCGGGAGACAGAATATGAGATTACGGACAACCTGGTATATGTCGGTCTGGCCTTCATGACCATAGGCATGCTTTTCGGTGCTCTTTGGGCCAAAGAGGCCTGGGGGCATTACTGGTCGTGGGATCCCAAGGAGACTTGGGCGGCCATCACCTGGTTCGCCTATCTGGTGTATGTGCATTACAGACAATTACCTACTCACAAACCGAAGCTTGCTTTGTGGGTGTTGATTGTCTCATTTGTATTGTTGCAGATGTGCTGGTGGGGCATTAATTACCTGCCTTCAGCCCAAGGCTCCAGCGTGCATGTGTATGGGGACTGAAGATGATAGAGATATTCAAAGAAGATAGAGAAAGTTAGAAGTAGCTAAGAAGTTAAGAAGGTGATGGGAAAAGGGATTTTTTTGACAGCGTTGGCTGCAGGTTTCGGAATATTGCTGGTCACGTCGTGCGGTGAGGAGAAGCAGCGGAAGCAGGATGGTGCTCAATACCAGACGATGGTGGTGAGCCGGAAGGACGTGACGCTAGAGCGTCAATACAGTGGAAGAATGACTGGTCGTCAAATTGTGGAGGTACGCCCTCAGGTGTCGGGCTGCATCACACGTATCCTGACGGAGGAAGGCAAGGCTGTCAGCAAGGGACAGACGTTGTTCGTGATAGATCAGGTGCCTTACCGTGCAGCGCTGGAGGTGGCTGTGGCTGCCCGCAAGAGTGCGGAGGCAAGGCTCGCCACGGCGCGTATGAACTACGAGAACGAGGCTCGGCTGCAGAATGAACATGTGGTGGGCGATGTCTCGGTACAGTCGATGCACAATGCCCTGCTTGAGGCAGAGGCGGCATTGGCACAGGCCAAAGCACAGGAGGTGAACGCACGCAATAATCTGAGTTATACCGAAGTGAAAAGTCCTGTCAGCGGCGTGGCGTCGATGATTCCCTGGCATGTGGGATCACTCGTCAGCAGCACCATCAGTGAGCCGCTGGTGACGGTAGCTGACGACTCGGAGATGTATGTCTACTTTAGCATCAATGAGAAGCAGACACTTGATCTCATCTCGCAATATGGCTCTATCAACGAGTTTATTGCGAAGGCTCCGGCAGTCGGTCTTCGCCTGAGCAACGGACAGGAGTACGAACAGAAAGGACGCATCAGTGCCGTCAGCGGAACAGTTGATGCACAGACAGGAGCCGTCACGCTGCGTGCCACCTTCCCCAACGCGAAGGGTCTGCTGCACCATGGGGGCAGCTGCACCGTGATTGTTCCTAATCACCGTCGGCAATGCATCGTTATTCCTCAGGAGGCTACCTACGAACTGCAGAACCGTATGTTTGTGTATCGTGTCGTCGATGGCAAGACGAAAGCGACGGCTGTTACTCTGATGCCGCAGAACAACGGTCGTGAATATGTCGTGGAACAGGGTATCAGCGAGGGGGACACCATCATTGCCGAAGGTGCAGGACTGCTGAGAGAGGGGATAGAAGTAAAGTAGTTAAGAAGATAGAAGTAGTTAATGAACGTCAGGACTTTTATAGACAGGCCGATACTGTCAGGGGTAATCAGCGTGCTGATGGTGCTAGTGGGCATCATCGGACTGAGCCGATTGGCATTGGAGCAATTCCCAGAGATTGCACCACCTACCGTCCGTATCATGGCATCATATACAGGTGCCAATGCTGAGACAGTGCAGAAGAGCGTCGTCGTACCTCTTGAGGAGGCCATCAATGGTGTGGAGGGCATGATGTACATGACCTCGACGGCCTCAAACAACGGTACTGCCTCTATCGGCATTTTCTTCCGTCAGGGTACAGACCCCAATATGGCAATGGTGAATGTACAGAATCGGGCTGCCACTGTGCAGGGCCGATTGCCGAGTGACGTGGTGAAGAGCGGTCTCACAGTGCGCAAGCGCCAGACGTCTAACATTAAACAGATTGCCGTCTATAGCCCAGACAGCACCTTCGATCGTTCGTTTTTGGCCAACTATACGAAGATCAACATCGAGCCGCGCCTGAGCCGTATACCCGGTGTGGGCGAGGTGAACGTGATGGGTGCAGACTACAGTATGCGTATCTGGCTCGACCCGTTGAAGATGGCGCGCTATGGACTGACCCCCGCCGACGTAACTCAGGTGCTCAACGAGCAGAACGTCGAGGTGGCTACGGGAACGCTGGGTGCTGAGAGCAAGAACACGTTTCAGTATGTGCTGAAATACCGGGGCCGTTACGAGGAAGAACAGGAGTACGAGAACCTTGTCATCCGTTCACTGCCTGACGGCGACGTGCTGCGTATTGGCGATATCGCCCGTGTGGAACTCGGTTCGCAGAATTATAATATAATAGGTGAGACCAACGGTAGTCCGGGCATTAACATCAGTATTAACCAGGTAGCAGGTTCGAATGCCAACGAAATCATCAAGCAGATTGACCGTGAAGTGGAGGAGATACGCGGATCATTACCACCGGGCATTGTCATCGAGGACTTGGAGAGTAAAAAGGACTTCCTTGATGCATCGATAGCCAGTGTGGTGGAGACGTTGCTCGAAGCTTTGTTGCTGGTCATCCTCGTGGTATGGCTGTTCCTTGGCAGCTGGCGTGCCACCGTCATTCCAGCCATCGCCATCGTCGTGTCCCTGATTGCCACCCTGGCCGTCATCTATGCCATCGGCTTCTCGTTGAACATGCTGACACTCTTCGCCCTCGTATTGGTTATCGGCACGGTGGTGGATGATGCCATCGTCGTGGTAGAGGCGGTGCAAGCGAGGTTGGAAAATAAAGACGGGACATCAGACTCTAAACTTCTGACTGAGCAAGCTATGCACAGCATAACGTCGGCACTCATTACCACCACACTTGTGTTCATGGCTGTTTTTGTGCCAGTCTGTTTTATCGGTGGTGTCACGGGAACCTTTTATACGCAGTTCGGTCTCACGATGGCCATCGCCGTAGCCATCTCGCTGTTCAATGCCCTGACCCTCTCGCCAGCACTCTCGGCTATCATCATGAAAGACCAGCCACCGACACGTTTCCATGCACGTTTCAACGCTATCTTCATGTCGCTGTCAGGACGATACAAGCACGCTGTCACCGGCTTTATCAATCGCAAGGTCCTCGCTGCAGCCCTTGTCGTCGTTGCCATCCTCGTTCTGGGATGGATGATGCGTACTACTCGTACCGGCCTCGTACCCAACGAGGATATGGGTACCGTATTTATCAATGTGCAGGCATCGCCGGGAAGCAGTCTGCAGCAGACCTATGGTATATTAAAAGAGGTGGAGGCCCGTATCAAAGACCTGCCGCAGTTACGTATCTATTCGCTTATTGCCGGTAACAGCAACAACTTTGAGCAGTCGTCGTCGAATGGTAACTTTACGCTGAAACTCAAAAAGTGGGGTGAGCGTAAGGGTAAAGGTGATGACGTGCAAAGCATCGTCGACGAGATATACCGTCGTACTGCTGACATTGCCAATGCGAGGATCCAGGTGAACACGCAAAATATGTTGCCGGGCTTTGGCCGTATCAACGGCTTTGAGATGCACGTACAGGACAAGCACGGCGGTACCATCAATGACCTCCTTGGATACACGAACAGATTGATTGCCGCACTGAACGAACGGCCGGAGATCAGTCGTGCCTACACCAACTTCTCGTTGAAGTATCCGCAGTACCGTGTAGAAGTGGATGCAGCTCTATGTAAGCGTCGTGGTGTGTCTCCCAGTGACGTGCTGTCGGCCCTCAGCGGTTATGTTGGTGGCTTGTATGCCTCAAACTTCGTACGCTTCACCAAACTTTACCGCGTCATGGTGCAGGCTTCGCCGGAGTATCGTCTCGATACTGAGTCGCTGAACAATATCTTCGTGCGAACCAATAGTGGCGAGATGTCACCCATCGGACAGTATCTGACCCTGACGCGTGTCTATGGCTCTGAGACGCTCTCTCGCTTCAACCTTTTTCCCAGCATCAACGTTGGTGGTACGGCGGCCGAGGGCTATAGTAGTGGTCAGGCAATTAATGCCATCCGCGAGACAGCCGCAGAAGTATTGCCAGAAGGCTATGGTTATGAGTTTGGTGGTATGACCCGTGAAGAGGCATCGTCGCAGAACACCACCGCATTGGTCTTCGTACTCTGCATCGTGTTTATCTACCTCATCCTTTGCGCCCTTTATGAGAGTCTGTTCATTCCCCTTGCCGTCATCTTGAGCGTACCTTTCGGACTAGCTGGTTCCTTCCTCTTTGCCTGGATGTGGGGACTCGAGAACAACATCTACATGCAGACGGGTCTTATCATGCTCATCGGCCTTTTGTCGAAGACAGCTATTCTGCTTACTGAGTATGCCACGACGCGTCGTCGTCAGGGCATGGGTATCATCGAGGCAGCACTCGATGCTGCAGCAGTCCGTCTGCGTCCCATCTTGATGACCTCACTCACGATGGTCTTTGGTCTGTTGCCTCTCGCACTCGCCACAGGTGTCGGCGCCAACGGCAATCATTCCCTCGGCGTGGGTACTATCGGTGGTATGGTTGTGGGTACTATCGCCCTGATTTTCATTGTCCCCGTCCTCTTTGTCATCTTCCAGACCATCGAAGAACGGTTTAAACGATAGAATAATCAATAGGCTTGCTCATGCACACCTTTGACGGCACGGCCGGAAGGATCGTTCATGCCCTTGAAGGCGGCATCCCATTCGAGGGCGATGGCAGTAGAACAGGCGACGCTGGCTTCCGATGGGACGCTCTTGGCAGCAGAGTCAGATGGGAAGTGTTCAGCGAAGATGCTGCGATAGTAGTATTCTTCCTTGTTCTTTGGCGGATTGATGGGGAAACGCTCTGCAGCATGGGACATCTGCTCATCTGATACAGCCTCAGCAGTGATTTGTTTGAGGGTGTCAATCCATGAATAGCCGACACCATCGCTGAACTGTTCCTTTTGTCGCCAGGCGACTTCTTTGGGCAGCATATCGGCAAAGGCCTCGCGGACAATCTTCTTTTCCATCGTCGAACCTGGACACATCTTAGCCTCAGGGTTGGTGCGCATGGCGACATCGAGGAATTCCTTGTCGAGGAAAGGCACGCGACCCTCAACACCCCAAGCACTCAGACTCTTGTTGGCGCGCAGGCAATCGTACATGTATAGTTTGCCGAGTTTACGAACGGTCTCCTCATGAAAGTCTTTTGCCGTTGGTGCCTTATGAAAATAGAGGTAACCACCGAAAATCTCATCTGCGCCCTCGCCTGAGAGCACCATCTTGATACCCATCGACTTGATGACACGAGCCAACAAGTACATCGGCGTGGAGGCACGGACGGTGGTGACATCGTAGGTCTCGATGAAATAGATGACATCGCGGATGGCATCAAGACCTTCCTGAATGGTATAGTTGATCTCGTGGTGTACGGTGCCGATATGGTCGGCTACGAGTTTCGCCTTTGCCAAGTCAGGGGCACCTTTCAGGCCTACGGCAAACGAGTGCAGACGGGGCCAGTAGGCTTTCGTCTTCGAGTCATCCTCGATACGCATCTCTGAGTATTTCTCAGCAATAGCAGAAATGACAGATGAATCCAAACCACCGCTCAAAAGCACGCCATAAGGTACGTCTGACATCAACTGACGCTTCACGGCATCCTCTAATGCATCGTGGATGGCCTCAACAGAAGCAGGGTTATCCTTCACAGCATCATACTGCATCCAGTCGCGACGGTAGTACCATTTCTGACCTGGATCAACACTCCAATAATAGTGTCCTGGTTTAAATGGCTCGTAACGCTCGCACTGACCTTCGAGAGCCTTCAACTCAGAGGCTACATACACCGTGCCGTCGCTGTCGTATCCAATATAAAGAGGTATTACACCGATGGGGTCGCGGGCAATGAGGAACTCGTTGCGCTCTTCGTCGTAAAGCACAAAGGCAAAGATGCCACTCAGGTCTTCGAGGAAGTTGATACCCTTCTCGCGATAGAGGGCCAGAATCACTTCACAGTCAGAGCCTGTCTGGAACTCATACTGTCCGGCAAAACGACGGCGGATTTCCTGATGGTTATAGATCTCACCATTCACAGCCAAGACCTGCTTCTTATCAGGACTGTAAAGGGGCTGTCCGCCTGATTCTGGATCCACGATGCTCAGTCGCTCATGGGCGAGAATGGCGCTTCCACCACAATAAATACCACTCCAGTCAGGTCCGCGATGACGGATCTTCTGACTCATCTTTAACGCTTTATCACGAAGAGCATGCGTCTGCTCCTTTACATTCAATATTGCTACGATTCCACACATATTCTTATTTATTTTTCAATTTGACAATTTTCGATTTGACGTTATTTCGTTATATCGTTTTTACGTTATGACGATTAAAGATAGGAAAGATAGAGATAATTGGTTTGAGCGGGGTATTCCGCTGCGAGGGTGTCAATCTGATTGACGGTAGGTACGAGTCCCAACATCTTACGCCATTTGCGGATAGTGAGGCCGGCTTGTTCCATCTTCATACGATTCTCTAAGCCGATGGCGCGGGCAATCTGAAAATCGGAAAAGCCATAGACCTTGGCAGCACGCAACAGCAGGGCCACCTCTGGCGACTGCAAGTACTCCTTAAACTCACTCGGCTCCATAAACTCTGAGATCTCAGAAAGATGGGTGTACCCTTTCAGTTGCTGGTCGATATCCACGATATGCTTCAGTTTCTGCAAGAACCAACGGTCAATCATCGTTAACTGATGAATTTGTTCGATGGTATAGCCAATCTTCAAGGCCTTCGACACCACGAAAATTCGCATATCCGTAGGTTCATGCAAGGACTTCTCAATATCAGGAATCTTGATGGCGTGATTCTCAACAAAACCGTGCATGCCTTGTCCAATCATACGCAAGCCCTTTTGCAGCGCCTCCTCGAAGGTTCGACCAATCGCCATTACCTCACCCACACTTTTCATCGACGAGCCAAGTTGACGCTTGACACCTTGGAACTTAGTCAAATCCCAACGGGGAATCTTGACGACCACATAGTCGAGGGCTGGTTCGAAGAAGGCACTCGTTGTCTTCGTCACAGAGTTCTTCAAGTCGAAGAGGCCATAGCCGAGGCCAAGTTTGGCAGCGACAAAGGCTAAGGGATAGCCAGTTGCCTTCGATGCCAGAGCAGAAGAACGACTCAGACGGGCGTTCACCTCGATGACGCGATAGTCCTCTGAGTTGGGGTCGAGCGCATACTGCACGTTACACTCGCCTACGATACCAATGTGACGGATAATCTTGATGGCCAACGCGCGCAGTTTATGATACTCGCTATTGGTAAGCGTCTGCGACGGAGCCACCACAATCGACTCACCCGTATGAATACCCAGTGGGTCGAAGTTCTCCATATTACAAACGGTGATGCAGTTGTCATACTTGTCGCGCACCACTTCGTATTCTATTTCTTTCCAACCTTTCAGCGACTTCTCCACCAGCACCTGTGGCGAGAATGAGAAGGCTTCCTCGGCCTGTGCTAACAATTCGTCTTCGTTGTCGCAGAAACCTGAACCCAGACCACCAAGGGCGTAGGCTGCTCTTAATATCACTGGGAAGCCTAATTCATGTGCCGCTTTTTGCACCTCTTCGACGGTAGAACAGGCCTCACTTTTGATGGTCTTCACGCCAATCTCATCGAGACGCTTCACAAACAGGTCGCGGTCTTCTGTATCGATGATGGCCTGAACGGGCGTGCCTAATACCTCGACGCCGTATTTCTCGAGCACGCCTTTTTCGTAGAGTTCGACACCACAGTTGAGTGCCGTTTGTCCACCAAAACTCAAAAGGATGCCGTCAGGACGTTCTTTTTCAATGACGCGCTCCACAAACTCGGCCTTCACGGGTTGGAAATACACCGTATCAGCCACGCCTTTCGAAGTCTGCACCGTTGCGATATTGGGGTTGATCAGCACCGAATGAATGCCTTCTTCCTTCAGTGCCTTCAATGCCTGAGCCCCGCTATAATCGAACTCTCCCGCCTGACCTATCTTCAACGCTCCAGAGCCTAACAATAAAACTTTCTTTATCTTATCCTTATCCATAACATCTATTCTTTATCTTACAACGAATTAAAACGAATTTCACGAATTTTACGAATTCTATTTTTCTAATCTCACGAATTATTATTTAATTTGTCCAATTTGTGTAATTCGTCTTAATTCGTTGCTGTTAATAACATCTTCGTAAACTCATCAAAGAGGAATTCCGTGTCGACAGGTCCTGAACAAGCCTCTGGGTGGAATTGTGCTGACATCCAGGGATTGGTCTTGTGGCGGATGCCCTCATTCGAGCCGTCGTTCATATTCACGAACAGCGGTTCCCAATCTGAGGGCAATGTCGAGTCATCGACCGCATAACCGTGATTCTGCGAGGTGATAAAACATTGCGTCGTACCCATCTTCTGCACGGGTTGGTTGTGCGAACGATGACCGTATTTCAGTTTGTAGGTCTTGGCGCCTGCGGCCTTTGCCAGTAATTGGTTACCAAGACAGATACCCATACACGGACGTACAGTCTCATTGTTCAGGAACGTATGAATATTCGCTACCGTCTTGCTGCATTGTTCAGGATCACCAGGACCATTTGCCAAGAACAGCCCATCGAACTCTAATTGATTGAAATCATAGTCCCAAGGCACACGCACCACCTCGATACCACGCTTAATCAGGCAACGGATGATATTCGCCTTCACACCACAATCGACAAGCACGACGCGATGCTTCTTCTCGCCCTCAGGCTGATAGGTAATCACTTCCTTGCAACTCACCTTCTCTACCCAGTTCACGCTGCCGTACTCTTTTTCTGAGTACTCGGAATCTTCGGAGTATTCAGAATGATCAGAAACGACAATTTTTCCCATCATCACACCGCTTTCTCGCAGCACCTTCGTCAGTCGTCTTGTGTCGATGCCTGTGATGGCAGGTGTCTTTTCCCGTTTCAGCCAAGAAGCCAAACTCTCGCGCGCATTCCAGTGTGAATACGTCTCGCTATAATCGGCTACCACCAGCGCCTTCGCGTGAATCATCTCGCTCTCCATAAACAGCGGCAGACCGTTTTTACCTAAACCTGTATCAGGCACACCGTAGTTGCCTATCAACGGATAGGTCGTTACCAATATCTGACCCGCATAACTAGGGTCTGTCAGACTCTCTGGATAGCCCGTCATCGCGGTGTTGAACACCACCTCGCCAACTGTATTGGTATCATATCCGAACGACCAGCCCACAAACTGACTGCCATCTTCGAGTATTAATCTTGCTATTTTCATTATAATTATAACTGCATTTTCAAAACTTGTTCAACATAATTCACAAACGCCTGATTTACCAGTCGGATACCGCCAGGCGTGGGGTAATGGCCTGTGAAGTACCAGTCGCCAGGATGGTTGGGACAGGCGTGATGCAGCCCCTCGATGCTCTGGAATACCAGTTCCACAGGCGATTGCATACCTTCCGGACGAAGCATCTCCACAATCTTCGCGTTGATTTCCTCAACGCTGAATGGCTCATAAATATTGCGTACGTGATTCAACGACGCTGGCGAATACTTGCAGGCCTTATACGTATCAGCAATCAGTTTCTGCATGCCTCTATCCTTAATCAGTGCGATAGCCGCACGGAAGGCACAAAGTTCTTCCAGACGGGACATATCGATGCCGTAGTAGTCCGGATAACGGATCTGTGGCGAACTCGACACCATCACAATCTTCTTGGGATGCAGACGGTCGAGAATCTTGAAGATACTTTCTTTCAGCGTTGTGCCTCGCACAATCGAGTCATCGATAATCACGAGGTTATCCTTTCCTGCCTCCAGCGAACCATAACTGATATCATAGACGTGAGCAGCCAGATCGTTGCGCTCAGAATTGTCGGCGATAAACGTGCGCAGTTTGATGTCTTTCCAAACCACCTTTTCTGTGCGAACCTCTCCATGCAACTTGCGGAAACCATCTGTCATACCATAAAAAGCGACCTCGGCTGTATTGGGGATATACGAAAAGACCGTATGATCCACATCGCCGTCGATAGCTTTGAGGATAGCAGGTGTGAGTTGCTCGCCCAGTCGTTTGCGCTCCTGATAAATATCACGATCAGAACCACGACTGAAATAAATCCTTTCAAATGAGCAGGCACTCAGTGGTTGCGCAGGCATAATCTGTTCCAATTGACTCTCGCCATTCTTATGGACAATCAGCGCCTCGCCTGGTTGGAGTTCACAGATGTACTCTGCCTGCAAATCAAATGTCGTCTGCAATACAGGACGTTCGCTGGCCAATGCAATCATCTCGTCATCGCGATAGTAGAACGCAGGACGGATACCCCAAGGGTCGCGTACGCTAAACATCTCGCCGCTTCCCGTCAATCCACACATCACATAACCACCGTCATAATGTCTCATCGTGGTTTTCAGCACATTCGCCATCTCCACGTGGTTGTCTATATAATCTGTAATAGCGGTGTCCTTCAATCCCTGCTCTTTCGCGAGGGCATAAAGTCGTTCTACTTCACGGTCCAGACGGTGTCCCATCAGTTCAAGGGTAATATACGAATCACCATAGATACGTGGCGACTGGCCCTGTAGGGTGAGGAAATGAAAGACCTCATCGATATTGGTCATATTGAAGTTGCCGCACAGACAGAGATTCTTCGCCCGCCAATTATTTCGCCTCAGGAACGGATGAACAAACGTCAGTCCACTCTTGCCTGTCGTCGAATAGCGCAGATGTCCCATCAGCAGTTCACCAGCCATCTCTTCTGTCACACGAGAGAAAATCTCCGTGATGGCATCCTTGCCCTCGGCCTTTTCACGGAACATATACTCCGTGCCTGGTTCCTTCGTCAGATTGACGGAAGCGATACCTGCACCCTCCTGTCCACGATTGTGCTGCTTCTCCATCATCAGGTAGAGTTTGTTAAAGCCGTAGCGCCACGAACCGTATTTCTGCTCGTAGTAACTCAACGGCTTCAATAGGCGGATCATCGCCACACCACACTCATGCTTCAACTCTTCCATTTATCTCGTTATTCCGTTATAGCGTTATTACGATATGACACAAGCCTTAATGAAGCTCATGAAAAGCGGATGCGGGTTCAGCACCGTCGATGAATACTCAGGATGGAATTGTGTGCCGATGTACCATTTCTTCTCTGGGATTTCGACAATCTCCACGAGGTTGGAAGCAGGGTTGATACCAACGCACTTCATACCGTTCGACTCATATTCGTCCTTATAGGCATTGTTGAACTCATAGCGATGCCTGTGTCTCTCGCTGATGAGTGACTTCTCGCCGTAAGCTTCATAGGTGCGGCTACCCTTGACGAGCTCGCACTCATAGGCGCCCAGTCGCATCGTACCACCCATTTGGGTAATATTCTTTTGCTCCTCCATGATGTCGATGACATTATGTGGAGTCTTTTCGTCCATCTCGGCGCTGTTGGCATCCTTGTAGCCCAATACATTGCGGGCGAACTCGATCACCAGCATCTGCATACCTAAGCAGATACCGAAAGTGGGAATATCGTTCGTTCGACCATATTCCGCTGCAATAATCTTGCCTTCGATACCTCGACTGCCGAAACCTGGACAGACTACGATGCCTGCCATACCTTCCAATTTCGAGTCGACATTTTCAGTCGTAATCTCCTCACTATTCACAAAATGAATCTTAGCCTTCACATCGTTGTAGATACCTGCCAAGTTGAGGCTCTCGCGAATGCTCTTATAGGCATCTTGCAGATCGTATTTGCCCACGAGGCCGATATGCACCTCGCGCGTCGCATTGCGCTGCTTCTCGAGGAAGTCGTGCCACGGCTTCATAGCCGGCGTCTCGCCCACAGGAATGCCTATCTTCCGCATGATGGCGGCGTCGAGTCCTTGTTTCTGCATGCTTACTGGCACCTCGTAGATGCTCGGCATATCCTCGCTTTGCACCACGCACTCCAAATCGACATTACAGAAAGATGCCACCTTCAAGCGTATAGAGTCGCTGAGGTGGCGTTCGGTTCTGAGTACGAGGATGTCGGGCTGGATACCCATCCCTTGCAGTTCCTTGACTGAGTGCTGTGTGGGCTTCGTTTTCAGTTCGTCGGCGGCTTTCAGATACGGCACGTACGTCAGATGTACGCACACCGCATCGCGCCCTAATTGCCAGCGCAACTGTCGGATGGCCTCCATAAACGGCGCACTCTCGATGTCACCAATCGTACCGCCAACCTCTGTGATCACGAAGTCGAGTCCTTCGCGAAGCATCCGTCGTTTGATCTCGTCCGTGATATGCGGCACCACCTGAATCGTCTTACCCAGATAATCACCGTGTCGCTCACGGTCGATAACGGTCTTGTAGATGCGGCCCGTCGTAATCGAGTTGTTGCGGGTGGTGTGAATGCCGGTAAAGCGCTCATAGTGGCCGAGGTCGAGATCGGTCTCCATGCCATCCACGGTCACGTAGCACTCGCCGTGCTCATAAGGGTTCAGCGTGCCTGGGTCGATGTTGATATAGGGGTCGAATTTCTGGATTGTTACCTTATAGCCGCGTGCCTGAAGAAGTTTGCCGATGCTGGCAGAGATGATGCCCTTGCCCAATGACGAGACCACGCCGCCTGTAACGAAGATGTACTTTGTATCCATAAATAACATATTTATGGGCTGCAAAGGTACTACTTTTTCTGTAAAAACGCTACATTTCAGTCATTTTTTTGAATGTTAAAAACGACCGCAACTATCAAATTGTAACATTTTTCGGCGTTTTGCTTTCTTTTTGCTTTCTTTTTGTTGTGAATACATATCATTTTAATACAATCTGTCGATTTCAAATTAATACAATCTGTCGATTTCAAAAATTTCTCCTAAAAATGTGGAAGTTTCGGAAAAAAGGTCGTACCTTTGCAGCATGAACAACTATAAATCTAAAGAAGGCATCACTGATGCCAGAGAATTGGGCATGCCCAAGTATATCATTTTAGGCATTCAGCATTTGTTTGCCATGTTTGGCGCCACCATTCTGGTGCCCGTTCTGACAGGACTATCCGTATCGTCTACCCTCTTATTTGCAGGTATCGGTACATTGGTATTCCACTTCGTGAGTAAGTTGCAGGTTCCTGCATTCCTCGGCTCCTCGTTTGCCTTTCTGGGCGGCTATATGTCGGTAAAGACATTGGGCGTAGAACAGGGCATGACTGAGACGCTGGCCCTGGACTATGCCTGTGTAGGCGTATTCTTCGCCGGACTCTGTTATTTTGTGATGGCAGGTCTCATCAAGTCTTTCGGCATAGACAAGATGCTGCGATTCTTCCCGCCGCTGGTGACGGGTCCTATGATTATAGCCATCGGTCTGGTGCTCTCAGGCAGTGCCATTCAGAACTGCACCACCAACTGGCTTCTGGCCCTTGTCGCTGTCGTGACGGTCATCTCTACCAGTGTCTGGGGCAGGGGCATCATCAGGATCATTCCCATCCTGTTGGGTGTATTGGTCAGTTATACGCTGGCCGCCATATTGGGCGAGGTGGACTTCTCGGCATTAAGCGATGCAGCGTGGATCGGCCTGCCTTTCAGCCGTGAGCAGACCGTGCTGGCTGTATTCGACAATATGGACTCTACCTTCCTCATCTCCACCATTATCGCCATTGTCCCGATAGCCATTGCCACCATCATGGAGCATATCGGCGATATGTGCGCCATATCCTCTACCGTAGGCAAGGACTTCCTGAAGGAGCCGGGCTTGCACCGCACGCTGATGGGTGATGGTTTGGCCACAGCGTTGGCTTCACTCTTTGGCGCTCCTGCCAATACCACATACGGCGAAAATACCGGCGTGCTGAACCTTACGAAGGTCTTCGACCCCGCTGTCATTCGTCTGGCAGCCGTCTTCGCCATATTGCTTTCATTCTGTCCTAAGTTTGCTTGTCTCATCGGCCTGATGCCAGCTGCCACCATCGGTGGAGTGAGCCTGATTCTCTATGGCATGATCTCTGCCGTCGGCGTGCGCAATCTGGTGGAGGACAGCGTCGACCTCAATTCCTCGCGCAATGTCTTCGTGGCAGCCTCGATTCTGGTGATAGCCATCGGTGTGAAATATGGTGCCGACGATAATGTGAGCATTGGTCCTATTCATTTCTCCGGACTGGCTCTCGCTGCCATTGTGGGTGTCACGCTCAACGCCATCCTACCCAATAAACTTGGTATGAAGATCAAGAGTGTACACGGCAAGGAAAAACATTGATGTCCATACAATCTCTGTTGCAAAATACATGATGAATAAAAATCGAGTGACTATGCTAATGGTTGCTTTGGTGATGGCCGCAACCATTTTTGCACAAGAAGAGCCGAAATTAACGGCAAAGCCATCAGGCCGTATCCTTTTCGATGCAGCCTACATCAATCCCCAACATCAGGAAGATGAGTTGAAAAGCGGTGTCGGCATCCCCGATATGCGCGTAGGTGTGGGCTTTACATATGGCCAGTGGAAAGGTAAGATTGATATGGGCTATGCCTATGGTAAGGTGAACATGAAGGACGTGTGGTTGCAGTACGACTTCGACAAGGAGAACTTCGTCCGTGGTGGCTACTTCATCCATCAGTACGGATTCCAGAGTAGCACCAGTTCGTCGTTCAAGGAGACAATGGAAGAGCCCCAGAGCAATGCCGTGTTCAACAACGACCGTATGATTGGTTTAATGTATGAACATAGTGAAAATAAATTCTTGGCTACAGCCAGTGTTGTAGTGGAGACCGACGCCATGAAGCAAACTACAGACCAGATTGGCAACGAGGCCATAGGCGCGATGACGCGTCTGCTCTACCGCCCCTATGCAGAACGAGGCAAGATGTTCCAGGTGGGCATCAGTGGTGGCATTGAAGGTGCCCGCTACAGCAGTAAGGAGGAACTCAACCACAAGCAGTTCACCTTAGCCACCCGCTGGCCTACGCGTGTGGCAAAAGTCAATTCCCAGGAGGCCCTCGTCACCGATGCCAAGACGTTATATAAGTTCTCACCTGAAATCATGTATTCCTACGGCCGCTTTGCCATCATCGGGCAGTATTACCTCAACAATATCACCCGTGACAACAACCTGGAGTCGTTTGTGGGCAGCGGTGCATATGTCACCCTTCGGACGCTCGTCAAAGGTCGCGAATACAGTCCCAACATGAATGACGGTGGTATAGCCACGCCCGATCCTGGCAACATGGAACTCTGTCTGCAATATAACTACACCTCGTTGTCGGATCATACGGCAGGCATCTATGGCGGCTATCTGAACGACTGGGCCCTCTGCTACAACTTCTATCCTAATAAATATATGATTTGGCGCGTGCGCGCGTCTTGGACTAAAGTGACCAACCGCAGTGGCTTTGCCGACAACGAGGTGAGCATCCTCGAGACCCGTCTGCAAGTGAAGTTCTGATAAAGGCAAGAAAGAAAGTAAAGAATTATAAAAAGGAAAAGAATTATGAAGAAACTGACGATGATCGCTGTCATGCTGACAGCAACCGTATGTGCCTCGGCACAGAGTGACAATAATCCCGTTGATGCGTATTTCACCACGAGCGAGATGCCCGACATGCTCAAGTGGTGCCCTGCTCCCCCCGATACCGTCGGAGCAGCCTTTGCCTATGACATCCTGCAGTATATGTGGGGCAAGGAGGTGCGTAACAATAAGGAGCGTGCCGACATTGCTATCCGCGATGCCGTATATGGTATAGACTGTATCATCCGCGAATTCAGCGAGCCCTTCGGCCTGCAGATCTCAAAGGAGGAGACACCAGAGATTTACAAGGTGCTGCGCGAAGGAACGGCTACCTGCGACAGCATCTGCAAGATTCCCAAGCGTTACTACATGCGCAAGCGTCCCTTCATGCGATTCCATGAGCAAACGCTGACCCCCGACGACGAGCCACACCTGAGCAAAAACGGCTCCTATCCCTCAGGTCACACCATTCTCGGCTGGAGTTCAGCCTTGCTGCTCTCGGAGATCAATCCTGACCGTGCAGACACCATTCTGGCTCGTGGACTGATGTATGGCGACAGCCGAGTGATCGTCGGTGCCCACTGGCAGAGCGATGTCAATGCAGCCCGTCTGGCTGCAGCTGCCGCTTACGCCCGCCTGCATACCAGTGAGCGGTTCCTGGAGCAGATGCGTCTGGCTCGCCAGGAGTTCCGTATTAAGGCTGGTCTGGCCACCATCGTCGAGATGAAGGCTTACCAAAAAGAAGCTAAGAAACGCGCCAAAGCAAAGAAAGTCGCATTAAGATAAAATATAAAATCCCCACCAAAAGCGGTGGGGATTTTAGTTTGTTTGGGATTCAATTTAGGAATTCTGGTTCTTCTCCCGGATATGCTCCTCGTATTCAGCCAACTCGCGCTCGCCGATGTGAGCGAGGCCGTAGTGCTCGTCATGCTGCGAGAAGTCGAGGCCAACCTTTTCGCTGAAGGCTGATACGCGCATGGGGATGAGCATGTCGATGAGTTTGTAACCCAGCCAACTCATAGCGAAGGTATAGACGAACACGATGACGATGGCCAGCAGATGGTAGAGGAAAATCACAAAACCGTCCCACGTGCCTGCGATGAGGCCCTCCTGGATGAAGATACCCGTCAGCACCGTACCAAAGATACCGCCAGTGCCGTGCGTGGGGAACACGTCGAGGGCATCATCGATACGGGAATGAGAACGCCAATAGACGGCAACGTTACAGATCAGCGTGATGACAAACGCGATGAAGATGCTCTGACCCACGGTGACGTAGCCTGCCGACGGTGTGATGGCCACAAGACCGACTACACAACCCACAGCGGCACCCATTGCCGACGGCTTACGGCCGCGCAGACAGTCGAAAAATATCCACGTCATCATTGCCGTTGCTGAGGCGGTGTTTGTATTCAGGAACGCCTTGATAGCCTGTCCGTCAGCATGCAGCGACGAACCTGCGTTGAAGCCGAACCATCCTAACCACAACATGGCCGCTCCCAAAAGTACGAAGGGGATGTTGGCTGGTTCGCTCTTACGTGTCTCAGCCTTGCGACGGCCCAGGAAGATGGCACCTGCCAACGCTGCGATACCACTCGATGCATGCACCACGATACCACCTGCGAAGTCGATGACACCCCACTTCATGAACAATCCTTCTGGATGCCAGGTCATGTGGGCCAGCGGACAGTAGATGACGAAGAAGAAAAACATCATGAAGAACATGTAGGCTGAGAAGCGTACGCGTTCGGCAAATGAGCCCGTAATCAACGACGGGGTGATGATGGCGAACTTCATCTGGAACAGGGCAAACAATGCCAATGGTATCGTTGCACCGCCCAGTACATTGCCTGCGGGTGTCGTATAAACCGCACCGCCCACATTATGAAACATCGGGAACGTCAGCGGATTACCAATCACACCGCCGATATCATCGCCAAAGCACAGCGAGAAGCCGATGACCACCCAGAGGACGGATATCAGTCCCATGGCGATAAACGACTGGAGCATCGTGCTTATCACGTTCTTCGCTCCTACCATGCCGCCGTAGAAGAACGACAGTCCTGGTGTCATCATCAACACGAAAATCGTGGCCGTAATCAGCCAAGCCACATCGGCCGCAGAGATCACCGACCAGTCACACTCGAATGTAGGTTCACCTACAAACACACCTGTGATGGCGATTAATGTCATCGCCGTCATCAGGATTATCCAACGTCTTTTTACCTTAAAAGTCTTCATAACCTTTTTATATATATGTCCTTTGTTGTTTTCAGAATGCAATCTCGCCGAATTTTTCGGCAAAAGTAATACATTCTGCATAAATAGCCATTGGTCTGCTTACTTTTTGATTGTTAAAAATATACCTAACTTACAATTTGTAAAGTTTTCAAACAATTATGCTTTCGTTTTGATAACATTTTATGCTCAAAACCTGTCATCCCGTTACAAATCGTCAAAACCTGCAAATAGAGTTCCCCTCTTCCTTGCAAAAACACTTTCTGAGGAAAAACTTTGGCGGTTCCGAGGAATTGCTGTATCTTTGTGCAATCAAAAACAAATATGACGAAAATGGCAAGCAATTCTGATTTTGTGCAATACATCGCCGACCAGTGTAGTGGAGCGGGCGAGATTACAGTCAAGAAGATGTTCGGCGACTATGGCATCTACTGCGACGGGAAAATTTTCGGTCTGATCTGCGACGATTGTTTCTACCTGAAGCCTACTGACGTCGTCCGTCCTCTGCTGCGTGTCGAAGACATGCGCCCGCCTTACGAAGGAGCCAAGGACTACTTCTATATCGCTGATGTTGATGACCGCGATTACCTTTCTTTACTCGTGCGCGAGACCTGCATGGTCCTGCCGGAACCAAAGCCGAAAAAGAAGCGTTAGCCGATGCACGATTATCCCGACCGAATGACGCCAGAGCAGGCGCGGGCGTTTCGCGATGCCGTGCTGAACATTGTCAGCCAGATACCTCGCGGACGGGTGACCACCTACGGCCATATTGCCGCCTTGGCAGGTTGGCCCAGCCATTCTCGCATGGTTGGCCGTACGCTCCGCTACACGCCTGGTGCCGAGTCTCTGCCTTGTCATCGTGTCGTCAACAAAGAAGGTCGCACAGCACCCGGCTGGAGCCGCCAGCGTCCGCTCTTAGAGGACGAAGGCATCCACTTTAAGTCCAATGGACATGTGGATATGGCATGCCATCTGTGGGAGCCGGAGATAGAGTTGTAAGGCAAGAGCGTCCTCGTATTATTTAAATTCTTAGGGAGAGATGAAACAGATAGAAGTCGTAGCAGCGATGAAAAGGAATTTGCGATGGTTGATGGGTGCGTTACTCATCTGCGGATTATGGATGTTCGTGGCTTGCACCAACGATGATAATCCAGTTGTGGAGCCTGTGACGGAACAGTTGCAGGACGGTGTGTGGACGGGCAGCGGCGAGGGACGCAGCGGAACGATTATCGTCAAGGTGACGGTAGAGAACCATCAGGTGACGAAGGTGACCGTCGTCAGCCAGTCGGAGTCGACGTTTGCGCAGGAGACGATCAACAGCCTTTGTGAGAGTGCGCTGGGCAGGACGGCAGAGATGAGCGTAGAGGTGGATGGCATCACAGGTGCTACGCTGACTTCGACGGGAGTCATCGATGCCATCAACATGGCACTACAGGCGGCGATGGGAAAGACCGTAGATAAGGGCAAGACGTATCAGGACGGCACGTGCGACATCGTCGTCGTTGGTGCTGGCGGTGCCGGACTCTCGGCAGCTGTGGCTGCGGCAGAAACAGATGCCAGTCTGAAGATCATCGTACTGGAGAAGCAGCACATTATCGGCGGTAATACCAACAGCTCCACGGGCGGCATTAATGCGGCAGAGACGGATATCCAGAAGGGACTTGGCATCGAGGACAGCAAGCAGCTGTTCTACGACGACATCATGAAAGGCGGCAAATATGAAAACATCCCATCGCTGGTTCAGAATTTCGTGGAACATGCGCCTGTGACCATCTCGTGGCTGACAGGACTTGGTGCCGATCTGAGCGATGTGGGACTGATGGGTGGCAGCAGCGTGAAACGCACGCATCGTCCAAAGGGAGGTACGGCCATCGGTCCACATCTGATGAAGATTCTTAAGTCTGCCACATCCAATAAGAACATCGAGATACGCACATCGAACAAAGTGACAGGCTTGCTGTCTGCTGTCGATGGCAGCGTGACGGGCGTGAAGGTAGAGAATGCCAACGGCAGCACGTATAAGCTCACGGCAAAAGCGGTGATCATTGCCACAGGAGGCTTTGGCGCCAATCTGGAGATGGTGACCAGTCTGCAGCCCTCGCTCAAGGGTTTTGCCACGCTGAACCATCCTGGTGCCACGGGCGATGCTTTCGGTTGGATGACGGCCATCGGTGGTGCGACCGTCCAGATGGCAAACATTCAGATTCATCCTACGGCAGAGGCCACGAACCATATTCTGATAACGGAGGCTGTACGCGGCAACGGTGCTATTCTGGTGAACCACGAAAGCAAGCGTTTCTGCAACGAGATGGATACGCGCGACGTGGTGTCTGCCGCCATCCTCAAACAGACGCAGGGCGAGGCCTTCCTCATCTTTGATCAAGGTGTGAGAAAGTCATTGGCATCCATCGAGACCTACGCCAACCAGCATCTGCTCAGCGAGGGTAACACCGTTGCGGAACTGGCTAAGGCTATAGATGTTTCTGCCTCTGATCTTGAAGCCACGCTGAACCGCTATAATGCCCAGCAGAAAGCCAGCGTAGATGAGGACTTTGGACGTAGTGCTGCACAAATGACGGCCGCGTTGGAGACCGCTCCATACTATGCCGTCTGCGTCACTCCCGCCATCCACCACACAATGGGCGGTCTGAGCGTGAATGCAGATACACAGGTGCTGAAAGCCGACGGTACGCCCATCCCAGGACTCTATGCTGCTGGCGAGGTGACTGGTGGCCTGCATGGTGCCAATCGTCTGGGCGGCAACGGTGTGGCAGATATCGTGGTCAATGGCCGTTTGGCTGGTATTGCAGCAGCACAGAAAGCTTTAAAGTAACGAAGGAGGACGTATGAAAATCATCGTAGCGATTGATTCGTTTAAGGGTTGTCTGACATCGGCTGAGGCTAATCAGGCGGCAAGTGAGGGTATTCTTGCGAAGATGCCTGAGGCGGAGGTCGTGCAGGTGCCTGTGAGCGATGGCGGTGAGGGGTTTATGGAGGCGTTTCAGGCGGCGATGGGCGGCGAGATAGTGAAAGTCAACGTGAAAGACCCGCTGATGCGAACCATCGTGGCCCAGTATCTTGTGCAAGGCGATACGGCGGTGATAGAGATTGCCAAGGCCAGCGGACTGACACTGCTTTCGCCTGAGGAGCGCAATCCGATGGTGGCCACGAGTTATGGCACAGGCCAGTTGGTGGTGGATGCCGTAAGACGAGGGTGTAAGCACATCATCGTAGGACTTGGCGGTAGCGCCACCAGCGACTGCGGCATAGGGATGCTTAGGGCGATCATCGATAGTTTTTCAAAGGGTGGATCGTGGGATGATGTGCACGAACTAGATGATGTTCACTTCACGATAGCAACCGATGTAACCAATCCTCTTTGCGGCGAGAATGGCGCAGCGTTTGTTTTTGGGCCACAAAAGTTTGCGGTTAAGGGAGCCTCACTGGAGATGGTGCTTGCCCTTGATGCTCGTGCCAAACGTTTTGCGGAGGCCTCTGCAAAGCATCTGGGTCGTGATTGCCAAAACATGCCAGGCGCAGGTGCAGCAGGCGGCTTGGGCTATGCTTTCCTACAATATATGAATGCCGACTGCTGCTCTGGCATCGACCTCTTGTTGGACACCATCCATTTCGACGATCTGCTGCAAGACGCCGACCTCGTCATCACCGGCGAAGGCTCAGCCGACCGCCAGACCCTCATGGGCAAACTTCCCTTCGGCATTCTCCAACGCGCCCAACACCATCACGTCCCCGTCATGCTAATAGCCGGTCGCATAGCCGACGAACGACTCCTTCTTGATGCCGGTTTCTCCCGCGTCGCCTGCATCAACCCTCCCGGCTTACCCCTCGAAATTGCCCTTCAACCCTCAACTGCGAAGGAGAATATAAGGAGGACGGTCGGGAGCATCATGGAGAACTATTGGAACGACTTATATCGGCTGGGATATGTGTGAAGACACAGAATCATTACCATGAACGTTATGCTGTCATTGACCAGTCTCTCGTCTGGTATGGCAGCATGAATTTACTATCGAGAGGTCGAGAAGACGATAGTCTGATGCGGATTGTAAGTCCAGAGATAGCTGCAGAATTGTTGGAACTGGGGATGAAAAGTGAAAAATTGACTTTAAAGACTGAATAATATGGAAATGAATTTCAACAATCCTTGGGTATAAGAGGAATTGGCCAAGCTAGAGGACAACAGTTATTTGAAGGATGAATTGATAGACCGAATCCTAGTTTTACCACATGAGGCTTATAAACTCAGATTTTGGTATTGGCACCAAGAAGTTGTGATTACAGGAATTACGGCAGATGAATTGGTGCAATCTCTGTTCTTCCCTGAGAGTCTAGAGATGAAAGGCTTTTGCAATTTCTAAAACTTGCAACGCCCAATAATTTCAATATTGCTTTTCCCCAATACAAGGCCATACAAATGCTCATCAAGGATTTTATCGTCTTTGACGGCCGAGGACTTCATTATTCCCTCTTTTTTGAATCCTGCTTTTTCGAGAACACGCATGGAGGCATGATTATAATCGAATACCGTAGCATAAAGACGTTTTAATCCATGCCTGAATTGAGCAAAGTTCCCGACCAGCCTTAATGCCTCAGTTGCATAACCTCTGTTCCAATATTGCTCACCAACGAAAAAACCAACTTCAGCAGAAAAGCGATTGACATCACGACCAGGTGTCAGACTGATGACGCCGACCAACTCGCCAGTATTAAGGAACATTCCATAAACGATTCCCATTTTCCCTTGCCTAACATTGTCAAGAAATGTCACTGCATCGTCCAATGTATAAGGATGCGGGAAAGCATCACGCAAATTCTGTGCAACAGATTTGTTGTCGGCAATGTATTGCAAAGCATCGGGTGTAGCTTTCAAAATGCTTTCCAACCATATTATATCAGTTCCTTTTATCATCTTATTCTTTCATTTCATTCAACAAGTACTCCGCAAGATACGGTACTGCAAATACTAATTCGCCTCGCCTTGGCGCTTCAATTACACCGCTTTCCAGCAGTCTCTTGCGGTACGGTTGTATGGCAGGACCTTTCTTGCCCAATGCCGACTGTAGCTTAGCTGTCGAAACTGTTTCTCCCAGTCGGGCCATCGCCTTCAGGAATATCTTGTCGTTGCCCGACAGCGGATTCAAAATCGGTTTGAACACGTTGTTTTCCATATCTCCCATAGCCGATTTCTCCGCCTTATCCATAATTGCAGCGTCAACAGTCCCACCATCCGAAGTATATTGAATCACATAGTAACCTATCAATTGCATCAAGTACGGGAAACCGCGAGTAGCCAGCGCAGCTCTATCAAGGAATTCATCCGATATTGTGATACCCATCCCCTTGAACGCCCGTTCGTAGTAGACCCTGATAAGATTTGTCGAAATCAATCCCAGTTCCACTTTGGTTGCACGATTTAAAAAGGTAAGAACTTGGTCGTTCAATACCCCTGATACAGCATGTGGAAGCCCTGCCATCGCGATGGCGATGTTCTTCCCATCCCCCACCAATTCTTGATAGGCCGATGCTACCTCGCGCATCGCAGCAGAAGTACGCACTTCATCAATCAATATCAACGCACCTTTGTCCTTCTCAGCCAACTTGTCGCATAGCAGTGACATTTTCGAGCGGAAACCATACTGTCGCTCAGCAGCCTCAGAAAATGTAAGACCGATAGTGAACCCAAGCGCACCTGCAGTTACGCCAGTCAATTTGCGCTTGTCATCCTTGAAGAAGGCCGAACCATTCAGTTGGAATTGCTCAATGATGGCCTGCGCCATCCCTTCGTGAGCTGTCACACGGGCCACTACATAGTCAGCCTTTACCGCACGGTCGCTCAGTTCAAGCAACAGGGCCGTCTTGCCCATGCCCCTCTGTCCGAGAAACAACGTGCAACGGTTGCGGCTCCCCACAGGTTCCTGTAAACCCGCCATGAACTGCTCAATCACCCCGTCACGACCAATATACTGGTCAGGACGATTGCCGAAAGTGGGCTGAAACACCACATGATGCGTACCTTTTTCAGTCTTCTTCATTCACCTTTACTTTCTTTTATTCTTCTTTATTCTCTTTTATTCTTCTTTATTCTTCTTTATTCTTCTTTATTCTTCTTCCTGCCGCAAAGATACGGAAAATTTCCGAATAGACCAAAGTTTTTCAAGAAAAAATGAAGAATACAATAGAAGTTACTATTATACGATTATGAATCTTTCACCCAGACCTTATGTGAATGACTTCCTTTGGCGATGATGCCTGATGCCGGGTCTGACGTGATGCGCTTCAGGTCGCGAGAAGCCATCGAACGGCTTACGTGATTGGCAATAGCATAGTCGCTCAGCGTGATATAACCGCGCTCGCTAATCAGTTGAAGGGCGCGTTGCATACGTTGTTCGAGTGTAGAGTCAGGGCTCTTGAAACGCTGCACACCTGGTTGTGCCCGTTCGAATGTTGACTCGCGGTTGATGTCCTTGATCAGTTCTTGATCAACTTTGAAATTGATGCCTTTCGCACAGACATGACGGTAGTTCTCCTTGTGTTTCAGCTCATCGCCAGAGGTTTCTGCCTTCTCGTCGCTGAAGCCCAGTGAAAGGGAGAACACACCGAGTCCGTCTATTTTCATACTGTGACCGTTGGGCAATGCCGATTTCATGGCCACAGTCAGCCCGTCAAGCACACCTCGGATAACGCCTTCGCTGAACGACGGCGAATAACTGTGTATCAACTCCACGACCTTGTCGTAGTCGAACATTGTGTAAATCTGCATCTTCGGGAACAAAGCGCTTTCACCGTCTCCCATGCCATTCGGTAATTCTTGTAGTACGTAACTTGCCATCTTTCTAAATACTATTTATTAGTCCTAACTATTGATTTCTCGTATACTCATAAAATTTTCTGTTTCAAACCTTGCAACTTATGTTTCAAAGCTTGCAACAGATATTTCAAAGCCTGAAACTTATGTTTCAAGGCTTGCAATAAACTTATTTCGCCGCAAAGATACAAAATAGTTCTTAATGGAAGAAAGATTTATCAGGAAATGTGGTAGATAGTGACGAAAAAAAACACTAATGTCGGAAGGAGAGATTCGCGATTAGCTCACGAATCTCTCATAAGATCTTACTTGCTTTTGACTTGTAGGTAACTCTTCAACGCCTCGACATATGCCTCGAATGCCAGACGACCTTTCGCAGTGATGCGGCAGATAGTGCAAGGGCGTTTGCCTTTAAAGGTTTTCTCCACCTCGATGTAGCCCGCTGCCGAGAGTTTGTCAATCTGCACGCTCAGGTTGCCCGCCGTAGCTCCCGTCTGCTCCTTAATGTAGGGGAACTCGGCCTCGTCGACACTGATAAGCAGCGACATCACAGCCAGTCGCAGCTCAGCGTGCAGGAGTGGATCTAATGGCTGAAACGGCATAGGCTTATTTATGTTTTCTGATCATCCAACCTGGGAGCGTCAGGCCGACGAAAGAGAATACTAAAACCATAATACATGGTGGAATGTGAGAATAACGGTAGAAACTTGCCAAATCGAATAATCGGCTCAGAAAGAAATCCGTAACACCGAACGACTCCCAGATGAAACCGCCGATGCCGCCTATGATGCCGCACCATACCAACCAACGACTTTTAAGTATATAGCCTGTAATGGTAATTGCCATACCCATCATCAGTAGAATGATGCGGAAGGGATGGATGGCAATACGAACGTATACTTCAGGACTTTCCGTTCGCCCCATCAAAAAGTCGAATAGGATGGCAAATACACAAAAGGAAAGCGTAAAGATGCCGAACGTCTGCCAGGTCTTATCCACCATTGAACCAACAAGGCTAACGGGAGCCTTTGGCTTGTCTCGTTTGACATAACGATCAATACCTATTATTAAAAAGGGTATCAAGCCATATAGCAGGTAAAATAACATATTGCCAGTGAGTAGGACACAAGTGGTAATTATAATTGCCATACCCATGATGCAGAGTCCTGAAATATAAAGAGACAGCCCTACTTCCTGTGACACGGCTTTACGACTACGTTTTATCTGCTCTGTGATAATTTCCAGACTGCGCTCGGCAGTCAAATTCATGTTTTCTTCCATTGTTGTTTACGTTTTGATGATTAAAGAAATGTTGTTTAACTCTCTTTTGTGCCCCGTCCTTCCTCCTGCAGAAAGGTTGGACAAGGCACGATTCATCCGGATTGCGCTGCAAAGATAAATAAGTTTATGTTGTAAACCAAATTATTCCATGAATTTCTTCCGTTTGAAAGTCTTTTTTAACATTTCGCAAATTGAGATACCCCACAAATCGCTCGCTGAGGCATCTCGATGGCTATATACCTTAATTATATATGTCCTGCTCACGCCCAACGAAACATTTCTGCCACTTTGTTTGGAAATCTCGGAAAGTCTTTGTATCTTTGCGGCATAAACTGAAACATTATGAAGAAAATCCTTTTTATCGTCGGTTCGCTGAGGGAAGGTTCCTTCAACCGACAACTGGCCCGTGAGGCAGAACAGATGATTGGCGCACGCGCCGAAGTGACTTACCTGGACTATAAGGATGTGCCGCTGATGAATCAGGACATCGAGTTCCCTGAGCCTGAAGCCGTGGGTCGTCTGCGGGCTGCAGTAAAAGAGTCCGACGCGATTTGGGTGTTTACACCTGAATATAATTTCAGTTATCCTGGGCATGTGAAGAACCTTTTCGACTGGTTGTCTCGTCCTTTGGTAGCTAACGACTACGAGACGCCTACCGTCATTAATGGTAAAAAGGTGGCGCTGAGTGGTGCTGGCGGCAAGATGGCTACGGCGAAATGCCGCGAGAAACTGACGGAGTTGCTCACGTTTATCAAAGCCGACGTGATGGAACAGCAGACGGGTATCGTGCTGAACATGGAGGCCTGGACGGAGGGACGCATGATTCTCAGCGATGAGCAGAAAGCTGCGCTGAAGGATCAGGTTGAGGCCTTCCTGAAGTTCGTGTGAATTTTAAATGAAGTGTGAATCATCAAAAACCAAGAGTTATGGGAAAGTTTGAATTGATGGCGCTGCCGTATGCAGTGGAGGCGTTGGAGCCGGTGATTAGCAGGCAAACGCTGGAGTTTCATCATGGGAAGCATCTGGCGGCGTATGTGAATAATCTGAATGGGTTGTTGCCTGGGAGTGGATTTGAGGAGATGACGTTGGAGGAGATCGTGTGTAAGGCACAGGGAGGCATCTTGAATAATGCAGGGCAGATACTGAATCACGAGCTTTACTTCGGGCAGTTTACTGCTCCTAAGACGAACAATGCACCAAAGGGAAAAATCGCTGAGGCCATCGTTCGCGACTTTGGGTCGTTCGAGGCTTTCAAGGAGGCATTCCAGAAGGGTGGGGCAACGCTGTTTGGCTCAGGCTGGGTATGGCTATCGGCAGACAAGGATGGCAAACTCGTCATTACGCAGGAGCCAAATGCTGCCAATCCCGTTCAGAAGGGTCTGAAGCCGCTGCTGACTTTTGATGTATGGGAACATGCCTATTATCTGGACTATCAGAACCGCAGGCCTGACCACTTGGCTGCGCTTTGGGGAATTGTGGATTGGGATGTCATCGAACAGCGTTATCAAAGCAAATAACAAGATTTCAAACATTATCATTTTATAACCAACAATTAATAGAGACTTATGAAAGAACTGAAAGGAACAAAGACCGAGCAAAACCTGAAGGAGGCTTTTGCAGGCGAGAGTATGGCGAGAAACAAGTACACGTATTTTGCTTCGCGCGCTAAGAAGGACGGGTTTGTGCAGATTGCCTCGATCTTCGAGGAGACAGCAGCCAACGAGAAGGAGCACGCCAAGATGTGGTATAAGTATCTGAATGGCGGCAGCGTGAGTGATACGGCAACGAACCTGGCAGATGCTGCCAATGGCGAGAACTTCGAGTGGACGGACATGTATGCCCGTATGGCGAAGGAGGCCCGTGAGGAAGGCTTCGACGAGATTGCCGAGAAGTTCGAACTGGTGGGCGCTATTGAGAAGCACCACGAGGAACGCTATCGTAAGCTGTTGAAGAATATCGAGGATGCTGTGGTGTTCTCTCGCGAGGGTGATGTTATCTGGCAGTGCAGCAATTGCGGACATATCGTCATCGGCAAGAAGGCACCAGAGGTTTGTCCTACCTGCGACCATCCGCAGAGCTATTTCCAGATAAAGGCAGAGAACTATTGAGGCAGCGAGAGCCGGCAAACTTGCTCGGATGGCCGAGTGACAAAGTCATCCCTGTGGGATAGTCATCCAATACTGTCGTTCTTCATCTGACATCTTCTCGATGGCGTAACGCAGCATGGTTCGAGGCATTTCGTGAGCATGCTGGCGCAGGAAGTCGCGAAGCAGGTCCATCGAGACGCGTTTACCCATTTCGCGGAGCATCCAACCAACAGCCTTGTGCATGAGGTCGTGCGGATGATGCAGATGGATTTCAGCATAGCGCAGACACCACGAAGGGTCTCCCATCTGAGAGGTCTTCCACGAACAGACCATACTCATGCGCTGCTTCCAGAGGCAAGGACTTTGGGCAAGGTCGTCGAGGAGTTTTATCTTGTAGTCTTTGTCGCCAAGATTTGAAGGCAACAGCAGCCAATGACCAAGGATTTTGTGAACGGATAAGTCGACAAGATCCCAATTGTTGGCTTGCTCTGCATACTGAAGATAAAGGGTAAGAATCTCATCACGGCCACGGATAGCCTTCTCGTCATTCTCCAACCGTTTCGTTGCCAGTTTTTCGAATTTCGCAACGAGTATCAAAAGTCCGCAAAGGCGAACCTCGTGCCAGCGGCTCATCAGAAGAGTGGGGATTTCACTCAGAGGGAAGTCCTTTGGAACAGCCTGAACCACTTCTCGTGTCTGTGGCACCTTCAGTCCAAGGAATTCATCGCCCTCGCCATACTCGCCAGGTCCTGTCTTGAAGAACCCCATGAGTATCCGTCGTTGCTCCTCGTTCTGCAGCGACTCCATATATGCGATGATCTCCTTTGCCGTCGTTTTCATCATTTTAATGCTTTCGGACTGCAAAGGTACAAAAAAGTATTGAATGGAAGAAAGATTTATGAAGGAACTTGATAGATAATGGAAAAGCAATCCCCCTCCTCAGTGATAGAACAGAGGAGGGGGGCTAAATCATATTATGGTTGCAGTGTAAATCCGAATACCAGGTAGGCCTTCTGGGCGCATGGGTTGGCAGTCACCTGTCCGAAGATCGGAATCGAGAACGAATCTGTCACCTTAATGTCCTTTGTGGCCTTCAATGTCAGGTTGGTCACTGCGAAGCCTGATGTTCCATAGAAGTCTGTGGCGAACGGGACGGCACCAGCCGTAGCAGACCAGTCGACTGCGGCGAGTTTGAACGGGACACTGGCTTCGACATAACTGCTATATGCACGTTTGCCGTCCTTGTTGACACCGTCATTGCCCGCAAAGTTGGTGTACCACTGTATAGAGGCCAGACCGAAGTCATAGCCGATGTTGGCCTCAAACACATGGTTCGTTCCGTGGGCTTCGTACATGAAATAGCGTGCATCAGGATCGAGACCTGCGTTGAACCAGTAGTCGGTGACGCCGATATTGAAACCTCCAGCAGTATAGGCGAGTGTCAAGTCGAACTCCTTAGTATCATTTGAGTCTGTCAGTCCAACACTGCCCCAAGCCGTGAGCGAGAGTCCCTTGTAACCGATTCCGAGAGTGGGCTGCAATGACACGTTGCCTAAGTCCTGGCCACGCCAGATATACTGATTCACTACATCGGCCGCTACCGTTGTTTCTACACTTTCCTGTGCCGTAGCACTTAATCCTGTGGCGATCATCATCGCCATTAAAACAATCTTTTTCATAATCTTCTTAACTTTCTTAACTACTTTACTTCTTAACTTCTTCACTTCTTAGTTATAGCACATCTCTCCGTGCTCATAGACATCGAGACCTTCCTCCTCTATACGTTTATCAACGCGTAAACCGTGAATATATTTTATTCCATAGAACAAAACGATACCGCAGGCTGCAGCCCAGAGGTCAATGATCAATACACCGAAGCACTCTGCGCCGAAGAATCCCCAACCGTGACCGTAGAAGGCACCATTGCTCGTAGAGAGCAGACCTGTCATCAGTGTGCCGAGGATTCCGCAGACACCATGAACAGACGAAGCACCCACAGGATCGTCGATATGCAGTTTGTGGTCGATGAACTCAATGGCATAGACCAATACGATGCCACACACAAGACCTATGATAACGGCTCCCATCGGCGATACGAGGTCACAGCCGGCCGTGATGCCCACCAGTCCCGCCAGCACACCGTTCAGCGTCAGAGAGAGCGACGGCTTGCCGTATTTGATCCATGTGAGGAACATCGTGGCAGTACCACCTGCTACAGCAGCGAGGTTGGTGGTCAGGAACACGTGCGAGATGGCAATGCGGTTTACTTCGCCAGAGGCTGCCAGCTGTGAGCCTGGGTTGAATCCGAACCATCCAAGCCAGAGGATGAATACACCAAGCGATGCGAGTGTCAGCGAATGACCGGGAATAGCGTTGCTTTTTCCGTCAGCACTATACTTGCCGATACGCGGGCCAAGGACAATGGCACCAATCAGAGCCAGCACACCGCCTACGCTATGTACGATGGCAGAACCAGCAAAGTCGTGGAACACATCGCCGAAGGTAGACATCATAAAGCTGTCAGCAGCATCGTTACAGAGCCAGCCGCCGCCCCATGTCCAGTGTCCTTCGATGGGGTAGATGAACAGCGAGATAGCTGCACTATAGATGACGTACATCGAGAACTTCGTGCGCTCAGCCATAGCACCACTGACGATGGTGGCAGAGGTGGCGCAGAAGACGGTCTCGAAAATCAGGAAACCCTCTACGGGCAGATCACCTTTATAGAAAGAGAGGTCGCCCCAGTTGGGCATTCCGATAAAACCAGCGCCGTCGCTGCCGAACATAAAGCCGAAGCCTACGAAGAAGAATAACAGAGAGCCGAACATGAAGTCGACAAAGTTCTTCATCAGGATGTTGGCCGTGTTCTTACTACGGGTGAATCCCGCTTCGCACAGGGCGAATCCCGGCTGCATCCAAAAAACTAACATGGCTGCCAATAACATCCATACAGTATCGAGTGATAATCCAATTTCGTTCATAATTCTTTCTTTTTTACGACAACTTTGACAACTATAACAACATTCGCCCTTTGGGCGATAAAGAAAAGTTGTCTTTGTTGTCCATGTTGTCGTTATTAATAAATACTATTTCTTGTCTCTCAGTACAGTGTCACCGTTTTCACCCGTACGTATTGACCAGGTGTCGATGACATCGCTCACGAAGATACGGCCGTCGCCAACCTCACCAGTATGTGCCACCTCCAATATCACCTTCACGGTGGGATCGAGGAAAATATCACGGCAAACAATGGTGATTGCCACGCGTTCAATAACGTCTGTGCTATACTGTACGCCACGATAGATTCTCTCCTGGCGACTCTGGCCGATGCCATGAACGTCGTGGTACTCAAACCAGTCGATATCGGAAGAAAGCAATGCTGCCTTCACCTCTTCGAACTTCGTCTTACGAATAATTGCTTCAATCTTTTTCATACCTAAAAATCTTTTTACCTTAATATATATATAACAACTCACTGAAACGTTTCGAGTGCAAAGGTACTGCATTTTGAACTGACGACAAGCGTTTTCCATTTACTTTAAATATACTATTTTTATACAAGTTACATTTTGTAAACTTTTTAACTGTTTTAGATTCGTTTACATTAACAAAGTGAAAGAAAAATCAACAAATTATTGTCATAATGTCAAATTGATAAAACGAAAACGATAATTTGGTAAGAAAAACTTTGCAAGTCACGACATTTTGATTTACCTTTGCACCCAAAAATAAACAGAAAGATAGTTTTAAATAGGATAATATGACAAAAGGTAAGCAAACTCAAACAAGAAAAGGACTCTGCCAATGCGGGCACAACCAAGGACTTTACCAACCGGAGTACGAGCACGATGCGTGTGGCGTAGGTATGGTGGTGAATATCCATGGTGGGAAAAGCCACGAGTTGGTGGATAACGCACTGAAAGTGCTGGAGAACATGGAGCACCGAGGCGCTGAGACACGCGACAAGACAGGTGATGGTGCGGGCATCATGATTCAGATTCCCCACGAGTTTATTCTTCTACAGGGTATTCCTGTGCCGGAAAAGGGAAAGTACGGTACGGGATTGGTCTTCTTGCCTAAAGATGAGAAGACCCAGCAGGAGATCCTCTCTGTGATGATTGAGGAGATAGAGCGTGAAGGGCTGCAGTTGATGCACATGCGCACGGTACCCACGAACTCGGAGGTTCTGGGAGCAGCAGCGCGCGAAGTGGAACCAGACATCAGGCAGATATTCGTCACAGGTGTCAAGGATGAGGACGTTCCAGTCTTCGAACGTTTATTATATAAGGTACGCAAGAGGATTGAGAATCGCATCGACGACGAGGACTTCTATATCTGCTCGTTGTCGAACAAGAACATTATTTATAAAGGAATGTTGACGAGTGGGCAACTGAGGAGATACTTTCCTGACCTCTCGAACGACTACTTGACGAGCGGACTGGCACTGGTACACTCACGTTTCTCGACCAACACTTTCCCTAAATGGAAGCTGGCACAGCCCTTCCGTTTGTTGGCACACAATGGCGAGATAAACACCATTCGAGGCAATCGTGGCTGGATGAAGGCACGTGAGAGCGTTTTGAATAGCGAGGCATTGGGCAACATCAAATCACTGCGTCCTATCGTTCAGGAGGGCATGAGCGACTCTGCCAGCCTCGATAATGTATTCGAATTCTTGATGATGAGTGGCCTCAGCCTACCGCAGGCGATGGCTATCTTAGTGCCTGAGAGTTTCAACGACAAGAACCCCATCAGTGAAGACCTGAAGGCCTTCTATGAGTACCACTCCATCCTGATGGAACCGTGGGACGGTCCTGCAGCCTTGCTGTTCAGCGATGGTCGCTATGCAGGTGGAATGCTCGACAGAAACGGCCTGCGCCCCAGCCGTTACACGATTACCAAGGGCGGCATGATGGTGGTTGCCTCAGAGGTGGGCGTGATGGACTTCGAACCAAGTGATGTCGTGAGCAAAGGCCGCCTGCAGCCTGGTAAGATTCTGCTGATAGATACGCAGGAGGGCAGGATTTTCTACGACGGCGAGATTAAGGAACAGCTGGCCAAGGCTCATCCCTATCGTGAATGGCTGAACGAGAACCGTGTACAACTGGAGAAGTTGAAGAGCGGTCGCCATGTGGAGAACGGCGTCAGCGATTACGAACGGAAACTGATAACCTTTGGTTTTGGCCAGGAGGATATTGATAAAACGATTGTGCCGATGGCGACAGCAGGGCAGGAGCCAGTAGCAGCGATGGGTAACGACACACCGCTGGCAGTCATTAGCGACCGTCCGCAAGTGCTGTTCAACTATTTCCGCCAGCAGTTTGCACAGGTGACGAACCCTGCCATCGATCCGATCCGTGAGGAATTGGTGATGTCGTTGACAGAGTACATCGGAGCTGTGGGCACAAACATCCTGTCGCCAGACGCATCGAACTGTAAGATGGTGCGATTGCCGCAACCAGTACTGACCAACACACAATTAGATATATTATGTAATATCAGGTATAAGGGCTTCAAGACCCAGAAGCTCTCTATCCTCTTTGATATTGCGCAAGGCGAGGAGGGTCTGCGTCAGGCACTCGATGACCTCTGCCACGATGCAGAGGCGAGTGTGGATGAGGGTGTGAACTACATCATTCTTTCTGATCGAGACATCGACGAGAAACGTGCCGCTATTCCGTCTCTGCTAGCCGTCTCCGCCGTACACCACTACCTGATTTCTGTGGGCAAGCGTGTTCAGACGGCACTGATTGTGGAGAGTGGTGAGATTCGTGAAGTGATGCACGCTGCATTGCTGTTGGGCTATGGTGCCAGTGCTATCTGCCCTTACATGACGTTTGCCGTGCTCGATGACCTTGTGAAGAAGCACAAGATTCAGGAGGAGTATGCGACGGCTGAGAAGAATTACATCAAGGCCGTGGATAAAGGTCTTAAGAAAATCATGTCGAAGATGGGTATCTCGACCATCCGCAGCTATCGGGGTGCGAAGATTTTCGAAAGCATCGGCTTGAGCGAGGACTTGTTAAGACGCTACTTCGGTACAGAGGTAAGTACCATTGGTGGTATCGGACTGAAGGAGATTGCGCGCGACGCCATCCGTCTGCATGAGCAGGCTAAAGAACAGGCTATGTTGCAGAACCAAGGTCAGTTCGCATGGCGTAAGGACGGTATTAAGCACGCTTGGAACCCCGAGACGATCGCCCAGCTGCAATTGGCCACCAGACAAGGAAACTACGAAAAGTTCAAGCAGTGGTCGGCTATTGTTGATCAAAAGGGAAGTCCCATATTCATCCGCGACTTCTTTGGCTTCAAGAAGGCAGCCAAGCCTACGCCTATTGACGAGGTGGAGCCTGTAGAGAGTATCGTCAAGCACTTCGTAACAGGTGCTATGAGTTTTGGCGCATTGAGCATTGAGGCACACGAGGCATTGGCCTTGGCTATGAACAAGTTGGGCGCCCGCAGTAACACTGGCGAGGGTGGTGAGGACAATACCCGCTATCATACAGAGGTTGATGGTGTAAGCCTGAGTTCGAAGACCAAACAGATTGCCTCTGGTCGTTTTGGCGTGACGGCCGAATATCTGGTGAACGCAGAAGAAATACAGATTAAGGTTGCCCAGGGTGCTAAACCCGGTGAGGGTGGTCAGTTGCCTGGATTCAAGGTTAATGAGATCATCGCTAAGACTCGTAATGCTATCCCTGGCATATCGCTCATTTCGCCGCCACCTCATCACGATATCTATAGTATCGAGGATCTGGCACAGCTCATTTTCGACCTGAAGAATATCAACCCGACGGCTGCCGTCAGTGTAAAGCTTGTGGCCGAGAGCGGTGTGGGAACTATTGCCGCAGGTGTGGCCAAGGCCAAGGCCGACCTCATCGTTATCTCTGGTGCTGAGGGTGGTACAGGTGCATCGCCGGCGAGCAGTATGCGGTTCGCAGGTATCTCACCTGAAATCGGACTGGCTGAGACACAGCAGACGCTCGTAAAGAACGGTCTGCGTAATCAGGTGCGTCTGCAGACAGACGGTCAGCTGAAGACCGCCAAGGATGTGGTCATCATGGCAATGTTAGGAGCCGATGAATTCTCATTTGGTACATTACCTTTGATTGTCTTAGGCTGTGTGATGATGCGTAAATGTAATACGAACACCTGTCCGATGGGTGTAGCCACGCAGAATCCTGAACTAAGGAAGCATTTCCAAGGTCGTGTCGAATACGTGGTTAATTTCTTCACCTTCCTTGCAAAGCAGGTTAGAGAGTATCTGAGTGAGATGGGTGTCCATAGTCTGAAGGAGATCATCGGCCACACGGAACTCATCGAGGTTCAGACGGACACTGCTACAGATAAGCAGAAAACCATCGACTTCGCACGTCTGTTGCATAAGCCTGAAAGCGACAAGCCACTCTTTTGGGATCGTGGCGAGTTTACGAAAGTCAGCGGTGTGAAGGATGAGGAGATTATTAAAGCTGCTCAGAAGGCTATCGACAACCAGGAAGAATTGACACTCGACTACACCATTAAGAATACAGATCGTGCCGTGACAACCATGCTCAGTGGTGTCATTGCCAAGAAATATGGTGAGGCAGGACTACCTGACGGTACTATCAACATCAAGTTCAAGGGCTCGGCAGGTCAGTCGTTTGGAGCTTTTGCCGTACGCGGCATTAACCTCAAGCTTGAGGGTGAGTGTAACGATTACTTTGGCAAGGGCCTTTCGGGTGGACGCATCAGCATCCTTCCGCCGGCCCGTTCGAGCGAGGACTTCCGTGCTGAGGATAATATCATCGCAGGTAACACTGGTCTCTATGGTGCTACAAGCGGCGAACTGTATATCAACGGAAAAGTCGGTGAACGCTTTGGTGTCAGGAACTCTGGTGCAATAGCCGTCATCGAGGGCGCTGGTGATCATTGCTGTGAATATATGACAGGTGGACGTGTAGTAGTGCTTGGTAAGACTGGCCGTAACTTCGCTGCAGGTATGAGTGGTGGTGTTGCTTATGTCTATGACCCAGACCACACCTTCGACTATTTCTGCAACATGGATATGGTAGAGTTGGGCCTCATCGAAGACAGTGTCTCGCGCAAAGAACTGCTTGAGCTCATCCGCCAGCACTACCTGCATACGGGATCGGCCCTTGCAGGTCGCATGCTCGACGACTGGCAGCGTGTTGTTCAGGACTTCATCCAAGTTGTCCCCATCGAATACAAACGTGTGCTCGAAGAAGAGAAGATGGCTCGGCTGCACGAGAAGATTGCCGACATCCAGCGTGACTATTAAAGGTAAAAAGGTGAAAAAGTAAAAAGGTAAAAAAGATGGGAAATCCAAAAGCATTTTTAGAGATACACCGCCAGGAGGCGGGTTACCGTCCGATTCACGATAGAATCCACGATTTTGGCGAAGTGGAGCAGACGCTCAGCACTCGCGAACGTAAATTGCAGGCGTCGCGCTGCATGGATTGTGGCGTACCCTTCTGCCACTGGGCCTGTCCGTTGGGTAACAAGGCTCCCGAGTGGAACGACGCTTTGTATAAAGGTGATTGGGAATTGGCTTATCGCCTGCTCTCATCAACCAATCCTTTCCCAGAGTTCACGGGCCGTATCTGTCCTGCACTCTGCGAGAAAGCCTGCGTGTTGAACCGTTTCAACCATGAGCCGACCACCAACCGTGAGGATGAGGCATCCATCATCGAAGCAGCCTTCCGTGAGGGTTATATCCAGCCGCATACCGACATTGTGCGCAATGGTAAGAAGGTGGCAGTGATAGGTGCCGGCCCTGCAGGTCTGGCTGCTGCCAACGACCTGAACCTGATGGGTTATCAGGTAACAGTCTTCGAGAAGAACGAGGCGGCTGGTGGACTGCTCCGCTATGGTATCCCCAACTTTAAGTTGAACAAGACCATCATCAATCGCCGCATCGCTCTGCTTGAAGCCGAAGGCATTGAGTTTAAGTATGGCGCAGCCATCGATCTAGTAGAACTAGTTAAACTAGAAGGACTAGCTAAAGATTTCGACGCCATCGTTATTTCCACAGGTACGCCAACAGCACGCGATCTTAAGGCTCCTGGCCGTGAATTGAAAGGTGTCCACTTTGCCCTCGAGCTTCTCTCCCAGCAGAATCGCGTCCTTGCTGGTATGGAGTTCTCGAAGGACGAGCGCATTACCGCCAAGGGCAAGGACGTTCTCGTCATCGGCGGTGGCGACACGGGTTCCGACTGCATCGGCACAGCCCATCGTCAGGGTTGTAAGAGTGTCACACAGATTGAGATCATGCCCAAGCCGGTAGAAGGTCCAGAGGATCCGCAGAACCCTTGGCCGAACTGGCCTCGCACCCTTAAGACAACAAGCAGCCATGAGGAAGGCTGCACCCGCCGCTGGAATATCAACACACTTGAATTCCTTGGTGAGAACGGCAAGTTGACAGGTGTAAAAGTACAGGAAATCGACTGGAAACCAAATCCGGAAGGTGGCCGTCCCATTATGGTAGAAAAGGGTAAGCCTGAGATCATCAAGGCTGAACTTGTCCTTCTTGCCATGGGTTTCCTCAAACCTGAGCATCCTCAATATGCCGATAACGTATTTGTCTGTGGCGATGCTGCAAATGGTGCATCGCTGGTTGTACGTGCCATGGCCAGCGGCAAACAAACCGCTGCCAAAGTACACGCTTACTTGAAGAAATAAGTCTGATGTATAATTATTTCATTGCCTCTAATACCAGCCGGACTTCCTCGTAAGAGATGTCCGGCGGACAGAGGTTTTTGACGGCCGCGGTGTTGGCATCGGCCCCAGCCATGTGAATAGCTCGGAGGATGGTCTGCTGGTGGTCATCTGGAATGAGATCGCTCAATGAAATGTCGCCAGTGGGGATATAACGCGCCAGATGGCCGTAGATGGTACCCAGCGTAAGACCACGCTCACGGGCTATCAGTTCAGGAGTCTTTCCTTGTCGGAAGAGGTTGTAACTGATGGCCCATGTTTTCTCTTTCTGCGGTTTAGGCTCCTTTTTCTTTCGTTCTCGCTTTTTCTTCTTCAGTGTCTGCTCATCCATAGCGTCGAGCAGTGAATGCTGTTTTTGGCGCAGATAGTTGGCGATGGTGAAAGACTGTTCCGACATCTGTTGGAGCAGGAATCTTCGTGAGAGCCAGGCCTGCCTCAGGTCTACATAGTTCTCTGTGAGGCGCTTCATGGCCAACTTATTGTTCGACTGTATATCCGGCACAAGTGCCATTGGCTTCGAGAGTACGTTGTCAAGTGTCTGCTCGAAGTAGGCGGTGCTGCGCTTTATACGTTCCAGGAAATCATCATTACGCAGTTCGTCAATCGGCATCTGTTGGATTCTCGCAAGCCATTTGTCTGCCACCATAATAACCTGTTTCTTATAATCTTCCAACGCCCGTTTATGCAGTTCTGCGATGTTGGTATAGCTGCGATAGAAGAATTCGATGATGATCCGTCCGAGATACTCCTCACGATAGAGGATATCTTTGAAGTCAAAAAGTTCCATCAGCAAGTATCTATAATACTCGTCTTTTAAAATGGGCAGTTGTTCGATGCTTTTTTGTGCCGCTTCCTCCTGATGCGAGATATAGTCATCCACACGATTGTCGTTGATGATGGCTTGTGGAGGAATACGCGAGGCGAGCACCAGCCCGTCGAGCGTTTTGCAACGACTCAAGGCCACATATACCTGTCCTGGGGCGAACGATAGGCTGGCATCGATGATGGCACGTTCGAAAGTCAAGCCCTGACTCTTGTGGATTGTAATGGCCCATGCCAGGCGCAGAGGCAGTTGTGAGAATTTTCCTAAGACTTCTGTCTCTATCTCGCGCGTTTCTTCGTTCAGCGTGTATCTCGAGTTCTCCCACTCTAATGGCTCCACCTCTATGGCCTCGGGATCTCCAGGACAATATACTTCCAAACGGCTATCGTCAGCGTACGTCACATGGCCAATACGACCGTTATAATAACGATGTTCGCCTGAAGGATCGTTCTTCACGAACATCACCTGTGCTCCTTCTTTCAGTGTCAGTGTCTCAGCTGTGGGGTAAGAATACTCTGGAAACGTACCCTCAATCTTAGCCCGATATGTATAGGGATGCGTAGGTAGTTTCTGTAACTCAGACTCGTTGTAGTTGTTTGCCATCTGGTTGTGCGTGGTCAGGCGGATGTAGCCCTCCTCGGGCTTTGGGATGAACGTTGGCTGATGGCGGCCATTCAACAAAGTAAGGTCTTCTGCCGTGGGATGCCCCTCCCGGATATGGTTCAGTAACGTAAGGAAGATGTCATCCTGTTGGCGATATACCTTTTCTAATTGTATGGTCACATAGTCAATCTGTGCTAGTGCCTTCGAACCAAAGAAGTAGGGTGTGTCGTAATATGGACTCAGCATCCGCTCGTCTTCGGGAGTCACTACGGGCGTCAGCTGCTGCAGGTCGCCGATCATCAGCAACTGCACCCCACCGAAAGGCTTGTAACGGTCGCGGAAGCGTCGCAGTACACTGTCTATGGCATCGAGGAGGTCGCTGCGCACCATCGATATCTCATCGATGATCAATAGGTCGAGTGACGAGATAATCTTCCGTTTCTCTTTACCGAAGTCGAACTTGCTCTTGATCTGGGCATTGGGTACGAATGGTGAGAACGGCAGTTGAAAGAACGAGTGAATCGTCATGCCGCCTGCATTGATGGCTGCCACACCAGTCGGCGCTACCACGATACTGCGCTTGCTGCTTTGCTCAACCACCGTTTTAAGAAACGTCGTCTTTCCCGTTCCTGCCTTACCTGTTAAAAAGATACTACGACCCGTGTGTTCTACGAAGTCCCATGCGGTACGTAACTCCTGATTTTGTTCCATAGTAATCGATCTTATATTATTGTGATTGCAAAAGTAGTCATTTCTCATCAAACAACCAAACTTTTCCACATATTCTTATAATTATTTGCAAAAATAGACAATTCTCACCTATCAATGATGGTAAACTGACAATTTGTAACGAAATAACGAATAAAAGAAACAGTTTGATAGCAAAAAGAAACAAATAATAGTCAATTTCTTTACAAAATGACAGTTTGTTTACGATTTAACAAACAAAAAGCGTATAATTTCTTTGCTTTTCTGTCTTTTTGAATTACCTTTGCACTCGAATTCAAACAAAAAGACAGCAAAAAGGATATGATGGACAGCAAAATGACACAGAAAATAGGATTTACGAAGATGCATGGAGCAGGAAATGACTATATATATGTCAACAGCATGCTTCATGACATCCCTGATCCTGTTCATGCTGCCATCTTTATGAGCGATCGCCACAAGGGTATTGGTTCCGACGGGTTGGTACTCATTGGCATCAGTCCCGTTCCCGAAGCCGATTTCTCCATGCGTATTTTCAATGCCGATGGCTCTGAAGCCATGATGTGTGGCAATGCCAGTCGTTGCATCGGTAAATATCTTTATGAACGCGGGTTGACAGACAAGTTGGAGATCCGTCTGCTGACACTGTCGGGCGTCAAGACGCTATCGCTACATGTCGACGATGGTATTGTCAGTAGCGTCACTGTCGATATGGGCGAACCCGTATTCGATGACGAGACGCAATTCTTGTCTTCGCGCGATATTAAGAAAGGTGTGTTCGTCTCGATGGGTAATCCTCATTTTGTCATCTTTACCGACGATGTGGACCAAGTGACAGAGATTGGCCGTACGCTCGAATACCATCCTGCTTTTCCGCAGCGTTGTAACATAGAACTTGCCCATATAGAGGTGGACGGCAGTATTAAGACAAGAGTCTGGGAGCGTGGCAGTGGTATCACACAGGCCTGCGGCACTGGTGCCTGTGCAACTGCCGTTGCTGCAGCTATGACTGGACGTGCCGGACGTCAGTCGCAGATTGTTATGGATGGCGGCACACTCAGAATCGAATGGCGAGAGTCGGATAATCACGTCTATATGAGCGGACCCGCCGAATTTGTCTTTGACGGCGAAATTGAACTGAACAAACTTCAAACAACATAAGAATATGGCATTAGTAAACATTCATTTCCTGAACCTGCAGAACAACTACTTGTTCGCCGACATCGCCAAGAAGGTGAATGCCTTCAAGGTGATGCATCCCAAGGCCGACGTCATTTCACTCGGCATCGGTGATGTGACGCAGCCTCTGGCGCCCGCAGTCGTTGAGGCCATGCACAAGGCTGCCGACGAGATGGCCACCACCCAGGGATTCCGTGGCTACGGCCCAGAACAGGGCTACGACTTCCTTCGCGAAGCGATATTGAAGAATGACTTCCTTCCGCGCGGTATCCACCTTGACGTCGATGAGGTCTTCATCAATGACGGTGCGAAGTCCGACACCGGCAATTTCCAGGAACTGCTCCATTGGGACAACTTCATTGGTGTCACCGATCCCATCTATCCCGTTTACATCGACTCAAACGTGATGATAGGCCGTTGTGGCACCTATCGCGACGGTCGTTGGACAAATGTGCGATACATGCCTATCACGGCAGAGAACGGCTTCGTGCCGGAGCTTCCCAAGGGCCGTCCTGTTGATGTCATCTACCTCTGCTACCCCAACAACCCAACGGGAACAGTCATCACGAAGCAGGAGATGCGTAAATGGGTGAACTATGCATTGAAGAACGATGCACTCATTCTCTTCGACGCCGCCTATCAGGCCTATATTCAGGATCCGGATATCCCCCATAGCATCTACGAGATCCGTGGTGCCCGCAAGTGCGCCGTAGAGTTCCGTAGTTTCTCAAAGACGGCTGGATTCACGGGTGTCCGTTGTGGCTATACCATCGTGCCGAAGGATGTCAGCGTAGCCACCTTCGAGGGCGAGCGCATCCCACTCAACCAGCTCTGGCTTCGACGTCAGTGTACGAAGTTCAACGGCTGCAGCTATATCTCCCAGCGTGCTGCCGAGGCCATCTACACCCCTGAGGGGAAGGCTCAGGTGAAGTCCACCATTGACTACTATATGCAGAACGCCCATCAGATGCTAGAGACCCTTCGTCGCCTCGGTTACGAGTGTTATGGCGGCGAAAACGCCCCATATATTTGGATGCGCACATCCGATGGCATGGGCTCCTGGCAATTCTTTGAGGCGTTGCTCTATGGTGCCAACGTCGTCTGTACCCCAGGTGTCGGTTTCGGCCCCAGTGGCGAGGGTTATGTGCGGTTTACCGCCTTCGGCAGCCACGAAAAGACCGCCGAGGCCCTCGACCGTATCACAAAATGGAGTAAGAAATAAAAATGAGAGAATAAATAGAAATTTGTAAAACATTAAAAGGTTAATTAGCATTATGGAAGCATTAAGATTTCAGGTTGTCGGTGAGGCATTCAAGAAGAAGCCGCTCGACGTAAAAGCACCAAGTGAGAGACCTTATGAGTATTTCGGAAAGAAGGTCTTCAACCGTGAGAAGATGTACAAGTACCTGCCGAAGGACGTGTATGAGAAGATGATTGATGTCATCGATAATGGCGCCCACCTTGACAGGGCAGTAGCCGATGCAGTGGCCGCTGGCATGAAGCAGTGGGCCGTAGAGAACGGTGTCACCCACTATACACACTGGTTCCAGCCCTTGACTGAGGGTACCGCCGAGAAGCACGACTCTTTTATCGAGCACGATGGCAAGGGTGGTATGGTGGAGGAGTTTACTGGCAAACTGCTCGTTCAGCAGGAGCCTGATGCCTCTTCATTCCCCTCTGGCGGTATCCGTTCAACCTTCGAGGCCCGTGGTTATTCGGCTTGGGATCCCACATCGCCTGTGTTCATCATCGATGACACGCTTTGCATCCCCACCGTGTTTATCAGTTATAGTGGTGAGGCCCTCGACTACAAGGCTCCGCTGTTGCGTGCTCTCCATGCTGTAAATGTGGCTGCTACGGAGGTGTGCCACTACTTTGACCCCGCTGTGAAGAAGGTTACCTCTAACCTCGGCTGGGAGCAGGAATATTTCCTCGTGGACGAGGGATTGTATGCAGCCCGTCCCGACCTGCTGCTGACAGGTCGTACACTGATGGGCCACGACTCTGCCAAGAACCAGCAGATGGATGACCATTACTTCGGATCCATCCCTGAGCGTGTCGCTGCCTTTATGCGCGACCTCGAGATTCAGGCTCTGGAACTCGGTGTTCCTTGCAAGACCCGTCATAATGAGGTAGCCCCGAACCAGTTCGAGCTGGCTCCGATCTTCGAGGAGACCAACCTGGCTGTCGACCACAATATGATGCTGATGTCGCTGATGAAGAAAGTGGCTCGCAAGCACGGGTTCCGTGTGCTGCTCCATGAAAAGCCGTTTGCTGGCATCAACGGCTCTGGTAAGCACAACAACTGGTCGCTCTCCACAGACAACGGCATCCTGCTCCACGCTCCTGGCAAGACACCTGAAGCAAACCTGCGCTTCGCTACCTTTATCGTTGAGACACTGATGGGTGTGTATAAGCACAACGGTCTGTTGAAGGCTTCTATCATGAGTGCCACCAATGCCCATCGTCTGGGTGCCAACGAGGCGCCTCCCGCCATCGTCTCCAGCTTCCTCGGTAAGCAGGTTAGTGAACTGCTCGACCATATTGAGAAGGCCGACAAGGAAGACATCCTCGCCATCGCCGGTAAGCAGGGTATGAAGATGGATATCCCTGAGATTCCAGAGTTGCTCATCGACAATACTGACCGCAACCGTACCTCTCCCTTCGCCTTCACAGGCAACCGTTTCGAGTTCCGTGCCGTAGGTTCTGAGGCCAACTGCGCCAGTGCCATGATTGCCCTGAACAGTGCCGTTGCTGAGGCCCTCGTCTCGTTTAAGAAGCGTGTGGATGCCCGTATCCCCGAGTTTGAGAAGAAACTCGCTGGCACTGAGCACAGCGCCACCTTCCACGCCATCATCGACGTGCTGCGCGAGGATATCAAGACCTGCAAGCCCATCCGCTTCGACGGCAACGGCTATAGCGACGAGTGGGTCATTGAGGCAGCTAAGCGTGGTCTCGACGTTGAGAAGTCTTGTCCGAAGATCTTCGAGCGTTACCTCGACAAGGAGAGCATTGAGATGTTCGAGAGTCTGGGTGTGATGACGAAGAAAGAACTCGAGGCCCGCAACGAGGTGAAGTGGGAGACCTATACAAAGAAGATCCAGATTGAGGCCCGTGTACTGGGCGACCTCTCGATGAATCACATCATCCCCGTTGCCACCAGTTACCAGACGGCACTGCTGTCGAACGTGGAGAATATTTCTACCATCTTCCCCATCGACAAGGCTGAGAAGCTCAACGCCCGTAACATCAAGATTATCGAGGAGATTGCTGAGCGCACCTCTGCCATCGAGAAGGGAGTCGAAGAACTTGTCAATGCCCGTAAACTCGCCAATAAGATTGAAGACGAGCACGACAAGGCTATTGCCTACCACGACAAGGTGGAGCCGAAGCTCGATGAGATCCGCTACCAGATTGACAAACTGGAACTGATCGTCGACGACGCTCTCTGGCCACTGCCGAAGTACAGGGAATTGTTGTTCATCCGATAATAAATTAGTCATTATGGTTTGCCTCCATAAGACTATAATCAAGCAATCATCCTTTTTGGTTGTTTGAAGTTTGCAAAGGGGGCTCGACGCTGTGATAGCATCGAGCCCCTGTAAACTTCTTACCAACGGCTACTTCCAGCGTTGCCAGGATAATTACAATATGATTTCCATTGTTGTTTTCTGCACCTGCATCCCCATATTCTTATAGAAACAGATGGCAGGGTTATTCCCCTCCCACACATTCAGGGTAATGTTATGGCAGCCTATAGACCGGGCATAGTCGCTCACGTATTCATATAACGCCTTTCCTACGTGTTTGCCACGAGCCTTCTCGTCAACACAAATGTCATCGATATACAATGACTTGTTGTCTTCCAACAGCAAATGGTCCTTTACCTCAGTCAGCTGGCAGAAAGCATAGCCCAGGACTTCCCCGTCGTCATAGACAAATACGGGCTTGCTGTTATCTTTGAACATCGCTTCCAGCTCCTGCTCGTTATATTTGGTCGTGTGCGGTTTAAACAAATCTGGGCGTATCACGTGATGCACCATATTCACCTGATGCAACAATTCGATGATCCGATGAATGTCTTTGTTGCTTGCTTTTCTAATCATTGTTTTGTTCATTTAAGTAAAACTGCTTACCGTCACCTTAATAATTCCTGGAGCATGCCTGTCCAGTCTTCATTGTTCTGGGGGCAGAGCGTGCGGATACCAAGACGGGCAGCGACCTCGCAGTTGACGGGGCTGTCATCCACAAAGAATGTCTCATCAGGGAGGGCCTGCTGACCACTGAGCATCATTTGGAAGATGTCTGGGGCAGGTTTCATGATGCCACATTCATAACTGAGGTACATGTGGTCGAAGTAGTCGCCGATGGGATGACCCTGTCCGTCGAAGTCATTTCCAGCCCACATCATCATAAACGGGTTGGTATTGGAAAGCAGGCATACCTTGTACCCCTTGCTGCGCAGGAGACGGAGCATGTCGAGGTTGCGCTGAGGCACATGGTCCACATAGCCGTGCCAGGCATTGTAGCAGTCGTCCATCGAGAGTTCCCTGCCAATCATCCGGCTGAGCTCTGACCTGAACGTTTCTGTACTGATGCGCCCTGACTCCAAATCGGCAAAAATGCCGCGTTGCTGGAAGGCGTCTAGTCGCTGGCGGGCGTCTTTCAGCCCGATACGTTCAAACTCACGGATGGCTCCCTCAAGACTGAGGGCGAGGACAACGCCTCCCAGATCAAATGCGATGTTGTTAATTTTGCTCATGGATGAAGGCGGAGCACTAAGCCCCGCTGATTAGTGGGGCTTAGTTGTTAGATCTCGAAGTCGAGGCAGGAACGCTGTACGGTGTAGGGACGTACTTTCCCGTTGGCAACGGCCACGTGGTCGGGGTGTACGGCATAGCCTTTCAGGGCTTCTTCGCTCTCGAGGGTGCTGTCGAGCATCACGTCGGCATTCGATGATGCCAGACGTCCGTCGATGTGAACTTTCACGTCGAGGAGCCCTGGAACCTTGCCTACCAGTCCTTCCAAACCTTCCTTGATACTTGCCTTGACGGCTTTCTTCTCCTCTTCGGAGAGTTCTGGATTCAGTGTCCAGAGAATAATGTGCTTAACCATACTTGAATTGTTTTTGGGGTGTTACTTATATTTATTAATAATGTGATCGAATGAACAGGGCAACTCGAAGTGCAGATGCTTACCCGTCGTCGGATGGATGAAACTGACGGCCTGAGCCTGAAGGCAAAGACCGTATGGATTCTGATGCCCATAAAGTTCATCGCCGACGATGGGACATCCGAGACCATCCTTGTGGGCGCAGTGCATACGTAGCTGGTGGGTGCGACCTGTGTGAGGCCAGAGGGCCAGCAGAGTTAAGGGTGAAGAGAATTCATTGCCGCCCTCAAAGGTGCGAAGCACACGATACTCTGTGATGGCGCGTTTGCCGTGTTCGTGGTCAACCACTTGACGAGGACGGTTTATGGGGTCGCAGAGTAGGGGCAGGTCGATGATACCGTGCTCCTTCTCAGGCTCACCCTCCACGATGGCCAGATACTTCTTTTTGACGGAGTGCTCCTCAAACTGTCGCTGCAGATGATGATAGGCTTCTTGCGTCTTAGCTACGATGAGGATGCCTTGTGTCAACATGTCAAGACGGTGAACGGGCAGTGCTTCTGGCCATTTCTGACGTACCCATGTGGCGACGGACCAGTCTTCTGTGCGTCCAGGAATGCTCAGTAGTCCGGCAGGTTTGTCTAAGACGGCGATGGCTTCGTCTTCATACACCACCTTGGGCACCAGATGCGGAAAGCCGTTCTCGTCGGGATTGGGGTCTACGTCAAGACCTTGAAGCATCCACGTGAGTACAGGTTTGCATTTTCCTCGGCAGGCGGGGTAGAACTGTCCGTGATGGCGCACCTCACTCTTGGGCGACGGTCCCCACCAGAACTCCGCCATACAGATGGGCTTCAGATGGTGCTGATAGGCATATTGTAGCAGCTTCGGTGCACAGCAGTCACCCGTGCCGCCTGGTGGCAGAGGGTATTTGTGGCGGATACGGGGTGAACTGTGATAGTCTTGCCAGATATCCACAAGATCCTTCTCCTCACCCTTCGCATTCAGCATACGGTACTGGTGGAAGAGCCATAGCTGGAGGTCCTGTGACATCTGCCTGTCGCCGCCCTTCTCAGAGATTTCACGCTCAGTCTGCTTAAAGTGGCCGTCAGGCTGTTGGGCGTCATAGACGGGGGGCACGAAATAGTCCCAGTCGTTGCGCCCTTCGAGCAATCCAGAATACGCTGCGAGAAAACCGCCTTCCACCACCAGCACGCCGAACATCTTTCCTTCAGAGGGGTTGATACGTGCAATCTCCTGCTTCACCTCCTCAGCGGCTAATAGGCACAGCGGATGAGGCTCGTAGCAGAAGGGGTAGGTGAACCGCTCCGGCTTGGGGATGTATGATGAGAGCGGATGGATTATCAATCTGTAAACTGTAAACCGAAAACTGAAAATTCTACAAAAGATCGAGGCATTTCTCCACGGGGATGCCCTTGTTCCTGTCCTTAGTGTCGCGATAGCGGTCGATCATGCGGAACACGGTGTCCATGGCCGTACGGGTGGACTTCTTCAGTGTCTCGCCGTTCAAGAGGTGACCGATTAAGACGGCAGAGAAGATGTCGCCAGTACCGTGAAATAGCCCTGGTATCTCATGGTACTCCAGATGGAAATAGCTGTCGTCGAAATGGTTATAGCCCACCACGGTGTTCTGCCCGTCTACCTTACAGCTGGTGATGATAGCCGACTTGCAGCCGATCTGGCGCAAACGGTCGAGCAGCGTCTTTGCATCTTCCCAGGTAATGCCTTCCATGTGGATCTCTGTGTCGGTAAGATAGCAGGCCTCGGTATAGTTGGGGAAGGTGAGGTGAGCCACGCTGACCATCTCACGCATGAGTTCCACCTGACGGGAGGTCATACCATTATAGAGTCGTCCGCCGTCGCCGAGGATGGGGTCTACAAAGACGGTGGTGCCCTGTGCGCCCGTTTCCTTGCAGTAGCCCGCCACCAGTTTCGCCTGCTCGTCGCTGAACATCAGTCCCGTGCAGATGGCATCGAAGCTGAAGCCCAGTTCCTTCCATACGGGTAGCGTCCCACGGATGTAATCCGTTGTGTCCTGGATATTGAATTTCCCATAGTCGAGCGTGTTCGACACCAGAGCCGTAGGCAGACTATAGGTAGGGATGCCCAGGTACGACAATATCGGCAGCATAGCGCCCATACCCACCTTGCCGTAGCCTACGACATCATTGATCAGTAATATCTGTTTCATATCGGGTGCAAAGTTACGAAAAAACGAGAGAAAAGCCAAATATATTTGAACTTTTCCGAGTGGAAGTAATTTCGGCGAAGCCAAAGTTACGATAATTTTTGTAAAATGCAAAAAAATGTCGTAACTTTGCACGCAATTATGGCAACGGCACTACAGGAACTGACGCAACAGCGGCTTTTGCTCCAACTGGAGTATCAGACGGAGAAGGAAGCCTTCCGCAAGCAGACCGAGGAGATGGGACTGCAGCGGAAGGTGAAGCGTGGTGATGCCTGGTGGCCGCTGCGGATGGGGAAGAGCTACTACAACTCATTGAATCAGTTGGTGGTAGAGGTCTTCCGTCAGGGCGGCGAGGATGAGATAGAGCATAATTTCGAGTTTGGCAGGCCGGTGTGCTTTTTTACTAGTGATACTAGTGGTTCTAGTCAAACTAGTCAAACTAGTCGAACTAGTCATTCTAGTCACTCTAGTATCCATTACTTCCCCTTTACCGCCACCGTCAGTTACGTCGATGGCGACAGGATGGTGGTAAGCGTGCCTGACAACGGACAGCTCATCGACGTGCAGAGTGCGGAGAATGTGGGCATTCAGCTCTTCTTCGACGAGACAAGCTATAAGATGATGTTCGAGGCCCTCGACCGTGTGATGAAGGCAAAGGGACGTCTGGGCTACCTGAGAGATCTGTTCTATTCAGGGGGACAAGGAGGAATGAAGGCTGAAACCTTCAGTTTTGCTCCGATGCGTTTCCCCTATCTGAACAGGACACAGGAAGATGCCGTGAACAAGGTTCTGCGTGCGAAGGACGTGGCCATCGTGCATGGTCCTCCAGGAACGGGGAAGACCACGACTCTCGTGGAAGCCATCTACGAGACGTTACGACGCGAGAACCAGGTGTTGGTATGTGCGCAGAGTAATATGGCGGTTGACTGGATCTCAGAGAAACTGGTCGATCGTGGCGTCAATGTCTTAAGAATAGGTAATCCCACGCGCGTGAACGACAAGATGCTGTCGTTCACCTACGAACGACGTTTTGAGGCCCATCCCGACTATGAGATGCTCTGGGCCATCCGTAAGGCCATCCGTGAACTCCGTGCCCATCGCAAACGGGGTGACGAGAAATACCACCAGAAGATGGAGCGGTTGAAGGAAAGGGCTGTCGAACTGGAGGTACGCATCAATGCCCAGCTCTTCGGTGAGGCACGTGTCATAGCTTCTACCCTTGTGGGTTCTTCAAGCCGTTTGCTCGAAGGCCAGAAGTTTGGTACACTCTTCATCGACGAGGCGGCACAGGCGTTGGAGGCAGCCTGCTGGATTCCTATCCGACGGGTGTCGAGGGTGGTCTTTGCCGGCGACCACTGTCAGTTGCCTCCTACGGTCAAGAGCATAGCCGCCTTGAAGGGTGGGCTGGGCAAGACACTCATGGAACGGATCGTTGAGAACAGGCCCGAGACGGTCACACTGCTGAAGATGCAGTACCGCATGAACGAGGAAATCATGCGTTTCTCCTCCGACTGGTTCTATGGCAACCAGGTGGAATCAGCCCCAGAGGTGAAATATCGTAGCATCCTCGACCTCGATATTCCCATGACGTGGATAGACACATCGGTATTCTCAGAGTATTCCGAAAACTCAGAGTACTCCGAAAAATCAGCGCAGCCGCTCTTCCATGAGGAGTTCGTTGGCGAGAGCTTCGGCCGCATCAACAAGGCTGAGGCAGAACTGACGCTGCTCACGCTCGAGAACTACTTTAAGAAGATTGGTAAGGAGCGTATCTTGGAGGAACGCCTTGACGTGGGTATCATTTCGCCTTACAGGGTACAGGTGCAGTATCTGCGCCGACTGCTGAAGAAGAAAGAGTGGGCCAGGCCTTTCCGTCATCTGATAAGCGTGAACACCGTTGACGGCTTCCAGGGCCAAGAGCGCGATATCATTCTTATCTCGCTGGTGCGCTCCAATGACGAAGGCCAGATTGGTTTTCTCCGCGACCTGCGTCGGATGAATGTCGCCATCACCCGTGCACGCATGAAACTGATCATCCTCGGAGATGCATCGACCATGACCCGCCATCCGTTCTATAAGAAATTATATGAATACATCGAAGCGCTCTGAAAATAGCAGGCTTTAACTCCTTTTAACACACATAACTCCTTATACTGACTAAAACTTTGTACCTTTGCAGCGAATCGATATGCCTGTACTATGATGAAGGTACAAAAAGTAACAACTAAAAAGGAACTGAAACAGTTCGTACAGTTCTACTATGACCTGTATCGGGGCAACGATAACGCTGTCCCCTTTATCTATTTCGACGAGATGGCCACACTGAGTCGGGACAAGAATCCTTCGTTCGACTATTGTGAGGCCGATTTCTTCCTGGCTTATAAGGACGGGAAGGTCGTGGGACGTGTGGCTGCCATCATTAACCGTCGCGCCAATGAGCGTTGGAACACCAGTCAGGTGCGCTTCGGCTGGTTCGACTTCGTAGATGACCCGGAGGTGTCGTCTGCCCTGCTGAAGACCGTTGAGGACTGGGGACGTGAACGTGGTATGACAGAGATGATCGGCCCCATGGGTTTCATCGACACCGATCGTGAGGGTATGCTCGTGGATGGCTACGACGAACTGGCTTCCATGTACATCAACTACAACTATCCCTACTATCCTCAGCATATCGAGCGTATGGGCTGTTTTGAGAAGTCCAACGACTGGGTGGAGATGAAGGTAAAGGTGCCTGATGTCGTGCCTGAGAAGTTCGCCAAGGTGACGGCGATGGTGCAGAAGCGTTACAACCTGAAGGTGCATAAGTTCACCCGTCATGAGCTGATGAAGGAAGGCAAGGCCCATGAGATATTCAACCTTCTCAATACCACCTACCAGAACCTTTACGGTTTCTGTCAGCTGACAGACAAGCAGATCGACAAGCTTGTGAACGATTATATCAAGCTGGCAGACCTGAACTTGGTGACGGGCATCCTCGATGGCAATGCCAACGACCGTCTCATCGGCTTCGGCATCACCTTCCCCTCGTTCTCACGAGCTCTGCAGAAGACGCGTGACGGACGGCTCTTCCCCTTTGGGTGGTGGCATCTGCTGAAGATTCTCAAGTGGCACAAGACACCCATCGTCGACTTGCTGCTCATCGGCGTGCTGCCGGAATACCGTGCCAAGGGAGCCAACGGACTGATCTTCGACGATCTCATCCGTCAGTTCCAGCGCTATGGCTTCGAGTGGGCTGATACGGGTCCGATGATGGAGACCAACGAGGGCGTGCTCGGTCAGTGGCAGTACCTCGAGTCGACCGTCTCGCGTCGTCACCGTTGTTATAGTAAACACCTTAAGTAACGAAAAAGAATCATGATGGACAGTATGACTTGGGAATTTATCGTGCGCATATTCGTAGCAGCCCTCTTGGGTGGCGCGATTGGTCTGGAGCGTGAGTATAGGGCGAAAGAGGCAGGCTTCCGTACCCATTTCCTTGTGGCGTTGGGTTCGGCTCTGTTTATGATTGTGTCTGCCTATGGCTTCGAAGGAGCAATGTCCACTCCAGAGCATCGCTGGGACGTGTCGCGTGTGGCGGCACAGGTGGTCAGCGGTATCGGTTTCATTGGCGCGGGTACGATTATTTTCCAGAAGAACGAGAATGCCGTTCGCGGTCTGACTACTGCCGCCGGCCTGTGGGTGACAGCTGCCATCGGTCTGGCCTGCGGAGGAGGTATGCACGTCCTGGCGGCTGCCGCAACATTCCTTGTTTTGGTCGGTTTGGAGGCCTTCAACTTCATTCTCCACAAGTTTGACAAACACCGCGGCGCATAGGTTGTGAGCGCTTTTACTTTCTTTCAAAATGTAACATAAGTGCAAATTTAAGTAACATTTTATAAAATTGTTACATTTTGCAAAGTCTTTGTTACAAATGGGAAAGCCTTTATAAATTATTTACAATACCTTTGCACCCGATATTTCCGTGCTGTGAAGCAACAAAAATCAACTTATTATACAATAACAATTATCTTACTAATTAATTTAATTATGTGGAATTTTAAATCACTGCAAAAGCCGTTATTGGCACTGTTCTTGCTCTGTTTGTTCCCCTTGGGAGCTATGGCTCAGAGCGTGGTTAAGGGAACGGTGAATGATGAAGCAGGTGAACCGATCATCGGTGCCAGCGTGAAAGTGCAAGGCACGAAGGCCGGTGGAATCACTGACTTCAATGGTAACTTCAGTGTTGAGGCTAACGCCAATTCAACGCTGGTTATTTCTTACATTGGCTACACCACCGCTACCATTAAGGTGAATGGCCGCAACAACATCGTCGTAGCTCTGAAGGAAGATGCCCAGACCCTGAATGACGTGGTCGTCATCGGTTATGGTGTCCAGAAGAAGAGCGATCTGTCTGGTGCTGTCGCATCCTTGAAGGGTGACGATATCAAGAACCTGTCGACAACCGATGCTGCCAAGGCTATGCAGGGTAAGGTATCTGGTGTGCAGATTATCAGCACCTCAGGTGATCCTACTGCCGGAGCCAGCATCCGTGTCCGTGGTTATTCTTCGAACTCTGGTAGCCTCGGCCCGCTGATTATCGTTGATGGTCTGAAGGTTGACGGTATCCAGTATCTGGATCCTTCACTGATTGAGTCTATGGAGGTACTGAAGGACGGTGCTTCTGCAGCTATCTACGGTGCCCAGGCCGGTAATGGTGTCGTGCTCATCACCACCAAGAACGGTTCTAAGGGTCAGGCTCACGTGACCTACAGCCTCAAGGCTGCCAGCCAGAGCCTTGGCAAGAAGGCAGAGCTCTTCAATGGTAAGGATTGGGTTGAGTATCAGAAGTACATAGGTCAAATTCCTGAAGCTGAATTCGTTCAAAAAGGCTATTATGCTCAGGTAGATGACAATGGAAACGGCGTTCCTGGAACTGAAAGATTCGACACCAACTGGTATGACGAGGTGTTCGAGAACAGCTGGAGCCTTCAGCACAACATCACAGTTGAGGGTGGTAACGACAAGGGTCGCTTCCTCGTAGGTCTTGGTCTTGTTGACAACGACGGTATCGTCAAGGGTTGTAAGGACACCTACAAGCGTTTCACCGGTCAGGTCAATGCTGAGTACAAGTTCTTCGACTGGTTGAGTGTGCAGAGCAATACCTCTATTGAGAAATATAAGATGAAGTCTTTGGGCGCTGGTTATGGTTCATTCTTGAACGCTGTGGTGTCAGTCGACCCGTTGACTCCTGCCTACATTTATAGTGAGGATGATTTCGGAGACGGTGTGGCAGAAAAATGGGCCAATGGCGCTAACCCCGGCCATGTACCCCTGCCTGATGCATACACAGAGGAGAACCCTGTCTGGTACGGTACTTCTAAATATAATGTGGAGGCAACCGGTAACCCCTTGGCACGTCGCGACCTGACGGATTCTTACAGTGAGGGTGTCAATGTACGTGGATCTCTGGCAGCTAACCTGATGCCGTTCAGCTTCCTGACCATTACCTCTCGTCTCGGCTATCGTATTGCCCAGGGCAATGGCCACAGTTATGGTGAGCCTTTCTACCTGTCTTCAATGGCCAAGAGTGATAACTATTCTATCTCAGCCAATACCAATGCCAGCCTCTACTATCAGTGGGAGAACTTCGTCAACTTCAACAAGTCGTTCGGCAAGCACAATGTTGGCGCCATGGTAGGTATGTCGTTCACCAAGAACCATAATGACAATACTAGCGTATCTTCTTCGGATACCGAGATGATTCTCCGTGGTGACCACGCTCCTAACTTCCGCTATATCAGTAGTTTGAATGACAATGGTAAGGCACATCTGACCGTAGGTAATACGCCAAATGACGCTACAGAGATGGCTTACTTCGGACGTCTGTCCTACTCATTCGACGATCGCTACTACTTGCAGGCCAACTTCCGTGCTGACGCCTTCGACTCTTCGAAGCTGTCAAAGGAGAACCGCTGGGGTTACTTCCCCTCTGTATCTGCAGGTTGGACCATCAGCAATGAGAAGTTCTTTAAGAACGCCGTATCCACAAGCGCTGTTTCATTCTTGAAGCTCCGCGGATCTTGGGGTCGTAACGGTAACGTGAACGTCCTGAACGGTTACAAGTATAATGCTACCATCGGTCTTGGTGGTTACTACTATTTCACCGACCAGTTCTCTGCCAACGATGTAGCTTCTGAAGGTGGTAAGCCTAATGGCATTTCTAACCCGAACCTGACCTGGGAGACCTCTGAGCAGGTTGACCTCGGTCTTGATGCCCGCTTCCTCGACAACCGTCTGTCATTGACGATTGACTGGTACCGCAAGATGACCAAGGACCTTCTGATTGATATCCATCCTTATCCTGAGCTTGGTGTATCTACTCAGACTGTTAACTCTGGTGAGATCTTGAACACAGGTTTCGATATCGAGGCCGGCTGGCGTGACCACGTTGGTGACTTAAAGTACAGCATCAATGCTAACTTCTCGCCCTTGAAGAATGAGGTTAAGGCTGTGAACTCCATGCTTCCGCGCTATACGCAGGGTGGTGTCAGCGGTTTCAACAACAAACTGAAGTCTACCTTCGAGACTGGCTATACCATCTGGTACTTCCGTGGCTTCGAGTATGCAGGTGTGTACAACGAGAACCTTTTCAGTGGTGACGAATACGACGCAACTAAGAAGGGTCAAGCCCTGTATTATGACAAGGACGGTAAACTCACATTGGCTCCGGATGAAACAAATGACATGAAGGATCTGGGTTGTGGTATCCCCAAGTTCACATACGGTATTACCCTGAACCTTGAGTATAAGGGCTTCGATTTCACCGTATTCGGTACAGGCGCTTCTGGCAACAAGATCTACACTGTCATTACATCTGCCGACCGTCCCCGTGGTAATGGCCTTGATGTCTGGTGGAAGGATTCCTGGAGACAGAATGAGGATGGAGAATACACGATTCAGGGTAAGTATCCTGATATGAAGGCCGTGTCTTCGGACTGGACGTTCTACAGCTCGTCTGCTAACGTATTCAATGGCTCTTACTTCAAGTTCAAGCAGATTCAGCTGGGTTACACGGTTCCTCAGAACATCACAAAGAAGTTCTTGGTCAGCAACCTACGTTTCTCAGTTTCTCTCGACGATTACTTCACCATCACCAGCTATCCTGGTGCTGATCCTGAAACAGCTTCTGTCGATAATGGCGCTTCTCGTGGTTGGGATAACGGTAGCTATCCGACCTCTAAGAAGGTTGTCTTTGGTGTAAACGTTTCATTCTAATAAAGGAAAAAAAAGAAAAATATGAAAAAGATTATATTTTCAATGCTTGCGCTTGTTGCTGGTGGCGCTGCATTAACCTCATGTGAGGATCAACTGGACATCCCACAGAAGGCCAGTCTGACCACTGAGACCTTCTATCAGTCGGATGCCGACGCAGAGAAAGCCTTGGCTGCTGCCTATGAGGGCCTTCAGATTAATACGCTTGGCCGTACAACGGTTGACAGTGATGCTCCTGGTATTTTTACGCCTGCCAAGGTGATGGCCAACCACCCGGGTGATGATGTGAACTATGGTGGCGCCGCCTATGGTGACCACGAGTTTGGCGGATCTATTGACGAGTTCCGTTATCTCCACACACCTACGGCTATTAAGTATATGTATAGTGGTTGCTATCTCTCTATCTATCCTGATAACGTCATTATCGAGAAATTCGGTGAAAAAGCAGATGCTACTCCGTTCATGAAGCAGGCTGTTGCTGAGGCTCGCGTGCTCCGTGCTTACAATTACTTCTTGCTTGCCTGCTACTGGGGAACACCTCCTTTCGTAGTTAAACTCCTGGGAGATGAGACTCCCGTGAGAAGTGATGACCCCGCTGCACCTGAGGGCGCTCCGAAGTCACAGCAAGAATACTTCTCATGGGTTGGTGATGAGTGTCTGAAGGCCGTTGACGACCTCAAAGAGCGTGAGTCAACTGCCGACAAGGAAGGTACTTATCGCGTGACCAAGGGCTTTGCTCTGGCTATGGCTGGTAAGGCTTATATGTTCGCCGGTGATTTCGCCAAGGCAAAGGATTGCCTGAAGAGAGTCATTGACTCTGGTAAGTATGCCCTCGTTTCTGGTGATGAGTGGACAGATTTGTTCCATATCCCCGGTGACGGTTGTCCTGAGAAGGTATTCGAGGTGAACGTGAGATACAATCCTGCTTCTGACCAGTGGTCATCTGGTAGTGGTAACGGTTGGGGCCAGCACGGCACATGGATGGAGTCTCAGTGCTTCCAGATCCGTACTGGTTACTTCAAGAAGCCCCCATTGCCCGGATATACCGGTGGTACAGAAGGTTGGGGTTCTATCGGCCTTCCCGAGTGGTATGCTGATGCATTCGTTGCCAATGATGGCCGTGACTCTAAGCGTCTGAAGGCTACGATGGTTAACATTGAAGATTTGATTTATGGTACGACAGGTGATGAGCGTATCGATAAATATTATGCTGGTCTGGGTAAAAAGATTCCTACCACACGTGCAGGACTTGTAGCATGGGATAAGATAGGTATCTCGCAGGTTACTGGTCACTATGGCCAGTCATTCTGGATTCCTTTGAAGCATGTGATTCGTATTGATGACTTCCAGGAGAATGGTAATAAATATGGTGATAACTGGCGTCTTAACAACGTGATTGTGATGCGTTATGCAGAGGTGCTCCTTAACTATGCAGAGTGCTGTCTCCGTACAGGTGATGCTGGAACTGCCAAGACCTATATCAACATGATTCAGGAGCGTGCCGGCTCTAAGACCATCAGTTCAGACGTAAATCTGATTACTCTGAAGAAGGAGAAGTCATTCGAGCTCTGGTTCGAGGGCTGCCGCTATCAGGATGTGATGCGCTGGAGCAAGCTTGACAATGACAGCTATGATCAGGAGTGTATTGCACGCCTCAAGGTACAGGGTAAGCATATTCCTCACCTGATGGACAAGGTGTTCCGTAAGAACCCCAATGAACCTATAGAATATCAGGTCGATGGTGACAAGCCTGTTTGGCAGCATAGCAGTGACGGCTCAGATCCTGAGGATCGTTTCTACTTGATCCATACCCATGAAGCAGAGGCCAAAGGCTTTACTGTCGGTTGGACAGAGAAACATCGCCTCTTCCCATATCCGCAGAATATTATGGATATGAACCCGAACCTCAAGCAGGACGGTTGGGATTGATTTAGAAATAGTGTAACCGACTAAAGGTAATACTTTAGATATACATTGTTTTGGTATTTCAAGAGTGTCGCATCGTGATGATGCGGCACTCTTTTATTCCATTATCTCTTTTTCGCGTACTAGCCTCTGACGCCTTCGTAGGCACCGTACTGGAAGTGGGCTTTAGTCAGACTAAACTCCCCGTTATGATAATGTAAAACTTAAGAAAGGGTAGGGTTCTTTCCGAAATTCTCGTGAGAATTTTGAGCTTTACCCTAACTAAAGTCTGACTTTACTATCTGCAAACGTAAGCGTATCCACTCTGACGCCTTGTGTGCTATTTCAAAAGTCAGTATCTTTGCACATTCACTTTAATTGATTTTAGCAAATATGGAATTACTGACAGCTGATGCCCGTTATGAAAAGACTTGGCATCAATTTCTTTCTGAGTTGGGACGGCATCAAACTCTTCGCCTTGCCGCCTATCTTCGTTACAAGCATGTCTATCATCGTGGTTTCGAGAAATGGTTGTACCGCAACGGATACAGTGTCCATGCTGCCAAGGATCGCCTTCTCAGCCTGAGGATGGAAGCCGTTGCAACAGAAAATCCGGAAGTGCCCAGTTTCCTTCCCGTGCTTCCCAATAATCAGCAGGAGACTGACACCCAGTCCGGTGGCATACTTACCGGCATCAGTCTGACGCTTCCTGACGGGACTGCAATTTCCATCCGTCGTGGCAGTGCCAAGGCCGTTGTCTCTTTTCTTAAACTTTATTCAGGGGAGGTCACGCCATGTTCGGATTAGAGGAAAGTCGCCACTATTATGTCTGCCAGCACTATGTACGGATGAATATGGGCATCAACGGACTCTCCAAGCTTGTAAGCAATGAGCTGAAGCGTCCGCTTCTGAACGGTGATGAATTTATCTTCTTCGGCAAGCACCGCCAGATGGTGAAGCTATTGTGCTGGGACGGCGACGGTTTCCTTCTTTATCAGAAACGTCTGGAGAAAGGCACCTTCGAGCTACCCCGTTTCAGACCCGACCTGAAGGCCGCAGAGATGCCCTACAGGACGCTTTCTGCCATCATGCGGGGCGTGAGCCTCAAGAGTGTGAGATATCGCAGCAGGCTGAGAATTGAAATTCTTCAATTTTACAATAGACTGATTATCAATAAAATAAATTATTATTGTCCGCTAAACCTTGATATTCTCGCGCACGTATTCGCATGATAAAAATTGGGCCGACTCTCGCACGAGAATCAGCCCTTTTGGCTATCTTTGCAGCTTCCACACTCAAACGATAACCAAATCATGGGCAAAAGTACACATTTTCTCGGACAGCCGATACTGGGTCAGCTGTTAAATTACCTAAACAAGGCAAAAATTCTCCAGATCAGCCGCGATGGTGGCGGTGAGCGGTATGTAAAGAAGTTCAATGCCTGGTGTCATCTGACGGTGATGCTCTACTCAGTCATCTCCCGCTTCGACTCCCTGCGTGAAATCACCTCAGCCACCATGATGGAGTGCCCAAGTTTCAGCATCTGGGCATCATGGACCTGCCACGGCGCTCCACTCTCTCGGATGCGAACTCGTGGAGGAATGAGGGAATCTTCGGAAAGGTCTACATGGTCTTGTACCTGACCTACAAGGACAGACTTTTGTCGGACAGCCCCTCCCACAAGGTGCCAAAGTGGATGAAGCGGTTGCAAATCATCGACTCCACCACCGTCAGCTTGTTCTCGAACCTCATTTTCAAGGGTGTTGGGCGCAATCCGAAGACGGGGAAGAAGAAAGGCGGCATCAAGGTGCATTCCGTCATCCATGCCAACGAGGGCGTTCCGTGCGACATCCTATACGCAGGACGGAGCCGTCATGGAGGGAAAGGCACCTGTCACCCCTCTGCTGGGCTCCAACTACGACGGATCCTTTATCGCCGGCATCGCCCAGCTGCGCTACATCTACTCAATGCCTGTAGAGCGCATCGTGAAACTTTTCCAGGAGAACGGCTTCGATATGGACAAGGGTACTGCCCACGGACTGCTGCGCAAGACAGAATCTGTCTTCGGGAACCTGTACAAGGCAATGGGTCTGGCCGTCAAGGAGGACGACTACCTGGCTGGTGACGAGACCTACCACCGCGTACTGGTCAAGGTGCCTGGCGGCAAGAACTCGAAGAAAGGCTACATCTGGGTGGTGACAGCCGTGCATACGGGACTGGTCTATTACTTTTATCATGACGGATCAAGGGCTCAGGATGTCATCCTTAATTATATAGGCGACTATGGAGGAACCTTCCAGTCTGATGGCTTTTCACCTTATAGGAAGATGGCCAGGATGCTCACGAGGCTGGCCTGCCTGCAGCATGTGAAGAGGAAATTCCTCGACTGCGAGGATGACGAGGAGGCCCAAGGCATAGTCGGACTCATCAATGGGCTTTACCAAAACGATCATAAGCATACTATAGGCAAGGACGGATGGACAGCACAGAAGAACCTGCTCTGGCGGAGGAAGTATGCGCCAAAGATACTGAAGGAGATGCGCGAGAGACTTGACCGGATGGCGGCGGATCCTGAGATGCTGCCAAAGTCCGACAGGTATAATGCCGTGCACTACATGCTCAACGAATGGGATGCCATTGAGAACATCTTCACCAGAGGAGACTACCATCTGGACAACAACCTTGTCGAGAGACTCAACCGATACATATCGCTCTCCAGAAGAAACTCGCTCTTCTTCGGATCGCACAAGGGAGCACAGCGTGCCGCCATGTTTTACTCGCTGGCCTGCTCATGCAGACTCAACAACGTCAATTTCTTCGAGTATGTCTCAGATGTCATCAACAAGACGGCGTTGATACAGCCAAACACACCAATCAAGGAATACAGGAATCTGCTGCCCGACCAATGGAAGGCCTTATAGCCCGCAAGACGTCAGAGCGGATGCGCTTACGTTCCATTCGCGGATGCCACGATAATAGAAATACTTCAACCCGTCTGTGATGATGAAGGGGACTATATGGTTGGCCAGGCACTTCTTGAACATGACGAGCCGCCCCACTCGGCCGTTGCCATCTTGAAAGGGATTTATGGCTTCAAAGCGCACATGCCGTACGCTCTGAAATGCCATTCTTCTTGGCAAACTCTATGACTGATATGTACTCCATAAATTGCAACTATCGGCAAGCTTTTTGTCCGATTCTGGCTGCAAAGATACAAAATCTTGCCGATACCGGCAAGATTTTATTCTTATTACTGCGATTATGCAAAAATGCATGATGCATAATTGCATAATTTGTATAGCTGATGCTACCAGAAGTGTCTAATTACTTCTTGATGTGCGGCGCTTTCCCAGCATCAACTCTCTCCATGCCCGGATATTCGTTTCCTCACTACGATACGGCTCCATGACCTCCATATAGTCGGAGATATACTGGCGAGCCTCTTTTGAGGCATTCATAAGGGTGTCAAATTCTTCAATGAGAGGCTTTTTCAATAACATCCCGGCCCAAGTCAGTTTTTTGATGGCGTCTGACTCTTTTTTCTTATTGTCACCTGAATTAATAAGCATCTCTATGACTGGTGAAATCTTAAAGTATTCATATTCTTCTATCAGCTCATAACATCTTTTCCCCTTTTCAGAATGAGCATATACCTCCCATAATAAAGTAAAGGCATACCGATATTCGTGGCAGGTGTCTTTCTTGGCTTTTCTTGCTAGTATTTCTATTGAATCGGACCTGTCTTTCATGGCAAGCGCATAGTTTTCAAGCAAGGGAAATGCATCACCAATTGTTTCGTCAAATCGCAGTGCCAGATTCTTGTTTGTCAGGTCATTGATTTCACGCTTTGTCTTATACTCTATAATTGCCCATGTTGAAAGGGCGATGACGCATGCTAACAATGCTATGATAGTGAAATGCTTCTTTGTGATAGTCATAATCTAATAGGTGTATTTGGATGACTTGGCTGATATGAAAAAAGTAGGAGGACTAATCCTCCTACCTGATCTTGTTATGTAGAACTAACTACAATTACTTCTGGATGTACTTCTTGCCGTTCTTGATAACGAAGCCTTTATAAGAAGCGCTAACCTTCTGGCCAGCGAGGTTGTAGATGGCATCGTCAGCCTTCTTAGCAGCCTTCACAGTCTGGA
>CAMKSE010000009.1 GCA_946415365.1 uncultured Prevotellaceae bacterium
TCCAGACTGTGAAGGCTGCTAAGAAGGCTGACGATGCCATCTACAACCTCGCTGGTCAGAAGGTTGATGCTTCTTATAAGGGAATCGTCATCATGAACGGTAAAAAGTACTTGCAGAAGTGAGAGAAGAACTAAGCTCGCTTAAGTTCTTCCGAACGAAGAAGTACTCGAGCGAAGCTCAAATATCTTCAGAAGTAATACTACTTTCAGATAACTAATCATGGGAGAGGGCACCGCAGTGCGATGCCCTCTCTTTTTCGTTAAGACAGTATTATGAATAGGATTGCCCTCATCATTGTCCTGTTGACCGCCACAGCATTCTGCGCCGAGGCCGACGACCGCATTCCCCAGTTGAAGGAAGGCATTATCGACACCACGCAGCACACGACGCTGGGTCTTCCGTCCTGTCCTGAGGCAAAGACCGTTACCATCTTCTCTCCCTCAGATTCCACCCACCACTACTCCAACGGTGTGGTGATGACAGCCTTCAAAGGCACGTTCTACTGTATGTGGCAGAGTTCGCAAATCGATGAGGATGCACCCGAGACCTGTGTGATGTACAGCCGGAGTACCGACGAGGGCCTTACTTGGACTAAGCCCACACTACTCGCCGCAGCCACCGACAGTTGCTATTTCACCTCTGGCGGGTGGCTTGCCACCGCCGACACCCTCGTGGCCTATCTCAACTGCTGGCCTCGAGGACTTCAGCCCGCAGGTGGCTACACCTATTATATATATACTACCGACGGCAGCCGCTGGAGCAGCTACTTGCCCGTCATGATGTCCGACGGCCAACCCATGCGGGGAATCATCGAGCAAGACCCCTACCCGCTCGCCGACGTCCGCATCATCGGCGCCGCACACTTCCAGCCAGGCCTTCACGTCTGTCCTGTCTATACCGATGATTCTACCGGCACCAGCGGCTGGCAGCGAGGCTGTTTCAAAGCCCACGACAGAGGCAGCCAGTCGCGCGAACTGGAGCCGAGCATCTACCGCCAGCCTGACGGCACGCTGGTAATGGTCTTCCGCGACCAAAATAGCTCCTACCGCAAGATGGCCTCGCTGAGCGGCGACGGGGGAGAGACGTGGACAGAACCCGTGCTGACCAACATCCCCGATGCCCGCGTCAAGCAGAGCGCCGGCAACCTGCCCGACGGCACCGCTTACCTCGTGGGCAACCCCACAGGCACCAAGCGCCGCTATCCGTTGGTAGTCCTCTTCAGTACCGATGGCATCTGCTTCGACCGCGCTCTGCTCCTGCGCAGCGGCAACAGCCTCCAGCCCCAACGCTATCCCGGCAAAGCCAAGACCCTCGGCTACAGCTATCCCAAGTCGATGGTCCACAACGGCCGCCTCTACGTCAGCTACGCCACCAACAAAGAAGACGTCGAGTGCACCATCATCCCATTATGAAATGAAAAAAAATTAATGGGCTTTTTAATTGTATGTTGCCGAATTTTTCGTACCTTTGCAGCAGACAACTAAATTACTCAATGGCTTATGAGAAAAATATTCACTCTGATTTCCGTCTTTACCGTAGCCGTTTCGGCGATGGCCAATCCCGTCGGTATCGACGAAGCGCGCAGCAAGGCTGCATCATTCCTCAACAAGGTATCGTCTGCTCAGACCAGAGCCCAAAGTGCCAGTTCTAAAACGAGTCTGCAGGCAGTCGACGCAGGCTTCGATCATCTTTACGTCTTCAACAATGGAGAGAACGGAGGCTTTGTGGTAGTCTCTACTGATGACAAGACCGACGCTGTGCTGGCATACAGCGAGAGCGGTTCCTTCGACAGCCAACAAGGCAACGAGGCGTTGAAGGCGATGCTTGCAGGGCTCAATGACGAGGTTGCCGCTGTGGCTGCTTCACCCTTCTTTACTGCACGTAACGACAAAGAATATAAGGAGCAAGACCGCGAACCTGTCTATCCGTTGATCACTACGTGTTGGAATGGGTATGATCCATACTATCATTTTTGCCCTACCGACCCTAATTCGGGAGAAACGGCCCTGGTGGGCTGTGTGGCTATCACGCTGGCTCAATTGATGAAATACTATAAGTACCCAGAACAGACAACTGTCACAATACCGGCCTATACCACCCAGAATGGGATAGAGATGCCCGCATTGCCTCCAACAACATTCAACTACGATCTCATGCTTGATTATTATGTCTGGGATGTCTTTGAACCGAACTACACCCCCGCCCAACTGGAGGCCGTACAGACATTACTGAAGTATGCCGGCAGTGCTGTGGAGATGCAATACTCATCATCCGGTTCCGCTTCGTCGTTCGATGTGGCCCGTATCGCCCAGTATTTCGGCTATCGTAGCGATGCCCGCGTTTTGTCAGCCGGTCAGTACCCACGCACCACATGGGAACAGATGGTATATAATGAATTGGCTGCAGGACGCCCCGTGCCGTATGGTGCCGGAGCTGTAATGCAACAGAATCACAGCTTTATCATTGATGGCTATGACGGCCGAGGATATTTCCATGCTGTCACAGGGGATTACGGTTACTATGATGGGAATTTCTATTGCAAATTGCACGTTATCAATGATTGTGAGCTTCAAATGGGTCCTGTAGAGATGAGTGGTTACAATGTGTTTCAGTTTGCCGTGTTCGGCTTCCAACCTGCCAATAGCAGCCAGCCGCTGCAGACCCTCACCGACGGAGAGGATATGTCAGGCAAACTGAGCAAGTTGGAAGTAACAAGCGTTGAGTTCTACAATCCTTATGCCGGAGAGAAGACAGTGGCCGTGATCAATCACCGGAATGCGGGAGAGACCTATGAGAACAATCTCTTCCTGTGGCAGGGTGATGTGCTAAAGGGTGGCGCCGGCTCGTATGTCGGTCCCGGGCAAGACGGTGATGTCGTCGTGTGCTTTGCCACGCCGATGGAACCCGGTACATACCCCATGCGCATCACATCCGACTGGGAGGGCCAGAATGTCCTTTACGAAACCACGTTGGAGGTGACGCCCGCCCGCATAGTGCAACTGGATGCAATTGTAACGGTGGAAGGATTTAAAGGGATGTACCTACAAAGAGTGACTTTTGATGACGGCTCCGTTTTGCCTGTCTGGGATCAAGACAAGACCTGGACACACGAAAGAGGCATCTATGAGAGTCTGAAGATAGAGGCTGACATAACAAATGTAGGAGAAGATAACTATAATAGTTGGTTTAATGTTGTCTTAGGTGAAAACCAACAAGACGAGAGTGGAAATCTTTTGTCGAATAACGACAAGACAATAAGTAAACATATCTATTATCTGAACCTTGCGCCAGGAGAAACCAAACACTATACATTCTTCTTTGACAAACATTTGTTCAATCCTAAAATGTCGTATTACTGTGGCATTGATTATAATAGAAATGGAATGTATGAGATATTGTTCTCATTGCCAGGGTACTGCAAGTATTTCGCTTCCGACCCTTCCACCTCCATAGAGAGTATCGAACAGTTGAAAGATACCGACGACGGCTCTGTGATCGACCTGCGGGGTATCTCTCACAAGACCACACAGCTCCGACCGGGCATCTATATCCGCGGTGGAAAGAAAGTGATTGTGCGATAAGATGATTCCCTTCACCATCAAAAATCCCTGAAACGGTTCTCGTTTCAGGGATTCTCTTATGATGTCCGGGCTTTTTTAAAACTGTCATCTGTCATCTGTAATATGTAGCCGCGGTGCTTCCACTGTCGCAGCATGACCCAGGTGCCCTCCTCGTCCATGCCGTTCTTCAGCCGCACAGTCACCACGTCGCGATAGGTGAACACGCCCTCCTGGTCGGTCTTGATCTGCTCCAGCAGGTTCCTCGGTCCGCGCTTCGACGTCGGCAGACCCTCGTCGGCATGGCGGATCTGTTCGCCCCAGAGCTTCATCTTGATCCAGAGGTCGTAGTGCAGGCTCCAGCGGCAGAAGCTCTCGATGGCCTTCTCCCACTTCATGCCGTTGGCGGCATAGAGCAGACAAGCCTTGCGGAAGGCATGCACCAGGGCACGATGGGTGAGATTGTCGAACACACGGTCTTGCGACAGCCTGGCAAACTCCTTGCACTCAGCCTCCAGCCGTGAGGCCAGCCGTCGCGCTTCGCGACAGTCGATGGTGCCCGTGGCCTGCTTCAGGTTCTCGATATAGGGGCGCAGGGCCTCGTCGTAGTCGTTGTCGTAGTTGCCGAACACGGGGATGTCGGAACCAATCTCACGGTCGGGGATGGTGGCCATGCAGAGGCGCGAGAGGGGCCCGTCGACGAGCACGTATCTGAAGTACCGCAGCGCCTTCGACACGGTGGCGTTGGCGTTCCAGTTCAGGTGGAGACTCACCGAGGCCGTCACGCTCTGCGCACTGGCACGGTCGGCACCGAAGTCGTTGTCCTCGTCGTCGTTCAGCTTCAGGTTGGTAAACTGGTTCGACTTGCCGGTGGCGCACTCCACCTTGTCCCACTGTTCCAGCTCGTTGAGCTTCACGTGGAGGGGTGCGCCTTGCGACTCGTCCATACGCTGCACAAGGGCGGCCTTCGTGATGTCCGACTTGATGGTCTGGATGATCAGGTCGGCCGGACGCTTGGGCTTCTCCTTGTTGGCGGCCTTGCCGTTGTAGTCCTCGTTGAACTTCTTCAGACGGTCACGGTTCCGCTCGTCGCGCAGTTTCATGTCGGCCAGGATATGGGCGATGGGCTGACGGATGCACGAATCCTTGCCGGCAGCCGTCTCGGCCACGATCAGACAGTTGATGCGCAACTCGCGGTCCTGGTTGTCGATGTAGGTGAAACGGATCTTCCGCGGATAGGTGGCCAGCGCGGGGAAGATGGCCTGCGCCACCGTCGGCTTATACAGATCGGGGGTGCGCGACACGGCGGCCCTCACCAGCTTCGGCAACACCCGTGGCATCTGTGGCGGCTCCTGACTGGCGTAGAGCTTCGACAGCTCCGACTGCGGGGCCTCGCTCTCCGCCTCCACAGCCGGCTTCTCTGCCTGCGACCGACCGATCTTACGGCTCTTGGCAAACACGCGGCGCTGGAACTGCGTCATCTTCTGACTCGAGTCGGTGTACTTCTCGTAGAAGTCGTTCAGCAGGTCCTGGATGTTCTTGTCCTGCCAGTGGTCGGGCATCATCTCGCTGAGCACACCGCAGAACTCACCCTTCGTCAGCAGCTGTGCGGCCCCGACGCTCAGGATGCTCTTCACGGCATTGTGGCGGGCACCCTCCACGACCAGCGCCTCCGGCTCCAGCTCCGCCTCCTCCATGCACGCCTTGAAGATAAACCGCGTCCGGTCGTCTGGCGACAAGTTGTCGCCAACAATTGTTGTCTTAGTTGTCATAGTTGTCGTTTTAATCTCTTGCGTTGTCGTTAATCTCCGGCCGTCGACATCGAGACCACGCTCGAGATAGGCCTCGCGGCGCTCGGCAATCTCCTCCTCCGACAACGGCTCCAGCCAATGTTCCGACCGATACACCTCCTCGTCGCGACCCGTCAGGTAGATAAATCGCTCGGGCGTGATACAGCTCTCGTCGTAGGGCACTTCTATCTCCTGACAGAATGCCCGCTGGGCCTCCTCGATGGTCATGCCCTTGGGGATGCGGATGTAGATATGCACCTTCTTCCGTGCCGAATATTCGATACGGAGCACCTGATCCTGCCAGTCGGAATACTCGTCAACGTTCACTTCCATCGCCTTTTGTATAGCCTTGGCCACCAGCGTCTTATCATCCACATCGACGCACGTCATAAACGTGAACGCCTCGGGGATGATGTCCTTCTGCGCACGGTGGTTGTCCTTGAAGGCGCTGTAGTGCGGACAGAGATAGGGCAGCCGGTCCTTCAGGGCCTCGTTGCCGCCGCGGATATCCGCCACCATCTTTCGCAGCCAGTCCTCGGAGAGCAGGCTATCCACCTGCTCCGGAGTCCAGCTCTCTGCATACCCGCGGTGATCCTTCTTACGGTCACCCGTATGCTGCGTATTAACTGCAATGTCTCTAATCATACCTTATGAAAACCGCTCCAGTCACGAACCTTCATTGGCTCCATCTCGTCGGCCTCGAAGAACCTCTTGGCCTCCCACGCCCTGCGCGTCTCGAGCCCCTTGAGTCGCTTGCCGCCGGCCCACACCCACTTCATGAACTCCTGCTTGATGGCCCTCATCGAGCCACCCTCGCGGATCGTCCTCAGCAGGGTCGACGTCTTCAGCTTGTAAAACCCGAGGTTGAATGCGAAGCTCACGAGCGCATCAAACTGCGGCTGGTTGAAATGTCCCAGGCTGTCCACTGCCTTCTCCACATCGTAGAGGTCGGCCTTCAGCAGGTGTTCTGCCCAGTACTTCGTGATCACGTCACCCGGGCGCACGTCGTGGCCTGTATGGCCGTAACCGATGGTCAGCACCCCCGCAGCGTCGTAATACGCCTCCGTCCGCAAACCCTCAAACTCCTTAATCTTCTCAAAACAAACGTCACTTACTCTCATAATTATATTCTTATGTTCTACTGTTCTTCTGTTCTAAGCAGCACCGTCACCATCACTTCCTCGTCGTGGCAGAGGCGATGGATAAACCTCCGTCCGGCCTCGGTCCATACCAGATACGTACACGTGTGCAGGTCGCCCTCCAGGTCGCGGTACGAGCTCGTGCGACTCTTGGCATACCCCTTGCGGGCGAAGTCGGCATAGAGCAGCCAGTGACGGCCCTGCTTGTACATCACCTTCTCGTGCTCCAGCAACCGCGTCAGGTCGCTCACCGTCATCGACAGCTCCTTGGCAATCTGCGTCGTCGTCTTGCAGCTCACGCTCTCCAGCACCTCGTCGCAGTACTCCGCCTTGCCGGCCAGCTGCTTCAGTTCCGTAGAAGTCAGCTCGTAGCGTCCCGTCTTGCGGATGGCGGGCAGCACCTCGCTTGTCACCCACCGCTTGAAACTCTTCGCCTGCGGCAGCTTCGAAGAGAGGATCAGCGCGTAGAGGCCACTCTCGTTGATGACCACGGCACGGGTTTCATAGGCAGTGCCCTGAATCGGGGCAGTGCTTTTGTCCTCGTCGTCCACATGCATGGCAATGGCATTCTGCGGCTTGCTGTACCCCAGTGCCTCGGCCACGTCCTTACCCACGAAGAAGGTCTCGCCCTGTTCGTTCACCAGCGTCCGGATCTCACCGAACAGCGCATGATTGAAAATTCTCATCTTTTTCATTTCTTTTTATTTGATTCTTCTGCTTTGATCGCCGCGCTGCCGGAGGACCGGTCTTTCTCCCGCGCCAGCTTTCGGGGACAAAGGTAGATAAACCCACAAACCGCGCAAAACTGAGCGCATAAACCGACCGACGGACACGTTAAATAATGTTACGCACCCGCAATCTTCTGACACACAGCCACATACAAAAAGGCCGACACCCGAAGATTTTTCGGATATCGGCCTTCACGCAGCTCTCGGTTTATTCGGTTTATTTGAGTTTATTGTCTAACGATCTCTTGCGTTGTCGTTTTGTCTGTCTTTCTTGGGGACGAAGCGGTCGAGCAGCGGCAGCACCCGCGCCCACTTCTTCGACTTGTGCTTATACCCCGGACGCCCCTTGTCGATGTTCTGATACAGCTCCTTGTTGCCGAAAAACATCTCGTTCAGCGCCGGCGACCCCAACATCGGATTGAAGAACCGCTTCTCGGCGAAATAGCCGATCAGGTTCTGCCACGCCACCCGCAGCTTGCCCGTCGCCTCGAGCATCGACCAGAGCGTCTCCGACATCTCCGCATCCTCGCCCGTCAGTTCATAGATACCCACGCCCAGCGCATTCTGCAGCATCTCCATGATCCGCTCGTCGGAAGCCGGAGCCACCCACTCACCATAGCCCACCAGCTCGGCCAGCGCCTCCAGGATGCCCCGCCGCGAGTCGGGCAGCGCAGCCTGGCACACACCGGGGCGCTCGCGCAGCGACAGCATGTCCTGCTGGGCAAACTCCACCTTCTGCATACACTTGTAGAAGGCCGTACGCTTCTGTTTGGCACCTTTCTCCTTGCGGAAGGCATTGAAATGGGTGCCCGCCTTCTTAGCGTTCACCACCAGCAGGCCGTCTGCATAGTCGCACAGCTTGCGCAGGCAGCGGTAGTTCTTCCACACGTCGTCGGGGGCTGTCTTATGGCGCTCGAGGAGTCCGTCGAACTCCACCTCGCCATGGATGCGCTTGCAGTGGCCCATGCCCGCCACCTTCTCTTCGAACACCCCGGCATCGAACATGGCCAGCAGCATGTCGGCACGGTATTCCACCAGCTCCTCCATCGAGGGCGAGCCCAGGCACTCCTTCTCTCTCCAATCCTCATACTCAAGACGTGCACGGCGCACACCCTGGCTTCTCGCAAACGTCTTCTGCTCCCGCTCATACAGCTTCACGTAGTCCTCGTCTGTGCGATGGTGCACCAGCGCGGCGGCGATGCCCAACAACAGCTCCTGCAGCCGTTCCAGCGCGTCGTTCAGCTGCTGGCACGCCTCGTCCTCACCTGCCGCCGGCGACTTCAGTTCCACGGGCAGAAGCGGCTGCACACCGTCGGCCAGCGCCTTGTAGTCGATGCCCTCGTCGGCGTCGAGCACGATCTCACGGCTCACCCGCTCCATCACGTCACGCTGCAGGCCCTCGGACACCTCCTCCGTGTCGGTCGTCATGCTCTCCACCAGCAGCCTGCGTCCCGCCGATGGCCGACGCTCTTTCAAACCGGAGATCCACTCAGCCAGTTCGGTTATTATTTTGTTATATTCCTGGGGTTTCATTATTCATTTTGGTTGTTAATCTGTCATCCCTCAACATCGGGGCTGCAAATTTAGTAAATTCCCGCTAACGTCATATCACTTTCATTGTTAATAATACAAAAATTGTGGATAACTCGCAGTTTATCCACAATCTGTTGAAAACTCGATGTTTTAGGCTTGCTGCGACAGATTTGGAGGGGTATTTGCGGGTTTGTCGCAATATCGGGCCTGTGTCGCAACAAGTGAAAGCGAAAAACACGAAAAAAGTTGGAACCTGCTTTTTTTCATCCTAATTTTGCATCGTCGGAAGTCAAAAACGACAGACGACACTAAAGAGAAAATTAATAAAATAAATAAGGTATAACAATTTAAAAAATTACGATTATGATGAAGATGACAGTTTTGGTAAAGCAGGTGCTCATGAGCACACTTACCGCAGGTTTGTTCGCAGTGTCTTTCACCGCTTGCAGTGACGACAGTGATCTCATCTCAGAGAACAATGCAGCCGACAACGGTTTTATCGCAGCAGGTAGCAACGACCAGTTGCAGAAGCCCCTCGGTCTGGTCTATACAGACTTCATCAACAGCAACGACGTACAGATCCTGAATGCCGACACCACCATCATCAGCGTGAGCAAGGCCTACGCCGACAAGATGGGCATCACGAACTTCGTGAACCACCCCATGGGTATCTGGCAGAATTTTGAGGAACTGGCTTACCTGCGCCGCGCCACAGCACAGCGTCTTGAGGGCGACAGGTATATCCTGAACGTGGTTCCTTCGGACCTCGTAGAGATTGTACAGGACGGTGAGGTGAACATCAACACAGGCCTCTTCCTGGATCCCAGCAAGGCAGCAACGACACGCTCTGCCAACGGCGGTGGCTTCGGAGCCCAGTATGTTGACAACAGCGGTACGATCCACCCGATGGCCGTTTATCTCCAGCCGGAGAACATGACACGTGGCGGCTCGGAGTACATGGTGTTCTCACCCGAGGACGTGCTCTGTCCCTCTGCTACCCGCAGCAGCGGCATCGAGGATTTCTTCACCCAACTTATCATAGGTGTTGGTGACGGTCTGTCAAAGGGTGACACCGATCTCGGCGTATCGTTCAATACCGGAGCCAAGTGCAGTCTGGTGAAGCTCAGCCCCACCCTCAAGAAGGATTTCAAGATCGAGTGTGGCAAGGAGAGTGGCGACACCATCACCATCGGTGTCAACTGCGGAACGGACTTCGCACTGGGCGCACGCGTCAACCTGAGCGTCTCTCATAACAAGGTGAGCAACTTCGAGACTGCTTTCACTGGCTCCTTCGCCTTCACCCCAAAGGTGACTGTCGGCAGCAGCAAGAAACTGGAAGTTCCCGAGGACAAGGCTACCTTCGAACTCGCCCCGCTCCCCAAGATCGCATTCACCATCCCCGTCATGGGTGTCCCCGTGCCCATCGTGCTTAACAACCACGTCGATCTGAAGTTCAACGCAGGTGTCGAGGGTAAGATCTACGCAGGCATCCAGTACCAGTTTGAGTCAACCTTCGAGGCAGGTGTGAAGTACGACGGCAAATGGCACCCCATCGCCAACGGTGAGATCACGAAGAGCAAGGTGAAGTTCATCACCCCACGTGCCGACATTCACGCTGAGGCTGGCGTAGGACTGTTCTTCTGCACTGACGCACTGATCGGCGGCGTGGCTGGCCCAACAGCAAGCATCGGTCCGAAGCTCGGCGGCGAGATGGACATGTCGTTCGCACCGTTCGATGAGATCCCCTTCAAGTTCGACGCAGCCATCAAGATCGGTTTCGGTGGCGAGGTGGGTGGCAAACTCTCCATCATGGGATACGACCTTGGCAAATATACCTGCCCCATCACCATCGGCCCGGAATTCACACTGTGGGAGTACTCAAGCTGGAAGAAGGACAACGACGAGAGCGAGAACTCATTCTACTTCAACGACATGACCAAGAAGGCCAATGCAGAGGCTGCCGCCGCCAAGGCTGAGAAGGCTGCAAAGGAAGCCGAGGAGAAAATCCGCAAGGCCAACGAGCCCGAAAACAAGAAGCAGTTCTGGTACTTCAAGGAGAATATACGTCATGACAGTGAAATACAGAATCAGTTATACCAACTGAACTTCCGCCTCAGGAACGATCGCGGCTTGGCAAACAGAATCTATGATACGGCTCTCAATGATACTTACGAATACGCAGTATCCACCTATACCATCATCAAGCCGGAGCACTTCGAGAAAATGAGGATCTATCTTTACAACCATATCTACGAAGAAAGTAAAAAAGCAGGTCTCTGATGTAGAACTACCACATCTCCCAACAAAAAACCGGAAGCCACCGCTTCCGGCTTTTTTGTGTATTATGGATGCTCGCCCTGATGATGGGCAGTGTGTGTCAGGCGGAGGATATCACCATCCGCTACAACGGTGCGACGGCAAAGGTGACGCAACAGAAGAAGGACAGCGTGGATGGGACACAAAAGGGTCAGACCCTTCTGTGTCATTTCTGCATGATGATTTTCTCCACGGCGTCGATGTCGGACTTGGTGATGTTGCCGCTGCCGTCGATGTCGGCGTTCTTCAGGACGAACCTGTCGCTGGCATTATTGTTCTTGGCGTTCACCATCTCCACGAGGTCTGCGGCATTCACCTTGTCGTCGTCGTTGGCATCGCCAAAGAGGTAGTCTTGGACTATCATATAGCGAGGACGGCTTCCGACATTCTCCTGCGGCCCTGTGGCAATAACCGTTGTCGGGTTCTTGCTGTTGCCGCCATAGACTTTGACGCCGTCGCCGATCTTCAGCGTGCCGTGACTATCACTAAGCCTTCCCGCGCCGATACCTGTGGAAAGATAATCGCCATAGGCCACCACCTTACCACCATAGATGCTAACCGTGATACCATTGCATGTATATCCGCCACCGAGACCTGCGGCATTCATTCCACCATGGGCTTCCACCGTGCCGCCATAGATGGTGACATCACCACCTGCACCATTAAATCCTACGCCGATGCCTGCGCCACTCTCTCCGCCATGGGCCTCCACCGTGCCGCCATAGATGGTGACCTTGCCGCCAGAGCCACGCAAACCTCCGCCGATACCTGCGCCATGCTGTCCGCCCCGGGCCTCCACCGTGCCGCCATAGATGGTGACCGTGCCACCAGAGCCACGCAAACCTCCGCCGATACCTGCGCCATGCACTCCGCCCCGGGCCTCCACCGTGCCACCATAGATGGTGACCGTGCCACAAGGTTTGTATTCACCACCGCCGATGCCTGCGATATAATCTTCGCTAGTAGCAATTGCCTTTAACTTGCCGGCATTGGCACCCTCGCTCTGGGCGTAGATGTTCAGCGTGTTGCCTTTCGTTAATTCGATGCCCTTCTTGGCCTCCAGCGTACAGCCGTCGCAGAGAATGAGGTTCACCGTACCGCTGACCGTGATGCGATTATTACAGGCCACGTCGCCAGAGACCACATACCAGCCGCTGGCCCAACTCTTATCATTGCTGCTGACGACTTTGGAACTGCTACAAGTCTTTGTCTCGCTCTTCAGGCCGTTCGTGGTGTCATACGTGTAACTGATGTATTTGACGGTCGTGGCATTTTCTTTCTTGAGGTGCATGTAGATGTATTTGCCACCCGCTTTATTATTCAGGTCGTAGGCTGTAGAGCCGCCTTGATTGCCTAAGGCGCCCGACTCACTGTTATCAAAGACTATTTCGCTCACAGCCTGTTCATTCATGGGATCCTTCGTGTAATACAGGTGGATGTAGTCGCCGCCAGCGCCTCGGTTCAGGTCGCCATTGCTATTTTCGAATTCGGTGCTGCCTTCGAAGGGCACAAGATGGTACGTGCGACCCTCGAAAGTAATCTCCTCGTCAAAACTGCCGCTTTTGGAGCCGAGAATAAAGAAGTCGGTGATGTAGCCGTGGTTCAAGCCGTCGGTGTTCGCCTCCGACTTGTAGAGCAGGTGGATGTAGTCACCGCCGGCATCGGCATTCAGGTCTTTGTTGATGGCTGTCCAGCCCTCCTTCTCGAGTTTGTCCTGAAGATTGTCAAACTGGGTTCCGTCTTTGTAGCCGATGAGCTTCACGTCGGTGATAAACTCCGTGGCATCTGCCGTCATGGCTGTGAACAACACGGCGAGCACCATCATGGCCCGCTTTGCGAATGATTTAATGATTACGGTCATAGTCTGTATATTACTTTTGTTGGTTCTGGGTTTATTTCTGCTGCAAAGATACAAATTATTCACGAACCAACAAAATAAATATAAATTTATTTTTCAGCCTCTCACGGTGCCAGGCACAGTGTGAGGTTTGTGACAGTGTGACAGTTACAGTTTTAAAACAGACACCCCCTACCCGCTTCGCTGATATCAGTCCCCGGGCTGACTGATGACCATCAGAGATATTTCTGAATAATTTACAATTATATTTTTATTATATAATAATATATATATTATTATATAATAAACTCTACAACGCTTAGTATAGGGCATGGACGTGTTTTCAAAACTGTAACTGTCACACTGTCACGCGAGGCCCCATCCGGATGGTTTCAAGCCAGGTAAGTGGGACTTTCATCTCTTAAAAGCCTGACTTTCCTCAGCCCTTCGCCCGAGGGCCCGAAAAGCAGCGGAAACAGCGGAAAAGCACGGAAAAAGGGCAGTCAGGGCTGCCCTAATCGCTGGAAAATCAGATGGACTTCTGCCGGGAGAAACGTGCGACGGCTCAGCCGGGCGAGGTGCGCCAGGTCGGGATTATCGGCGAGCAGCGAGCGGAGCTTATGCCAGGCTGACTGCGGCTGGATGTAGGGGAAATAACGCTGGGCGAGCTCGGTGCGACCCAAGGAAGCGCATGAATTTGTTTGCATAGACAGGAATGTTCTTCGGCACTGCAAAGATACTGAAAAACGGCGATATATGCAAATAATTGTGGTAGATATTTTGATAAAACAAGCATTAACGTGTCATAACGTATCACAACGGCTATGGGGCGGAGAAAGCACTTGCAGGGTTTCAAAAAAATTCGTACCTTCGCTGCGCAGAAGAATAAGAAAGGAACAAAGTAAATGGCAAGATCAAACATTCCCATGGTGATTAACCTCCGTCAGAACAAGAACGCGGAGAGCGCAGCCTACGGTAAGTATTTCGCAGAAGTTGACGCAAAGGAGCCGCTGAACCTGAAGGGCTTCGCCAAGCACATGACCAGCCACGGCAAGATTGCCGACTACCAGATGTGCGTGCTGGTGCTCGGTCAAGTGGTGGACTGCATGAGCGAGCTGCTCTCGCAGGGACAGCCCGTGAAGCTCGACGGTCTGGGCACGTTCTCGCCCTCTGTCGACGGCCAGGGCCAGGGCAAGGCCTCCGTGGCAGAGGCTGTGACCGCCGGCGCAGAGAGCCTGATCAACGGCATCAAGATCAACTTCAGTCCCGAGAACACGAAGGGCGAGAAGCTCACCTCGCGTGCCTTCAAGGAGGAGTGCATCTTCGAGTTCGGCTACCTGGTGGAGAGCGAGAAGCGCACCGTGAACGGCAAGGTGAAGCGCTTCCAGAAGAAGACGCCGCTGAACTACGTGCTCGCGCCTTCGGCCGACGGCGGCACCTCTGGCGGCGGAACCACTCCCTCTGGCGGCGGCGGAACCACTCCCTCTGGCGGTAACAACGGCGGCGACGACGACGGAGAGAACGATTAAGGAGTCAGGAGTCGGGAGTCTCCTGACTCCTGTCTCCTTCTAAAAAAACCATGTTTACGATTGAATGGACAAGCGTTATCCTCGGGATGCTGACGATGCTGAGCAGCTTCGGATGGCTGTTCGACCGCAGGCGGCACAAGCACGAGATGGAAGGTCTGCGCGCCGACAACCGCCAGAAAGAGATGAACCTGGGGAAGGATTATGTGACGGAGTGGCGCACCTATATCGCCGAACCTTTGGAACGGGAGGTGGGTGAGCTGCGGATGGAGGTGAAAAAACTGAGAGATGCGATACAGAGAATTGACCGCTGCCCTCATCGTGATAACTGCCCTGTGCTTGACGGGGTGCGGGGTGATGAGGAGTCGGGAGACAGGAGTCTGGAGACAGGAGACGGGAGTAAGGAGTAAGGAGGTGACGGACACGGTGAGGCGGGAGACGGTGGTCGTGGAACGCGACACGCTGAGGGAGGTGACCGTCATCACCGTACAGACCAACGAACGGGGCGACACGGTGAAGGTGGTGCAGGTGACCGACCTGACCAGGGCCCGTAACCGCGACGCCGTGAGCGACCGACAGGAAAAGACAGCCATCAAAACCGACACCGTCTTTATCGAGCGCAGCGACTCTGTAGCCGTCTCAACCACGACCGTCACGAAAGCCGTGAGTCAGAAGGAGGGCTTCTGGACAAAGCTCCGCTCGACGCTGAAATGGGCGCTGGCGGTCGTCGTGGCCTTGACGGTGTTCTACTGCGTTAAAAAATAATATGGTATTTGTGTGGTAGTTTACGATATTTTTCGTAACTTTGCCATCAAAAACAAGACAATGAAGAAGAAACTAATGACTACACTGTTGGCCGTTCTGAGCGCCACGATGGCAGATGCTCAGACCCTACCCTACCAGAACCATGAACTTCCGGCAGCCCAACGGGCCGACGACCTGCTCGGCCGTCTGACGCTCGAAGAGAAGGTGAGCCTGATGATGGACACGTCGCCTGCCATCCCGAGGCTGGGCATACCCGTGTTCCACTGGTGGAGCGAGGCTCTGCACGGTGTCGGGCGCAACGGCTACGCGACGGTCTTCCCCATCACGATGGCGATGGCCGCCTCTTGGGACGATGCCCTGCTCCACAAGGTGTTTACGGCCGTCAGCGATGAGGCCCGTGTCAAGGCCCAACAGGCGAAACGCTCGGGCGACATCAAGCGCTATCAAGGTCTTTCCTTCTGGACGCCGAACATCAACATCTTCCGGGACCCCCGCTGGGGACGTGGTCAGGAGACCTACGGCGAAGACCCTTACCTGACGGCGAAGATGGGCCTGGCCGTCGTTCGCGGCCTGCAGGGAATGTCGTATGACGGCCTCCCTAATTACCCTATTCTCCCTAATCACCCTAACACCCCTACCAAATATAAAAAACTCCTCGCCTGCGCCAAGCACTTCGCCGTACACAGCGGTCCGGAGTGGAACCGTCACACGTTCAATGTGGAGGATCTGCCCGAACGCGACCTCTGGGAAACCTATCTGCCCGCCTTCAAGGCACTGGTGCAGGAGGGAAAGGTGGCGGAAGTCATGTGCGCCTACCAGCGCATCGACGGTCAGCCCTGCTGCGCTCAGACACGCTATGAGCAGCAGATCCTGCGCGACGAGTGGGGCTTCGACGGACTCATCACCTCCGACTGCGGAGCCATCCGCGACTTCCTGCCCCGCTGGCACAATACCGCCAAAGACGGTGCCCAGGCTTCGGCACAGGCCGTGCTGGCAGGCACCGACGTGGAGTGCGGATCGGAATACAGACATCTGCCGGAGGCCGTCAGGCGCGGCGACATCAAGGAGGCCGACATCGACCGCAGCCTGCGCCGTCTGCTCATAGCCCGCTTCGAACTGGGCGATCTCGACCCCGACGAGCTGAACCCCTGGACGAAGATACCCGAGAGCGTGGTGGCATCCGACGAGCACAAGGCCCTGGCCGCACAGATGGCCCTCAAAAGCATCGTGCTGCTGAAGAACGACGGCGTGCTGCCGCTCTCCAAAGACGCGCGCCTGGTAGTGATGGGCCCCAACGCCAACGACTCGGTCATGATGTGGGGCAACTACGCAGGCTATCCCACACGGACCATTACCGCCCTCGAAGGCATTACTAAGAAAGCCAGGATGATCGACCCGACGAGCAGCATCAGCTACATACAGGGCTGCGGCCTGACACGCAACGAAACCTTCGAGAGCCGTTTCAGCGAGATCAAAGACCCCCTGGGCAATACGGGCATCCAGGCCACCTACTGGAACAACACCGAGATGGAAGGTGCGCCCGTCACGGTGGTCAACCTCAAACAGCCGCTGAAGCTGAGCAACGGCGGCAACACGGTCTTTGCCCCGGGCGTCAGCCTCGAGCATTTCTCGGCCCGCTATGACGGCACCCTCGTCCCTTCCCACGACGAGACCATTATCTTCACCATCAGCGGCGACGACAAGCTGCGCCTCATCGTCAATGCCGACACCCTGGTGAACCTGTGGAACGTGCGGCAGCGCATACAGAGCGGCAAGAAAGAGCTGACCGTGAAGGCAGGTGAGCACTATCGCATCCAGATCGACTACGTACAAGAGGCAGGCTTTGCGGCTCTGGCCTTCGACGCGCAGCACCGTGTAGCCCCCACCAACGAGGAACTGCTCGCCCAGATCGGCCCTGCTGAGACCGTCGTCTTCGTGGGCGGCATCTCACCCAGCCTCGAAGGCGAGGAGATGAGAGTCAGCGAGCCCGGCTTCCGAGGCGGCGACCGCACCAGCATCGAACTGCCCCAGGCACAGCGCGACCTGCTGCGGATGCTCCACGAGGCGGGAAAGACGGTCGTCTTCGTCAACTGCTCCGGCTCCGCGATGGCCCTTGCGCCCGAACTCGAGACGTGCGACGCCATCCTGCAGTGGTGGTACGGCGGCGAGCTCGGTGGTGCAGCCTTGGCCGAGATACTCTTCGGCGACAAGAACCCGAGCGGCAAACTGCCCATCACCTTCTACAAGAGCACCGACGATCTGCCCGACTTCCTCGACTACTCGATGCGTAACCGTACCTACCGCTACTATACCGGCGAGGCGCTGTTCCCGTTCGGCTACGGCCTGAGTTACACGCAGTTCGAGATCGGCAAGCCCAAGTACAAGAAAGGGCAGGTCAGCGTGAGTGTGAAAAACGTCGGGCCCAGATACGGTCAGGAAACGGTGCAGGTGTATATCCGCAACCTCAACGATCCCGACGGTCCGTTGAAGAGTCTGCGCGCCTACAAGCAGGTATCTCTTGGCCCGGGCCGCTCAGAGACCGTCACCATCGACCTGCCCCGCGAGCGCTTCGAGGGCTGGGACGTCAGCACGAACACCATGCGGGTCGTCCCCGGCCGGTATGAGCTGATGGTCGGTTCGTCGAGCGCCGACGCAGACCTCAGGAAGATTACGGTCGCCATCAAGTGACATACGGTCTTGTGACAGATGACAGATGACAGTTTTTATAAGAGAGGCCTATCGTCTGAGTCACATCATAAAACAAAGAATCGGGACCCGCAAGGATCCCGATTTCTTTTCGCTTACTTCTTTTCAGCGGGTTTCTTTGCCGCCGGCTTCTTGGCAGCTGGTTTCTTTTCTGCCTTGGGCTTCGCTCCTTCGAGTTTCTCAAGACGAGCCTTCAGACGGGTAATCTCCTTGTCCTTCATCTCAATCTCGTCGCCCTGATTCTTGATGGTGGTGAGAAGGCTCTCCAGCTCATCGTTGTCGATATCGAGCGGATAGAGGGCGTTAACCCTGTTGATGAAGTCGCCGAGGATGTTCATATAGTTGGTGAAGGCATCGAACGGTCCGCTGTAGATACCACGGTCGAGACCAACGTTCGAAGGCTTCGTGGTCATGAAGCGGAAGTTGTTGGAGGCCTGCAGATAGTCCCAGTCCTGATTGATGCGCGGATCGTCGGCGATGCGCAGACGGTCGGCCACGGAGTAGAGCTTGTTGAAGGCCTCGTGCTGCATGGCGTTACCGAGCCAGCAGCTCACGTCGCGCTCCTCATCGACCCACGAGAGGGTGTCGGGCACATCGAGCTGGCTGACGCTCTTGCAGGCCTTGCAGATCTCGGTAGGCGTCATGAAGTTGATGCCCTTCTCCTTGGCGCAGGCGGGCAGCGCGTGGATGAATTCGAGGATGTTCGACGACAGCGGCTGGGCGATGCCGAGGGCGGAGAGCTCCATGAAGATGTTGATGATCTGCTCCTCCTCAGGGAAGCGTGCGATGCGGTCGATGTAGGCATCAGCAAAGAGGGGATAGCCGTCCCACTCGGAGTTGTTGAAGCGCAGGGAGATATCATCGGAGAGCTCGATGTCGCGGAGCAACAGCTTCAGGTTCGGCGCCTGGTTGCAGTGATAGACATAGTGGGGCGACTTCCAGCCGAGCACGTGCTTGGCACCCTCGGTGAGCATACCCTTGAAGCCCATGGCGGCAATCTGGGCACCGATGTCGTCGCTGTAGATGAGCGATGAGTTACGGGCTACGGTGGGTTTCTTGCCGAAGAGCTCCTCGATCTTGGCAGCCTGCTTCTTCACGTCGAGGGCGAAGGTCTCAGGATTGGCCAGCGAGGAGAGTCCGTGACTGTAAGGCTCTGCGAGGAACTCCACGCAGCCGGTCTCGTTCATCTGCTGCAGTTTCTCGATGACCTGCGGAGCATGCATCTCCAGCTGTTCGATACCCGTTCCCGACAGCGAGAAGGCCACCTTGAAGTACTTGCCGTTCTCGTTAATCATGTCGTGGAGGGTGTTCAGAGCCGGCATATAGGAGCGCTCGGCGATGTCGGTGATGCTACGCTCGTTCTCGTAGTCATCATAGTAATAATGGTCGGTACCGATGTCGAAGAAACGGTAACGCTTCAGATGAATAATCTGATGTATCTCGAAATATAAACAAATCGTTTTCATATTCTTTACTTTTTTACCTTTTTACTTTTTTACCTTTTATTGTTCCCAACCGAGGGTTCGGCGATAGAGAGTACGAATCCATGCACCCACTTTCTCCCATGTGATCTGATCGACCTCGCGCTTGCCTTCATCCTTGAGGTACTGGAAGAGCGACTCGTTGTGGCAGATGGAGTAGATGGCGTCGGCCAAGGCGTGGATGTCCCAATAGTCAACCTTGATACAGTTGTCGAGAATCTCAGCACAGCCTGACTGCTTGGAGATGATCGAAGGCGTGCCGCACTGCATGGCCTCCAGGGGCGAGATGCCGAACGGCTCTGACACAGAGGGCATCACATAGACATCGGAGGCTTTCAGGCACTCGTACACCTGCTTGCCGCGCATGAAGCCGGGGAAGTGGAAGCGGTCGGCGATGCCGCGCTCTGCTGCCAGTTGGATCATCGCATCCATCATATCGCCCGAACCCGCCATACAGAAGCGGACGTTGCGCGTGCGGTGGAGCACCATCGTGGCGGCCTCGACGAAGTACTCGGGACCTTTCTGCATCGTGATACGTCCGAGGAACGTCACCACCTTCTCCTTGCCGGTGTGGTCGGGACGCGGGATGTCCTGATACTCCTGCGGCAGGGGATAGACGGCGTTGTGGACGGTAAAGCACTTGCGCGGATCCTGATGATACTGATTGATAACCGTCTGACGCGTCAGTTCCGACACGCACATGATACAGTCGGCCCAGTCCATACCATTCTTCTCGATCGAATAGACGGTAGGATTCACCTTTCCGCGAGAGCGGTCGAAGTCGGTGGCATGCACATGAATGCAGAGTGGTTTGCCGCTCACCTGCTTGGCGTGGATGCCGGCAGGGAAGGTCAGCCAGTCGTGAGCATGAATGATGTCAAACTCCTCAGCACGAGCCACTTGGCCTGCAATGATAGAGTAATTGTTTATCTCCTCGTGCAAGTTGCTGGGATAGCCTCCCGCAAACTCCATCGCACCGAGGTCGTTCACGTTCATATAGTTGAAGTCTGCATAGATATGCTCACGCAACTTGAAGTAGTAGTCAGGGTCCATGATGTTGCCCACACGGTTCTTGACGTAATCGTAGTCAACATCGCGGAAGGCGATAGGCACAGCGTTCATGGCGACGATGCGACAGGCGTGCTGGCTCTCATCACCAAAGGGGTGAGGCAGGCAGAGCGTGATATCCAGATCGCCCTGGGCCTTCAGACCCTCAGATATTCCATAGTTAGCGGTAGCAAGACCACCGAAGACATGAGGAGGATACTCCCATCCAAACATTAATACTTTCATAGTCGTCCCTCCTTATTTTTGATATGAATACTTATCCATCAGTTTCAGCGTACGCAAGATCTCTGCCACATTCATGGCAAACGACATCGCACCACGTCCATGGAACGGCGGGTTACCGTCGAAGAGTTCTGAGATTGTACCGAGAGCGTGGTAGTCCATCTCGTCCTCATAGCCTACGAGCTGACGCTCGATGAAGCTGAGACGTGAACGCTTATAGAGTTTCAGGCAGGCCTCCATGTAGAAACCACCGAGCCAAGGCCAGGCTGTTCCCTGATGGTAGGCGTAGTCGCGCTGTGTCTGCGGACCGACGTAGATGGGATTGTAGCCGCCACTCTTCGGCGAGAGTGAACGGAGTCCCTTCGGTGTGAGCAGCTCGCGGGTGCAGATATCCACAACACTCTTCATCTGCTGCTGAGAGAGCGGCGAGTAGTCGAGTGCTACGGCGAAGATCATGTTCGGACGAACGCTCCAATCCATCATGTTACCATCCACATAATCAAGCAGATAGCCGTATTCGTTAACGAACGTCTCCACAAACGACTGCTTCACCTTCGCAGCCAGTTCCTCGAGATGGGCGACAGTTTTCTCGTCCTTCTGGTCGGCAGCGAGCGCAGCACAGAACTTCAAGGCATTGTACCAGAGTGCGTTGAACTCTACGATGTAACCACTGCGCGGCACGACAGGACGACCGTTGGCCGTGGAGTTCATCCACGTCACAGCCTTGTCGCGACCGTTGGAATAAAGCAGTCCGTTCTCATCAAGGCGGAGATTCGGGTGACCGCCCTTCTCGATATATTTTACGATATCCTTCACCAGCTTACCGTATTTCTTAAAGCCGGCCTCTACGCCAACCTCCTTCGCGTATTGCTGGATGGCCCAGATAGCCCAGAGGGGCACATCGGGCTGTTCGATCTCATATATCTTCACAGACAGGGGCTTGCCGTCCATAAACTCGCGGAGTCCCTTCTCGGCGGTCCTCATCACCAGCTCAAAATAGTCGACCTCGCCGATGGCTAGCGTCAGGCCAGGCGCAGCAATGAACGTGTCGCGGGCACGGGCCTTGAACCAAGGATAACCTGCCAGCAGATAACGCTCGTCCTTCTTGTCAATCTTCTCCATAGTGCCACTGCGGCGATCGCGGAAGTGGAACTGGTGGGCAGCCGTCACCAAGCAATGATAGAAGTTGTCGCGGGGCACGCGGTCGGCCACCTCCTCATCAAACAACTTCTTCAGCGAAGAGGTCTTGATCTGAGATGTAGAGCCCGAGAAGATAATGCTCTCGCCTTTCTTGATAGACATCTCGAAATAGCCGGGCACGTAGAGGTCCTCGTTGGAGGCGTAGCCGCGCTCCTGCTCCTTCGGATACTCCACCCCACGATACCAGTCGGGCTGGAAGATAAACTCATTCTTCTTCGAGAACTGCATGTAGAGGTCGGGATAGCCGGCATACATACAGGTCTTGATACCGTTGTCCACCTGACTGTACTCACGGCTGGCAGTAGCGTTCTCGTGCGTAAACTGGCGCACCGAGCGGAAGGCCAGGAACGGACGGAACCTCAAGGTAGTGGCCGAGTGAGCTTCCTCCAGCGTATAGCGGATCAGGATACGGTCCTCATAATGCTGGAAGATCACTTCCTTCTTCAACACGACACCACCCACGCGATAGGTCGTCGTAGGTACTTTGGTAGCATCAAACTCACGAATGTACTTGTGTCCGTTAGGACTGAAATTGTTGCCCTGATACTTGTGGAGACCCAAGTTGAATTCCGCTCCGTGCTGGATGACCGTACAATCGAGCGATGACAAGAGCACATGGTTCTCGTCGTCTAATTCAGGTACGGGGACAACCAGCAGACCATGATACTTGCGCGTGTTACAGTCTACGAGCGTAGAACTGCTGTATGCACCAGAACGATTGGTCCGGAGAAATTCACGACGGAGACTCTCCTGAAGGTTAGTCATCACGGCTTTCTCTAATCGTAAATAACTCATAGTTCCTCTTTAGGTTTGTATTTCACTTAATAGTTTTCACTTTCAATTTCCAAAAGTAAGCATTTTTTGTCAACAAACAAAAGAAAAGAGTTGTTTTTTAACCTTTTTTACTTTTTGGACTTTCATGCCGGGATGAGGAAGTTGATGACCTCCTGTTCCACATTCACGCGATAAGGTCCTACAGGTGTCTTCATCAGACGTCCGTCGACACCCACCATCGCCCGCTTGGCATAATTGATTTCCACCTCCTGAGTACGGAAGGGATGTACGCTGCGGTGATTCAGGAAACGGCCTGTCACGAGCAGCCAGATGCCCTCTATCAGCTGCACCACCTCGGGATGATAGACCACACTGACGTCGAGCATGCCGTTATAGGGCACAGCGTTGGGTGTCTGTCCGTAGCCCGGTCCGCTGCCGATACAGACGGTCATCACCTTGCGCTCGATGACGTCGCTGTTGATCTTCAGCTTCATCTTGTACTCCATACGATGGAAGAGCATGACGAAGAGTGAGGAGACAAACGATAATGTGCGCGAACCGAACATACGGCGCGTCTGACGACGCAGGTTCATGATGTCGGCCGTCATACCGATGTTCACACAGTTCAGGAAATAGCGGTGACACTTATCACCCTTGGCATTCGTATAGCGCACACAACCGAGGTCAATCTTGCGCACACGGTGTTTCTGCAACCAATCGATAGTCTGCTCGATGTTGTCCTCGTCGAACTCCCAGAAACGGGCGAAGTCGTTCATCACGCCGTTAGGGATAACACCCAGGGAGATACTCTCACGCACTTCCTTCTCCTCCATCATCAGACAGTTCACCGCATCGTTGAGGGCGGAGTCTCCACCCACGATGACGATGGTCTTATAGCCGTTGGAGATCATCATCCGCATCAGGCGCTCCACACTGTCAGCCGTCTCGCTCTGCACGAAATCGTATTCCACACCGCGCTCGTCGAGCACCTTCTGTATCTTCTCCCAGCGCTTACGCTTGTTGCTTATACCGGTCTTCGGGCAATACACAATGCCCCATTTTGTTTCTACTGCCATAATTCTATGATTCTATTTATCTTATCCTCCATGGGGAGGGTTGCGTCAATCCAGTTGATCTTGAAGCCTCGGCGCTCCATACCCCGGAACCACGTCATCTGCCGTTTGGCAAACTGGTGGATGGCTATCTCGATGCGCGTGAACATCTCGTCATAGGAGGTCTGGCCCTTCAGGTATTCCGTCACGAACTTATACTCCAGCCCATAATAGATGAGGTCTTCGGCCGGGATGCCCTCATCGAGCAAGGCCTGCACCTCTTCCACCATCCCTTCTTCCAGACGGGCCTTCAGTCGGCGGGTGATTTTCTCGCGGCGCAGCTCACGGTCGATGTCGATACCGATGATCAGACTGTCCACCGGCGGAAGTTCCCGTCGGGGCGTCGGGTGCTCCAGGTTGTAGGTCTCGATCTCGATGGCCCGGATGGCCCGCTGACAGGAGTCCACATCGGTGGTGTTGTGCATATTGGAGCCGGTCCTCGTCTTCAGATCCGTCAGCATCTGGGTCAGTTCTTCGAGCGACTTCCCCTCGAGGCTGTCGCGGAGCGGCTGATTCTGTGGCACAGGTGAGAGATGATAGCCCTTCAGTACGGCCTCGATATAGAGTCCTGTTCCGCCACAGAGGATAGGCACCGCTCCCCTACTCCGGATCTGCTGGTAGACATCGAAGAAGTCCTGCTGATATTCAAAGAGATTGTACTTCGTACCCGGTTCCCGGATGTCTATCAGATGATAGGGTATCACAAGAGAACCATCCCTCTGTGATACCGTGTAGTCAGCCAGGTCCTTACCGGTGCCGATATCCATCCTACGATACACTTGCCGCGAATCAGCGGAAATCACCTCTCCACCAATCTCCGCAGCCAGTCTCGCTGCCACAGGCGTCTTACCTGAGGCCGTAGGACCTAATATCGTAATCATCTTATGCATCAGAATTGTCTGAGAGTGATTTCTTTGAAGCGTCACTAAATTTGAAGTATCCCTTGCGCAAAGTGATAGGACCTTCATAGCCTTCTTCGTTATAGAGGTGACGGATTTGACAGCCACCCGTCAGGTCCCCATTTTGGTCAAGTTGCAGATGGAGATACAGTTTCCGCTTGGGATGAGGTTCATCATCACCCTCAATGACCCACAGCTCGGTGCCATTGAAGGTAACTACCGGATTGTCGAAGCCGTCAAGACGATAGATAGTACACTCCGTACATTTCAGCCCATGGGCTGTCATCTCAAAACTGAGCAGCAATTCCGGACAGTTATCACCCACCCAGCCCCAGGATCCTACAAGCTCCTTGGCTCTCTCGCGGGCCTCGAGACCATCACGGATGATACCACGCAGAGCCTGTTTGTCGTCCTCTCCGTCAGGAGAAGGATTGAAATCGTCAACATACCAGTCATTGCGCTCATACAGAAGGGCTATGGTTGTCTCCTGGTCTATGAAATTGTGTATGATCATGTCGACAAGGGCTGTGGAGTCGGTAATGTTATAGACCTTCGCCACCTTGTATCTCCAGTCGTCAGAGATATCCTGTCCGCACACCCAATGATCGTAGTCGTAGAGGATGTCACCCGTCTCCTCGCACATCAGCGAAGCCTCCGCCATCAGTGCATAGTAACGCTGGGAGCAGTAGACACTATCGAAGTTGATGCCACTCGGATTATAGTCCGTGTTTCCGTCTTCGTCGCGGCTGATTTTACCCACATACTGATAAATCGTGTCCAAGCGCTGCCGGATATACTCCTCAGTGTGTCGGAAAGCCTCCATATCAGTGATGGTGGTATCCGTGGCCAGCGAGTCAGCATCATTTACGGTACTGTTCATCTTGTTGCCGCAACTCGACGTCAGCACTACAGTCACAACAAAAAACAAGAACTTCCTCATACCCAACACTACTATTCACTAATACCCGATTTCGACTTGAAACCTTCCCGGAAGTCATCCATCGTCAGTTCAGACAGCACAGCCTTCGACAAGTTCGTCTTTCCGGCCAGACGGTTGGCCTGCGCCTGGATGCTCTTCTCAAAGACGTTACGGGCGAAACGGGCATTACCGAAGTTACGGTCTTTCTTTTCGACGATGATCTCAAAGCGTGTCTTCAGATAGGCCTCAGCATCGCCATCCATCGTGTACTGGTTCTTCTTCATATACATCTTGAAGATGTCAACAAGTTCCTGCGGTGTGTAGTCGGGGAAATCGATATAACGGTTGAAACGCGACTTAAGACCGGGGTTGGAGTCGATGAAGCGTTGCATCTCGTTCTTATAACCCGCAACAATCACCACCAGACGGTCGCGATAGTCCTCCATACGTTTCAGAATGGTCGAGATGGCCTCCTGTCCGTAGTCGTTGCCACTACCGCCTTCAGGCACCAACGAGTAAGCCTCATCGATGAAGAGCACACCGTCGAGGGCCTTCATGATGACCGTATCAGTCTTCGGGCCCGTCTTTCCGACATACTCTCCCACCAGTCCCGCACGGTCGGTCTCCACTGTATGACCTTTCTTCAGCACACCGAGGTCTTTGTAGATACGTCCAACAATACGGGCCACGGTGGTCTTACCTGTACCGGGAGATCCGTAGAACACCAGGTGATACGATACCTTTGCAGTTTTCAGCCCCTTGGCTTCGCGTTGCTTCTGCAGCTTCACGAAGTTTGCCAACGAGCGGACCTCCTCCTTCACCGAACTGAGACCGATCAGTTCGTCAAGTTCCTGGTAGGGGTCGCCTTCAAGCGGCTCGTTCACTATGACGGAGTCTTTTTTCTCCGTCTGCTCTGTCTTCTGCACGGTTTCTTCCGTAGTCTCTGTCTTCTCTTCGTCGTCCGAGAAGATGGCCACGAGAACAAGCAGTATGAAGAAGCCGATACTCAGACAACCGCACCCCTTGAAAACCTTACCCACAATTTCACCAATATTACTCATATCATTATAGTTTTTGATTTATCAGCCGATTTGGATGCAAAGATACAAATAAGTGGGCAAAAAACAAAAAAATATCAAAAAAAAAGCCGTTCGGTAAAACGAACGGCCAATTTTTTAATATTACTTAGAACGAGTCGTCATACTGGTCTTTACCCTTTGCATAATAAATCTTCTCGCCATCCATCACGAACCAGCCATTGCTGTTCGTTGAGCGCAGTTTCACGATATGAGCAGTAGGATCCTCAAACGAGATCTGATCCTTTGTCTCAGCATCAGGATTCGGCATCAGCAGCAGACGGGCGATGGTAGCACGTTTCTGGGCAGAATACTCAGTCGGGGTGTTGGCATCCCATGCTACGCGAACCTTATACGGGCCAGTCCAGTAATCCTTTCCGTTAGGTTTGTACTGATTGCCAGGAGTGGCTCCTGCGAAGTGCTGGAACAGGTTGTTGTGCTGCATACCACCACCGTAGTCCTTACCGTTATTGCCTGTGAACTGGGCGATACAGAGATCCTGGAAGGTAACATTGGCAATACCTGTGGTCTGCAACTGGGCATACTGTGTTCCAAACAGGAAGTCGATCATCTCACGGCAATCCTGGCTGCAGTCGAGCAGACGGGGATAAACCAGATACATCACTGCTGCCACAAAGAGAGGATTGTTGGCGGCTGCGGTACGGCTGCCGTCGGCATTCTCCATCAGGGTCTTCAGCTCGGCCACATTACGGGGCAGACGGTTGAAAGTGAACTCCGATACACGGTATTTCTTGTTGTTACCGATGAAGGTGATCTCATGGGTCTCGGTAGAATCAAGCAACTCAACTGTCTCCACGGGGATGGAATAAGCGGTAATGCTCTTCACTTTGTCCACCAAGTAAGGATAGTTGTGAACTGCAGTGCTGCCAGCCGTTGTCCAAGTCACACGACCATTATCCAGATAGAAGGCAGATGTCTCCGTCACATTACTCGTCGTTGTACGGAAGCCCATATCATTGGCTGTTCCAGCAGCCAGCAGGTTACCGCCGGCGGGGAAGTCCAGATACTCATGCAGGGGATTGCAGTAGGTGAAGTCGTCCTTCATCGTGGCAGCCACACTATTGTTGGTGCCGGTGTTCGAGCCGACGATGGGCACAGTAAACTCTACACGATAGTATTCCTGAGTAGCCTGTGCAAATGAGGTGATGGCAAACATCGCCATAGCGAGGGTTGTAAATATCTTTTTCATAATGATTCTGTTTTTAATTGTTAAACGACACTTTAATTACTTTTTAATAAATTTCAAAGCTTTGTTGCCAACCTTGACAACATAGACACCTGCTTTCAGATGACCCACGAAGAGCGTGGTATGTCCGTTGTTGACAGGAGCCTCGGCCATCTGCTTGCCGTCCAGAGCAAACACTACTGCCGAACCCGTCTCACCACAGCCCGATAAGGCCAGCTGTGAACAGACAGGCGTCAACAGACGAAGTTGCTCAACGTTACGGATCTCCTTGACCTTCTCGATACCTGTAGACTCACCACGGAAGAAACTGACACTTGTCACACCAGTCTCATTGCCTTCAGTTGTCACCACTTCAAACACACCCTGAGTGTCAATACTGGCCAGCATCTTCACATCCTTAACCAGGAATTGCTTTCCGGTGTTCGTCACCAGCCACACCGGCTTGGTCATGTCGATGTTGTCAGTCGCACTGGAACCGCCCTGATACTTGCTCAGGTCGATATCCGACTCATGTTTCTCGAAGGTGATGCTCTCCACACCTGTAGCCCCCTCACCGTCGCGCACAACAATCTCAAAGGTGCTGCCGCCATCGGGAATTACAAGCATACTCACTCTGACCACCTCAATGTACTGCCCCGTGTTGGTCTTAAGACACATCACTTCTTTGGCAGACGCTGTCTGACTGGGAAGGAACAGGCCGGCTGTGAGTAACGCTGCCATCATACCTGTCTTCCAACGTTGCTTGAATTGTTTCATTTGCTTTACTGATTTTAAGTAATATTATTAAGAGAAATTATATAGGAATGTACGTATATTGATCAGAACTTACCCTGGATCTTGTCTGCGGGAATCTCCACAGGTGTCTCGATACCAGGCCAGTAGAACTTCTGGGGCTGGGCACCATGGACATTATCATCCTTATCGATGCTCTGACGGAAGGCACTCTTCACGACATAGTACTTGCCACCCTTCTCATAGAAAGTCTTAAACTGCATCTCCTGCACGCTGCTATACTTCTCCTTCAGGTCGGGATAATTCGGCAGAAACAGTCCCTGCCAGGCGAATGACGTGCTATAGGTACCGAGAATCTTGGTAGGAGCGAGCTTCTCCTTAATCTTCGCGTTGACCTTGGCCTTGTAGTCGGCCACAGCCTTTGCCTGACGGTTCTTGTCGGTGAGGTCGTTAAGCAGATAGTTCTGGTTAATAATGTCCTGTACATATTTGTTATCAGCCTCGGCTTTCAACTCTGCGGCAGTTTTCTCCTTTGTTCCGGTATACTCAAGATACAGTTTCTTCACACGGGCGTTCTCAGCCTTGAAGGCCTCAATCTCTGCCTGAGGAAGCGGCTTGTTCAATTTGTTGCTCGATTTACTCATAGCCTTGATCTGCTCAGGCACCCGGTTGTTCAATAGGTCGAGCACATGGGCCGGCTGGTCGAAGGCAACGAAGTCCTCGGTATTTCCCTTCATCCAACGCAGGAGGTTCACCAGCGTTTGGGCAGCACCACGGGCATTTGCCCTATTCGACGATGTGTCACCCCCCTCACCATACTCCATAACGGAATACTTGTAGATGATACGTCCACTCTCCGTCTGATCCAGACCTAAATACTTGTCCATACCGCCAGCTTTCGCAGCGTTATTCTTCTCCTGACGAGCTGGATGGTTAGCCTCATACTCAGCAAGGGCTTTCTCCTCCTGAGTCTTCTGAACGGTCTCTTTGACGACTGCGTTCTTCGCTTTCTTAACCAGATTACCGAACTGTGCATGAGTGTTCATGCTAACGGCGAAAAGCAGAGCAACGACAGCTGCCAGTCTTGAATAATTGCTTGAATGATTCATAATGAAAAAGTTTAAAAGTTTAATTAATATTTGAAAGATTACATATTCAATTCACTCTTTTGAGCAAGTAGCTGACGAATTCGTTCATCGATCAGAGCTTCAAACTTCGGTTGCAGTTCCTCAAGCCGCTCATCGACCGCCCGTCTGGCTAGAGTCTCTTGGTCTATCAAGAACCCCAGATAATCCGTTGCCAGATCCAACGCTTTCTTTTGTCGTTCAGTCTTTCTCATTCTGGGTGCAAAGTTACGATGAAAAAGGGGATGGTTGATGAACATTTTATGCCAAAAAACACCATTTCACCCTGCAAAATCTTCCAAAATGCATTTTGCAGGGTGAAAAACGCCCAAAAAGTGGAAAAAATGGATAATTTATTGCTGCTGTCTGTACTGTGATGGCGTCATACCATAGGCCCGCTTGAAGCATCGGCCAAAACTGTTGGTCTCATCATAACCGCAAAGACTGGCTACCCTTGAGACAGGCATATCGGGATTGTCGAGCAGAAGTTTGGCTGCGCGTTCCATCTGAATGGCAGAGATGAATGCCTTGGGCGATTCACCTGTGACACTTAACAGACGACGACGGAAAGTCTGGACGCTCATATTCATCTGAGAAGCCACTTCCTCAACACCATACTGCCCCGAAGGTAAGCCGTCATTAACAACACGCACTGTCTGCATCAGGAAAAGACGATCCTCTGCATTCAAATCATCCTCTGTCTGATCTGTCTCAACCTCAGTTGTCTGACCATCCACATTCTCCAACGACTCCACGCGATGCATAGACTCAATCTGATGAATCAGCTCCCTCATCCTTCTGCGATCACGACGATGCCGCCACAAAGCGAATGCCAGTAACGCCAGCAAGAGGGCTACAATCACAACACACGCCATCGTATAAATGCGACGGGAACGCAGTATCTCACTGTTCTCTGCCTGTAGTTCGTCATAACCATATTCAGCCGCATACTTGGATAATAATTCACCTGTATTCTCATCATAAATAGAATCACGCAACTCATTATAGCGGTCATTATGCTCCATCGCCTGCACTGGATCAGACGAGCGGAGTGCCTCATAGAGCCCGTACCGGCTCTTACTCTCATTATAGAGATCGTGCTGGGACACAAATATCTTCAAAGCCTCACTATAATACCGCACAGCAGCCGAATCGTTATGAAACTGATGCATCAGCAATCCCATCTGGTTACAGGCAATACCTAAAGAATGGATATTCCCACTCTCACGCAGACCGGGAATGGCTTCGTCCAATGCCATCTTTGCGTCAGAATCCCGATGCAGTGAAATGAGAGCCGACGCCCGCTCTGCCTGACGGATAGCCATCTTATCCTGGCGACCCAACTTCTGTTCCATCTCATATGCTTTCGTGGCATAGTCGAGCGACTGTTCTTCCTGTTTCAATGTATGATAGACCTCTGAGGCCATACCATGCAGAACTGCCATTCGCTGCGGATTGTCGGCCTTTTTAGCATACTCGATAGCTTTCAGCACATATTTCTCAGCCTCCTTTGGTTGACGCATGCTCATATAGATACCGGCCAACGTGTTCAGACTCGACGACATCGCATCAGGATCTCCCGACTTCTCGTCGAACGCATAACATTGTCTGGCATACTTCACTGCTTGATTGAAGTCACCTTTCCTAATATAGATAATTGCTAACAGATTCAGGCAATCACCCTCAACCTCACTACCCTTACATGCCGGTAGCGCCTCTAAAGCGACCTGCTCAGCAGCATCGTACGACTGTATGCCATAAAGGCTGTCAGCCTTTTCATATAATATCTCACCATTACCGTCTGCAACAGCCTTTACAGGCAGAAGCAAACAAGCCAATAGGGTACACCTTATTATATATATATGTTTCATTGCGCCTGCAAAGGTACAAAAAAGTTGGGGAAGAAACAAATAATGTGACACAAAAAAACCGTCCGATGATGTCGGACGGTCTTTTTTTCTAACAAACTTTTGTCTGCGTTCGCTGCTTATTTCAGTTCAGCGAGATACTTAATGGTGCGAACCATCTGAGAAGTGTAAGAGTTCTCATTGTCGTACCAAGAAACAACCTGTACCTGATAGGTATCGTCGTCGATCTTGCTGACCATGGTCTGAGTAGCATCGAACAGAGAACCGAACTTCATGCCGATGATGTCGCTAGAAACGATCTGATCCTCAGTGTAACCGAAACTCTCGGTCTGAGCAGCCTTCATGGCAGCGTTGATACCCTCCTTAGTGATGTCCTTACCCTTCACAACGGCAACCAGGATAGTGGTAGAACCTGTGGGAGTCGGAACGCGCTGAGCGCTACCGATCAGCTTACCGTTCAGCTCGGGGATAACCAGACCGATGGCCTTGGCAGCACCTGTAGAGTTAGGAACGATGTTCTGAGCACCGGCGCGGCTACGACGGAGGTCACCCTTGCGCTGAGGACCGTCGAGAATCATCTGGTCGCCAGTGTAAGCGTGGATGGTAGACATGATACCGCTGACGATGGGAGCGAAGCCGTTCAGGGCAGCAGCCATAGGAGCCAGACAGTTTGTGGTGCAAGAAGCAGCAGAAATCACGGTGTCAGCCGGAGTCAGAGTCTTGTGGTTCACATTGTAAACGATGGTGGGCAGGTCGTTGCCGGCGGGAGCAGAGATAACAACCTTCTTGGCACCAGCCTGAATGTGAGCAGAAGCCTTCTCCTTAGATGTGTAGAAACCTGTGCACTCGAGAACGACGTCAACACCCAGCTCACCCCAAGGCAGCTCAGCAGCATTGGGCTTTGCATAGATAGTGATCTCCTTACCATCAACGATGATAGAGTTCTCTGTAGCCTCAACAGTGTGCTTACCCTCACCGAACTTACCAGCGAAGCCACCCTGAGCGGTGTCATACTTCAGCAGGTGAGCAAGCATCTTCGGGCTTGTCAAGTCATTGATTGCTACTACTTCATAACCTTCAGCCTCGAACATCTGACGGAAAGCGAGGCGACCGATACGGCCAAAACCGTTAATTGCAACTTTTGTCATTTTACTTAATATTTTAAAGGGTTTATACCTAAATAAATGTCTTTTTTGAGCCTTTTCAGCAATTTTTTTCTTTTTCGGATGCAAAGTTACGAAAAAATTCCTATATTTGCACACAAATTCTATCTAAAAAGAAGTGAAAAGTTAAAAGTTAAAAGTGAAAAGTCTATAAATCGAAGATGTAAAGTCGGAGATTGCAAATCATAGATTACAATTCACCAATAAATAATTAACATTAAAATTTTAACGACTATGGGATTTATTAAAGAATTCAAGGAGTTTGCCATGAAGGGCAACGTAATGGACATGGCTGTCGGTGTGATCATCGGCGGTGCCTTCGGTAAAATCGTCAGTTCACTGGTTGGCGACGTGTTGATGCCGCTGATCGGCAAATTGACAGGCGGTGTGAGCTTCGTTGACCTCTTCGTCAACCTCGGCGACGGTAACTATACCACCCTCGCTGCTGCCAAGGAGGCTGGTGCTGCTGTTTTTGCCTACGGACAGTTCATCCAGAACATCATCGACTTCCTGATTGTTGCACTCTGTATCTTCCTGATGATCAAGGGTATGAACAAGCTGAGCCGCAAGAAGGAAGAGCCCGCTCCTGCAGAACCAGAAGCTCCGAAGGGTCCGACACAGGAGGAGCTGCTTGCAGAGATTCGCGACCTTCTGAAGAACAAGTAATCCCACTACGGGTTACATTATAATATAATAGGGGCGGCCACAACAGATGTGCCGCCCCTATTATTTCTATGTGCGCAAAACTGACTTAGAAGTTAAAGCCGATGGTAGCGTAGAGCGTACCAGTATGAGCAGTGTCGAAGTAGTCGTGTGAGACGTTAGAGAGACCGAAGTCATAGCCCAACTCTGCATACATGAAGTCGTATTGCACGCCGCAGCCAATTTTGATACCGCCGTCGAAACGCTGGAACCCCTCATCTTCAAAGGAGCTGTAGGCCTGACGATGGTTAAAATCCTTCATCTTCCCTGCAACACCCACAGCCAGATAGCCGCCAATGAAAGGCTGGATACTGAACGCACGGTCCACGTCATATATGTACTTCATCACCAGAGGTGCCTCCAGATAGTTAAGACTATAGGAGAACTTCATCCCGTCATACTGGCCTTTACCACCCTTCTCCACATACGAGAGACCCGTCTCAAGATACAACGGAGAGTGATAGTCCAACTGGAATCCAGCCACAAACCCCACGTTGAGTCCCGTCTTTGCGGATCCGCCGTCGAGATACTTGTCATCGGAGTTCACAGTAGCAAACGCAGCACCGATACGCAATCCGTAATACACGTCAGTATAGCTGCGGTGAGGAGTGAAAATGGGCCGAGGCCTGCTATAATTATAATAATGTGGTCTGCCGTACTGTGCGAGGGCAGGCACCGTGAGCAAGATGCTCATCAAGGCAATCATCATTCTTTTCATAAGCGTAAATTTTATTTGGTTCACGCTGCAAAAGTACGTCAATTCCCATACATACAAAAAGGATTTCCCCTACATTCACGTGGGAAAATCCCTAATTATATTTAGTATTTTATACCATCTACCTCGGACGTCAAAAACTAAGGATGAAGGCACAGTGGTAGGGCTGGTTGCCATCTATGGTGTATTGGGGCAAGGTGCGCTGACCCCAGGTATCAACACCGCCCACGCCGTGAACATTCAGGTCGATATTGAGATTGACAAAACGGCCACGCTGGATGTCTTGGGGATGACGGGGAGCGGCATCAAGATCCTCCTCGCCATAGTCCCAGGCACGAATACAAAGTGGTTGGAGGCCAACGATGTGGAGTGTCTTATCTTCATTGGAAATATCAAGCCATCGGACATCCGTGCGACAGCCATTGTCCTGCGGATGGACGTATTCCGTTTCAAACTCACTTAAAGACATCTTGTATCGTCCTATGAAAGCACTGCGTTTCCGGTCAGGATAGTTCTCCCATGGGCCCCTGCCATAATATTCTATCGCCTGATAGTCTGCAGGCAGACGCATACGCATGCCGAATTTTGGCAGCAGGGGGATGTCGGTAGCCGTAGGACGATAGTCCATATCCACCTTGATGCGGCCATCCTGGATGATGGTGTAGGTGATGGTCAATTCAGCCCCAACAGGAAGCGTTGTCTCGCTGATGATCTTCAGACCGTCGTCGCTGGCCTCCGTACGGAACGATTGATAGGTGCGTTTGGCTATGGTCTCTCTCCATACGCCTAAGCGCTGGGCGAACTGGGCTGCATGCTGATTGTCGTTCTCAGGTTTCCAGAAGTATGGTTCTAACGGACTCGTGAGCATCTCCTCGCCATCAACCATCCAACTGGCAAGCGCACCTGAGCTGTTTATCGTGACGGCTCCGTGATCTGTATATGCAACCAAACCTTTGGCCGTCTTTTGTACCTTAGCAGGCTGGCCTCCAAAGGCTGACCAAAATTCCTCGGGCTTTAAGATAAACTGTTCGCGAGCAATGGTATAGCCAGCCTGTGCCCAAGGTGTGTCCTGACGCAGACGGGCATAGACATTCAGCGTCAACTCCGGTTCATTGTAGGGATAATAGGGATAAGGAATCTCGAATTTGTCGCCATAAAGAATGGGAATGTTTCCCGATACCAGTTCACCGTTGTGATACACCTCGCAATAGTAATCGTATTCGTTGAGGTCAGTAAAGAAATTCCGATTGATGATGCGGATAGAGTCGCCCTCTTGTATGAACGCAATAGGCTGGTAGACATATTGTACCTCATAGTAGTGGGGATGGGGTTTGCGATCGGGACCGACGAGGCCATTAATACAGAAAGGCCCGTCATTCGGTTTATCGCCGAAATCACCGCCGTAATTATATTGAACATTGAAAATTGAAGATTGAACATTATTTGCTACCGCCTTGTTCTGCGCAGCCGAATTTTCAATTTTCCATTTTCCATTTTCAATTGGATAAAGTCCCTGGTCCACCCAGTCCCATACGGCAGCACCGGCAATGCTGGAGTCAGCATAGATGACATCCCAATACTCCTGGAAGTTTCCCATCGAGTTACCCATGGCGTGGGCATATTCGCGGGCAATGAGCGGTTTTTCCGTTTCCTTCTCGGCTTCGGACTTTAGCACGGCTGGTGTAGGATAGCCGAAATCGTGAAGGGCCGAATAACGGGGATGGCAGTCGTAGAAAGGCAGACGGGTGCTGTCGAGGGCGACGACCGTGTCGTACATCGCCTGAATGTTTGGCCCTACCCCACCCTCGTTGCCGAGACTCCAGAGGATGACGCACGGGTGGTTATAGTCGCGCTTCACTAACGACTCAGCGCGGTCCACATGGGCGTCTTTCCATGCCGGGTCCTCACCCATTACATGATTGGCATAGCCATAGCCGTGCGTTTCCTGATTGGCCTCGTCCATGACGTAGATGCCCCAGCGGTCACAGAGTTCATAAAGATATTCACGATCCGGATAGTGGCTGGTGCGCAGGAAATTGATGTTGGCCTGCTTCATCAGCCGGAGATCCTGCTCGTAGGTGGCATCATCGACGTAACGGCCTGTGCGGGGATGGTGGTCGTGACGATTCACGCCGCGCAGTTTCACGTTCTGCCCGTTAATCTTGAAGACCTCGCCGACGCATTCCACCTTCTTCACGCCGAGGTGGTAGTCAAAATGTTCGATGACGTTGCCCTTATCGTCCTCCAGTTCCACGCTGAAGGGATAGAGGTTCGGTTTCTCGGCTGACCAAAGCTGTGGCTTGTCGATAGTGCAGGTGAGTTCAACAGTTGTCGTGTCACAGAGGGACGGTTCTTTTGTTATATCGCCAGCTGATGTAACAAAAGAACCGTCCCCCTGTGATATTTTCAGCACCACCTGCAGGTTCTTCGCCATCTTCTCGCCCACGTTACAGAGACTGATGCAGGCCTTTACCTTGGCCTGCGAGTAGTCAGTATTCGGCTCCGCTGTCACGCGGTAGTCGGCGATGTGCACCAGCGGACGCACCCACAACTGTACCTCGCGGAAGATGCCTGAGAGCCGCCACATGTCCTGATCCTCCAGATAGCTTCCGTCGCTCCAGCGATAGACCTCGACGGCGAGTTTGTTCTTGCCAGCTCGCATATACTTGGTTACGTCGAACTCTGCCGGCGACATGGAGTTCTGGCTATAGCCCACCCGCTGTCCGTTCACCCAGACGTACATCGCCGAGTGGACACCTCCGAAATGCAGGATGAGGTTCTTCGCCAGCATCTCCTTCGTCACATCGACAAACGTCACATACGAGCCCACGGGGTTACGGTTCTCGTAAGCCGTCCAGTCCTTCGGCGGCTCGGTAGTCACCCTCGGGCGATCTTTCACGAAGGGATAGTTTATATTAATATAAATAGGTGTACCGTAGCCTTGCGTCTGCCAGTTGCCTGGCACAGTAATCTTGCCCCAGCCACTGACGTCGTAGTCCTCCTTGTAAAAGTCCGCAGGCCGCTCCTTGGGGTTCCGGCTCCAGTGGAACAGCCACTCGCCGTCGAGGCTCACGATTTCCTTGCACGCCTTCCATTTCGAGGGCAGTTGCAACGTGGCGTGGTACGGCAGTTTGTTGATGCCGAGCACTGCGGGGTTTTCCCAGTCAGGTGTAGTCTGCGCATGAACTGTGAAGACCAATAACGATGCCAGTATGATGAGACTTCTTTTCATCATTATTTCGTTTGAATGGTTAGATTGGCGGTGGGCAGGCTGCTTTTGATTTTCACCTGTGCTTTGCCTTTGGACTTACCGCTGCGTACCACGAGCAGGGCACGTCCTTTCCATGTGGTAACGTGCGATGACGTCTTCGGCTCTCGGTCTTGGAGATCAGCAGTGGCAAATGCCATCAGACGCCCTTGTCCCTGCACGAAAGCCTCACAAGGGATGGCAGCATCTGGACAGACACGGCCCTGAGCATCAACCACCTCGACAGTGATGTAAACAAGGTCTTGACCATCGGCTTTCAGCATAGACTTATCGGCAGTCAGACGCAGACGGGCTGGTTCGCCGGCTGTACTGAGCGTCACGCTCTTGTCTCCTGCCTCGGCCCGCAGTGTTCCTGGTTCGTAAGGCACACTGAACACCGCCTTGAATTCTGTGCTACGATCTACTTTCTTCCGTCCGATCTCCTTATCATTCAGATACAATGTCACCTCAGGGGCTTTGGTGTAGACCTCCACCTCGACGGGCTTACCTTCCCAGGATGGAACAGTTGCGCCCTTCGGGTCGCGACCGCCATTCCAGTTCCAGCTCTCCCAAGTGGGCCATACACTCCAAGCCGTCATATTGATCTTCCCGTGATAGCCATCGGGTTCACGAACAGCCATATATATATCCTGAGTATTGGTCCATAGCATCTGGCGATAATGACTGATGGGTTTGCGCCAACCCGTGATGTCCACATCGCCGCAATAAGCGCCGTGCCACTCGGGCACACCACCATCGCGCCAGTGTTCGCCCGGCGTCTCGCCATCGTAGTAGTTACGACCAATGCCCGACTCGCCGAGATAATCGAGTCCCGTCCACACGATATCACCTATGATATAAGGATAGTCGTTCACGAGTGCCCAGTTCTTGAAAGCATCACGCGGATAGCTCTCGGTCTGCCACATCACACGCTTAGGATTTCGCTGATGATCGCTAGCATGCTTGAATATCATATAATTATATCCGCCGATATCCAGCACGTCGAAGTGCGGGTCATAGATTTCCCAATCTCTGTCCCAAGCACACAGCGCCTCAGTCACGGGGCGTGTGGTGTCATAATCCAGAATAGCCTGCTTCAACAGCTTAGCGGTGTGGACCACGCGGATATCCTTGCGCTCGATGACCTCATTGCCGATGCTCCAGCAGATGATGCTGGGATGGTTGCGGTCGCGCTCCACCATCGCACGGATATCCTCCTGATAGCACGAGTCAATCAGCGTAGAGTAGTCGTAGGGTTTCTTGGCCGTGCGCCAACCGTCGAAAGCCTCACCGATCACCAGCATGCCGAGTGAGTCACAGGCATCGAGGAAGGCCCGTGTGGTGGGATTGTGCGAGGTGCGAATCAAATTGAAACCGGCCTCCTTCATCTGACGGACCTTTCGGATCTCAGCGGCATCGAAGGCCATAGCCCCAAGCACACCGTCATCGTGGTGTACGCAGGCACCATTGATGAGCAGCGGCTTGCCATTGAGCACAAAGCCCTTTTCAGCAGAATACTCAATGGTACGGATTCCATATGTAACGGGTAACACATCGCCCTCTGCCTCGATGGTAGTATGGTATAGGAACGGATCGTCAGGCGACCACAGATGAGGGTTCTCCACATGCAGCGTCTTCGTAATCGGTTTGCGCGTACCATCTTGCATGACCACCTCGGCTTTGATGTTTACTGTGTGGATATCTGGCGTCGTAACGCATAGGCTCTCTTCGTCAATATACTGTTTTCCTTTTGTCACCATCCACACATGGCGATAGATGCCTGAGCCTGTATACCAACGGCAGTTAGGCTGTTCTGAGTTGTCAACCTTCACCAACACCTCATTCAGCCGTTTGTCATGATACAGGTAACGTGTCATATCAACGGTAAAGGGTGTGTAACCATAGGCATGCTGTCCGGCTTTTTGTCCATTGACGAAGACCTCGGCCTTCTGATAGACGCCCTCGAAGTGGAGTTTTACCACCTCGCCCTTGGGTGTGGCAAACATCTTACGATACTCGCCCTTCCCACCAGGATACCAACCGCCATCGGTACCACTGGCACCTGTAACTGAGTCGGGGGCATAGGCAATAGCCCAGTCGTGAGGTAAATCTACGTTGATGGTCTTGCCATCATGTGTGAACTGCCAGCCGTCATCGAACAACTGCCGCTGTGTCTGTGCCGAAGCACCAAAAGCCAAGAGCCAAAGCCCAAAAGCTAAAAGCCAGTTTCTTTTCATATTTTTCAATTTTCAATTCTCAATTTTCAATTTACTTAATTTCCAGATCTCCATATCCCATGCGCTCACCCTCTGCCAGACGGTCGGCATCGAGTTTAAGGATGCGAACCTTTGTGGCTGGGAACTTGATGGTCTGCCAAATGGGGTTGTTCACGATGTTCGAGAACTCGCCGGAGGCCAGCTTCGTCCAGTTCGCCCAGTCGGTAGAGCCCCAGAGGGTGTAGTGCGTGACGATGCCTGCCTTCGTGTCCTGTGGCGGCAGGTAGCGGAAGGTGGTAAAGGTCTGCTCCGTATCCCAGTCTATCATCATCTGCGTAGGCGTACTGAAGAAGAGATGCAGTGCCGAGCATTTCTTCTCGCCCGAGTCCGGTATGTCGTCGGTAAGCTCCGGCGCGAGGTACACGCCGAGCTTCTTGATGACTGGGGCACACTTTGCATCCGTGATGGTAAAACGTAGCCGCGTCGCCGTGACTGTAGGGAAGCAAATAATGCGTCGGTGGCCGATGGTGGTCAGCCCGTCGCCGTTCTCCACCAGCTCGTCTTTCAACGGCACCCATTTGCCATCAACTTCAGCCTCTAAAGCAAATTTCTTCACCCGCTGACCCTGCGCAATGTCCTCCTCGACAAGGAAACGGTTAAAGGTCATAGGCTTATCCCATTGAATATTGAAGATTGAAGATTGAACATTACCTTCGGTCTGTGCGCCAGCCCCATTTTCAATGTTCCATTTTCCATTTTCAATTAAATTTTCTTTGAAAACCTCATCAATCATCTTCTTAAACGCGATGCCACGCAGGCTGTCTGTCGGATGAATGCGGCCGTTCGGCGCGATGGGGAAGTTGAGCAGCAGCGTTGAGTTGCGGCCCACTGATTTATAATAGGTGTCCATCAGCTTCGACAGGCTCTTCACGTGCTCGTTCTCCGTCTCGTGGTAGAACCAGCCCGGACGGATGCTCGTGTTCGTCTCGCCTGGTACCCATGAGTCGCCGTCCTCCAGTCCGTAGTGCAGCATCGGCCAAGTCACCTCACCGTCGTGGTTCAGCAGACTCCAGTTCGTCTCGCCCACATTGCCCGCCTCGGTGCCTACCCAGCGCAGGTCACCGCGGTCACTGCCGTCGTTCCATATCAGACATTTGGGTTGCAACTGGCGAATCATCCTGTACGTCTCAGGCCATTGGTAATAGGTGGTACGGTCTATCTTGCGCGTCTCGTTGGCACCACCATACCAGCCGTCACCGCCGTTGGCCCCGTCGAACCACACCTCGAAGATGTCGCCATAGTTGGTCAGCAACTCACGCAGCTGGTTGCGGAAATACTCCACATACGCCGGACGCCCATACTCCGGATGGTTCCTGTCCCACGGCGAGAGATAGACAGCGAACTCCAATCCCTCCTCACGACAGGCATCAGCCAGCTCGCGCACCACATCACCATTGCCATCTTTCCAAGGCGAGTTCTTCACCGAGTATTCCGTATAGGCCGAAGGCCACATGCAGAAGCCGCAATGGTGCTTGGCTGTGAAGATGATACCTCGCATGCCAGCCTGCTTGCACACGCGCGCCCATTGCCTGCAGTCGAGATCCGAGGGATTGAACAGCTTCGGATCCTCATTGCCGAAGCCCCATTCCTGATCCGTGTACGTGTTGAGCGAATAATGGATAAACGCATACATTTCCATGCCCTGCCAGCGCAGTTGGTTGGCATTCGGCACGGATCCACAGGAAGTAGGACTTACTGTTTGGGCGTGCACCAGCATCGTAAGCATAGCCAGCAGCATCGTGGCTATCGTCTGTTTATGATTTTTGTTCATTGTCAATTTCGGCTACAAAGTTACAGTATTTTCATTAATAAAAGCAATAAACCAAGCAATAAAAGAGAGCCGGGCTCTCTTTTATTTGCATATCCACTTTCTCCCTCCTCTGATAATCAGTCCCTTCGTATCTGGATACACAAGCTGGCCTGACAAATTATAGCTCAAGCCAGTAGTCTTAGGGTTTACATCAGCTTTTACCGTTTGACGGATGCTTGTAGCCAGACCTTCTCCCACCGTCCTATCCCGCAGGACGTAGAGCATCCCGTCCACAACCTCGACGAGATGATGAAGTTCCGCATTCCTATCAGTATGTACGAAAACCCAGAGAACGGCTATAACAAGTAGCAAAAAAAGAAAATCTTCTGTCCAGAGTTGATATCTACTCCCACTCGATCGTTGCGGGCGGCTTGGAGGAGATGTCGTAACAGACGCGGTTGACGCCACGGACCTTGTTGATGATCTCGTTTGACACCTTCGCCATGAAGTCGTAAGGGAGATGGGCCCAGTCGGCAGTCATCGCATCGGTAGAGGTGACGGCACGGAGGGCTACGGGATGCTCATAGGTACGCTCATCGCCCATCACACCGACACTACGGACGGTGGAGAGCAGGATGGCACCAGCCTGCCAGATCTGGTCGTAGAGCGACACCTCGATGGTGCCGTCCTTCATATCGGCAGGCACACCGGCTGCCAAGACCTTGCGGGCCTCCTCGCCAGAGAGTTTCACCTTGTAGTCGCGCAAACCTCTAATATAGATATCATCGGCATCCTGCAGGATTCGCACCTTCTCTGGCGTGATGTCACCCAGGATACGGACGGCAAGACCAGGGCCTGGGAAGGGATGGCGGGTGATGAGATGCTCAGGCATACCAAGCTGACGACCCACACGACGCACCTCGTCCTTGAACAGCCACTTCAGCGGCTCACAGAGTTGCAGGCGCATCTCCTTCGGCAGTCCGCCTACGTTATGATGGCTCTTGATGACCTTGCCTGTGATGTTCAGCGACTCGATACGGTCAGGATAGATGGTTCCCTGCGCCAGCCACTTGGCATCGGTAATCTTCTTCGCCTCGGCATTGAACACCTCCACGAAGTCACGGCCGATGATCTTACGTTTCTGTTCCGGCTCATCGACACCAGCCAGGTCAACGAAGAACTTCTCGCTGGCATCGACACCGATCACATTGAGACCCAACACCTTATAGTCGTCCATCACCTGACGGAACTCGTTCTTACGGAGCATGCCGTGATCGACGAAGATACAGGTGAGGCGGTCGCCAATGGCACGGTTCAGCAGCACAGCAGCGACGGAGGAGTCGACACCGCCTGACAACCCTAATATCACCCTATCTTGCCCTAACATCCCTTTCAGTTCTGCCACCGTGGAATCGACAAACGAGGCGGCACTCCACTCCTGACGGGAGCCGCAGATGTCTACCACGAAGTTCTTCAGCAGCAGCGACCCCTGAAGCGTGTGGAACACCTCGGGATGGAACTGCACAGCCCAAATGGGTTGCTTGGTGGAAGCAAAGGCTGCATTCCGCACATCCTTGGTGGAACCGATCACCTCGAAATCCTCAGGGATGGCGGTGATGGTGTCACCATGACTCATCCACACCTGGGAACCCGTAGAGAAGCCCTTGAAAAGCGGATTGTAGAGATTAATGGTCTCAAGGTTGGCACGACCGTACTCACGACTGTCGGCCTTCTCCACCTTACCGCCTAAGGTATGGCTGATGAACTGCGCACCATAGCAGATGCCCAGCACGGGGAGACGCCCGACGAACTGACTCAGGTCTACCTTGAACGCCTCAGGGTCATGAACCGAGAAGGGCGAACCGCTCAGGATCACACCAATGACCGAGGGGTCGTCCTTCGGGAACTTGTTATAGGGTAAAATCTCACAAAACGTATCGAGTTCACGAACCCTGCGGCCTATCAGCTGCGTGGTCTGTGAACCGAAATCAAGAATAATTATCTTTTGCATATTTCAATTAATGAGTAATATTCTATTTATGAAACGAATGGCCATAATCATTCGTAATTATCCGTCATTATTATGGTAAATTATGGTTTATTATGTGAATTTGTTTCTATGAAAACCTCCGCTTGTTCGAGGGTGTCGAGCTTGCCGACATCGAGCAGCCGCAGGTTTTTCTGCTCATAGCCAAGGAACGTGCATTGACGGCAGTACTTCAGATAGAAGTCGATAATGCCGAATCTATCAGGCATCCCGGCAAAGAGAGAAAACGTCTGTGGGGAGATCATGTGTATGCCGCTAAATGCCAATGACCTTCCCTCGTCGCCACGAACTTCACACGTCTCGATGTTCTTCCAGCCACAAAGCTGCATCTCATCGTCAAACTGCAGATAGCGCTTCGTCTGGCGTTTGCTGACAAGCAGCAGCGCATCAACGGCAGCATCTGTGGCCGCAGTACTTTCGGCTAATTCTAAGAAATTTTTCAGATCCATGTTACTCAGGATATCCACATTATGGATCAGCACCGGACTTTCCTGGTCGAACAGCGGCAATGCCTTTTTGATGCCACCACCCGTTTCTAAGAGGCCGGCCGTTTCATCGGAGATGCGGATGTCGAGGCCGAAGTTGTCGTTGGCAGCGAGATAATCGACAATCTGCTGTGCGAAATGATGCACGTTGATGACGATGCGCTCATAGCCCGCCGACTTGAGTTTCTGGATGACATGCCACAACAACGGCTGTCCCCCTACCCTCACAAGTGCCTTGGGCATCGTGTCGGTCAGCGGCTTCAGTCTGGTACCCAGACCTGCGGCAAAAATCATCGCCTGCCTCATCTGCAATGACGCTCCAACGGTATTACCATCCTCCGAAGGCATCGGTCACACCCTGAAGGATACCCTTTAGTTCGTTGATGAAACCATTCAGGCGGTCGGTGATATTCTCCTTGGCACCACGGGCCATATAGCCTGCACATTCGCCTTCAAGTCTGCCGATACGGGCTTTCTCTGCCGGCGTGTAGTCAAACTCGTACTTCTTCACCTTCTTCGTGAGCTGCACGAACTTCTTGCCGGCCTTCTCCCAGTCCTGCACATCATAATAGCGGCTGTTGTCACGCAGCTCGGTGGAGAAGCTCTCCAGCTGATCGATTGCCCGCTGCTTCGTTGAGCAGGAGGTCAGGGCCAATGCCAGTGCGGTACAGGCCATCCAATACTTCATTTTCTTCATAGGACTATTCATATTTATCTGGTTTATGACTCTTTTTCCAATACTTGAGTGATACCCTGCTCACGGTGACAGATGCGCACCTCGATGCCGAAACGCTCGTGGATGTGCTCTGCCAGGTGTTGTGCGGAATAGACCGAACGGTGCTGACCGCCCGTACAGCCGAAGGAGAACATTAGTGAGGTGAAGCCACGCTGGATGTAACGGCGCACATGGGCATCGGCCAACTTATAGACCGAGTCGAGGAAGGTGAGTATCTCACCGTCATCCTCCAGGAAACGGATGACCGGCTCATCGAGACCCGTCAGTTTCTTATAGGGCTCATAGCGTCCGGGATTATGGGTAGAACGGCAGTCGAACACATAGCCGCCACCATTACCGCTCTCGTCCTCAGGTATTCCCTTTCCGTAGGAGAAGCTATAGACTCTTACCACCAACGGTCCCTGGGCATCGTACTTCGAGAAGGTGGCGGGACCATCCTGGGGATGGGCCTTATAGGGATTGAGGTCGGTTGTCTTATAGCCGTCGGCACGACTGGGGGTAGCCTCTATCTGCTGGAACTGCGGCAGCTCGGTCAGTTTCTGAAGTATCTCCATCAGGTGGGGATAGTGGAAACGACCTTGGAGCTGAATCAGTTCACGGAGGTTCTGGATGGCTGGGGGTATCGACTCAATGAAGTGTTTCTTCTGCTCGAAATAGCCCCTAAAGCCGTATGCGCCCAACACCTGAAGCGTGCGGAAGAGCACAAACAGCGAAAGGCGGTTGACAAAATGTCGCACGGGTGGAACCTCGGTATAGTTCTTCAGCGAATTATAGTATTCGTAGACTAACTCACGACGCAGTTTGTGAGGATATTTTGCCGATGCCTGCCAGAGGAACGAGGCCAAATCGTAGTAGTACGGCCCCTTGCGTCCACCCTGATAGTCGATGAACCAAGGATTCCCCTCGTGATCGAGCATCACGTTGCGGGCCTGGAAGTCACGATACAGGAAACAGTCTACCGACTCCTGGCTCCTCGCTCCTGGCTCCTCAAAAGTCAGGTCTTTCGCAAAAAGACGGAAGTCGGCTTCAAGTTTCAACTCGTGGAAGTCGATCTCTGTGGCCTTCAGGAAACAGTACTTGAAGTAGTTCAGGTCGAAGAGCACACTATCCTGATTGAACTCCGCCTGCGGATAACAGTTAGAGAAATCAAGTCCGATAGCACCACGGATCTGAAAGTTCGGCAACTCACGGATAGTCCGTCGCAGCAGTTCCTGTTCTTTCAGGGTGTATCGTCCTCCAGCCTCACGACCACCCTGCACGGCGTCGAAGAGTGACATCGAACCAAGGTCTGTCTGCAGATAGCGCAACTGATCGTCGCTGGCAGCAAGGATCTTCGGCACAGGCAACTGACGGCGGCTGAAATGCTCCGTCAGATAGATGAAGGCATGGTCCTCATCACGACTGGTACCGATGACACCTATCACCGTCTGTCCGTCATGATCCGTCAGTCGGTAATAGGTACGGTTACTGCCGCCACCAGGAATCTGCTGGACATTGACAGGCTCTGAGCCTCTCCACTGCTGATAGAGTTCTAACAATTTCTGCATGATGGCTGCAAAGGTACAAAAAAGAAGTGAAAAGTGAATGGTGAATAGTTAAAAATTTGCTTCCGCACGTCAATTATTGGTCATCATTGCAGGGTGACGGCCATCAGGCCGATGACGACATCATTGGAAAGGGTGTGAACGGAGACCGACTTCAGGCGCTTCTCCGGATGGAGCGGCATCGAGAGCATCTGGGCGGCGCCACCTGGAATCTCACGACCATAGACGCCCTTGATATCCAGCACCTTACCCAAATCACGACTCACGTCACCCGTGCCAAGACAGACCCGATACGGACGGGGCTGCGGAGCCTGAAAGGCCTTGCCGTCGATATAGTAGTCTTGTTCGATAGGACACCAGTTGTCAGGATTCCGCAGCGCAAGGGTATCTGTCGTATTGTCAGTATATGTGACGACAACAAGTCCGTTGTCGATACGACTCTGCATGTGGTTCGTAGAACCGGCCATCAACAGATAGGCTCTCTCTGCCCTACCCTCCAACGGGATCGTCACAGCGTCGGGATAGTTATCCCAAAGGCTGGTATAGACAATGTTCCGGCCCATTGCAGGCGTAAGGAAAGGAACGCCTGCCACACGGAAGATGCCGTCGCGGATGAGCGTACGGAAAACGGAGTCGTTGATCTCTGCCGTCTGTTGCGGGTGGCACCACTCACCGATGCCCTGCTTGGGAATCTGAAGCGTCGTGGTCTGCGGACGAGGAGAGAGGTATTCGTTCTTGAAGATATCATCAACTTCAGCATTAAAGAATCCGTTGATCTTCTGCGGCTTGAACGGCTTCGAGAGATCCGGCTCTTCGAGGCCGAGTATCATATCACAGAGGGACGGTTCTTTTGTTACATCGCTGCTATCACAAATGAACCGTCCCTCTGTGATATCCCTCTGTGATACCTCAATGATCTGGTGTTCCTCGCTGGTGCCCTCAATGTCGCGATATTGTCCGTTATCAAGATTCTGGCGGAAGACGATCTTCAGCGGCCGACGAAAATGCTGAGTAATCTCATAAACATCTTTACCATCCTTGCGCGTAAACTTATAATCCAAATAGGGTGTCTTCACACTGGCACTGTTCCAATCAGACGGAAATCCAGGACGTATAATACATTGTCCGTCAATAGCTTGTGGAATAATGCCAAAGAGTCCCTGTAACAGCGTTCTTGATGAGATGCCGATACAATCTCCGAAATCACGGTAGCACTCACCTCGGGCTGCGTCGTACTGGCTGATCTGCCCGAAGTTGGCAGGCGACTGTCCATAATACATCTGGTCGAGGACATTCGCCTTCATCAAACGAAAAGCCTCATCATGACGGCCTGCCTCAAAATAGGCCAAGGCAGTATGCATCACCTCGGCAGCCGCCACGTTGTTGATGCTCCAGGCGTATGGCAACCAGTCGGTAGTAGAGATGGTCTGGTAGCCATTCCCTATGTCAATGTGTGGGATTTGGTCGTCTATGTAGCGGGTGGCCTGATAGGCTTGCTCAGGCGTGCAGGCGCCGCAGTCGATAGGCGTATAGATGCTCCAGACGGCAGGATGGTCGTGCAAGCGTTTCAGTCCCATCCCGTCCTGATATTCTGCCCAAACGCCCTTTTGAGGCATCCACAGCCGTTCGTTCATGGCCTTCAAGATGGCATCTGCCTCATCCTGATATGGTTTTGGATCCTGGCCGATCATCTCCGCCATACGTGCTGCCAGTTTGTTACCGCGATAGTTATAGGCCGAGGAATGCGTCACAGCCCCACCACTATAGTAGAGTGCGTCCGAGGCCCAGATACAACAATAGGCATCGTAGAGATGGTCGCCGTCAGGGTCATAGTTACGTTTCTCCCAAGCCAGATGTGAAGTAATGACGGGCCACATCTTTTTCATATAGACCGTATCGGCATCATACTGGAAATGCCAGAGCAACTCATCGATGTAGTTCAGGTTCATGTCGTAGTGGTGCATCTGGTCGTTGCGCTCCGGATTACGACAGATATAGCCATTACTATACATCTGCGTCCCCCATCGTTTCTCAGCCCGTGCGAGGTTGAGTACAGAATCCTGTGATGGATGGGGAATGGTGGGTTCGACCTCTGTCACCTGACTCTTGGCGTAGGCATCGAAATGACTCACCGCCCGCTCGTTCCATCCTAACACATCACCCACGTATGCGGCCCTCCATCCAGCCAGTGGCATACGCCAGCCCACACAGCCATGTAGCCATGTCTGTCCGTCCCAGTCACCATCGGCAGCCAATACCAAGGCGCCGCCAAGGGGATTGATATAAGGGTCTGGCGTTTCAAACTGAAGGCGGCTTGCAAGGGTTTTGCCGTATCCTGAGGCATGACTGAAGTCCGCCCTCCCCTGCTCCTCATCCACTTCAACCAGCGAGTCGAGGATCACCTCCAGATAATGCTGGCCGTTCAACGACACTTCCACCGTCTGCAAAGGCTCGCCCGCTGCCTCAAACACACCAGAAAGGTCAGCGCCGATATCACCATTACGGCTTAACTTGGTCTGCACGATGCCACTGACCAAAGCCTTCATCTGCAGAGGCTGTGATGTGGAAATCTCCCAAACCGCCTTCTCGCCATCAGGCATCGCGGCCACCTCCATCGTCAACTCGGCATCCTGCCAACGCCTGTCGCGCAGACGATATCGGCGCACGCCTTCCTCATACCACGCCTTACAATAGTCGGTAGAATCGAGGGGCACACCATTGACCACGAAGCGGATATTGCGATGATGACCTTTCTTGACGACAGCGAACACGGGACGGTCACTGGTCTCCAACCGCCAGTCGGTATGACTGCCGTATAATGCCCTTGTGAAACGGTTTGTGCCGTTCTCACAGACAAAGGCATTGCCTTGAGGCACATACTGCTGTCTGCGCTCCTGAGCGAGAACCAACAAGCAGACAGATACAGCGATTATCAGGAATACTCTTCTCATTCGCCGCCAAAGGTACAAAAAAAACCGCAGTTTTCTGCGGTTTTTTATAGAATATTACATGATATGTTATTACATCATGCCACCCATGCCTGGGGCACCGCCCATCGGCATAGCAGGCTCCTTCTCGGGCTTGTCGACGATCAGGCACTCCGTGGTCAGGAACATACCGGCGATAGAAGCGGCATTCTCCAGCGCCACACGGGCCACCTTGGCAGGATCGATGACACCAGCCTCGCGCAGATCCTCATACTCGTCGGTACGGGCATTGAAACCGTAGTCACCCTTACCCTCGCGCACCTTCTGAACCACTACTGCACCTTCCTGACCACCGTTGACGGCAATCTGGCGCAGCGGCTCCTCGATGGCACGGCAGATGATGTTGATACCTGTCTGCTCGTCGGCATTGTCACCCTTCAGGCTGGCCAGTGCCTCCTGAGCACGGATGTAAGTGGTACCACCACCGGCTACGACACCTTCCTCGATGGCTGCACGGGTAGCGCAGAGGGCATCGTCGACACGGTCCTTCTTCTCCTTCATCTCAACCTCAGAGTTGGCACCGACGTAGAGCACTGCCACGCCACCGGCCAACTTGGCCAGACGCTCCTGCAGCTTCTCCTTGTCGTATGAAGAGGTGGTGATCTCTATCTCCTTCTTGATCTGGGCGATACGATCCTGGATGGCCTGCTTCTCACCGGCACCGTTCACGATGGTGGTGTTGTCCTTAGAGACCGTCACCTTGTCGCAGGTACCCAGCATCTCGAGTGTAGCCTGCTCCAACTTCAGACCCTTCTCCTCGCTGATGACGACGCCACCGGTCAGTGTTGCGATGTCCTCGAGCATGGCCTTACGACGGTCGCCGAAGCCAGGAGCCTTCACGGCACAGATCTTCAGACCGCCACGTAGACGGTTCACAACGAGTGTGGTCAGTGCCTCAGAGTCCACATCCTCGGCAATCACGAGCAATGGGCGTCCACTCTCGGCAGCAGGCTGCAGGATGGGCAGGAAGTCCTTGATGTTGGAGATCTTCTTGTCGTAGATGAGGATGTAGGGGTTCTCCATCACGCACTCCATCTTCTCACTGTCGGTGATGAAGTAAGCTGACAGATAACCACGGTCGAACTGCATACCCTCAACCACACCGATGTGTGTGTCGCGGCTCTTCGACTCCTCGATGGTGATGACACCGTCCTTAGAAACCTTACGCATAGCCTCGGCCAGCAGCTCACCGATCTCCTTATCGTTGTTGGCAGATACGGTAGCCACCTGTTCGATCTTGTCGTAGTTGTCGCCCACCTGCTCAGCACTCTTGGCGATGTGCTCAGTCACGGCCTTCACAGCCTTGTCGATACCACGCTTCAGATCCATGGGGTTAGCACCGGCGGTGACGTTCTTCAGACCTTCGGCCACGATAGCCTGTGCGAGGATGGTAGCGGTGGTTGTACCGTCACCGGCATCGTCACCGGTCTTTGAGGCGACGCTCTTGACGAGCTGTGCACCAGTGTTCTCAAACTTGTCCTCCAACTCGATCTCCTTGGCGACGGTCACACCGTCCTTGGTGATCTGGGGAGCACCGAACTTCTTCTCAATGACTACATTGCGGCCCTTCGGACCGAGTGTTACCTTCACTGCGTTAGCCAACTGGTCGACGCCCTGCTTCAGCAGGTCGCGCGCCTCAATATTGAATTTAATATCTTTTGCCATAACTTTTTTACCTTTTTACTTTTTACCTTTTTACTTTTCAATGACTGCGAGGACGTCGCTCTGGCGCATCATGAGATACTTGGTGCCCTCGAATTCGAGCTCAGTGCCACTATACTTGCCGTAAAGCACTTCGTCACCCTCTTTCAGGATCATTGCCTCGTCTTTCGTTCCCTGACCAACGGCCTTGATGGTGCCATGAAGGGGTTTCTCCTTGGCAGTATCAGGAATGATGATACCACCGATCTTCTCTTCTGCCGGTGCGGGCAATACCAGCACGCGGTCTGCTAATGGTTTGATGTTCATAATACAAATTTTTATTATAATGTTATACCTTTTAATAAATTTAGGCGGAAGGTCTTTCAACCACTCCGCCTTTCTCTCTGCCAAAACCGTGCCAGTTCATAGGGTATGCCAACTTGTCAGCGACTTGTGCCATTGATGATGACATTGCTGACCGTCGTATTCTCAATCATGGTCTTGTCAAAGGCATCCTGCCCGTCCTCGACGTTGATGTTCTCGAAAGTGAAGTCCACGAGACGATACTTGTCGGACGTACCCACGTCGAAGAAGTTCCTGCACTTCATGTCGATATGGCGCATCACGATGTTGTTGCACTGCGAGAGGGGCATATCCTCACGATCTTCTGGCTTGAAGAACTGAGTCCAGGGCCTCACCACCAGGAACGAGCCACACTGACCCTTGATATCCTCCACCGTCACGTACTCATAATGCTGTGGCGTATCTGGCCGCATCTTCAGCCAAAGCACACGCGCAGCAGCCTTCACGTCGATTCGGCGCAGGACGATGTTATGGTCGAAAAGACTCTCTGAGCCTAATGTCAGACAGCCATGCACCTTGCCGTAGGTACAATCCTCGATGATGATGTTCGAGTTAGGTCCGTTGTTCTCGTCCTTGTCAGCCCAGGTGCCCTTACCACCTTTCAGCACCACGGCATCGTCGTTCACATGCATATAACAGCCATGGATCAGCACATTCTTGCAGACATCGAGATCGATAGCATCTGTGCTGGGACCGCCACGTTTGGGATCTACGGGCGTCACATTCTCCGTCGGTGCGAAGATGAAACAACCTAAGTAGCGCACATTCTCACAACGGTAGAGGTGGTTAGTCCAAAAGGGTGAGTTGATGATCTTTACATCCTGCACCGTCACGTTCTTGCTGTTGGATATATAAACATTACGAGGACGCATAGCCTCGAGGTTCGTGCACTGCGGATTATACTTACGACGAATCCAGAACTCCTCCCAGTACTTCTGGCCGTTGCCGTTGATAGTTCCTGGACCCGTAATCGTAAAACCGTCCACGCCATCCGCATTCACCAGAGCGCCGAAGTAGTCGAGCGTCTGTCCCTCCATCCGCGTCTTCACCAACTTGAAGTCACGGATACGGTCAGAGCCTTTCAGTTCCCCACCCTCCTCTATCAGAAGATGTGTCTTCGGCTTAAAAAACAGCGAGCCGCTGAGGAACGTGCCTCTCGGAATGACGATGACGCCACCACCTTCAGCCGCACAACGATCTATCACTGCCTGCAGTTCCTTCGTCTGCACGCCGTCCGCCCAGCGGTTCACGCCATAGTCCGTCACCACATAGCGTTTCAGTCCAGACAGGTCTACCCTGCTCGTATCACTGAACCAGGCAGGAATTTCCGTCCCGTCAGGCCACAGTTCCACCGTCTTCGCCTTCTTTTTCGCTTCTGCCGTCATGCAGCCCACAGCCAGCATCAGGCATAAAAAAACAGTCTTTCTCATTGTCTTTGTGATTAGTTTTCCTTTTGTCGGCAAAGGTAGCGTTTTTTTCTGAAACAGCCAAGAATTGTGTCAAAAAAACACGATACGATGGAATTCTTGTTAGAAGGCCTTCCAACACTTTTTTGAAGGCCTTGGAAAAAGTGTTGGAAGGCCTTGTAAAAACAGGGGGGTAAAAAGGCCATGAAAAATGCTGAGTTAACTCAAAACATGAAACGAGTTAACTCAAAACACAATTTGAGTTAACTCAACGAAAAAATGTACATTTATTTGGATTCGATATTAAATCGGAGTCAAATCGGAGTTAAGTCGGAGTTAAGCCGAAGTTACGTTTGTTCGAGTTGTGTCAAAAAAAAGAAAAAATGTGCATTCAAACCATATTCTATGAATGCACATTTCAACTTTATGAATTTATGTTACAAATGAAGGTGATGACTATTTCGTCATCACCTTCTTGGTCTTGCGGTCGTTTTCTGTCTGAGCTTCTATGATATAGATGCCCTTGCCTGGCAGGGTGAAGCTGTGCTCCGCAGAATCCGGGTTGGCCGTATAGAGCAAGCGACCAGACGTATCGAAGCAACGCACGACGAGGATCGGTTCTGCCGTCGAGGCAATCACCTTCGCCGTCAGTCCCTCGGTGAAGATCTGCAGGTGCGTCTCCTCAGCAGCCTCCTTCAGATTCAGTCCGCGCACAAGATAATAGCGGTTCTGCGTCTGTCCGCTGACTGTCAGTTGCATTCCTGACTCCAACGGTGTCAGTTTCCGCTCCACGGCGTCATAGAATGAAACTGAGTCACCCAGCATCTCCACACCTTTGAAGGTCAGCGTGCAAGGAGAATCACTATTCGACTCCACACCGAGCGACAGGCTACGGAAGTCATGAATAGAATTTATGGTGGTGGCTAATCGTCCGCAGAGAGTATATACTGTCGGCACATGTTCTTGATCTGAGGTGATAAAGGTCTCCGTATCCTCCTCAGACAGGAAGTCATTGCTGGCACCCTCACGCTGCATCACCAAGGCACTGCTAACATAATCATCGCGCTGTGCTGTGATAACGAGGCCCGACATACTATTCATCCCACTACGGGTCTTTAGGGTGTACAGGGGTCTATCTGTATCCTGAACATAATTATAAACCATCACATTCTCGTAGATTTCTACAATCTCATCTGTTGCCTCGTTATACTCTGTTTTAACAACAACAGAATGGGGCGTTCCGTCTGTGCTCTTCTTACCGAATCGCGACTGAGCCTGCATGTCATTGTTGAATGTGATAGTGGTTGCTTCGCCTGCTGTATTAGCTTGTACAAAGAAACCCTGTCCTGGAGCCAGTACGGCAGCAGCAGTTGCAAAGTTGCTACCATTCTGAGATATCCAGTCTCCTGAGGCGACCTGCTGCACAAGTTGCTGGCCAGAATCCGTAAGAATCCAGTATTTTTTCTGCAGGCCAGTGTTCACAATAAAGAACTGATCCATATTCAAACCACAAGGGAACGGGTTCTCAACCAGATAGTAGCCCAAATTAGATATACCAGCAGATACAGTTTCACTTATTGAGCGTAGTGTCATGGGAAGTGTTGCTACACTCCCATTATTTATTTCGTTCGTTGTGACAGTCGGCACACGAGTGTATGTACGCGCATCACCATATTGACTGACAACTTTTTCCGTTCTCTGTATCTTATTCTCAATCTCAGGCAACAGAAGGTCAGTCTTTAGGCGTCCACGATTCTTGGCACGGTTCTTTTGAGCCTGAACCCCTTGTGCGCCAGTAAGATCTGTGTCTGTTCCTCCATCAGCGGAACCATCCTGTGAGAATTGGTAGTAGTCATACATCTTGTCCTCCTTAGGCAGACGAATGATAGACTTATTACTACTTTGGTCATTATTTTTCAGATGGTTCATCACCATCACCGAGAAGCCACCCGTAGCGTAATCCACCGTAGCGTCATTGTAGGTATTGCTCCAGACGCCCTTGATGGCCACATTGGCCTTCTTACCGCCCATGGGTTTATAGCCTAAGCGGTCGAGATACTCATCGGCACCTGTTGTATCCCAGTTTGTTCCACTCCATTCCCCTTGCAATGGCGAACCCAAGTTGTCCGTCTGACTATCATCGTCAGTGCTATAATCAGAACCTATCTCATAGAGCACGGCCTTGGCCTTGTCCCAGCTGCGCTGGTAGATGGCTGGACTATATCGGTCATAGCCAGCCCCGAAAGTGACGGGATCGTAATACGTAGTCTTTTGCTGAGCAGTACCTGTTGGTGCATACCACTCACCTGCAATTGTACCCTGCAGCGGCGATCCGAGCAGATACCAGCGTTTATTGTCAAGCTTATATTCCACCCAAGCTGAATTGTAGTTCAGCAGGTGGGCATTCATCAACTCAGTGCCAGGCTGGAAGACAATCTCGTCGCAGCTGTTCACCTGATACATCTCTGCCAGCAAATCACCGGAACGGCCCTTGTTAGAAGCGGGAGCAGAACCATAGGTTTCCGACCAAATATCGTAGAGGCGAGCCTGCATGTCGTAACGCAAGATGGGCGTGGCAGAAGCCTCTGCACCCTGGCCGTTCCAATTATCCTCATCACGGAGGTTGGGGAAAGGAGAAGCCGTCAGGCTGTTCTTCCCGTCAAGCGCGTCGTAAAGCACAGGCGCATTCCCCCACTCGTCACTTTTTATTAGTACATGCGTACAATATAAAGGTGCAAAACCTTTACGGAACACGCGATCTTTCGCAGTGCGGTAGTTATCGTAATTTGTCATATACTCATGCAACGGAGAATTTGCATTGGTCAGAGCTCCGCTGGCTCTATAGAGTTCATCCCCATTCAGACCACTACTGTTGGTCGTATTACCGTCGGCACGGCGCCAGTTCTCATCGTTGTTCCAGTCGGTATTGCCAGCTGCACCCGTCCACACCTCATAATCAGGCACAATCTTCATGTTGATAAGTATCGTTCCGTCACAAGTGTTTGCACCATTTTCTTTAAATGGCAAACTAAGCGTATAATTGTAACCTTCGCGCACCTCAAAGTTCGAAGTGAAATAGATGCACAGACGGTTATTATCTACTTCTGTGCCGCTTGCTTTCCCAGTATCAATAGCATAGAGTTTAACAATCTTTCCGATGATAGGCAGCGAACCAACAAGGTTTCCCTGCGTGTCATATTGGTTCATTGCATTATAGATCTTCTTATCCCACGTCGGGTCGTTAGTTGACGCCAAGTAGATGTTATGATCAGCTGCCCTCTCAACCACATTTGACCCACTAGACTGCACCTCGGCGTTTCGAATGGGTAGCCAGAGGAAGTGTTTTTCAGTACTTGCTTGGCTACAATAGTTTTCAGCCGGATCTTCACTCACAGTTCCATGCTTAACGGTCTCAAACTGCGCAGCCTTGGCCAATCGGATACTCAGCACAGGGTCACTGTTTGTAGGATAGGCATAAGAGGGGTATCCATTTTCATTAGGAACGAAGCCAGTCTTCAACGTTGGTGCCTTCTCGCCAAGTTTCATGCGCAAACCTTGGGGCTCATCACAATAGTAGGATACGCCGCTGACATGGCCATGATTCAATGCCTGATCGAAGTAACCGTCATGAATGGGACATGCCACGACATAGAAATAGGGTTCATCTCCAGTCCTCACTGCCGGATAACTAATGGATTTCTGGTGCAACACCAACTGACCATTGTTCACCAATTCCTTCAAATAGGTAATCATGTTATCCGTGAGATCCGGTTTGCTGGTAACTCCATCAAATGTGCTGTAATCAGCATAGTAAGCACGGAAATATGACAGGGCTTCATCAAGCCTGACTGTTTCACTACCAAACGTTTTCTTCTGAAGATGATAATTTTCTATCGTTGCTGGCACCTTAGGATTAGCCGATAAGTCGCCTAACCACCAGTCGAAGTTCAGGTTAGTCAGTGGCACCTCCACTCCATTGTAGTTATAGCCCCTAAGGTCAGTGAGTAGTGTAGGTATCTTTCCCTCGCATACCTCCAGTTCCTGAGTCGTGTTAGATGTTTCCATACTCAGAATCTTATAAGGCGGTGTCAGTTGGAACACGTTTTCCTTAGTACAATCTGAGCATATGTTGAATGTGCTGAAACGGTCGCTGACATTTGAAATACCACTATTGTTGGTAACAATATAATAAACAGTATTGAGTTCCCATGGTAATTTGGGAGAATTACCATTCATCACAAGAGAGCGCTCACCAGTTTCTGGATCTGTATAACCAAAGATGGGCTTCAGACCATTAACTGCCTTCACAAAAGAATAAGTCTCCTGATCTTCAAATCTGTGACTCCAATGGTAGTTCAGCAAACCTGCACCTACTGTGGGATTGGTACTATTTGAATTCCAAATGTCTTTAGAGCCCAGCAGAGCGGCGTCAAAGGCAGCTTCGTATGCAGATTTATATGTTGTGGTAATATCCTTATAAACACCGTCCTTGATATTCTTTTCCAAATCGCTAAGCGATATCGTAATGCTATTATAAGTACTCAACCCGCTTTGGAATGTCTTAAGAAACACATCTTTTTTCAGGAACACCATACCAAAGCTATGGTCATAATTCGTCGATGACGTATTGACGCCGGAGGCAACAACCAATTTATCGAATCCAACGGTCATTTTTAACAGCTGCATCTCACTGGCTGTACTATTGACGCAGAGCGGTGTATTCATCTCCGGCTCAACCTCTGGCGCCATAGCATACACCTCGATATTGTCGAGCATGAAGTCACCACCAGTAGAACTGACGCAATTGTTGTTCACCTCTACCCACTGTCTTTCGTAATGTGTTGATATATTGAACTCGAAATAGAATTGCTGCCATACAACATGGTCAGCACCCGTACCGCCATCTACTCCAGTACCATTATCCAACTCATAGCACTGTCCTGGACAGAAACGATAAATATTATCCGTTACTTTCACACCATTTTCCGTTCGCTCTCCTTTCACCGTAAGGGTAACACTACCAGGACAACGGTCATCATTCGTCACTTTATTAGAGCCTGATATCCACCCCGTACACATCAACAAGTCGTTCGAACAAAACTCACCCACAAAAGGAATAGAGCAAATGTCTCCAGGCTGTTCCGATGCATCAATATAAAGGAAAGCCGACTGCATACCGGCATCAGGAGATTTATTATAACCGTAAGTTTCATGATCCACTGGCAGAGTAGTTTGATTATTTCCATATCGCGTAGGCATAGTCGTAACCAGTGCGTATGACCCCCAGCTGGGATTATCACCGTCGAAGCCATAGTTCGTATTGTCGAAAGTCAGAGGCAGCGGACTGGAATTGGCAATTGGTTCCCATTCGTAATTGTCATACACGCCATTGTTGTGGACGTAGTATTTTGAGCAATTCTTAAATGTCTGACCTGTTGGAAAGTCAAAAGTAATCTTGGCAATAGGATCTCCTGCTTTTTGCCCCAACTCCTTCGGATCTCTGTCGGAACCTTTCACCTGAGCGGAACCGTTCACAGAAGTCCACGGCAAGGTAGCGGTTCCTGCATCAAAGATAATAGTAAACTTTGCAATCTGATAATTAACTCCACCGTATGTGAAATAAACTTTCACGTATGCAGGATTCGCTTCGCCGGTTGCTGAGACTTCTCCACTATTAGGATATTTAAAAGCCGCAAAACGGCTGTCACCATAACTTTTGCCTCCACCATTTTTTCCCTCATCATAGAGATAGTATCCTTTGTTATCTTTCCCGCCCTTGGTAATGCCTGTATTACCGGGTTCAACAACAACATTTATATATCCTTCAGTATTGCTTGTAACAGCCGATATCAGATTTTCATCACCCGTTCCGCCACTGAAAACCCAATAGTCTCGGAACAGGTGTTTTATACCAATGAACTCGCCTTGATATGCTGCAGACTTACTTCCTTCATAAGATACTGTCTTGGCTGGGAAATGATATGTTTTTTCTTCAAGCCAGGTATTACCTGTACATGCCATCAAATCATTTGCCATCTCCTTTGCATCCTTCATATAATAGATATAGCGCATGGTAAGCGACGGTTCTTCCAGGTCACCGTCAAGGTGCGAAGTGCTATTCTTGTACGTAAAATCAGAGTAACGTGACACGTCGGCAGCCAGCGTAAAAGCCTGTCCATCACTATTATTGTAAGTTAAATAATTCAACTCGTATGTTCTGGCACCAGGGAAGATTGTTCCCCAATCAAGGCGTTCACCCGTCACAATACCATTGTTATAGAGATAACTCATCACCTCTACGTCATTAACTTTCAGCCGGAAATGGTCTTTCAGGTCATTAAGATTGGTATCATCGCCATACTTATACCAGCGCTGGAAGAGACGGTGGTCGTTGTTGTTGGTGAGTACCGTTGGCAGACCGTAAGTGACGACGTCCCCTTTCTTCACATAGTGAGTAATCTTGAACTCGTTCACCTTCTGCGTGCCGTCGTTATTCCGCCATTCCGAGATGTCATTAGTAATCAATCCTTGCTGACTATACACCTTTTGCTGCGCTTCAGAGGTAGGATTATATGTATAGTAAAGTCTCACATTAGACACCTTATGAGTTACATCGTGCATGATGCGCGTCTCGGTTTTGGGAAGCCACGTCACGGTGAACATCGAGTTTATATCGGTGTTCTTGTAAATACCGCGATCGGTACCTGTCGGCGCAGTGGCGGTCAGCGAATTTCCTATACCGTCGTAGTACAAGCCGTTCCAGCTTCGGAATCTAAAGTGTGCATAGTCGTCAAGCTGCTCCAGCTCCCATAGTTCCGGGTTAAAGTCGTTATAGGTTTTCAGGGTTGCAGTCTGATTCGAGCCAACGCCAACCATCTGGTTGCCATATTTAAGGGAAACTTGATAGTACTCATCCGTCTGTACCACTTCCACAGGGTAGAAACCGGCATACCACCAATTATTATTTGTATCTTCACCCGACCATTGCAGCACTTGCCAACCATCACCATCGGCATGGTGCAGGTAACGATGTTCGTTAGTCTTCTCCAGCGTAATACTGGTAACAATACCAGAGCCGTTCCCTACTTTAATAGAATTCAAATGAGCGTATGAGACACTGGGGTAATACTCCACTTCTACCCTCGGATTCTTAATATAGCCTGCACCTGCAGCTAAATTGTAGACAAGAATAGTTTTTACTTTGCTGTCCGTGAATGCATCGGTAATATCAAAGGAGAGTTCTGTATCATCATTAGTGGTTTTTGCCACATACTGTGGATCACCTAAAAGGGTGATTGAACGGTCGGCAGAATTCCATGTCATCGTTGATGACCAATCTGAGTTATTATATCCCACGCCATATTGCAAAGCACGGTCTGTAAACTGCTGAAAGTCACCTTTCAACGTAACCCTTGTAATGGTTCCGCTAAGGTCGGAAGCATCCACCTGAAGATAAGCAATGTTGTTCACTCCATAACTTTCCATAGCAAGATTAACTATGCTATTGGAAGAAGTGGAAGAAATCTTGTTATACCCACAATAAGCTGGGTTTCCAGCTGCAATATCTCCATACGAAGTATTTGCTTCATTATAATTGACATAGGTCATCTTAACCGTAGCAGAAGCTGTCGTTGTTGTATTTAGCTCCAAGTTCGTCAAATCAACCTCGGCTTTTCCGTCGCTGCCGATAGTGACATTCTTTTCTACGAACGCACCACCGTCGGCATCATAGCCGGGCTGATCCGAAGCAATGGGTTCTACTCGGTCCATCAGGAAACGGAGTTGCATATAAGGTGTGCCCTCTACCAAGATCTTCTTGTATCCTGTCAGGTCAGCATACTTCAAATAGTTCACGTGCCAACCGTCGCCATAAACAGTACTGCCGGCAGAAAGCTGTGTGTTATTACCAAAGTAAACATCAACATGAGTAGGCGTGTCAGAGGTTTTCGTTTCATTGGCTCCATAGCCATTCCACTCAAAGAACATGTTGGCGGTCAGTGGCTCCGTTACGTTGTTTGTGTTCTGTATGCGTGTATAGCGATTTGCCAAAGGATCTTCAAGCGTATAGGTGCCTTTGGTAGCATCCTTGCTTTCCAATGCGCAATCATATACGCCAGAATGATTATGTTCGTTCAGATACTGCTCTGTGCCATACTTCTTGATATAGAACCGACCTTCCTCATCAGCTTTCTCTAACGTCCAGAGGCCATCCTTATGGTAGGCTGCCACTGTCGGCAATGAACAAAGAGGTTTGTCCGCAGGAATGATGGATTGCTGAGAAGACACATCAGATGACCACCAATTATTACCGAGAGAGGACGATGCCGTGCCAGAATAGGTCAGATAGTGGCGGGTAGTTGCCAATGTTGGGTCGGTGTTTCCTACATCGCCTTTTGCTTCTCCTCGATAATAAATAATGAAAGCCGAATTACTCTTCAGCTTAACAAAGCGAAGACGAGTCCAATCATAGTAGGAGGACCTTCTTGTGACATTACATATTAAATCCGTCCATTCAGCATTATTATTTCGATACATGGGATAGACATCGTTAGCAACAGAGATATCATATCCATCCCCTAATGAGAAAAAGGTTAATATAGAAGCAGACGTAGAATTATCGACACACCTAACTCTTGCACTTCCTCCTGTTTCAAAGTACAAATAATGTCCATCTTTGTTTTTCAGCTTAAAATGAGTAGCATCACCAGCAGCCTCCAACGTCCACAAGCGGTTATTTGCGTATGGAAGGAAATCCTGTGCTCTCGCTATCTGGTTCACCCCGCAATCAGTCAAATAACTACGAATAGAAGTCCCATTATAGAACTGGATATAGTAATAATTTCCATCACCGATAATCGTGGCGGGATCCATGGTCTCGAAGGCATCAGGCAGTCCTACGGTCTGCGCCAGTGTTGGTTGATTATTAAATAGAGTCAATGCTCCGAGCAGGAGGACTATTCGAAGCAGGGAGGAGGTATATTTGAGAAGCTGTTTCATTTTCATTGCTTTTTGCTTTTACTTATGTAGAGCTGATGTTTTTACTTCTGGAGAATGATGTTGAACGTGAAACTGTAGTCGAACTGGCTATCAGGGGGACCGAGTTTCACTTTGACGGTCATCGTGGTCTTATGGGTACCAGAGGAGATACCATTGTTTAGTTCACCGATGATACATTTAGTGACAGGATCGTATGCGAAGTCTGTCTTTACTATCTTATTATCACCCGAAACAATTGTACCATCACTATTCTTCCAACTGATATCTACGAGTGTCACCTCAGAATTGCCGAAATCGCGCCAGGTAGAATCAGTATATTTCTTGATGAAGGGTTGCAGGGCAATCATACCACCGGTGCTGAATGTAGCAGTGAGGCCGTCGCTGCTGAGCAGCGTGGCGGGATAGCCCGCAATAGGCACAAAGGCGAGCGGCTCTACGCGGAACTGCCAGTCGGTCAAGACAACTGGAATATGTATCCAGTCATTGCGGCGGATGACATTGAAACCACCTGTAAAGCCTCCATAGACACCGTTTTCCGTGAGGTCATGGTGAGTGGTCACACCATAGCGGATCTCGTCATCATACCATTCCTGCGTTGTAGGGTTCTGCCGCTGTATCTTGAATCGCAGCGACAGCTGGTTATTAACGGCAGTATAAGTCGCATCCGTCTCATTGACGTAGAAGAAGAGGGTACCCGTTCCATTAGTGGCATCAAGCTCTAAAGGTGTAGCCGGCTCGTACTTCACCGTCCCCACATCAGCTCTGGCACCATCAGGCAGAGTGATTCTTTCCACCGTAGCATCTCCTGTGTTGGTCACCTTTCCTGTGATGACAATATCACTGAAAGCATACTGCTTGTTAGTGTCAAGATTATAAATATAAAACTTCACTTTAAATTCACCTGTTGTAGCACTACCACTCAGGTCATACTCATATCTGGAAATATAGGGACTCACATTATACCGCTCAGGCCGTATATCCGTTGCCACATTTGTGCTCGTGCCGCCATTAACGGTCACCACGGAAAAATTACCGCCATCAGTAGCAACCCTACAGGCTGTGAACGACAGTTTTTTCGGAGTGAAGGAAAGTCCGCTCCTGGGTTTCACTGTGAGGATGATGGCAGACGCATCATCGTTGGTTGTCACTTTCACTGTGGGCTGGAACTTATAGAGCGTTGTATGGGCTGCATCGCCTGCCGGAATCGATCCATTTGCTTGCAGATTGGCACCATACGACAACTGCGCCTGTTCAAAGACACCTGATTCTGACACACTCGCGCTTGTCTGTAAGGTGGCATTATGGAGTGCCCATGTAGCTGTCACGCCGGCTTCACTTCCCGTTTGACTGAGGGTCTGTGGTGCCAGATTATTGATTGACTCCAGATTGTCTTTACTGAAGAGGTATATGCCTGGGCCTGAAGAAGCCTGATTGATAGGCTCCACCTCAATGCCTTTAATCCTTATCTTGCCGGCAGACTCATTAGTAAAGTAGAACTGCATCTTACCTATGACGCGCCAGACTGTAATGGTACCGGCATCAGTTTCTGCGCCCTTTGTAACGGAAACCTCTTTCATCGTATTAGAGTTGGCTGCAGTAGTCAACTTACCCGTCATAGGGATAAGATTTTCGCTATAGCCATTGGCAAATTTCACGGTTGCATCTGGATTGACAGTAGACCCAACGCTATAGCCATCGTCATAGTTGGCGGTGGCATAGATATAGTAACTGCCAGCAGGCAACGGGGCAGAGGTGACGGTGGCCGACTTGTGAGTGCTGGACATAGAATTAGGCTTTTCTGCTCCTGTATGAGCCACTTCGGTTAAATCAGCCTTTGTGCCGCTGACGACCTGGACCACCTTGTTGTCTGTTCCACAGATTAGGATTCGGAAAGTTTGGAGCCTTTCCCATTCATGGTCTGGGTCTTCCCAAGGAACAGCATTCACGGCGCGTGTCTGGTTGGAGCTGTTCTCCGGAGTGCTGATGGTGATACGGATACGTCCCATACCCTCTGGTAAGGGCTGTTCATCATCGGTAGCTATATCGCTGGAACAAGCTGTCATCAGCAATACCGACAGCAGCATGAAAAATATCCGGAGTATATTATGCCTTATTGTCATCTTCTTATTTATACCTTATATATATATAGTAGGATTATCCACATGTCGCCAGTGTTTCTCCTCTATCTTAATCTTGATGGTGCCTTCCTGTGCATTGATGCCTTCAATCGAGACGCGATAGATGTTATTGCGCACAATACCATGGTTCATTGACACAGAAGACGAGGAGGTTTCCGTGTCACTAAGACCACTCCACTGACTGGCATGGTATGAACCGCTGGCAGACTCTCCCTGATGGCGCAGGTAATGGTAATAAACACGCTTTTGAGGTGTGCCAGTACCTCCTGTATAATAATTACCCTCAAATGCAATACCTGTTGCATAATTCATCAAATACGACTCTGGCTTGAGGGTGTTCTCCTTCGGATAGGCAATGATGATATTGTCCTTGCCGTTTATCTGGTATTTCTGAGCCGCGTTCAGACTGCTCATAGTCTGTGCATAATCGTTACTCAGGTTCTCAGCAATGGGGCTGAGGTAGCTAAACGTATTGTTATTGTCCTTGTTAGCTGTGTTGGGGTCAATGACATAGTTCGACGTGCTCTCATCGCCCAACCATGTTGTGACGGGTTGTGCTGCTGACCAACTATCCTGCACACGCTTAAAGATATATTCCTGCTCGTTGTATAGGTTAAACGGAGTCACCTTTGTCACGACGAACACGTCGCCCAGCGAGCCTACATTATATTTATATCCGCCCAAAGTTGCATCATATGTGGCGCCACTGGTATAATAATCTATTCGAGCCGACATACGTTCGATGAGCAATGGCTGTAAAACACGATAAACCTGTGCATTCTCCACATCTTCTTTTGGCACAGGAGACATAGAACTGAAGTCGATGGTGGCATCGCGCTCGCTAGTCATGACAAACTGCTGTGCAGTCCACGGCTGGGTTGGCGTAGCGGTAGCATATGCGTTAGAAATACACAGTTCCCGGACTTCACTAATCTTTCTTCCTTTAGGACATTCGCTAGCCACATTCTGGTTGGCCACAATCAGCACATGGTAGATTCCCTTGAAGTCCAGTTCTTCGTCTGCCACTTTTTGATCACCGGTTGTGTAGCGTGCTTCAGAACGATAGGTCTCAGCAGCGTCATAGCTATAGGTGGTTCCCTGCTCGTCACGACCTTCCAGATTATCTTCCGTCACAGTAAAATAACGTACGAAATCTACCTTGGCCTGCGGGTCATTTATACCCGCTCCCTTATATAATATAAGTGTAATACCGGAAACCTGGTTCTCACGTTTGAATCCAGCCTCGCGGCCATCACCGTTTTCACCCCCCAACGGTGAGCGTGTAATGGATGTTCCGTCGCTACTGACATAGAGTGTCAGGTTGATATATTTGGTAGCGTCTTCAGACACATCAGGGTATTCGCCGTCAACCACAAGGCTGCACGCCGAAAGTACTACCGACAACAAGACTAAGCCTGCCGCCAAGGATAGTAATTGATATGTCTTCTTCAAAACGCTCATGAATTTGCTCAAGCCATTTTATAATGAAACATACTGCATGCGCAGTACCCAAGGCAGGTCGTGTACGCAGATGAGCAGATATGCCCCCTCCTGCCAGCGTTCGTTCTTCAGCCAAAGCTCTAATCGGTAGTCATACTCGCGGTCGAGGTATTCTTGTGGCTGATAGTTATTGATTTCGTAGGCCATACGTCCCTGACATAGGATATACGGCAAGTTGAAGAGAGCCACCACTTCGCCTGTAGGCCGTTTACGGATGCACAGTACGGCATTTTTCCTTGCCGCATTGTTGTACCTCAGTCGGTTGAACATCAGGTCATAGTGAGCCGAGTAGTCAGCAGTGGTCCATCCGTCGCTCTCCACCACCGATGTCCACTGAGCATAGGGGCGATAGACGACGGAGTCGCTATGTGAAGTGACGTTGTTCTCAAAGTCAACGTCTGCATTGTCATCGAGAATGGTGACATCGTATTTCTCGTGATTCACCATCTCCGGGTGGTCAATCTCTCGCAACGAGAGGTTCAGGTGGTTGGTGTTGCGGATAAGGCTGACGGTGGCGTAGGTTGGTACGCCCTTCACCAAGTCGACAGTCTCCACACCATTAGAAGTTACCGAACCATTACTATTCAAATGGTACTTCGTAGCGGCAGGCAGGAATTCTTTCTCAGCAATCAAGGTGGTCAGAGTGTGCCACATCGTATCAAGCGGTGCCTCGGCAGACACCTCACGATATTGGCTCTTGGAATCTGTGTCAAAGCAGTCCAACTTTACCATGAAGTCCCTAAGATCGCTACCCACTTCCATTTCTGTCTTGCGATATTTGGAACCGGGTGTACCTAATGCTGTCTGCCAGTCTTTCTGCAGGGCTACAGCCTTCAGACGGTACCAGTGATTGGGAGTGAGTTCTTCTTCCGCGAAATGGATATTGAATCCATAGCGTGAGAGTTCGCTCCCACTCACCGTCCGTTGAGCGACAAGTCTGTCCGACTCATCATACACATAGAGCGTGAGGCCGCCGACATGGTCTTTGAACATGTCTGCCCGCTGAATGTTATAGTCGTAAACGAAGTTGACATACAGGCCTGTCGGACAGTCGTCCATGTCTTCAGTCATCCAGTTACAACTACTCAATGCCAATGCGGCCACCACAGCCACAATGCCCTTTTGTATGATGAGTCGAACGTTCATTGTCGATAAAAGTTTAATAATTTACTTACAAATTTAGAAGACAACTTGCTGAGTACGTTTCACCCAAGGCAGAATGTGAACTTCTGCGGAAATAAAGAAACTGGTTGGCGGATTGTCATCAGGAGTGTCACCGGCTGAACCACTGAAGTTCTCAGGAACAGGCGAACCAATTCCTTCTATCTTCTTGAGTGTAAGCACATACCAGTTGTTACGTACAATACCCCAACGTCCCAGCCAAGCATTAGCATGGTCATCACCATAGACATAAGTAGCCAATGGATTTCCATATTGCTGTGTACCATTTGCAGGATAGATACAAGGATCGGTAGCATGCTGATATACATTGTAGGCCTCACTACGTGCATTCCACGGAGTCTCTACATCACCAAAATGCTGGATGCGTGCAGAATAGTATGCAATACCGCCGACATATTTATAAAGCTTCGAATCTTCGGGGTTAGTTACAGCACCAATGTTTGTGCCTGCAAGAGTTGTAATGGCAGACAAGTCGGCAGAAGATGCAGCTGAGCCATTTGTCTTGACATTATCCAAACTCAGAGTCACAGAATATTCCTGTTCACCGGTTGATGCTGTAAATGTTCCCAGAGTTACATTGGCTACCACGTCAAATGTAACCTTAGTTACACCAGCTGAAATCGTACGGCTAGCCCCTGCACCAAGATCAGTGTTGATTGCGGTATTTATATTTGCAATTTTTGGATTAATTACATCACGCAAACGGGTCTGTACTACGGCCTGGATATCGGTAACTCCGTTCAATTTGGTGTTGGGCTGTCCTTGCATTGTGTAGAAATCACTACTATTGATTTTTACCTTAACTCCTACATAAGTTGTATTGCGGTAAATCTGCGAATTTTCGTCGAATGTATTCTCGTATGTATAAGTTACAGTGTTAGGAGACAGTTCGTACTGACTTGTGGTACCGTCGGTCAACTGAGCATTCCTGAGGCCTGTATTGGCATTATAGGGAATGGTACCGGAACCTGTATAGTTCGGATCTTCTCCGAAATAAGTACGATAGACAGGAATGGGCGAATGGTCAGCATCAAAGAACTGAGTACGACCAACCATACGATACCGCAGATATGCAGGAGTAGCCAGCAAGTTGTGGTACGACAACCAGCCTTTATTAAACTGACGGGTGTTGTAGTATCCTTGAGCTCCACTTGCAGCTCCACCGTAGTTAATATTACCCAGCGCCCATTTTACGTCAGCAGCATCTATCGTAGTTACTGAAGACTCGCCATCGAGTTGAATGCCAAAGTCAGTAGCAAGCTTCACCTCTATCTTAACAGCTGCACGCTCCACATAAATACAAGCCATCTGTGCACCAGTAGCCTGAGCTTCTGCCTTAGTCTTGTAAATAGCCGACTTGTTTATCTCAGTAAATGTGAGGATCTTTGCTGAAGCAGGATCTGAATTACCACCAGCAACAGTAGAAATAGGCACATTTGTCATCACGAGACCATTAGAGCCCATGGCTCCAAAGCCCTCAGCCTCATCAACGATGCCAATAGCTTTCAACTGTGACCGCTTAAACTGTGCCCCTGTTGTGGAATTCTTTGTTGCAGATATTGTGGTAGCATTATTTTCATCATTCAGAATAACGTATGCATAAAGCTTATCATTAACGCCTAAACTTGGATTCTCAATCTCCTGCACCATTTTTGTACTAGTAGAAGTAATTTCACCAAAGCCGTTAGCATCATTTCCAAGACTATTACCAGCAGGAACATTGTCACCTGCCTCTTTATCAAATGTTGCGTTTAAAGGATAGCTTGCAAAAAAAGTTGCATCGTCCTCATTAGCACCTTTGAATAGATAAAGAGTACCGCTCTTAACAGCAAACTCCGTGGCATCTCCATCGGTAAGATCTTCATTGGCACGCGTAATGGCATCACCGGGCATAGAAATTCCCACAGCAATCCATGAGCTCTCACCCTCAATTAGACCGTAAGGGTTATTCTGATCACCCACGACCTCAACCTTGTCTGAACACGATGCAAACAGTAACCCTACTGCTGCAAGTGCGAGAAAACTTAATTTTTTCATAAGCTTAAAAATTTTAAAGAGTTAATATTAAAAAGTTATATTTGATTTTATCTGTATATTCTATTCTAAAAGACCGTTGTTATTTCGTCAGGATACTGATGGCCTCCAGATTCTTCGACACGTCAAGGCCCTTGGCGGCAGCCTGCTGCAGCAGGATATTGGCATCGTCATAACGCTGCTGGATGATAGCGATGACAGCACGGGTGTTCAGAGCCTCAGCCGAGTCACCGGCACGCTCTAGGAGACTCTCTGCTTTCAGAAGGTCACGCTGACGGATAGCTATATTGGCCAAATTGATGAGTGCCTCTGGAGCATCAGGATAGACGTTGACAGCCGTCTGCATCACCTTGTTATAATCATGGCTATAGGGTTCCATGGTCTGTGCCACATCCCACATCTCACGGAGCGAGAGCTGATAGGGCTTTGTCTTGTAGATATCCTTTGCCTGTTCGAGCGTGAAGTCACTGAAGTTGAACGAAATATCGTAGTCAGAGCGGCGCAGACCTGGATAGACGTTCTGCAATAAGTAACGGTATTCAGCGGGATACTGCTGCTTGATCTTCAATTCCTTCGGATCGGGTTTCAGCGAGAGGTCACCGATGATGGCGAGAATCTGCTGCTTATGAGGCAGTATATCTTCCGACATCTCCTCAACGGCCATACGAAGACCAAGCCAGTTCTCTGGCGTTGCCTCGGCAGGTGCAAACACGTCATCGGGCAGGTTATACTGATGCTTAACATACTCCGTCAGTGACTTGGCGCGATTCTCGGCCAACATCTTATTATGCTCATACGGGCTTTCGGGCGATGCCCAACCGTGAATCTTTACCTGACGCACACTGACGTTGGGGTCGGCCACCATCACGTCGAGCGTGTCAGTAATCTTACGCAACTCGCGGCGGTTGTTCATATAATCGGGTTTCATATCCCACTTATCAACAACGAAGGTGATATAGGCTGAGCCATGCAGGTTGCGCTCCTTTTTTGAGGGAGCAGGCACGATGTCTGCCAAATTGATCAAGTCGTAGGGATCAGGAGGTGTGAGGTCACCCAGATAGGCCAGTTCGTTCTTCTTCTGGTCGCCACAGCCACAGAGGTCACACTCCATATACACACTGGCTCCATTATGCCAAGGCTGACGTTCTACGGCATCAGTATAGCTATAGGTTTGTGGTTCACCTTTCTGACGGGGTACCTTCACACAATTGTCGGCATAGAGGGCATCTACACCGTCGCGCTCGAAGATGATCTCCTGTCTGCGTCCGGTGACAATCAAGGTCTTCATCCTGTCTATCTGTGTACTGTCACGACTGATGATGACCGGCGTGAAAGCACGATAACGGTTGGAGGGAACAGCCAGTGAGTCGAGCACAAAGTCAAGGGAAACCACCGTCTTGCCATCAGTCTGTGCCACTTGGAAATTTTTAATCATAACGCGGGTATCGGTTTCCTGTTTCTCACCGGTCAGCAGGACCGTGGTCTGTGCAAAGGCTGACGTGGCGCAAGTCAGCAGGGCTGCTATGATAAATGTAATATTCTTCATTGTCTGCTATTGGTCTTAGAACATATATAATAAGGAAAGGGCAAGTTTTGTGGGGCCGATATAAATCTTGTCGCCGTCGTCAATCTTCGGGCCACAAACCTCGCAGTTGTACCTGTCGTAGTAGATATACGCAGCACCTACACCAACGGAAGCTTCGAAGTTCCAATGGCGGGAGAGTACCCACTGATAGCCATAGGCAACGCCTCCACCCACGAACCATCCCTCGTGGCGGTAATTCTCCAACTCATCCCACCATCCGAAAGGAGGCTTGATGCCATAGGCGTTGTACTGTCCGCCAAAAGCATGGATACCTACAAATGAGCCGTTGAAGCGGTGGCAGAACCAATAGCGGAACTCAGGGTTGACCACCCAATGCTTAACAAACTTCTGGTCTTCACCATGACCAAACTTCCAAGGATTGAGTCCGTAGAACGCCTGAATGGTGTGCTTCTTGTCGATCCCAACCTCCATACCAATGTTAGGTGTGGTGGTAGCATCATACAATAAATTGGTCTTTAAAGCAACCTGCTGCGCTATGACAGGACACGTACAGGAAATCAAAAGAACGATGGACAACACCATCTTTTTTTTGAGTTTAATCTCCACTTCCAAATGAATTATTAGGTTCGATTTACAATTATTACGTTAAATAACGTGCACAAATGTATTATTTTTTTACGATACGAAAACCCGAAATGAGGAATAAACTGTGCAATTTAATTAATTTTAATCAAACAACTATTAAAATTAACTGCCATTAACCGTTGGGAAGCATAAATTGCTCTATTCCGACCCAAGTGATAAGCCCTGCATGAGAACAGAAATAGACACGGGGTATTGTGATGGTTGCGAACAGATTATATACGCTGCGGTCAAGCTGCGGAGAATATGGAATTGACAGCTCATGCGCCTCCCAATATGACCTGATACTCTCCTCGGCCTCCTCCCTGGCAATGGCCACCATCTGAAAACCCGGCTCGGAACGATGCTGCAAATAATAGTCGTTGAGCACGGGCAGTTCACGTTGACAATCGGAACAGCTGGTATTGAAGAAGACGATAACCGCCGGACCAGTCAGGGTATTGGACGAGAATGTATAGCGGTCAGCGCCGTCGACCACCTCCACGGCGAACGATGGCAATCGGTCTCCCACCCCGACAAGATCCGTGTCGTCAATGTCCTTGCCAGGCTCGTCGACCACACAGCCAACAAACATACACAAAGCCCAAATCAGTCCTACAACCTTCTTCATGACTGCAAAATTACGAAAAGTCGAGCATAAAACAAAGAAAAATATAGTTTTTTGTGGTGATATAAAAAAAAATTACTATCTTTGTCCGCAAAAATCAACTATATATTATAAATAAGGTATGAAACAGTTCTTCAAAATGACACTCGCCACCATCTGTGGCATCGCGATCTTCCTGCTTATTTCAGGACTATTCCTGATGATTTCACTCGTCGGTATGCTCGCCAGCGACTCTGCACCGACAAAGGTGAAGGAGAACTCGGTGTTCGTCATCAAACTTGACGGCGCCATCAGTGAACGCACGGACAACGGCACTCCGTTCGACGCCCTGTTAGGTATGAGCGAGATGAGCAACATGGGTCTCGACGACCTGATTGCCAGCATCCGCAAGGCCAAGGACAATGACGATATCAAGGGAATCTATCTTGAGGGCGGTATTACGGAGTTCGATGCTCCCGCCACCGCACAGCAGCTGCGCGATGCCCTGAAGGATTTCAAGCAGAGCGGCAAATGGATTGTGGCATACGCCGACCAGTATCTGCAGGCAAACTACTATGTCGTATCTGTTGCCGATAAGATCTACCTGAACGATAACGGCATGATCGACTTCCGTGGTCTCGGCGGCAAGGGACAGTACTATAAGGGACTCTATGACAAGATTGGCGTGAAGTATCTCGTGGCCAAGGTGGGCAAATACAAGAGTTATGTGGAGAGCAACACCCTGACGGGCATGAGCGACTACGACCGCGAACAGCGCACGGCCTACCTCAACGGCATCTGGAACTACTGGCTGAAAGATATGGCTGAGGGGCGCGGTCTGAAGGCTGAAGACCTGAACCAGATGGCCAACGACAGTATCATGGCCTTCGCTAATCCGCAGTACTACGTCAAGGCAAAACTCATTGACAAGATTATCTTCCCTGATGAGATCAAGGCTGAAATCAAGGGTCGTCTGGGACTCGACAAGGATGACGAGATTCCGCAGCTGACCATCTCCGATATGCTCAACGTGAAGTCGGACAAGAACAGCGACGGTGGTAAGGTGGCCGTCTATTATGCCTATGGCAGCATCGTTGACAGCGAGACCCAGAACCTGATTAACGGCGGTGGCCACTGTATCGTGGGCAAGAGCACAGCCGAGGATCTGCGCAAGCTGGCTGACGATGACGACGTGAAGGCCGTGGTGTTCCGCGTGAACTCCGGCGGCGGCAGTGCCAATGCCTCTGAGCAGATACGCCACGCCCTCAAACTGATCAAGGAGAAGAAGCCCGTGGTCGTGTCGATGGGCGGTGTGGCAGCATCAGGCGGCTACTGGATCAGCTCGCCAGCTAACTATATCTTTGCCGAACCGACCACCATCACCGGCAGCATCGGCATCTTCGGTGCCATACCCAACTTCAGCGGACTCGTTCAGGACAAGCTGGGCGTGACCTTCGACGGCGTGACCACCAACAAGTACTCCGACTACGAGATGGACCTCGTACTTGGCAAGGATAACACGGAGACGATGAGATACATGCAGACCTACGTAGACCGTGGCTATCAGTCGTTCCTCGACATCGTGTCAGAGGGTCGTGGCCTGAAGCCCGCACAGGTAGACTCCATCGGTCAGGGTCGTGTATGGCTCGCCACCGATGCCCTCAACATCAAACTCGTTGACCAGCTCGGCAGCCTTGACGATGCCGTAAAGAAAGCCGCAGAACTGGCCAAGCTCGACGACTATCACACCCAGGCATATCCAGGAAAGGGCAGTTGGATGGATCAGTTCCTGCCAAAGGAGAATAAGGGCACCTACCTCGACAGCAAGCTGCAGGCAGAAATCAAGGCCCTTCTGGGAGACCTTTATGAGCCGCTGATGGAGATCCGCCAAAGCATCCAAGACGGTAGCACCGTCCAGGCACGACTGCTTGAGAACACAAAGGTTAAGTAGTTGACAGTTAACGGTTGAGGTTTATAGATGGAAGGTGATCTCATCAACACAAACAAGGCCCTGTTGCCGCTGAGTTGGCTTTACGGACTAGGCGTCAATTTCAGGAACATGCTCTTCGAAATGGGCATTCTGAAAAGCCGCTCCTTCGACGTACCCGTCATCTCCGTGGGCAACATCACCGTGGGCGGCACAGGGAAGACACCTCACGTGGAATATCTCATCCGTCTGCTGAAAGACAATTTCAAGGTGGCAGTGCTCAGCCGAGGCTACAAGCGCAAGACCCACGGCTTCCTTCGGGCTGACAAGAACTCCACGGTCAGGGACATCGGCGACGAACCCTTCCAGATGAAGACCAAATTCCCGGATATCACCGTAGCCGTTGACGGTAAGCGCACCCGTGGCATCAACCAACTGACCAGTGGCGACAGCGACAGCCAGCCCGATGTCATCCTACTCGACGATGCCTTCCAGCACCGCTATGTGAAGCCGGGCATCAACATCATGCTCGTCGACTACCATCATCTGATCATCTACGACAGGCTGCTTCCATCAGGACGACTCCGCGAGCCGGTGAAGAGCAAGGACAGGGCTGATATCGTGATCATCACCAAATGTCCGACTGACATGAAGCCCATGGAGTACCGTGTTATCACAAAGGCCATGAGTCTCTACCCCTACCAGCAGCTCTTTTTCTCCACCCACGTGTATGAGCCACCAAGACCGGTATTCCCGAAGAACGCAAAGACACTGGGGAACTTCAAAGACATGAACGTACTGCTCCTCTCGGGCATCGCCTCACCGGAACAGATGCTTATCGACCTGCAGGAGCGTGCCAGTCAGATTACACCATTGTCCTTCAGCGACCACCATAACTTCAGCCAGAAAGACATCATGCACATCAATGAGGTCTTCGCTGGGTTACCGTCGCCAAAGGTCATCATCACCACTGAAAAGGATGAGACGCGACTCCTCAACACCGAAGGCCTGAGCGACGAGGTCAAACGAAGCCTCTACGTTCTGCCCGTCAAGGTCAGTTTCATGCTCGATCAGGAAGAGACATTTAATAAACACATCATAAGCTATGTACGCAAAAATTCAAGAAACAGCATTCTGGCTAAAGGCAAGGATGACAACAAGTCCAAAGACAGCGATCATTCTGGGGACAGGCCTCGGACAATTAGCTTCAGAAATAACTGACAAGAAGGAGTTCCCCTACTCGGAGATTCCTAACTTCCCCGTATCCACCGTAGAAGGCCATAGCGGTAAACTCATCTTCGGCAAACTCGGCGGGGTGGACATCCTCGCCATGCAGGGTCGTTTCCATTTCTACGAAGGCTACTCGATGAAGGATGTCACCTTCCCCGTACGAGTGATGTACGAGCTGGGCATCAAGACCCTCTTCGTCAGCAACGCCTCCGGCGGTATGAACGAGACCTTCCATGTGGGTGACCTGATGATTATCACCGACCACATCAACTTTTTCCCCGAGCACCCGCTGCGTGGTAAGAACTTCCCCACAGGCCCACGGTTCCCGGATATGCATGAAGCCTACGACCAGAAGCTGATCAAACTCGCTACGGACATTGCCCGTGAAAAACGGATACGCGTTAAATATGGTGTCTATGTAGGCGTGCAAGGCCCCACCTTTGAGACACCGGCAGAGTATAAGATGTACCGCATTTTAGGCGGCGATGCCGTCGGCATGTCTACCGTGCCAGAGGTGATCGTCGCTCATCACTGTGGCATCCGTACCTTCGGCATGTCTGTCATCACCGACCTCGGCGGCTTCGACACTCCTGTAGAAGTGAGCCATGAGGAGGTACAGAACGCTGCCAACAAGGCCCAGCCGCTGATGACGGAGATTATGCGCGAGATGATTATCCGCTCAGAACAGGTGGAGAGCCAGATGAAAGAGAAATTCAACACAGACCATCCTACAGAACCATGGAACTAGCGAAACTTGGTGAGTTCGGACTTATTGACCACCTCACCAAAGACATCAAGATCAAGAACGAGAGTACGAAGTATGGCGTGGGCGATGACTGCGCCGTACTCTCCTACCCCGACAAGGAAGTGCTCGTCACCACCGACCTGCTGATGGAGGGCGTACACTTCGACCTTACCTATATAGATTTGAAGCATCTCGGCTACAAGTCGGCGATGGTGAACCTCAGCGATGTGTTCGCCATGAACGGCACACCACGCCAGATCACTGTCTCACTGGCCCTCAGCAAACGCTTCACCGTAGAGGACATGGAAGAGTTTTACGAGGGTCTCCGCCTGGCCTGCGACAAATGGAACGTTGACATCGTCGGTGGCGACACCACATCGAGTTACACCGGTATGGCCATCTCCATCACCTGCATCGGCGAGGCACGTAAGGAGGACATCGTCTACCGCAACGGTGCCCGTGACACCGACCTCATCTGCGTCTCGGGCGACCTCGGTGCCGCCTATATGGGCCTGCAGCTACTGGAGCGTGAGAAGAGTGTCTATTACCAACAGGTAGATGAGGCCAAGAAGAAAGGTGACAAGCATGCCCTTGAGGAATTAGCCCACTTTACGCCTGACTTCAGCGGCAAGGAATATCTGCTACAGCGTCAGTTACAGACCGAGGCCCGTGGTGACATCATCGAGAAACTGCGTGAGGCAGGCATCCGTCCCACAGCCATGATGGATATCAGCGACGGACTCTCCTCCGAACTCATGCACATCTGCAAGCAGTCGGGCGTCGGCTGCCGCATTTATGAGAAGAACATTCCCATCGACTACCAGACGGCAGTGATGGCCGAAGAGATGAACATGAACGTCACCACCTGTGCCCTCAACGGCGGCGAGGACTACGAACTGCTATTCACCGTTCCCATCGGCGACCATGCCAAGATTGAGCAGATAGAGGGTATCAAGCTCATCGGTCATATTACCGACGCCAGATTCGGTCAGATGCTCGTAACCCGTGATAATCAGGAGTTTGAGCTCAAAGCACAAGGCTGGAACCCTCTTAATTGAACATTGAACATTGAATATTGAATGTTAAAAAATACTAACAGATAAACATTTTTCAATCTTCAATGTTCAATTCTCAATTATTCTTAGTACCTTTGCACCCGCAAACGAAAGGAATGCAGAAACCACATGGTGCCTTAGCTCAGTTGGTAGAGCATCGGACTGAAAATCCGTGTGTCCCCGGTTCGATTCCTGGAGGTACCACTCCTCCTTTCATTAGCCCGGTTTCGCGTTATGGCGGCCGGGTTTCTTTTTTTATCCTAAACGACTCAGATTATGGGAATAGTCATTGGTATTGACGTGGGCATCTCCACAACGAAAATCGTAGGTATCAAGAACGGAAAGGTCTCAGCACCCATCCGCATCACAGCTGCCGACCCCATCACATCACTTTACGGGGCCTTCGGCAAGTATCTTCATGACAACGACATCGACCTGAAGGACGTAGAACAGGTGATGCTCACCGGCGTAGGTGCCGCCTATATCGATCAGCCCATCTATGGTCTGCCGACAGCAAAGTCGCAGGAGTTCGTAGCCGACGGTCTCGGTGCACGCTTCGAGTCAAAGCTCGACCACACCATCGTCGTCTCCATGGGAACAGGTACCTCGTTTGTCAGGTGCGACGGCAACGAGATGCGCCACATCGGCGGTATCGGCGTTGGAGGCGGTACGCTAGCAGGACTCGCCCGACTATTGCTCAACACCAGCGACATCAAGGCTGTGGCAGCGATGGCCAAACAGGGCAACATCCGCAACATCGATCTGACCATCGGTGACATCAGTGCCATCCCCGTACCAGGTTTGACGATGGACACCACCGCCTCAAACTTCGCCCGTGCGCAGAGCGACGCTAAGAAAGAGGACATCGCCGTAGGACTCATCCACATGGTGCTGCAGTCAATCGGTTCGGCAGCCTGGCTGGCATCCATCGGCAGTGACATCCGCGACTTCGTGCTTATCGGTAACCTTTCGCTGCTCCCGCAGTGCAAGGAAGTGTTCCCTGCACTGGAGACGCTCTACGACATCCGCTTCCACATTCCGAAGTACTCGCAATACTGCACCGCCATCGGTGCAGCCCTCGACTACACAATCAACAACAACAAATAATCAAAAGTCATCGTTCCTTGGGAACGAGGAACTTGGTGCCGGTCTGCTTGATGAGTTCACGAGCATAGGCATCGGGGAGTCCCGGACGCTTCACACGCTCACCGTCACCATACTTATTGCGGAGGAACGTGCCGTTATCGTCAGTGGGCTTCACCACCATATCGTTGTACTTCACGATGAGGAAGAAGGCCAGCTTTTGCCAACGGGCTATCATCTCGTCACCCTTCTGACAACTGTAGTCGGTGAGGAAACTGATACGTTCCTCGGGGGTAGCCAGCGCAAGGGCCTTGGCCTCGATCTCCGGCTGCAGACGCTCGTAGGATTGGTCGAGCGAGTCGCGCACAGCCTGAAGTGACGGGAACATCATCTCATAACGGGGATATACCATGTTCGACACCCAGTTACACACCCAGAAAGCATTATCGATGGAAAAGGTCACATCGTCGGCTCCCTCGCCAGAGAAACAGAGCGGACGGCGGGTGATACACGAATACATCGGTGTATAGGCCACCATGTTGCCGTCATCGTTGCCGAACCAGAAGCAGGCACCTACCTCACGAGGCAGTGACGAACGCATCTGCGAGATGAACGACCATGCGGTCTGGAACGTCGAGATGGGACGCTCGTTGAAGTATTCTACGTCGTCAATCTTGAACGAGAGGGGCGACACGCGATAAGGCATACGGAACATGCCGCCACCGATGTCACCAGCGGAATCCAGTGCAAAGGGCGTACCTTCGTAGTGGTCGCGCATGGCATCGCGCAGATCCTGCAGCGTCACTTTCTTATTGGGGATGATCCAAAGGGGCATCTCCTTGGTGTCCTTCTCGATACCTGCGGCATAAGGCACGTACTCGGAGAAGTCGTCGGCGAAACGGTTGAAGAAACTCCATACACGGGCCTCGCAATAGCGGCGACCGGAGAAGTCGGGCACAGCATAGGCGGCGTTATAGGAGAAATCGGCATCCTTACCGTCATACCAGCCCATCGCACGGGCATAACTCACGACATTGTCGGAGCAGACCATGAGGTTGGGCACGGGCTTCTTACCGTTCACAGGGTATTTCTTCAGCAGATCCTGCATCTTCACCTGCACGTAGCGGCCGTCAAGGAATTTTGTGATACGGCTCTGGTTGGCGTGAGCGGCAACGGCATCATCGGGAATGCGGACGGCCACCCAGACGGAACGTCCCTGTTCTTTCGTGCGGTCAGGGCCACAGCCCATCATCTCCAGCATCCAGACCTCGTCCTTATCGGCCACAGAGAAAGTCTCGCCCTCGGAATAATAGCCATACTGTTCCACCAGCGAAGTCATCACCTGTAGGGCCTCACGGGCCGTCTTCGAACGCTGCAGGGCGATATAGATAAGTGAACCGTAGTCAATAATACCTGTGGAATCCGTCATCTCCTCTCGACCACCAAACGTAGTCTCACCAATGGTCACCTGCCACTCGTTGCTGTTGCCGATGACGTTCCAGGTTTCCGGGGCCTCAGGGATCTCACCGAGATATTTGTTGGTGTCCCACTCGAAGACCTTACACATCTCACCAGCCTCATGCTTGGCAGCGGGATAGTGATAGAGGGGCATAAAGGCGCCATAGGAGTCGGCATTATAGGTAACGAACACGGAACCGTCGGCGCTGGCCTTCTTGCCTACGATGAAATTCGTACAAGCAAAGGCCGACGACAGCGACAGAACTGACAGAAGAACTAAAACTATTTTTCTCATAGACATAACTCAACAGGCTTTAAATGACATGTCGAGGCCTTTGACGGAGTGCGTGAGGGCACCGACGCTGACAAAGTCAACACCCTGCTCGGCATAGTCGCGGATGGTGTCGAAGGTGATGCCGCCTGACGACTCCGTCTCGTAACGGCCAGCGATGATGTCGACAGCCTTCTTCGTGTCAGGCACGGAGAAATTGTCAAGCATGATACGGTCCACACCACCGTGATCCAACACCTGCTGCAACTCGTCGAACGAACGTACCTCAATCTCTATCTTCAAATCGAGGCCTTTCTCATTCAGATAGGCGTGACAGCGGTCGATAGCGTTGGTGATACCTCCGGCAAAGTCCACATGGTTGTCTTTCAGCAGGATCATGTCGAAGAGTCCGATACGGTGGTTACAGCCACCGCCGATCTTCACGGCCTGCTTCTCAAGCATACGCATGCCGGGAGTGGTCTTACGGGTGTCAAGCACACGGGTATGGGTGCCTTTCAGCCGCTGCACGTACTTATCAGTCATCGTGGCGATACCGCTCATGCGCTGCATGATGTTCAGCATCAAGCGCTCCGTCTGCAACAGCGAACGCACCTTACCTGTGACAATCATCGCCACATCACCTTTCTTCACACGGCTGCCGTCGCCCATCAGCACCTCCACCTGCATCTCAGGGTCGAAGCGACGGAACACCTCTTTGGCAATCTCAACACCTGCCAGGATACCGTCTTCCTTGATGAGCAGACGGCTCTTGCCCATAGCGTCCTCAGGAATACAACAGAGGGTGGTATGATCGCCATCGCCGATATCCTCGGCAAACGACAGGTCAATAAGCCTGTCAACCAGTTCTTCTACACTCAGCATATCTGTAAACTATAAACCGTCATCCGTCAACTAAAAATAGTATCCGAAGCCAAGACGCATACCAAAAGTGCTGTAGTCACTGTTGTTGAAGCTGTGCTCGAAATAGGCCTCAGGCTCAAGTGTTACATGACGGCTGAGGAATAAGCAATATCCTACATGTACCTCAGGCACAAAGTCGTCGTTGCCGGTCGTATGGGCGTACTTGGCGATGACACCACCATACAAGCCAATCTGATCGAAGTAGTAACGCACACCTGCTCCTATATTGGTGGAAGTAGCAGAGCCATTAGCAATGTTGGTATAATCGAATACACCCAACGCCATCCAGTTGTCGAGGAACAGGTAACCTGCCTTTGCAGCAATGCCCAAAGAGAACTCCTCAGCCTTGTTGTACTTCAGATTGAGATTAGTAGCCGAAGCTCCTACATAAATCTTACCCTCGGAAAAGGGTGTATCAGAGTTGGTCTGATACTGAGCACTCACACTCATGGTGGCCATCAGGCCGACAAACAACATAAAAAACTTTTTCATATTTCTAGTAAATTAATTATTGATTTTCATTTCTTTATGGTACCATACTGCGAACCAGATGATGGCCAGCACAAGGCACACACCTCCACACCAGTAGCCGATATCGCCCAACTGGAGCATCTGCTTTGAAACGAAGAAATAGGTGGAGCAGACGGTGGTCATAAACAGAGCGGGGATGAGCGTCAGCCAGAAGCACTTCCGCTCGCGCACCATATAGACGGTCAGCGTCCATAACGTAAATACCGACAACGCCTGGTTACTCCAGCCGAAGTACTGCCAGATGGTGTTGAAGCCATCGGGATTCTCAATCTGCCACACAAGCATGCCAATGGAAACGGCAAACAACGGTATACAGATCATGAGACGCTTCACAATGGGGCGCTGATTCATCTTCAGGCCCTCAGCCACGATGAGGCGAGCAGAACGGAAGGCCGTATCACCAGAGGTTATCGGCGCAGCCACCACACCCAGCATTGCCAGGATGGCACCCGCCACACCGAGCCAGTCGTTGCACACGAGGTTAACCACAGCGGGGGCTGAAGTATGGAATCCGGCTGTAGCCTTCTCCATCAGTTCATAGCCCGGAGCTGGATCACCATAGAAGAACCATGCGGAGACGGTGGCCCAGATCAGTGCCACCACACCCTCGGTGATCATTGCGCCGTAGAAGATGGGGCGTCCCATCTTCTCGCTCTTCACACAACGGGCCATCAGCGGACTCTGCGTGGCGTGGAAGCCCGAGATAGCGCCACAGGCCACAGTGATAAAGAGTGCGGGGAAGATGGCGTCTGTCCACTTGTCTGGCTCCGTAGCTGCTCCCATATTATAAAGATGTGTCCACAATTCAGGCACCGTAGGCCAGTGGAGGAAGAGCCACACCATCAGTGCACCCGCCATGAACAGCAGGGAGAAGGCGAAGAGCGGATATATCTTGCCAATGATCTTGTCAATAGGCAGCATGGTAGCGATAATGTAGTAGCAGAAAATCAAGCCTACCCACATCATCGTTTCCCCGCCGATGGTGTGCAGGATCTCGGCAGGCGAATAGACGAACACCGTACCCACCATGATGAGCAGCAGGACTGTGAACACGAGCATCACCGACTTCGTGGTGGAGCCCAGGTATTTACCGATGAGTTTGGGCAGGCCGGCACCATCGTTACGCATGGAGAGCATGCCACTGAGGTAATCGTGGACGGCTCCGGCAAAGATACAGCCGAAGACAATCCACAGATAGGCCACCGGACCGAACTTGGCACCCATGATGGCACCGAAGATAGGACCTGTTCCTGCAATGTTCAGGAACTGGATCATGAAAATCTTCCAGTTAGGAAGTACGATGTAGTCCAAGCCGTCGGCTTTGGCTACGGCTGGCGTCACACGGTCATCGGGGCCGAACACCCGTTCCACGAGTTTACCGTAGAACAGATAGCCTATGACAAGTGCAATCAGACTCAATGTAAAAGAAATCATCTTCTAATCTATAATTTTGGTTTAATTTGATTGCAAAAGTACAAAAATATTGTGAATTCTGAATGAGGAATTGCATTTTTTTAGTAACTTTGCACCTAAATTTATTAAAAGGCAGTATTTTGAAAACAATCATAAGGATTTTCATCCTCCTTTCACTCACATTGCATCTCTCAGCCCAGACGCCCAAACACGAGGTGAGAGCCGTATGGCTCACCACCATCGGAGGCATCGACTGGCCCCGCTCCTCCTCCGCCTGGCAACAGAAGCAGGAATTGACCGACATCCTCGACAAGCTGAAACAGGCGAACATCAATACCGTACTCTTCCAGGCCCGCATCAGGGCCACCACCGTGTTCCCAACTACTTTGGAGCCCTGGGACGTCTGTATGACAGGCAAAGCAGGCATGTCGCCGGGCTACGACCCCCTGCAGTTCTGTATCGAAGAGTGCCACAAACGCGGTATGGAGTGTCATGCCTGGATTGTCACCATCCCCGTGGGAAAATGGAACTCACAGGGTTGCAAGCTGCTCCGTCAGCGTTTTCCGAACTTGATTGTGAAAATTGGCGAAGAGGGATATATGAACCCTGAGAAAGGACAGACGGGCGACTATCTGGCACAGTTCTGCCGGGAGGTGACCAGACGCTATGACGTCGACGGCATACACCTCGACTATATCCGCTATCCTGAGACGTGGAACATGAAAGTATCGAAGCATCAGGGACGGCAGTATATCACTGATATCGTCAGGAAGATTTACAGGGCAGTGAAGTGGGAGAAGTCGTGGGTAAAGGTATCCTGCTCGCCCATCGGCAAATACGATGACCTGAGCCGTTACAGAAGCAGCGGATGGAATGCATATACCACCGTCTGTCAGGATGCACAAGGATGGCTGCGCGAGGGCGTGATGGACGAACTATTCCCCATGATGTATTTTCAGGGTAACCAGTTCTACCCCTTCCTCGCCGACTGGCAACAGCACTGTTACGGACGTATCGTGGCTCCTGGACTGGCCATCTACATGCTCCATCCCACGGAGATGAACTGGAACCTCGACGTCATCCGCAAGGAGATGGGTGTTCTCAGACAACAGGGTCTCGGATGCACGTTCTTCCGTTCGAAGTTCCTGACAGACAATATAAAAGGTGTCTATACTTTCACGAAGGACTTCAACCGTACGCCAGCCCTTATACCACCGATGAACTGGACGGGGAAAGCAGCCCCCACAGCCCCCCTCCTCTTCAGGGTTGAACAGGACAAGGATGCCGACAAGCTGATCTGGTACGGTGCCAAAGACCGTTCCGGAGCCGACTACCTGACGTATAACGTCTATGCATCGTACACCTATCCCGTAGACACCAGTGATCCGGGCAATCTGGTCTCAATCCGACAGAGAAGCCAGCAACTCAGCGTGCCTCATCGCGGATATACGCTCTATTATGCAGTGACCGCCACCGACCGCTATGGAAACGAGAGTGCAGCCGTAGAAGGCCCGGGTCCAGTGAAGAAGGTGAGGTTCAGTAGGAACATCGACATCCGCAAACTGATTGTGGGGGAACCAAAGCACGTGAATAAGAAAAGACGTAGATAATAAACTTTTTAAAAACAAGTCAGTATGGAAAGAACATGGAGATGGTTTGGCAAGAAGGACAAGATCACGCTTGCCATGTTGAGACAAATCGGAGTCGAGGGCATCGTCACCGCTCTGCACGACGTTCCCCTTGGCCATGTATGGACAAGAGAAAAAATCCGTGACCTGCGCGAGTATATCGAGAGCTACGGCATGCGCTGGAGCGTCGTTGAGAGCTTGCCTGTGGTGGAGACCATCAAGTACGGCGGTCCCGACCGCGACCAACAGATCGAGGTCTACAAGGAGAGCCTGCGCAACCTCTCGGCAGAGGGTATCCACTGCATTTGCTACAACTTCATGCCCGTATTGGACTGGGCACGTACCGACCTGTTCCATAACAACCCCAACGGTGCCACGAACCTCTACTTCAACTATGCGGAGTTTGCCTACTTCGACATCTATATCCTAAAACGCGAGGGTGCCCGTGAGGAGTGGGCGAAGTTCAAGTTCCCTGAAGGTGTAGGCGAAGGACGTAACGTGTTGGAAGAGTGTGACGAGCTGGCCAAGACGATGACACCCGAAAAGGATCACAAGCTGGTGGAGAACATCATCATCAAGACACAGGGCTTCGTCTCGGGCAACTTCAGCGAGAACGATGAGGCACCCGTTCAGAAGTTCCGCGACTTCCTTGATTTATACAAAGGCATAGACAAGGTCCAGTTGCGCGCCAACATGAAGTACTTCCTCGAGGCCATCATGCCGACATGCGAGGAGTACGGCATGAACATGTGCGTACACCCCGACGACCCCCCCATTGAGATTCTCGGTCTGCCGCGTATCGTACGTACGGAGGAGGATATCCAGTGGTTCCTCGATGCCGTGCCCAACAAGCATAACGGTCTGACCTTCTGTGCCGGAAGCCTGTCGGCAGGAGCCTACAACAACGTGGTGGAACTGGCTAAGAAGTTCGCCTCACGTACCCACTTCGTACACTTGCGTTCCTGCCATATCTTCCCCAACGGTGACTTCACGGAGGCCAGCCATCTTGGCGGACGAGCAGACCTCATCGAACTCTGTCGTATCTTCGAGAAAGAGAATCCTGAACTGCCGATGCGTGTAGATCACGGTATGACCTTCACTGATGAGCCTGGTGGCATTCTCGACGAGAGCAGCCACGGACACAATGCCGGCTACACCCTTCTCGGCCGTATGTTCGCCCTCGGACAGGTGCAGGGTATCCTCGCCACCGTTGACCGCGAACTCGGCATCGAATACAAACAACCCGGATTCTTTGATTAATAACGTCATAACGTGACAACGGGATAACGATATAACGTAATGACGGGATGACGAAATAACGTGATAACGAAATAACGACAATATGAAACTAAATGAAATTTATAACGGCAATTATAATGCCATAGAGTGGGAAGCCAAAGGTTATGAGCTTCCTAAGTTCGATATCAAGGCCCTGCGCGAGAAGACTGCTAAGGAACCCACATGGGTACACTTCGGCGGAGGCAATATCTTCCGGGCTTTCCCAGCTGCTATCCTCAACGATGCACTGAACACCGGTAAGTACGACCGCGGTGTCATCGTAGCCGAGACATTCGACTTCGAGGTCATCGACAAGGCCTACGCACCCTACAACAACCTGTCGCTCTGTGTGAACCTCTGCTCTGACGGATCGATCGAGAAAAAGGTCATTGCCTCCGTCACAGAAGCACTGAAGGCTGATCCACAGTTCCCTGACTGGCAGCGGCTCGTCGAGATCTTCCGCAACCCAACGCTGCAGATGATCTCCTTCACCATCACCGAGAAAGGATACACGTTCAACGATGCCGACCTGGCTCGTGGTCTGAAGCCCGTGTTCGCCATGGGCAAGGTCTGCGCTCTGCTCTATGAGCGTTGGCAGGCAGGACAGAGACCGCTCACCATCCAGTCGATGGACAACTGCTCGCACAACGGCGACAAGGTGAAGGCCGGCATCATGGCCTACGCTGAGAAATGGGTGGCCGACGGTCTGGTGCCCGTAGCCTTCCTTGACTACCTGAAGGACGAGACTCACATTACCTTTCCCTGGTCGATGATCGACAAGATTACTCCGCGTCCCCACGAGAAAGTGAAGGAGATGCTGGCACAGGACGGCTTTGAGGACAACGACTATATCGAGACCGAGAAACACACGTTCACCGCTCCCTTCGTCAATGCTGAGGAGGTGCAGTATCTGGTGATTGAGGACAACTACACCAACGGCCGTCCCCCACTCGACCTTGGCGGTGCCCTCTATACCACCCGTGAGACGGTGGATAAGGTGGAGACTATGAAGGTGACCACCTGTCTGAACCCCCTTCATACGGCCATGTCCATCTACGGCTGCATGCTGGGCTACACGCTCATCAGTGCAGAGATGGCCGACGAAGACCTGCGTCCGTTCATCCAGAAGATCGGCTATATAGAAGCCATGCCTGTGGTGACAGATCCCGGTGTGCTGAACCCTTATGAGTTCATTGGCGCCGTCATCAACCGCCGACTGCCCAATCCCTTCATGCCCGATGCTCCCCAGCGCATCGCAATGGACACCTCACAGAAACTGCCCATCCGTTTCGGTGAGACGCTGAAGAAGTATATCGCCCGTGGTCTCGACAAGTCGAACCTCGTACTGATTCCTCTCACTCTGGCCGGCTATGCCCGTTATCTGAAAGGTATCAAGGACGACGGCACCCCCTTCGAGCCCTCACCTGACCCCATGCTCGCTGAACTGCAGGCCATCGTCGCTCCGTTGGAGATCGGTAAACCTGATCAGGACTGGAGTCCACTGAAGCAGCTCTACAGCCGCAAAGATGTTTTCGGACTCGACCTCTATCAGGCCGGTCTGGGCGAACAGATAGAGGGAATGGTGAAGGAACTCTATGCAGGAAACGGTGCCGTTCGCAAGACACTGCACAAATACGTTACCGCAAGATAAACTGTTAGCATACAAAAAGCGCCTCTCCATCTTCGTTGATGAGGAGGCGCTTTTATTATCACCTGCATGATTGATTAATAGCGTCCCTTCACGCCCTTTGGCTTACCACCGTAGATAAAGCGTGGTGTAGGACCGTAAGGTACAGGAAGCGTGTTATATCTCTGACTGCGCTTTTGAGTGGCTGATGAACGCTGCGTATCTGACGACTCTGCAGCACGAGTCATGCCCGCAGGAAGCTGATAGAGCGTAGCTTCAGCTATCACTTCAAAAGTCTTGCCGAAGAACGTTGTAGAACCCTTATGCGTGTAACGTTTTGCAACATAGTTACCATAGGTCGTGTTGGTTTCGGTATGATTAAGGGTCATCTTATTCCTGCCTTCCAAATACGACATCTTGATGCCGTCAACAATGAGATAGGAGTCCATGAAGCTTGAATGCAATGTCAGATTCATGAACGGTTCTGTCGAATCCGGTGCATCCTTGGTATAAAGCGTCAGCTGTCTGTCATAGTGAGGTTCTAACAAATACCAACCGCTGGGCTGACTGGACATCTCATACGTTCCCACGACCTCTACTCCATCCAACGGAACCCTTGTTTCCGGATCCAGACGCTTATGACGCTCATACGCATCCCATACGCCCGGGAACGGTGTCGTATAGCCGTCAGCGGTTACGCTGGCACTGAGGTTGGAAACCCTGGGAACACCTACGACGATAGAACAGGTGTAGGAATTATCCTTATTCACATATTCCGCAGCCTCAAAGAAGGCATGTCTGCCGTTCGACCACTGTAAGGAGCCACCTTCATCAGTGAACTTTGACGGTCCGATGGAGGATGTCCAGCTCACGAAATGGGGGTCATCGATGAAGGTGTCCGTAAACACCTGACCATTCGAATAGATACGGTCACGATAAACAACCGGATAGAATGCCATGGCCGTACTGTCGGTCCTTTCAATCCACTTGCTATCTTTCCTGTACTTGACCTGTACGAGACGTATATCCTCTACGATGACGTATTTCACGACATATTGAACCATCTCGGAATGGGGCGTTTCATCATTCACGGTGGAGAACTTCTGACGGAAACGTAATCTCACCTCATAGCCATTGAGACCATCAGGCAGGCTTCCGCTCTCCAATGGTGATGTCTCCACACTCGACAGTTCCGGATCGCCCAGCATAAGATAAGGCATCGCGATATCACCGTATGCCGTCTGGGCTGTGGAGCCATTAAAATACGACCAGTTGATGGTGATTGTCTGCTGCTTGAGCTTCTGATCCAGTGGTGTAATCTTCATCTGCATGGTGCCTTTGGTTACGGCATCCTTCTCGACATGGACAGGATCACTGACTGTATAAGGAAGCATATCTTCTAACTTCGAAGTACTGTATTTACTAATGGTGTCATTCTCCAAAGTGATGTCCATCCGGGCATAAGGCTCCTCGCTGAACACCTTCTGTTCCATCTCGGAGACATCAAACCAAGTGTGACGGCTCTGTCCTTTCCACTCCAGTTCCATCTTCTCGCCTGCGTTTACGACGAATGGCGATTCTTTGGACGCTGTTCCACCAACCACGCCAAACGAATAGTCGAACGTCGTCTTAGGATCCGGGAACTCAAAAAGTGACTCAACCCAAGCCTGATATTTCACCTCAAAGGTGTATTTTTTCTTGTTGTTCTGCGAGTCACCCACCGTCTCTGATTCCATATTAAAAGTCACTGTGACATCATACAGGTTATCAATGACAACAGAACCACGGGTCATGTTTGCCGGACGGATACGTACGCTTGTGACGCTAGAAAGCACGGTATGTCCCTCGTCATCAGGATTATCCGTAGGCGTTGCCTCACCATATCTGACAGGATTCAACTTCACGTAAGGCATGTCAACGATTTCCTGATGGGCGTTCTTATAGGAATAAGCCTCGTAGGACATGTCGAACGATACGGTCTGCTCACCAATCTCGAAGGTCTGTCTCATCTGGTGTCTGACAGGAGCAGAACCGCTCTGGTCCTGCGACGACGACTCCTTCATCGCAATCAGTTCCTCGATGCTCTTGGCCTTGACAATCGTCTTGCTCACGCTAAGATGGAAGGAGGCACGAGGGGTACAGTCCACGACCGAGCCGTTACTGTCTGTATACGAACTATGCTGACTCCACGACATATCCACAGGTTTATCGGCTGTGGCGATGGCAGGATTATCAGCAGTGGCAGCCGGACCACTGGCAGAAAAATCCAACTTTTTGGAAGGTGTTATCTCTTCCTCTTTACAACTGCCGGATACCAGCAGTATGATACCCATCAGAAAAGTCAACAGGGGAGAATTGCTCCTCCCCAGACTCTTATCTACATGATTTCTATGCTTCACAATTTTCGCAAAAAGATTAATGTTATTCAGTGATGGCCGAGAAGGTTAGTTTCTCATACCCCTCAAAATCATCAAACTGCACTTGGAAATTGGCATACTGGTAGTAGTTACCGCCGGTATTATGCGTGTCCTTGATGGAATTACTCTTGGCGAGGGCATTGAGAATCTGGTTGTAGACAATCTTGTCGTTGTTGTCATCGGCAATCTGGATGGCCATAGAGGTCACCCGACCGTTCTCCACCTTATACGTATAGTCGCCTGAGGCATACAACTGGAAGTCATCGGTCTCCAGGATGGTCTCCAGTTCACCGACGGCTGCCTCAAGTTCTTCTTTGGTTGCATTAACGAAATTAATAGGCTCCAGATTCTCGTCAAGCTTTATATAAGTCGTGTCAACCTCGCTGGTAATGTTAGTGTCTTCTGCATATACCATAGCAGTACCCATGAACATCATCATGCCCATGAGCATTATTTTCTTCAGTGTTTTCATCTCTTTCATTTGTTATCATCTCTTAATTCGGTTGCAAAGATAGCAATTTAATAGATAAGCGCCAACACTTTTTGGCAAAAAATATATAAAAACACCGTCTGCGGTATGTATTTTGACTAAAGTCAAGCCGCAAACGGTGTCATTGTGATCAGAAACTGGCCGTTTTTCGTACTATTCTGATGTCAGCGGACGGATGACGAACGTGAACGAACGCTCTTTGTTTGACACCAGATACTCCTGACGCGGCCAGGCTCCCCACGAGTTCACACAGCCGAGTCCCATCTGACGTTGTTGGATGTGTACTTGTGTCAGAGGCCGCTCCACTAGGTCACCGGAATGATGGCCCCATGTCTTCTCCTTAACAGGTCCGTCGTCAAGGTCCTCTGTCAGGAAATGAAGGGCACTCACCTCCATCGCAGCGTCGGAATACAGTTCCAGACCTCTACCCTTCCCGTCAGTGATGCGGAACCAGCGCACGTCGGTGTGGTTGCCCGATTCCTGCGGACGGATATAGGAATAATACTCGTCAGAGACCTTGTTATGATAGACACCTAAGAACTCGGAACTATTACGGTCAATGTAGTTCTCTGCAGGTCCACGGCCATAGTATTCAACGGTGTCAAACCCCTTCGGCATCTGCAGCTGCATACCATAGCGGAACATCGGCGGTATCCTCACGACATCTCTTCCTTCCTTGGGCGGATTGGGCATGAAGTGTTCTTTGACAACCACCTCACCGTTCGGCTGAAGCGTATAGGTCATGGTGAGCACAGCCTGCACCTCAGGCATGTCGAAGGTAGCGGCGACGCTGTTATTACCCACCTGACACTCCTTGAGTTTCATCTGCGGGTTCTTCCACACGCCGAAGCGCTGTTGCAGCCAGGCACCATAGTCGTTGTCGGTGGGGGCACGCCAGAACTCGGGCGTGATGGACTCACGGTCGACGAGCATCGTCTGGCCATCGACATCGAGGTAGTCGATCCAGCCGCTCCACTTGCCGACGGTCAGTGTGGTACTGGCGGCATTGAAGCGAACGTAACTCTCGGTCTCCTCCTTGGTAATGTCGGAGTAATCGGAGTTTTCAGAATATTCTGAAATCTTCGGGAACTGGTATGGATTGAGGACGAACTGCTGACGGGCGACAATCTGACCTTTGTCTATGAGGGGCTGAGCCTCACGCGTCTTGAACTGAAAAATAACAAAAATCTCCTGATCGCCATGATGGCCGAGCACTCTCTCTGCCACCTGTTTCATGGCATCGATGGTAATGACCTTGCGCATCTGTGGGGCAATGCCGCTGATGTCCACCTTCCCCCCGTGTCCGAAGGTCATTCCCTCAGGACGATTGCCGTTGTTATGATGATGACCGCCAGATGCTCCGCCAACGAACCACTCCAGTTCCAAGTCGTCGAGTGTCTTGAAGAAGTTCTCGTTGTAGATCTCCACCTGGCCATCCTTCAGTCCCTTGTCTGCTACCCACACGTTCTGATAATAGTAGCGCACCTCGTAGGCATGTGGGTTCAGCCTGCGGTCCGGGGCGATGATGCCGTTACAGTTGAAGTTATAGTCTGAGGCGGGATAGCGACCGTAGTCACCGCCATACGTAAAGATCTCCTTGCCCGTGACCGGACTCTTGTCGCGAAGACCCTGATCCACGAAGTCCCAGATATAACCACCCTGATACTTCGGATACTTGCGGATGAGATCCCAGTATTCCTTGAATCCGCCCATCGAATTACCCATGGCATGGGCATACTCACACTGTATCAGCGGACGGGGATTGTCGCCCTTGGCATACTTTTCACAGTCCTCATAGCCATAGTACATCGGACAGAAGATGTCTGTTTTTCCATCGCTGCGGGCCTGCTCATACTGGCAGGGGCGCGTCTTATCGTAAGCCTTCACCCAGTCGTAGGCACGCTCGAAGTTAGGACCATAGCCAGCCTCGTTGCCCAGACTCCACACGATGATTGAGGGATGGTTCTTAAAGGAATGCACGTTGCCATACTGACGCTCCAGGTGAGCCGTCTCGAAGTCCTGACGCTTGGCCAGTGTGCCGTCACCATAGCCCATGCCGTGGCTCTCCAGGTTCGACTCAGCCGTCAGGTAGATGCCATACTCGTCACAGAGGTCATACCAACGGGGATCGTCAGGATAGTGACAGGTACGTACCGCATTGATGTTCAGATACTTCATTATCTTGATATCCTGAATCATCCGCTCCACCGAGACGATGTAACCACCGTCAGGATCGAGTTCATGACGGTCGGCACCTTTTATCAATATAGGCTGGCCGTTGACCAGCAGCTGGCCGTCCTTGATCTCAATATGACGGAAACCGATGCGCTGAGGGATAACCTCCAGCACCTTGTCGCCCTGCTTCAGGGTCATAATAAGAGTATATAGATTGGGGGTCTCAGCTGTCCAAGCCTTAACAGTACCCAGCGTTTCCAAACGGAAGGTGAAGGGGCCATTGTTGAACATGGTGGCACTGGTCTGTCTCACCTCCTTGCCCTGTGGATCCATCAGTTGCAGCTCAAGGGTCTTACCCTTTGCTGAAGCAATCTTCACTTCGCCTGAAAGGACACCTTCCTTAAAGTCGTTCTTCAAATCGGCATTGATGAAGAAGTCCTCAACATGCACCTTCGGACGGGCATAGAGATACACCTCCCTGGCAATGCCTGTGAAGCGCCAAAAGTCCTGATCTTCCAAATACGAGCCGTCGCACCAGCGCATCACCTGCATAGCGATGAGGTTCTGACCTTTCTTCAGGTATTTCGTGATGTTGAACTCGGCAGCCACCTTCGAGTCCTCAGAATAGCCCACATACTGACCGTTCACCCATAGGGAGAGGTTGCTGGTGGCCGAACCGACATGGAAGAACACCTCCTGTCCTTTCCAGTCCTGCGGCAGGTCGAATGTCCTGCGATAAGAACCCGTGTAGTTGTTGGTCTCACCGATATACGGTGGATCGCTCTTGAAAGTCGTACCCCAGGAATAGCCGACGTTCTTGTAGATCTTGTCACCATAGCCGTTCATCTCAAACAGCCCCGGCACAGGAAAGTCCGTCCACTGCGAGTCATCGTACTTCAGGGAGAAGAACCCCATAGGCGCATCCTGATGGTTCTTCACGAAGTGAAACTTCCACATGCCCTCCATCGAGAGGAACCGGCTCGACTGCGATTTATCGCCCTTGGCCTTTTCCATGCTCTCGAAGGCGAAGAAATCCGCCCGGCGCACCTCACGGTTCACTTGGTTCACGTTTGGATCCTGCCACACTGGTGTCTTCTGGCCATAAGCCGACACCGTCATCATACAGGCAAAAGATAGTAACAAATGCTTAATCATACGTTTGTTTTGGATGAATAAAATGAATATTTTCGGCAAAGATAACAAGATTTTACCAATAATGCAAGCATTTCAGTAAATATTATCTATCTTTGCAGCATATTTTGTAAACCCATGAAGGAAAAGAGATTCGACGAGATACTGGCCCACTTCCGGGAGAAGATGCCAGATGTCAATACGGAGTTGGAGTTCGGAAGCGTGTTCCAACTGTTAGTGGCAGTGGTGCTGAGTGCCCAGTGTACCGACAAACGCATCAACCAGGTGACGCCAGACCTGTTCCGCCGTTACCCTGATGCCAGGACGATGGCCCAAGCAGAGCCCGAGGATGTGCTGGAGTATATCCGCAGCGTCTCCTACCCCAATGCGAAAGCCGCTCATCTCGTGCAGATGGCCAGGACGCTGGTGGAGCGTTTTGATGGCGAAGTACCGCAGGAAATGAACGACCTACTCGACCTGCCCGGTGTAGGTCGGAAGACCGCCAACGTCATCCTCAGCGTCGCCTTCGGTCAATCTGCCCTGGCCGTCGACACCCATGTCTATCGCGTCGCCCATCGGCTGGGACTGGTATCCAAGCACGACAACACGCCCTACAAGGTGGAACTGGCACTGACCCGTCATATCCCCGCTGATGACATCCCCCGTGCCCACCACTGGCTGCTACTCCACGGCCGCTACGTCTGTACCTCCCGCAAGCCCCATTGTGAGAAGTGCGACATCTCACACCTCTGTCCGAAGCTCATCGATGGCTCAAAACTGGAATAAACAATCAAGAACAAGATGAAAATACTGAAAGTAGCCTTAAGTATGCTGTCACTGACAGGGATCACCTCATGCGGTAGTCTGAAACCTTGCCCCATCTCTACGGGCACCACAAAGATTGTGTACAGTGAGCATGAAAACTCAGGGATCGCCATTTCGATAACATACGAGATTACCCAAGACTCGCTGGTCTGGGATTATAGGGAACCCCGGAACGACTGCCACCTCAAGGATGTGGCCCGATACGACCGACAGAGCTTCGAGGCTTTGGTGACCGAGCTCTCCACTATCCACTTCCACGCCAAAGACACCCACGACGTCAGTTCAGGCGGCAGCGGATGGGGCTACAGTTTCTACAACGAGAAGGAGTGCTACTTCCACTACAACGACAAGTTCAAGCTGTCCGGCAGCTACGAGACGGTGACCGACGTGATCCTGCAGTTTGTATCGAATCACAAACCCGAGGGTCTCAGAGTCTTCGATGAACTCAAATCAGAGCCCCACGAAGGTGCCATGTTCGGTGAGTTCGAACATCTCCCCCAACCCCTTGAGCCCTATATCGTCCATTGAAATAACATACAGCGCTAAAAAAAGCAGGTTACCGTGAAAAGTAACCTGCTGATATTCATTTATGACGGCGTCCTTGGCCCCAGTCCGTGAAGGCACGTCGATGAAAGCGATCCTCAGCGCGAAGCACATCGAAGACCTTCGAGGCAGAGAGGACGGTGAAGAACTTATTGTGATAAGTCTGTTGAATCTTCTTCAACTCCAACTCCACCTCATCACGCTTCTGCACCAGCTTCTTACAACTGGCATCGTCGGTGGGTTTTACACGACCTTCCTCCCGCATCTTAGCGAAGACGGCACGCTGCTTCTGCTGCATCTCACGGTAGATGGGAAAGAACTTGGCAGCCTCATCGGCAGTGAGGTTGGCCTGCTGGGTAATGAACTGCTCCATCTCAGCCTGGAACTTCTCGGGAGAGAACTTCTGAGGCGTGGTGTTCTGTGGCTCTTCGGCCAGACAGACCAACACACCCGTCAGGAGGGACATCATGCAGATTAAGACTTTCTTCATTTCTATAAATATTAATAGTCAGACAGACAGGCGTAGATATCCTGATTGTCAAGCATCATATAATCGGCCGCCTCATTGATAAACGTTTCGTCAGGCTCCTGGATGACCTCAGCCACCTGACCCTGCGGCATGGTGGATGCCTTCGGCCACAACATCCATGCGGTTGCACAGACAAACAGGGCACACACGCTGGCAGCAGCGTAGAACACAGGACGCATCCACACGCTCTTGGCACGTGGACGACGCTCAGGCAGCGACTGCATCACCTGATCGGTCAACTGCTCGAAATAGCCTTCCGGAACCACGAACGGATTCCGTTTGCCAACCAATTTTTCTATATACTTATCTTCTTTCATCGCATATATGACGTAAAATTATTCAAATGGTTTAATCGCGGGACTTAAAAAATTCAGAGATTTTCTTCACGGCGATATGATAGGACGCCTTCAGGGCTCCTTCGGAGGTACCAAGAAGGTTACTGATGTCGCTGTATTTCATCTCTTCATAATAGCGCAACTGGAACACGGTACGCTGAACATCGGGCAATGAGGCGACGGCCTCTTGCAACAGGGCCTCGGTCTCTGAGCCGTCGAAATAGCTGTCGGCCAGAAGGGAACTAGCCACCGAAGGATCGTCATTGCTGACCGTCGAGTGCTGATGGTTGCGACGCAGAAAGTCGAGCGACTCGTTGATGGCGATGCGTGACAACCAGGTGAGAACCTTCGACTCACCGTGGAAACTGTCGAGGCCGTTCCAAGCCTTCAGAAAACTGTTCTGCAGCACGTCGTTGGCATCCTCATGGGTCAGTACGATACGGCGCACCATCCAGTAGAGCTGTTCGCTATACTGTCGCACCATCAACTCGAAACCTTTGCGCTGGCTAGCGGGCTTGGATAGTAACTGCTGAATCTGCTGGTCGTCGTACATCTCCATCATCTTCATTGTGGCAGAAACTGTTTCATCTCACGGCTGATAACCTTGTCGTAACCGTAGAGGTCGGGCCACTGTTCTATAGAACCTGTCTTGGGATCGGGATAAACCGTATAATAATTAATGAACACGGGTACGCGCGGAACGACATCATGATAAGGCATCAGCCGGAGCGGACGGGGTCCACCGGCATGGTCTATCAGATACTGCCTGCCTCGCTCGGTTTGCGGACGAATATCCATGGAGAGGCGGATGCGGTCAAGCGTCCACTCATCGGCAGCAGGCAGCAGGAAACAGGCCAGGTCAAAGGGTTTCTGCACACGGACACAGCCATGAGAGAGGGTGCGCCGCTCGCGCTGGAAGGCACCACGGTTGTTGGTATCATGGAGATAGACACCGAAATTGTTGGGAAAACGGAAGACAATCCGGCCGAGGGAGTTGCCAACCCCTCCCTTCTGGCCAATCCTGAATCTTCTTTCCCTCATCTCGGCACCTGTCACACCAGCGGGATCAAGCGTATCACCTGACTGACGGTCTACGATATAATAACGGTGACGGGCAAAATAGGCAGAGTCACCGCCATGGGCAGACACTTCGTTATTCACAATCGACTGTGGAATGATCCAATCGGGATTCACCTGCAGATGGGTGATCTCACTTTGCAACAGCGGTGTCTTCGTGGCGTAGGCACCACAGCAGATACGCATGTCGAGTACGGTATCCCCCCCGACAGCCCACAGTTGCAGGGCGGGAATGTTCACAAGGATATAGCGCCCTGGGCCGTCAGGACGCTTTACCTGCCAACGGCAACGCTCCATATTGACAGCTATCTTTTGGCGCGACGCCTGATCAGGGGCGGCGGTCAACTCCTTCTGTAACGTCTGATAGAGTGGATCGGCAGGCTGCGACTGGAACAGATAGTCCATACGGTCAGCACCCTCCAACTTTCTCACGGGTTCGTCATAGTCAGGCGCCTTCACCTCGTAGTCGAAAAGCCTCGCATAGCCATCGCCATCGGTCTTATAGTCCATACGGTTCAGCATCTTATCCGGGCGTACGAATCCATAGCGCTGTCCGACGGTATAACGGGCATAGGCCTTCGACAACAGATAGTCGAGACGTGGCAGCACCTCGTTGATGCTCTGTCCGACAGAGTCGAAGGCGAGTTTGTGGACGACCTCGAGGTCGGCAGCAATCTGCGGCAGGAAGAAGGCGGCAGGATCAAGACCATGGCGGGACAGTTCGCGGTGAAGGAACGACAGCAGGGTGTCGGCCTGTGATGATACGCCAAGACGTGAGAACCACAATGGTGCATTCTCATACTTGCCAATGGAGGCATAGCGGCTATGGATAGGATCATCGGCCGCCCATCTTAACGTGTCGGCATTTAAAAGATGCGTCAGACACTGCTCCATCTGGAGGGTATCCAACGCATATACATATTCTCCGAAAGCGGAATGTTCGGCCTCGTCATACTCACGGTTCCCGTTGACACAGGAAGCCAAGAGCACCAAGGCACCTGTCAGTGCAAGGACTAACGGACGGAAACCTTGCGGACCACCTTGCCAACCTTGACGATATAGCAACCTTTAGGAATGTTTAGTTCGATTCTCTGAGCAGGACTGCTGATCTCGACGCTCAGGACCTTCTTTCCCGTGAGCGAGACAACCTCCAGCGTGCAGCCCTCAGCACCCGTCACCATCAGGACGCCATTGGCATAGACCACGTCGGCCTCTTGCTCAGCATACATCTCCATGACTCCAGCCATATAGGCAGGCGCAGCACTGACTGCCAGAGGCGTCAGCCATGAGAACATCACGGAGAGTACGAATATAAGTAAACGTCTTACCATACGCAAATAACTATAGTTTGGTGCAAAGTTAGCAATTTTATGCGAAACGACAAAACTTTTTGGCAAGAAATTGCATATTCAGGCCTTATTATACGTCAAAAACAGCCATTTCGTTGGTCAGAAACGTGTTTTCGAACACTTCTTTGGCCTCATCGAGCAACACATGCTCATCTTCATAACGGGCACTGTAATGCCCCAGCAACAACTTCCCCACCCCAGCCTTACGGGCCACCATAGCCGCCTGACGGGCAGTGGAATGACAATACTTATCGGCATTCTTGAGATGGTCCTCGCCATAGGTACTCTCATGATACAGGGTGTCAACGCCCTTAAGCTGTTCAGCCAACTGAGGCATATACCGGGTGTCACTGATATAAGCATATCGTCTGACAGGATCGGCAGGGGTGACCAACTGAGAATTAGGAATCACGTCACCATCGGCAGTGATCCAGTCGGCACCGCTCTTGATGTTGTTCACCTGACTCCGCGGAATATCGTAGCTCTCCAGCATGTCTGGACGGATATGCGGCTGAGTAGGTTTCTCACTGATCAGATAACCACAGCAGGGCACCCGATGCTCCAACGGGATGCTCTCGACGATAATGCTGCGATCCTCATAGACCGCCTTACGAACCATGGTGTCAACAGGATGGAACTTGACGTCAAAGCCCAGGTCGTGGGTAAAGAATGTGATCTGTTCCTGAAGGATTGGCCCCAGTTCCTTGGGGGCATGGATGTGGAGCGTCGCCGTACGCCCCACAAGTCCGAAGGTGGAGATCATGCCGATCAGTCCGAAACAATGGTCGCCGTGCAGGTGGGTGATAAAGACATGGCCCAACTTCGTGAAGCGCATGTGACTTCTGCGGAGTTGCATCTGCGTTCCTTCAGCGCAGTCTAACATCAGGAGTCTGTCGCGTACCTCCACCAGTTGGGAGGACGCATTGTGACGAAGGGTGGGAAGCGCACTTCCACACCCTAATATATGTACTCTGAATGGCTCCACCGGCTAGTCAGATCTTATTGAACTCGTCGTTGGTCTCTTCCAGTTCCAAACCATGGAGGTCCACCTTCGGCTTCGGCTTCCAACGGCTGTACTCGAAGGTTTCTGTCTCATCGCGCGGTTTGCCGAGCGTGCGGTAGGCCAGGGTGTCGGGACCAAGTGTGAGGATCTCATAGCGGTTCTCCTCTTCCTCGTCGCCACCACCTTCACGCATGAGCAAAATCTCAAGGTCACCATTGAAGATCTTCCACGTCCGATAGACGATAACCGACTGGTCGATGCTCTCGGCCACACCACCCTCCTTGATACGGATACCAATCTCTGCACTGCCGTCAATGGGATCAGGCATCACCCAATCACCCATCAGTGTATTGAGGTTGATAACAAGCGTGGCCTCTGTCTTGGCCTTGTTGGCGATGACTGCCACACGGTCAGCAACCTGAAGACCACCAAACACCTTACCTCTCTCCTGAGCATTCGTCAGACTGAGCGTCAACGTGTCACCACTGTCGGTAATCATCTCTAGTGTGTTCATCGCCGTACCATCAGTACAGATGCCATAGATGGTCTGATCCGTAGGGATGGTATACTCCGTCTTTGTGGTATCCTCCTCGGCCTCAGCCTGTTGCTGATTACCTCCACCACCACAACTGCCTGACAATAGCATCACGGCAGCAGTCATCACAAATAATACAATCTTTTTCATCTCTTATATCATTATAGTTTTTCGTTTCTTTTTGCTTCATCCCAAAGTTGATCCATCTCCTCCAACGTCATGGCTGTCAATGGCTTACCAATCTTAATACTATGAGCCTCGATATAGTTGAAACGGTCGATAAACTTACGGTTGGTCTTCTCCAAGGCATTGTCGGGATTCAGTTTATAAAGTCGCGCCGCATTGATGACGGAGAAGAGGAAATCGCCCAGTTCCTCCGTAGAGCGTTCCTTGTCTTCCTTTTCCAATTCTGCCTCTAATTCTTCGAGTTCCTCGCGCACTTTCTTCCAGACGTCCTGACGGTCTTCCCAGTCGAAGCCCACATGACGGGCCTTGTCCTGAATGCGATAGGCCTTGATCAGGCTTGGCAAAGCCTCGGGTACGCCGGAGAGCACACTCTTGTTACCGTCTTTTTCCTTGAGTTTGATCTGCTCCCAGTTGTCGAGTACCTGGGAGACACTAGTTATACTAGTTTGACTAGTCGGGCTAGTGTAACTAGTCGGGCTAGTCTCCTCAGGTACAAAAGGCAGCGGCTTGGGATCTTCGGCATTAATCTGCGAGGGATGATAGACATGGGGATGACGAGTAATCATCTTCTTCGTCAGCGCATTGCAGACGTCGGCCATATCAAACTGCTCCTGTTCCTCTGCAATCTTGGCATAGAAACAGATGTGCAACAACACATCGCCCAGTTCCTTGCAGATATCATGGATGTCGTTCTTGATCAGGGCATCGCAGAGTTCGTAGGTCTCCTCGATGGTATTGGGTCTCAGACTCTCGTTCGTCTGCTTCTTGTCCCACGGACAATTGGCCCTTAACGCGTCTAACACGTCAAGAAAACGCCCGAAAGCCTGCATTTTTTCCTCTTTTGTGTGCATAAACATTAAAATATTGGGGCAAAGATACGAAATAATTCATAATTCATAATGCATAATTCATATTATTTTACTAATTTTGCACCGATTTTTGAAAATTATTAAACAATTATATGGAACTTGCAAGTAAATACGACCCAAAAGAGGTCGAATCGAAATGGTATCAGTACTGGCTCGACCACAAACTTTTCGCCAGCAAACCCGACGGACGTCAACCCTATACAATCGTAATCCCACCGCCCAACGTGACGGGTGTGCTCCACATGGGCCACATGCTCAACAACACCATCCAGGACATCCTGGTGCGCCGTGCCCGTATGGAGGGCAAGAACGCCTGCTGGGTGCCTGGTACCGACCATGCCTCTATCGCCACTGAGGCCAAAGTGGTGAAGAAACTCGCCGCTCAAGGTATCAAGAAGCGCGATCTGACACGTGAACAGTTCCTGGAGCATGCCTGGGACTGGACTCATGAGCACGGAGGCATCATCCTGAAGCAGTTGCGCCGTCTGGGTGCATCCTGCGACTGGGACCGCACCGCCTTCACAATGGACGAGACGCGTTCGGAGAGTGTGATCAAGGTGTTCGTAGACCTTTATAACAAGGGACTTATCTACCGTGGCCTGCGTATGGTGAACTGGGATCCGAAGGCCCTTACCGCCCTTTCTACAGAGGAGGTCATTTATAAAGAGGAGAAAAGCCATCTGTTCCACCTCAAGTATTATGTGGCTGATCTAGTCGAACTAGCAGAACTAGAGAAACTAGTCTCTGAGGGTAATATCATCCACAAAGATGAGAAAGGCTACTACGCCGTCGTGGCCACCACGCGTCCTGAGACCATCATGGGCGATACCGCCATGTGTATCAATCCCAAGGACCCGAAGAACCAGTGGCTCAAGGGCCACAAGGTGACCGTACCGCTGGTGAACCGTGTCATCCCCGTCATCGAGGACCGCTATGTAGACATCGAGTTCGGTACAGGCTGTCTGAAAGTAACGCCTGCCCACGACACCAACGACTATATGCTGGGTAAGACCCACAATCTGGAGACCATCGACATCTTCAACCCCGATGGCACCATCTCAAAGCAGAGTCCCATCTACGTCGGCATGGACCGCATGGACTGTCGCAAGCAGATTGCCAAGGACCTGCAGGAAGCTGGTCTGATGGAGAAAGTGGAAGACTACACAAATAAGGTGGGCTATTCGGAGCGTAACCCCGACACCGCCATCGAGCCGCGTCTCTCGCTGCAGTGGTTCCTGAAGATGCAGCACTTTGCCGACATCGCCCTACCACCCGTGCTCAATGGTGAGATGCACTTCTACCCACAGAAGTATGTCAATACCTATAAGAACTGGCTGGAGAATATCCAGGATTGGTGTATCAGCCGCCAGCTGTGGTGGGGACACCGCATTCCAGCCTACTACTACAACGAGAACGACGACTACGTGGTAGCCGCCACCCGTGAGGAGGCCTTGAAGCTGGCTCGGCAGAAGGATCCGAAGATCACGGATGCCGATCTGCGTCAGGACGAGGACGCACTCGACACATGGTTCTCTTCCTGGCTCTGGCCTGTATCCTTGTTTGACGGTATCAACAACCCCGGCAACGATGAGATCAAGTACTATTACCCCACCTCAGACCTCGTAACGGCTCCCGATATCATCTTTTTCTGGGTGGCCCGTATGATTATGGCCGGTGAGGAGTATATGGGAACCTTCCCCTTCAAGAACGTTTACTTTACCGGCATCGTCCGCGACAAACTCGGCCGGAAAATGTCGAAGTCATTAGGCAATAGCCCCGACCCCATCGAACTCATCGAGAAGTTCGGTGCCGACGGAGTGCGCATGGGTATGATGCTCTCTGCCCCCGCAGGCAACGACATCCTCTTCGACGAGGCTCTCTGCGAGCAGGGACGTAACTTCAACAATAAGATCTGGAATGCCTTCCGTCTGGTGAAAGGCTGGAAGGTGGCTAGTGAAACTAGTGAGACTAGTAAAACTAGTCAAACTAGCAATTCCATTGCTGTCGCATGGTTCGACGCCAAACTCAAGGAGGCTAACGCAGAGCTCATCGACCACTTCTCGAAGTACCGCATATCCGATGCGCTCATGGTCGTCTACAAACTCTTCTGGGACGAGTTCTCCAGCTGGTATCTGGAGATGGTCAAGCCCGCATACGTTGACGGTATAGCCCAGCCCATCGACCGTGCGACATACGATGCCACACTGCGTTTCTTCGACATCTTGTTGAAGATGCTCCATCCTTTCATGCCGTTCATTACAGAAGAACTGTGGCAGGCACTCTATGAGCGTCAGCCTGGCGAGAGTATTATGCGTGAGAGCCTTCTCTTGGATGCACCCAATGATGGTGAGAAGCGCATGCTCAACGATGTGGAGACCGTCAAGCAGGTTGTCAGTGGCGTACGCACTGTCCGGGCACAGAAGAACATCGCACAGAAAGAGAAGCTGACCCTGCAGATTGTTAACTCCCAGTTCCTCAGCAACTACAGTGATGCCGTGATGAAGATGGCCAATCTGGAAAGCATCACAACTGTGAGCGAGAAGCCTTCTACAGCCAGCACCTTCATGGTCGGTACCGTGGAATATGCCGTGCCACTCGGTAATATGATTGACGTAGAGGCAGAGATCCAGAAGATGGAGACTCAGTTGCAGCACCTCGAAGGTTTCCTGGCTGGTGTCATGAAAAAACTCAGCAACGAGCGTTTCGTGGCCAATGCCCCTGAGGCCGTCGTGGTTCTGGAGCGCAAGAAGCAGAGCGACTCTGAGGAGAAGATTGCAGCCCTCAAGGCATCCATTGCCGCACTCCGGAAGAAATAACTCATTAGGAAAGACTGACGATGAGGAAACACTATACCGTTGCTGGTCACGGCTTCACGGTGGATGCGGAGGATGCCGTGTTCACTGAGATGAAGCAGTACCAGCCCTTCTTGGATGACAAAGAGAATCAAACGCTGTTCACTATACGTGTCCAAGAGTCTGTTTCACCTATCCTGTTTACAGAGAACCATCGACAAGAAGACGAAGGACAGACGATGATCTGTGGTGAGACCTCTGACGGGAAGACCGTACTCGAATACCAACTGGGGGATCAAGCTGTCGGGTGGCTGGTCTGCAGTCATGACTTCAAGGAGGGAGATGTCTATTATAGAGGACGCCAACGGCTGTTTGTCGTGAACAACGCATTGATGATGATGTACACATTCATCACATCCGACAAGCTGACGACCCTCTTCCATTCTTCGGTGGTCAGCCATCAAGGAAAGGCTTACATGTTCCTCGGCAAGAGCGGAACCGGCAAGAGCACCCACTCTCAGCTTTGGCTGAAGTATATCGACGGGACGGAACTGGTCAACGATGACAACCCCGTCGTCCGTATCATCGACGGTGAAGCCAGAGTGTATGGGTCACCCTGGAGCGGGAAGACCCCTTGTTACCGGAAGGTCGACTACCTCATCGGAGGAATCGTGAAGTTGAAGCAGGCTCCCGCCAACAGCATCCGTCGGATGGAGGCTATAGAGGCTTACGTGGCCCTCGCCATGAGTATCTCCGGCATGCGTTGGAAGAAGTGGATGGGTGACGGTCTTCATGAGACAGAGAACCAACTGACGTCATCGGTGCCCGTCTGGCACCTGTCCTGCCTGCCAGACCAAAATGCAGCAGAATTATGCCATTCGACGATAGCGATTCAAGACTAAAAGACATCAAGATTATCCAGGAGGCCGTCAGACTTGTCGAGGAAGGCATCTGCGTCACGCTACCAGTTGAAGGGCGGAGCATGCTGCCATTCATCATTGGCGGAAAAGACAGCGTCCTGCTGGAGAAACCGACAAAAGCGGAGATTGGCGATGTCGTCCTGGCATGGGTTGAACAATGCCGGTATGTTGTCCATCGCATCATAGCTGTCAACGGTGATGAAGTGACACTGATGGGCGACGGCAACATCCGAGGCGTCGAGCGATGTCGTAAGGAAGACATCAAGGCAACGGTGAGTTACGTTGTCGACGGGAAAGGAAGAAGAAGGAACATTAATGACAAGAAACACAGATGGAGCTCATACGTGTGGCGAAAACTTCGCCCAGTAAGAAGATATCTGTTGGCAATATATAAAATTATTTGGAGATGAGACAGAAGAAAGGACTCGTTCTTCGCAACGTATGCGGCGAGAACGTCATTATCGGAGAAGGACTTGAAGCCATCGACTTTGGCCGTCTGCTCTGTTTGAACGATACGGCAGCCTGGCTTTGGCAGAAAGCATCAGATATGGGTGAATTCACAATAGACACGTTGGCAGATGCCCTGTGCGAGGAATACGACGTGACGTACGAACAGGCCATTGACGACGTAACAGCTATTGTTGCCAAATGGCAGGAGACACAGATTGTTGAGTAACGACTCAACAGGATTTTTCAGAAATTCTTGCCAAACGCAATATAAAAGAAAGTCTTTAGCAAGATGGTCATGTCCAGAGACCACGACCGGTGTTCAAGATAGTCGAGGTCGTACTGCAGACGGATCAGCATTTTTTCCATCGTATCGGTATAGCCATTATAAAGTGTGGCATAACTCGTCACGCCCGGACGGATCTGATAGAGCATATAATACCGGGGATCCTCTTTCTCTATCAGCTTGATATAATAGGCCCGCTCCGGACGCGGTCCGACAAAGGCCATATCACCAATGAACACATTCCACAACTGCGGCAGTTCGTCGAGATGACGCTTACGGAGGAAACGTCCGATCTTCGTCAGGCGATGGTCATCGTCACCACTCTGGAACAAAGAAGGACTCCCCTCTTCCGAACCAACCTTCATGGAACGGAATTTATAGATGGTAAAGGGTCTGCCGAAGCGTCCGATACGCTCCTGCTTGTAGATGGCGGGTCCGCCGTCTTCCCATCTTACCGCCAAATAACAGAGCGCGAACAATGGTGAGAAAAGGATCAGGGCAATCAGCGCTATCAGACAGTCTACAATCCGTTTGGTATTCCTCTGAAAGGCGTTCATCCCATCGGGAATATACCGTATATCTAAGTCTTTATCAGTTGTCATCGAATGTACTATACCTATTATATATATTAAGAATGTTTCAGTCGCCAGAAGAAGTGCCAAGTGCGGAAGACGGGTTCACAGAGTGCTTCAGCCGGATATTCGCGGATGAAATGCATATTGCGCCATCCCTTCAGGAAATACTTCTTGGCAGTTGAATTTTGTCTCAATCCTGAACTATGGCCAAAGTTACCGCCTTTCAAAATCTCATCAAGCAAGGTCTTGCCTCTGCGCTCATCCACTGGTACAATCAGATACTTCTCTTCCAATCCTAACACTTCACGCTCCACATACATCACAGCACCAGCAAAATGATACAAGTTAAGCTGATGGAGAGTCCTTCTCAATTTCTCATGACCAATCTCCAATTTGTTTTCAGCATTTTGCAGAAGATAATAGTAATCTATAAACTGTCGCAAGCCGATGCCTTCATCAAAGAAATGATGCATCAGGTGGGCAAGTTGGTAAACAACATTGAATTCCAACGTAGGAACAGGTATCTCCCCCGCCCCTTCTGGCAAAGCCATCATCTGACACCCATAATGAGACCTATACCATTTCTGCAGCCTGCTGTTGTATATTGGATTATTCATGATGCCTGGCATGAAATGGGCTTCCGCAGGCACTTCTTGATACTTAAATTCAACATGATAATACCTCACTTCTGCTTGGGGCTTGATCCTCCTCACATACTTGATCACATAGTCCCTCAAATCACTCATTTGGCTTCTACCATCTGACAACGACATACAAAGCATATCTATGTCACCAGACGTACGGAGATATGGCTCTGGATACATGATGGCATTCCCCTGTCCTTTCAGCACACAGCAGTCGAACCCTTCCTGACGGAATAGCTTCACCAGTTCTGCAGAACGCTGATTCAACAGGATGTTGCGGTTCTTGATCTTATTGGCATGAAAGAACCACTTCATCTTCAGTTGGCGAGGAATCTCCACTTCCTGGTCCAAGCGCTTTACGGACTCAAAGACCACACCAACGATGGACTGCTTCCTGGCCATATCAAACATCGCATCCCACTCATCTGCCTCAACCTGAGGAGCCTGATGGCGCTCATCCAGCGCATAGCGCACCAGTTGGAAGAAGATGTCTGACAGGTTATTCCGCATCATCATTCAGTTCCTGATAGCACTTGTCCATCTCCTCCATCATCTTTCCAACCGTGAAGAGCTGTGCCACACGTTGATGGGCAGCATCGGCATACGTCTTGGCCAGTTTCTCATCAGTCAGCAGGAGGTCAATCGCTTCGGCAAAGGCCTCCACGTCACCATTGGGAGCCTCAATGCCGGTGACGCCATTCAGATTGACCCAGTTAACACCACTACCAGGAATGGTGAACGTCACCGCCGGCGTATAGCAATACATCGCCTCTGCAAGCGCCATTCCGAATGCTTCGTTCTTGGTGATGGAGGGGAAAGCAAATACAGACGACGCATAATAATAGCGGTTCAGCATCTCGTCGCTCAGCCGGCCCACGAAGAACACTCTCTTAGAGTGGCATGATGCGATCAATTGCGGCGTCAGAGGACCATCACCCGCAATGACAAACACACAGTCGGACTTGACTTTCCTCTCGGCCTCAATCAAATACTCCAGACCCTTGTAAAGGATGTGGCGGCCCACAAAGAACACAATCTTCTTACCATTGTTTTTCTTCCTGATGGCATCAATCTTTTTCCCTGAAGGCAGTTTGAAAGACGACTCATCAATACCATTCGGGACCACCCTCACCTTCTCTTTGAAAGGCTGCAGGGGGACGGATCCCTCCCGATATTGAGGGCTGGTGACCACCACCAGATCAGCCCGTTTCAGTAGTCGTGTCTCTATCGGCTTTACAAACGGGTAAATCTTCCTCTGCTTGATAATATCCATATGCCAATGGATCAGGAGTTTCACATGCTTAGGAATGACAAGCAACAGGATGAGTGCAGGATAAGGGTTGGCCCAGTGGAAGTGAATGACATCAGGCTTAAAGCGTTTGATGACCTTCCTCAAGACGGCGAAATACGACAGTGAGATGGCTTGTCTGGCAATCGTTAAGAGTGCTCCTACACGATACACTTTGATGCCGTCGACCTCACCAACACTGTTGAGGTGTCCTTCGTTAAAGCAAATCACCGCTACCTCATGTCCGGCAGAGTTGTCCACAATATATTTACAGACATTCTCCACCCCACCCACGTACGGATAATAATACTTTGATATATGTAAAATGCGCATATAAAGAATTGTTTCTGTTAATTGTGCATAAGAAATCCGTTATAAAAAGCAACCATATCGCTTAGCATTTCCTGAATGACATCATCCTTGCCTTTGATATTCGCATAGTTTGACCCATTAATCAGATGAAGCCACGCGTCATCAATAATCTGGACGTAATCACTATGATAGATATCACACCGACGTACCAATTCCTTGGAATTCTTGATGCGTATAGTTTTCATCTGGGGAAACGCCACATCCTTCAGATCATATCTGCAATAAAACTGCCGATAATTACCACCACCGGTATCCAGGAAATTCTTGCTTGTATATCTTGGCAAAAAATCCGGTTTTGTGGTGAATGCATCATAATTGAAGATGCTGAACCCCGGCCAAAGATACCATTCTTCATCTTTTATCCGAGACACACCATAGAAATCCCGATGGTCTAAAGTCGTCGTCATATTGAAATCCCGTACAGGGAAAATATCGTGATCCAAGAGAGAAAACCGCATCGGTCTCTTTTCTCTAAGATAATGATAATAGATCCAATTAAGTGCTGCACCATGAGAAACCGCTATTTGGTAATGGAATAATAGGGTCATCAGGTATGGAATCTGTATATACTCGATTCCTTGCTGCATACAGACAGTCTTAATTAGCTTTCTTTTCTTTCTATTCAAAGAATTGTCTGCCACTACATGCTGATAATCTGAATCCTTAATCATTAATCTGATTTGTTCGATCTGCTTCTCTATCAAACGCTCATCATTAAATGCCACAGTCAGCAGAAGCATCTCACAACGCTTCATATCATTCTCTTGCCTCTTATGACAAACCTGTATTGTAGAAAAAAGAAAGGCGATTCTGCTATACAGATTAAATATGAACTTGTAGAAAGGATAATATTTATTCGGCATTTTATTATTGCGTTATTTTTATAATTGGCACAAAAAGACCATATTATGCTTTTGGAACGTATAACGCAGACATCTGTTCGCCAACGCTACCAACATATTCATACGTTTGGTTACTATTTTGTAATATATAGTATTTGTAGACTTTTCGCCTGAAGGAGATGTGTTATTTCCATGACGCCTATAACATATTAATATGTCATCGATAAAACAATATCGGAATTTCAACATCCCAAGCATACCAATCCAATAATCATGGGCAACAATGTTTCTAGGAAAAGGAAGACACATCTCCAACACCTCACGTCTAAATGCCATACAACAACCCAACCATCTAGTTTTCCATAAATTTGATAAAAAATCTATTTTATGGTGCATTGTTGAATAATATGTATTCCCCAGTAAACAGCCTTCTCCATCAATCATTTCTGCATCATGAACAACCAAATCATATAGCCGCAGTTGTTCCTTTATCACCTTCACTTTATTGGATTTCCATAAATCATCCTGATCAGCCAGAAAGATAATATCCCCTTTTGCATGATTTAAAGCATTTTCAAAGTTCCCCACAAATCCATGTTTTCCTTGATTATGCAATACAACTATTCTCTTATCACAAAATAAAGAGACGATTTCCATAGTATTATCTAGGCTTCCATCATCAGATATTATAAGTTCATCGTCAGATCCAAGCTGCATCAATATGCTCTCAACTTGTTCCTCAATATATTTTTCACCATTAAAAGCTGCAAGACAAACACTAACCATTCTATAACAACAGTGAATTGATTACATTTTCGTACTTAATTATGTTGGCATCTTCATCTATCATTTCCTCAACGGACTTACGAGCTTTGTGCTTCATAATATTTAGAAGATCATGATTATGATATATTTTAAGTAATGATTTCTCCAACCCTTCCTCATCTTTAACATCATATATTAATCCGTTAATGCCATTATGTATAATCTCTGGTAAGCCGCCTAAATTGGAACAAACAACTGGAACATTATTGGCACAAGCTTCAAAAGCTACAGTAGGAAATGTGTCTGGCCATAAAGAAGGAATCACAATTATATCAACTTTTTTGTAAAAATCTATAGAATTAACAAATCCAAGGAACTCCACATCGTTACTATCTTCTGATATTTCTTTCAACTCAACAAAATATTCCGGCGGGTTAGCTTTACCTGCTAATAACAGAGTAGCATTTATTTGAATTTTTAAAAAAGAATTAAGTAACAAATCTACTCCCTTATGATGTGATAATTGACCAATATACCCAATTATCAATCGGCGTTTTCCGTCCCACTCATTAACAATCTTGACCTCTGGAATATATATGGCATTATGAATAATATATTTTTTGCTATTCTTAAAATATCCATTTGCAATATGAGTTTGTAAGACATAATTGCTCACCCCGACAACAGCATCTACATTACCGCTTGCTCGTTTATGAAACAATCTTAAAAGTTTGCATTCGACACATGGCTTTATGCACACCTTGTCATTCTTGAATGTATTAGTCTTTGGACACCTTAAATATTGATCATGAAGTATCTGTATCAATGGAATATGATGAGCTCTAATTTCATCCCAAACAGAAATTGAAAAACCTACCAAGGCATGACAAATAACAATATTAGGATTTATCTGTTCAATTACTTGTTTAACATATCTACGCATACCATAGTTATAACTATCGCGTATATGCCAAAATAAGTGTTTAATCTTTCCCTGAGGTCTGTGTAGTCCTAAGTATAAATTTTTAATTCCACATCTATATATAACAAGGTTATCTTTCTTCTCTCTCTTTAGCCCTGTATTCGGATCATCTGCAGAAAGAACAAAAACTTTGTGTCCACGAGAAGATAGTTTCTCTGCTTGCCGCGAACAAATCACCTCCGCACCTCCTGAGATTAAAGGTGGAAAAAGCTGATTAATAATAAGTATTATCATCCCTTCGCATTTTAACAACCACCATCAAGTTACCTTATGCCCTATAACCAAGGAAAGGGTATTACATTTCATCTTTTTACCTTATTATACTCTTCTATAAACAAAGCCTTAGGAGACACTTTTCTTTTATATGACCTTAACACCTGTTTATATATATACAAATAATCGGCAACGTGAGTGGTACAATGAAAGATTCTGCGAATCTCAAATACTAAAACTTTAAATGACCAAAGCATCAATAATATGCTACGCCTGATTTTACTAGTACCAAAATAATATGACTCTCCTAAATACGCTACAGATGTCGTTGCATAAAATAATTCTGTTTTGTGAGAGGAGATTCCTTCATAGTGCATAATCCTAACAGAAGAATCAACATAACAATAAAAACCGTTTCTATTCAACAATGTTGACAATGCAATATCCTCTGGACAGAAAAAAAAACTTTCATCAAAGAAGCCAATCTTCTTAAAAACGTCTGTATATATTAGAAAAGCAGCACCAGAAACATTGTATGTCTTATAGATACCAGACTTGTTCTCATATTTTGATGGGAAAGTTATTCTAATCCCCATATGATGTAAGAGAAAACTCGGAAAAGTATACTTTCTTCTTCCATGAAATTGAACAGAACCATCTCCTCTATATAGAACAGGACTCATTACCGTTGCATCTTCCGTTTTTTCCAAAGCGTGCAAAAGGTTATCCAATACAGGTTCTGTGAATTCCGTATCATCATTCAAAACAAAAGTATAAGGTGTTGTAACCTTTGCCAAAGCCAAATTGTTATTTTCGGAGAACCCTCTTACTTCGTTACTTAAAATAATATGAACATAAGGATACCCAAGACGTAGTTTCTCGAGATTCTCTTCTGAAAACAAATATGCTACTACATATATACAATGTGGCGTTGTTGTGTATCTTTCTATGCTTGGCAAACATCTGTCAAGATTAGCCAGCCTATTCATACAGACAATCACTATTGATACGGTTTCTATCATGGTGTTCTATAACGTGTCTAGAGATTCATTATTATCAGCTTCTGTAAACAAAAGAAAAACCGATAAAATAATAGCCCATACAAAATGAATAAAACCATTTTCATATATAAAATAGGTTGTACCAAAAAGCAACATGTTAGCATAAAGAGAAATAATAATTAGAATTCCAATATTTACCTCTTTATCTAACTTGGTGATTATTCTATAAAAGAGTAAGGCTACTAATGATAAAAGAATAAAAGAAAAGAACAGTCCATAGTCCATTACAAAGGCACCTATATATGTATAAAAGACATTTGAAACAATTCCAAGTAATGAAGTCTGATCTTCTATTGTTGTATTATTTATCCCAAAATAAGTATAAAAACCCTTTAAAGAATGTTCTCCTCCGACATAATCAGTAACCCAAAAGCAATCTGTATTAAAATTATACATAGATTCTCCCATATACCTAATAAACTGATATACAGCACCAAGTTTTTCTGTTCCAATATTAGTTCTGTTCAATGAAATTGATAAAAACAACAAACCGAGAAATGCACCCACAATAAGTGAAAATTTGCCCAAAAGTTTTTTTTGCTGTTCATCAAACAGTTTATAAAACAGCAGATAATTATACAAAATCATATAAACAAAGATTACCGTATAATAGCGCTGTCCATTAGCCAAATTGTTAAATAAAGGATTTAATAAAGCAGCTGTTAATCCTAATATTATCCAATTTTCTTTTTCTTTATACATTGTCACATACACGAAAAAAAAAGTTGGTGTCAGGAATTCAAAGTATTCTTCGACAGAATAGAAGATTCTTCCTATAAAGGTAAAATAGGCACGACTATCAAAGTCATCTTGCCTATCCTCATAAATTGACGCTAAATTATCAAGTCCAGAGAAAGCTATATGAATAAAACTCTCAATAAGAGGAAGAAATGAACAAATCGCAAGTACGACAACAATACCATATACCATTCGCTCATTATACACTACTTTTAATTCTTCACCATCAATAGGTCGTAACTTCGAAATAGGCAAAAGCCCTATGATAAAAAGAACAAATAAATATAAATAAGGAGCAATTGTTATATCATTACTTGTCTGTGAAAAAGGTATTAACGAATATATAATACCGGTAACAGCACAAAGCAGCCATATAGTAGAAATCATAATAAGTATACCATGTCTCTTCATAATAGCGTATGCCAAGAGAAAGACATATAACATGGCATTTAAGCAAGGAAGTATATATTCTTCATTACTATACATCAAACAATATTTTTTATTAAATGATTCTTATTTCTATTTCATCATTTTAAGGCATGAGTGAACAAGGCCCACAAACTCTTCATTCCGTTTAATAAAAATATTACTCACAAAGAAATAAATAGTTGTAAAGATACATGCAATAAAAAAAGAAATGAATCCTGTGAAAAGTTTATTACACATTAATATACCAACACATAAAGGTAGATATATTATCATATACGTAAGAAGGTCTCGCCAGGGGAATGACATTGAAATATACTTTAAGACATAATACTGAGCACTACATAGAACTACGATTTCAGAACAAAACCATACAATTGCCGTCCCTATACTCGCATATTTGTGAATCAAGATCGCACTCAATATAAAACCAGTTATTGCACCCATCATTGAATTCCATAGGACGGAATTGTCCTTCTTAAGTGGCATTAACGTTTGTATCACAAGTATCTGTTCATATCCTATCACAAGTATCAGCGGCATCATAATGCGCATAGGGATTATTGCCCCCTCATAACCTGGACCTGCAATAATCGAGATAATAGAAGGTGCATAAACAATTGTAAATAGGATTAAAGGTATTGAAAAGGAAAACAACACATTATTTGTTTTCATCACCTTAATTTTAAATTCATCCATTTTCCCTTCAGCCAGTAAGGAACTCATACGTGGGAGCATTACACCAGTAAAAGCAGTAAACAAAGCAATTAAAATTTCGAACAGTTTTGATGCCGTCGTATAAAAGCCGACCTCTTTCTCCCCAGATACAAAGCCTAGCCAAGACACATTTACAAAAAGATACATGGAGGTAAATATTTTGTATATGCCGAGAATAAAGTATGGTTTTATATAATGAAATACGTTCACATTACGCCATTTCAATGAGACATCGCCACGGGAATAAGCAAGATTGATAATTGAATTCACGACAATCATCATTGCAGAAAGAAAGTAATACTTAAGGTAATCCTCGGAACATCTCACAAAGACGAATACTGAAACTACATAGCACATCTTTACAAGTATTGTCCTAACGGTGATATACTTGAAGTTCTCCATTCCTATGTACAGCCATTCAATCAGTAAATAATTCATTATTAGCTTTAATGCACCTATGAGCATTAAGTGCCAATAACCAAGTAACTTGTCTATACTCAGCGTCACGATTACTAAAACAACTAAGGCAACAGCTGTAGTGATAGTATTCAAGAAAAAAAGCCCACTAAATGTCTGATCGAGTTTCTCCTTATTCCATTTATTATTTGCTATTTCCCTTATACCAACTATACTTATTCCCATCATTGAAACCAAGATAAAATAGTTAATAACGGAGTCAACAAAATTAACAATGCCAATATTTGTGACTCCGAGTACGCGTGACACATACGGGAATGTGAGCAAAGGAAACAAATAATTAGCAGTTGTCAAAATTCCGCTATAGAAGAAATTCTTTTTTATACTTGGCATAAACTTAAAGTATTATCTTCAATTAATCTATATGATAAAAATGAAGATAACAGTCAATAATGCTGGGAAAAAGAAAGATTAATTTCATTGATTCAATACAATACAGCAAGAAGACAAATGATTCTCTTTCTTCAATTTTTCAAGACTCTGGATAGCAGCTTTGGGAGTCTTTCCTGGACGGCAGACGAAACACGTCATGTCGGCCAGTCCCCCAATAAGCGCTTCGTTGTATTGGTCAATCTCCAGACCATCAAGGATAATGACGTCGTATGCTTCCCGCAGGCTGGCCAACTTCTGATGAAGGCCCTTATGAGCCAACAAGTCATCTGGATGAATCGATTCGTTGACTCCTGGAGGAAGAATTTCCTGCAGATTACAGACAAATGTATTCTCCCCCGTCCTGGTGAACGCTTCTGCCAGATGGGTAGCGCAGAAGGTCTTACCATCTCCTTGATTGGCAGAAGTAACCAATATGGTTTTCTGTCCCTTACCCAACAGATTCAGGATATTATTACGGATAAGCCTGAACGCATCGTCACACATTCCTTGGTCAGGAGTGGGTATCGTTCCTGCTAACGGCAGTTTCGTTGTCACCTTCAAATCTACCTCCGTCTCAATATTCTTCTTCATACTTCTGCGAGAGAAGAAGAAAACGTATGGAAATATCAGGCCGAGAATCGGAGCCAAAAGCAAGGCATACAATGTCTTGGGCTTCGTCTTCTTGAACATTTGTGTTTCGTCTATCAGTCTACTTTTGTCTACGGTATTGGCCAATTCCATAATGACTTGTTCACGTTTCTGTAGCAATGAGGCGAATACTGTCTGCTTAACAGTTCTCTGGCGGTTCACTTCAGTCATGTTACGCTCTTGCTCTGGAGCATTCTCCACCCGGCTCATATAGCGGTTATACTCCCGTTCTGCCACCCGCTTTCTCAGAAGTAATGACTCACGGTCCCGCTTAAATGCAGTCTGAATGACGGGATGCAACTCATCAATCAGCTGAGTCGTCAGTTTCACTTGTGTGGACTGCTCGGTGACACTCTTCAGTAACATCTTTCTCTCATTGACCAACTGGTTATGACGAGTGATCATCGACACCGCATCACCGGAATAGACGCCAACATTTACAGGAATCAGCTCATACCTATTGGCCGGGTCATCCACATATTCACTCAGATAGTCAAGCAACTGCTGCTGGACACCAAAGTTCACAATCTGAGTCTCATAGGTGCTTTTCTTTCCTATCACCTCCTCAGCATCCACCTTCGGCTCAACAACCTGATACTGCTTTTTAACCTTTTCCCAGTCGGCATCCGTCAGCCCCAACTCCTGGTCGATCTTGGCAATACGTCCGTTGATGAACTCTTCGTTCTTGGCTGCTTCTTCCTGCCGTTCCTGATTGGAGCGGTCGTTATAATGAGCCACCAGACGGTTCACGAAGTCAATGCCTCGCAGAATACTCTCATCCTGCAAATTGATATGAATAACCGATGCAGCCTTTTTCGACGCAGAAGCGACAGTCAAGCGCTTGACAAATGTCTTGGCTACCATCATGGGCGGAGCAATCGTGACCTTCAGCCGATAATCCTTCTTGAAGGGCTTCATGTCCTCTTCCATCAGCAATTGATGCGCAGACAGGGTCAGGTCGCCAATCTCGGTATGCAATACGGCTGGCAGTTTGGCAAAAGTCTGCTCCTCGATATCCACCTTTTTCTTGCCTTTCTTCAGCTTTCCTTCAACGGTATAGCCGTCATCGCTTTTGTCGATGGTCAGCCTGATGCTATAAACCTTCAGAGGCAGGTTCTCATTCATGGTCTGTAGAATCTCCGGACTAACTGTTACATCAATAGGCTGGTTCTTATAAAGCAGACGGCTTTTCAGGAGCTTCTGATGGCGGATTTCCGTGTATAGCCCCAGATCCTCCACGACATCCTTCGACAATTGTTTGGTCTTCAGGATTTGTATCTCATTATCTGCATTTGTGGATCGGTTCAAATTCATACTGCTACTGATGCTCGACGGCAACTGGTTCAGCAGGGCGGAACTGACATTAAGGTAATTGGTGTTACTCTGTCTCCGGTCAATCAGTATCATCTTACCCAGAATGTTGTATGACGGACGACTTAGATAGACATAAGCCCCCGCCAAGAACAGACACAAGACAACAGACAGGGCAAACCATTTCTTATGACTGGTGAAGAGTTGCCACATATAGTTCACGTCAGCGATGGTATATCGCTTCCTTTCACGGATTTTCGAAGGACTTAACTGTGTTTTATTATTCATTTCTCAAATCATTATTATTTGAAAATAGACACCAATAATGTGGCCACAGATATTAGGATACCTGTTGCCGAAAGCCACAAACTCGTAGATGTTCCGATAGTAGAGCTTTTTGCTCTAACTTTATTAGGCTCCACGTAGAGGATATCATTCTGCTGAAGGTAATAGTAGGGCGAATTCACAATGTTTGCATCGTTCAGGTCTAACGAATGATAGCTCTTGTTCCCTTCATTGTCTTCACGAATGAGGGTTACATTGTTGCGAACACCGTAGATAGTCATATCGCCAGCCCTGGCCAAAGCCTCCAGCACATTGATCTTCTCACGGGCTATCGTGAAAGTGCCGGGCTGATTCACCTCTCCTAATACTGAGATGGAGAAACTCGACATTCGCACCGTCACAACGGGGTTCTCCGTCTCTGCCAGATAAGGACTGATCGCCCGACATATCAATTGTTCTGCTTCGGTCTTCGTCAGTCCACCCACCTTCAGCTCACCGACTACAGGAAACCGAATCTTTCCGTCATTATCCACCAGATATGTCTGCATCTGAGTCTGGGTGGTAGGCGTCACCAGATTGAACTGATAGGCAGCACTGGGTGTCGTGGTGTTGACAACGATGGAAAGCACATCCTTCGGCATGATCCGAGCATCCACCAAATAGCCCTTGACAGCTAAATCCAGAGACTCGCGGTTCTGGAAATATGCCACGTTTTTTGAGGAACCACACGATGTCAGCAGACATACAATGGCTAAAATCAGGAACGACAAATAGTAATTACTTCTTTTTCGTATCATATTTAATAGGGTTTTATTCTATCATTGCCGGGCAAGAGCAAAGTACCAATCCTATGGACATATTTATCCCTTCCTCCAGCATCCATCTTTTTTTGCCAGAAGAAGTAACTTCAGAGTCATAAGGATAAAAGCACTTAGCACTCACCCTCGCACAAGAGCCTTTGCTCGCAAAGGATTCTGAATACGTTTGCCTAAATCGCTGCAAAGTTAGTGTAAATCGAGCAGAATACAAAAGAAAAAACATTATTTATTTGTTTTTTTGAGATTCATGCAAATAATTATAGAATTATTTGGTAGGTAAACAGATTTTAGCTACTTTTGCAGTTATGATGGACGAACAACGAAAGAAGAAAGTGGCACTGGTGCTGTCAAGTGGCGGTGCAAGAGGGTTGGCACATATAGGTGCCATTGAGGAACTTGAAGCAAGAGACTATCGTATTACTTCGATAGCAGGATGCTCAATGGGGGCACTCGTCGGAGGCGTATATGCAGCTGGAAAGTTGGATGAGTTTCGTGAATGGATGAAAACCGTCACCAGGAGAAAGATGTTTGAGTTGACTGATTTTTCCCTGTCGTTGAATCATATCGTCAAAGGCAAACGCATTATCGAGGCCATCATGGAATTCGTGCCAGATGTTGCCATCGAGGATCTGCCGATACCGTATTGTGCTGTGGCGACAGACTTGACAGCAGGCAAAGAGGTGGTGTTTAACAAAGGTAGTTTGTTCGAGGCCATCCGAGCCAGCATCTCCCTACCCTCCTTCTATGAACCTGTTCAACGAGACGGAATGATCCTGATCGACGGTGGTGTGATTAACCCTATCCCCTTGAACCGTGTGAAAAGGCAGTCTGGCGACATCTTGGTGGGTGTCGATGTGAGTGGACATGACTACAAATCGCAATGGGAAGAGATGCGCCGGCTGACAGAATGGCAAAAGAACGACAAGTCGCTGAAAGCAAAGATTCTCGACAAATTGATTCCCGACAACTTAGAATTCAACTATTACACAATGCTTTCGCGTTCCAGTTCGCTGATGATCCGTCAAAACTCCATTCTCATGGCCAAGCTCATGAAGCCGGATGTACTCGTTGATATTCAGATGAGTCGCTACGGAGGCTTTGACTACGACAAGTCTGAGAAGATCATTGCCATCGGCCACCAAAAGACATCACTCGCCCTCAACAAATACGAGCAGCACTGAATAACTTCCAAAGTATTGAGTTAACTCAATTCATCTTATGAGTTAATTCAAATGAACGATTGAATTAACTCAAACGGTCTAGGGAGTTAAGAAGTAAAAATCAGCCTATTAAATATTGTTAGTTATTCTTTCTTGTCAACAATTATTTCAACTAAAATGAAGAAGAACCGAACAAGTTGACTGTTTCCCGATTTAGACGACTCCTTTTATTGAAAAATCTATACATTATGCATTACGACCCAAAGCTTCTGAATGTATCAAACGAGGTGTAAGAGCAGAAAAACACAAATAAATGACAAACTAATTTGGACTTTTAAAAATAATTGAGTAATTTTGCATCCAAATCATTGAGACATGCAAATCATCTATAATACGGTAAAGCCTTTCGACCAGCTGCTGAAGAAACAGAAGGCGAAGGAAGGAGAGACCTACAGACCTATGTATTATGTGGTGGAGCAACCAGTAGACGAAGGACTCTTGCTCTATCACACAATGACCAAAGCACTAATACTGCTCACTCCAGAAGAGACAGATGTGTACAAGACGCATCCTGATGAAATGTCAGAACTTATTGGTCTTTGGTTCCTAGTTCCACAATCGCATGACGACCGTCTGCTATGCCGTCAGATCAGGGACGTGGCCCGGATGCTCGAGAAGAAGTCTGATGCCATCACCTCGTACACTATCTTTACCACTACAGACTGCAATGCACGTTGTTTCTACTGCTACGAGATGGGACGTCCCAGAGTGCCTATGAGCAAGGAAACGGCAGAATGTACGGCAGATTATATCATCAAGCACTGCTATGGGGAAAAAGTAAGGCTGAACTGGTTCGGCGGTGAACCGTTATTCAATAAGGCCGTCATCTCACTTATATGCCAACGCCTGAGGAAAGCAGATATTGATTATCGTTCTACAATGGCCACGAACGGCTATCTGTTCGATGACGACACGATTAAGGAAGCCAAGGATGAATGGAATCTGAAATGGGTACAAATTACCCTCGATGGTACCGAGAAAATATATAACCGCAGCAAGGCCTATATATACAAAGGTATAAATGCCTATAAACGTGTCATCAATAACATCCACAAACTACAAGATGCAAACGTTGAAGTTCAGATTCGGCTTAATATCGATATGCACAATGCTGAAAACCTTATGGAACTGGCAAAGCAACTTCACCAGGAATTTCCTAATCCAAAGGGAATAACGGTATATATACGTCCGCTCTTTGAGGATACAACGGGGAACAAAGCCATACATGATAGTGAGAAACGTGCATACATCTTCAAAAAGATGAAAGATATACGCCATCAACTTTCCGAGTACGGATTGGCCAGGCCGGTTAAAATGGAGCGCAGAATCTTGACTAAGATTTGTCAGGCTGACAATGATCAATGTGTCGTCATTATGTCTACTGGCAATATCGGGAAATGTGAGCACTATACGGAAGAATATTTCATTGGACATATTGACAACGATGAGTTTGATAACGCAATAGTAGAAAGCTTCAAGGAAAGACGCGAAGAAATTGATGCTTGTGCCACCTGCCCTGCATACCCAGACTGCTTAGTACTCAAGTTATGCGATGGCTATAAACATTGCTATCAAGAGAGTCAGATGGAGAAGATCCGAAATTTACACCGAATGATGATTTGGGCTTACAACAATAAAAAACATCAACAGAATGAACTATAAGATTGATATAGCGCCATTGTCCGATTATTTCGTAGTAATTGTCAAAGACAAGATAACGGACGAGTTGAAAGACACCTTCACGCTCAACGAAAGTGGAACTGATATGCTACAACTGTTCTGCGAAGGAAAAGACTCAGAGGCTGTTGCAAAAGAGATTGCAGAAATGTATGATGCACCCTTGGATTTAGTTTCCAAGGATGTCATAACCTTCAAAGAAAATCTCAGCAAAAAAGGTATTCTATTTGAATAATCCTATAACAAATGGTTCTTCTGCGATTTAGTTGAAAAGTTGACACTTAATCTTTCTTCGTTGTAATTACCTGAGACGGGGCACTAAGTCGATTTATTCAGGTCAACCACTTAAGTAGAAAAGGATAGTGCCTTAAGGCAAACCATTACGTGCCTTAAGGCAAATCATCGTGTGCCTTAAGCCAAATGATGGCGTGCCTAAGGGCACGTGAAGTCATACAAGTTTATCTATTATCAACTAAATTGCAGAAGGACTAAACAAAATTAATTCCGAAACTAAAGTCTCGGAATTAATTTGTAGTGGATCTAACTTGACATGTAGATGTCGGAAATCATCAATTAGTAGTTTGATGGTTGACAACCTGGAGTATAATTGTCAGGACATCCAGCATCACCTGTATTCGACGTCACACTCTCATCCAATACAATGGGGTCGTCCATCTTAATTTCCTCCATTTCAGGAGCAGAATACTTCTTTTTCATTTCTCAATTATTTTAAACGTTTAAAAATTTCACTTAACCACGACCTTGCGCCCATTATGGATATACAAGCCCTTCTTAGTCGGAGTATCAATGCGCTGGCCTCTCAAATTGTACCAAACATCTGAATCATTCATCATCAATTCACGGATGCCGGTAGTTTCTTCATCATCACCATTGAGACTACCAAGCTTGACTCTAATGACCTCAGCTTCAGTATCTATAGACTGTAAAATCTCATTATCACCTCTCGAAGTTGCAATATATGACTTCGGAACCGGCAGATAAGACTTTCCTTGAGGGAAATTGGGATCGTCATTCTCCAAAGGTCCCCATAGACCATCTTGCCTAGAAAGATACCATGTCTTAAATCCATTCTCTTCAACCTTTACGTCCGATGTTGATGTGGCACTACCCTTCAGCATATTAACATATACAATCCTCTGAGCTGAAGAAGGAACAGTATATTGATTCGTCGAACCCTTAAGATACAGAGGCGTGTTCATAGAGACTTTTTTCACAGGCGTCAGCCAAATCATACTGCCCGTACTGGTATAGCCTGTCACGATAAAAGCACTCAGACCAGAAACAGATGAAAAGTCCAAGTCGCAAGGTGTGACATAAGCTTCCTTATTGCCACTTGCTGTAAGATTAATTGTTTGAGCTGAACCAACTACCGACTCAACACCCCTCGGTATGCGAAGGTAGGCCTTACCAGGTTCGATGTTAAAAGATGACTGAACACCAGATGTCTGTCCTGAATTCGGACTCAACGTCATACTATACGCATTGGCATCAGTGGCAGGAACTGTTGTTTCTTCCGTGGCACTACCCACAATAAAGGAGCTCGGATAATAGGTTTTAGAGGTACCTACAGCAACCTTTTTTGTCGTATTAGCAGGACCATAAACCCAAATAGGAGTACCGGCAGGAACGTCTTTTACACGCGTCAAAAGGATCTCGTTAGTTACCAAATCATAACCTGTAGCAATATAAGCCTTCACTTCATCACCCACACTGGTGAAATCGAGGTTCTTATTACTAACCATTAACAATTTACCAGCATCCTTAAACTCAATGAATTCACTTCCAGAAACATTGATAGCGAAATTACTACCGCCAGGAGATGTAGACTCTCCCTGTGGATCTACGAACACCACATCTGAGATAGTTGCATTAGAAGATGTTTCACCATTGCCTGCCTTGAATGTCAGAGACAAAAAGGAATTACTTTCAAGTTTTGTGTTTGCCTCATCATATGACAAGACACGGAGTTTACCGCCTACCGTCCCAAATGTGGTTTTACGCGTACTAGGACCATTCACTGTAGCACCTATAACAGTGACACCTGTAGGCAGAGCAACATCGAACTGGAATGCGGTGAGATTTGTACCATTCGGAATTGATACATATATCTTCTTTTGCCCCCCAGTGGTTAAGTTCACTGTTGGAATAAAACTTTGTGCATTTGCCATGAAACATGACATTATCGCAATGGCTGAGATAAAGAATCTTTTCATATTATTGTTTAATTTATAAATTTCCCGTGCAAAAATACGCATTTTATTTAGAACCTGCAAATTTTTTAGGCTTTTTTGGAGATTATCTATCAAAATAGCGTCAATTTTCTATGGAGTTGCCTTAAGACGTCTGTCCCTTGGCCTGCTGAAGCTCTGCCAGCAACTGGGCGTTGGCATCTTTCAAATCCTGAACCTGTTTGAGAAGGGCCTCCTTAACCTGAGTCAGCATCTGCTTCTCCTCCTCAATCTTATCGAAGGCAAGCAAGGCCTTTTCATAACCCTTACCCACATTGTCGAAGCTCTTCTCCAGCCTCTGATAGTCGTCAAACAGGCGCTGCTGCTCATCCAGACGGCGCTGATAGTCCCTCAGAAGGTCTGCAGACTCCTCTGACTGCTTTTTCGTCACTCTTAACTGGTAAATGTATGCGATGGCCAACAATACCACCAGCACGCCTAAAATAATGTCCAATACCATAAGCCGCTACCCTTTCATTTTTTCAATCTTCATAAACTGCAGGAACCCCGTCATCTCAAGCACTTCATAGATGGCCGGTCTCACATTGATCAACTTCACCTCACCTTTATAAGGCACAAGCGTACGCATGGCTTTCTGAATCACACGCAGGCCAGAACTGGCCATATAGGTCAGATCAGCACAATCTAAAACGAGTGTCATACCGCCCTCAGTCAGCAACGGCATCAATTCGCTTTCGAACCTGGCAGCCCCTGCTGTATCGATACGGCTGTCTGTCTTGAAGATGGTCATACCATCCTGTTTAGTAATCTCTGACATAGCTTCTTATGTTTAATTTGTTGATTCGGTTGCAAATTTAAGAATAATTCCCGAAACGTGCAAACATTTCGGGAATTATTTATGAATAACAAGGTGTATTCTCTTTCTTAGAAGAACAGATAGCGGTTGTCAACCACACCAGCCTTCTGATAAAGCTCCTGCATGAAGCGGCCTGCAGCCTGCTGGGCACGCTGGCTGAGCTGCTGCTCAACAGTCTTCTCATCGTACTTGGCACCTTCACGGGCAACCTTCTTGAGAACCTTAAACAGGTAGGCACCGCCATTACCTTTCAGGACAGCCTTGCTGAAATCACCCTCCTTAAGAGCTGCTACAGCACCTGCCAGAGCGGGCTCGCTGGAACCAGTGGCCTGCACGAACACCGGGGCAGTGAAGGTAATCTGGTTTACGGAGTCAACGCGGGCACCCTTGGCCTGAGCGGCTGCAATGTCGGCAACACCTGCAAGTTTCTGCTTAATCTGCTCAAACTTCTTGTCACGTACAACTTCTTGCTTCACCATATCCTTGACTGCATCAAGGGCACGATAGCCAACAGGGTGAATCTTAGTCAGGGCGACAACCAACAGATTGTCATTGCTGCCGCACTCATAGAGCGGGCTTACCTGATTCTCCTTGGCGTCGAAGATCCACTTCATAGCCTCACGGGTGGCACGAAGACCAGCCACGTTGTGCTCTGAGTTGTACATATCCTTGCGCTCCTGAACCTGATAGCCGAACTTAGCGGCATTCTTCTCCAGATCCTCAATGGTCTTGTTCTCGCTGACATACTGGCTGAACTTATTGTAAGCATCAGAGTAGGTTGCCTTCGAGAAGTCGATCGTATGCTTGACAACAGCCACATCATACTTGTCGACCATAGCCTTGCGGTCCGTTACCTGAATCACTATATTACCCTGAGAGAACTCAAGGTTCTTGACATCGTTGACAGCGAGCGTATTGATGCTGTTGAGGTAGTTCTTCGACTCCTCATCCATAGAGGTGGAGTTCTCATACATAGCAGATGTGAGCCACTGCTTCTGACCTGTCTGACCATACTTCTGTGCCAGTTCGTCGAAGTTTGCACCTGCCTTGATAGCTGTATAGATGCTGTCAGCGGTCTTACGAGCCTCATCGATGGTTGCTCCACCTACCTGAATCTGACGATACTCAATACTATCGGGCATCTGAACCTTAGAGAGCAGTTTCACCACATTCAGCGTATTGTCGGAACGGGTCTCGAAGGGAGCCGATGTCTGACCGATGGACATCGAGTCGATCTTGGCTGCGATGTCAGAAGGATATGCACGCTTGGTAGCAGCAATGCCCGTATAAGGGAACTGCGACTGTGCCTTGCGCACTACCTCTGCGGGATTAGCACCGCTCTGAAGCTTCTCTGAAGCCTCCTTCATGGTAGCCATGAGAGCCTGACGGTCAGCGGCAGAGGCCTGCACCTGGAAGCTCACGTACTTGATGTCGCGGGTCTCAACAGTCTGTTTGAACATTTCCTTCTCCTCATCGTACTTGGCCTTCAGGTCTGACTCGCTTACCTGGACATCATTATCGTTGATAGAGTTGTAGGCAATAGAGGCCAGCTGGATGTCTGTCTCCTGGTTCTGGGCATCGAAATGCATCTTTGCAGACACAGGGTTCGACAACAGACAATTGGCAACCAGAGCCTGGAACTTCTGGGCGAGGGTCTGGGTGCGGAGCTGCTTCTCAACAAACTGCCAGAACTTGTAAATCTTCTGATACGACTCAGCCAACTGAGGGTTGGAACCGTTCTTCTTGTAATCGGCCAGGAACTTTGTAAGCATCGTCACGTCAAAACGGCCAGTCTCCTGATTCACGAACGGTGTACGCAGAAGCATCGGGTTCGTACCGTCCTTCATGAGGTTCTGAAGTTCCTCGTCTGTAACGGTCAAACCAATCTTTCCAGCCTCGCTGGCAATAATCTGCTCATTGACAAAAGAGTTCCATACCTCGTCCTTCAGACTGTTGAGCTGATCCTCGGACAGATTGTCTACATTCTGTGACATCTTCACCACCTCCTGGTACTCATCGACCAGTGACTGGAATTCCTGAACGTTGATTTTGTTTCCTAACACTTCGCCAATCTGCTGACGCTGCTGGTTTTTCGTTGCTTCACAAGAACGGAAAGCCTCCTCAGCGATGAAGGCGAAAAGGCCGAGACCGATGATAATCACAAGAGCCACGCCTCTTTTTCTGATTTTTCCTAATGCTGCCATAATATCGTTTTTATTATTCTTTATTTGTCTGTTTTTGTAAAACGCGTGCAAAATTACTACTTTTCTTTGAAACTGCAAAACAATTTCACGGAAATTCACTTATTCATGCACCTTTAGCCGTACTAGTTCTATTTTTGTTGCTGAATTTTTCACTATCTTGAACTCAAAATTCCCTATTCGAACTATCTCATTCAGTTTCGGGAACGACTGGTATTCATGCAGGATGAGACCACCGAGCGTCATATATTCGTCGCTCTCCGGAAGGTTCAGGGAGAACATTTCGTTGACCTTGCTGATTTCCAGTCTGGCAGACAGAACAAACTCATGGTCTGAGACCTGCTTGGCCACATGTGTGGAATTGTCGTGCTCGTCCTCTATCTCTCCGGTAATCTCCTCCATGATATCCTCCAACGACACCATGCCGCTGGTACCGCCGAACTCATCGACAACAATAGCCACAGAACGTTTCTGCTGCATCAACACACTCATCAGCCTCGAGGCGAGCATGGTTTCCGGCACGAAGTTGATGCTGCGGATCAACTGTGCCTGAAGGTCGGAAAGGCGCTCGTTGTCCTGTCCTGAAAGCCGGAACATGTCGCTGGAGTGTATATAGCCAATGATATGGTCGATATCCTCATGATAGACGATAATCTTACTATGGCCGCTCTCAATGAACGTCTGCTTGAGTTGGCCGACGGTAGCCGTATCCTCAACGGCATCGATCTCGGTACGGGGCACCATACAGTCACGGATCTTCGTCTCCGAGAAATCGAGCGCATTCTGGAAGATCTTCACTTCCTCACCGATTTTGTTCTCGTCATCGGCATTGTCGATACTTGTCTGAACCAGATAGTCAAGATCAACCTTTGTAAATTCCTTCTCCTCAGAAGTCTTGTTCATGCGTACACCGATCAGTCTCAGAAGTCCCTTGGAGAGAATTGTGGCCAAACGGGATATGGGATACAACACCACATAACATATCCACGCAGGCACAGCAAAGAAGGTAAGCAGCGTGTTGGGGTTGTTCTTGAATATGGTCTTCGGCAGGAACTCTCCGGTAAAGAGCACCACCAACGTCGACAACAGAGTGTCGGCTGTAACACGTACACCGTCGCTGAAGGGATAGAACAGCGTCGCGTCGAAGATTCTGGCGAAAAGAATACCGTAGATGACCAGTGAGATATTGTTTCCGACAAGCATCGTAGAGACGAAGTTGTTTGGATGCTGATAGAACACCGCAATGGCCTTCTGTGACAGACCGTTCTTCTCACGATCCATCTCTGCCAACAGACGGTTGCTCGATACAAAAGCGATCTCCATTCCCGAGAAAAAGGCAGAGAAGAGCATCGCCACGATCAGTCCTATAATCATTTCACTCATACGTTCTTTTTTGCATGTTTCCGGGTCATGGGGCGCAGAACGGGTTCCGGCGTCTTCGCTGTATCGGCAGGCGACTTCGTCTCCTGTGTTTTCTCATCCTCACCAGTCATACTGTCTCGCTCGAACGAGCCCTTTGAGTTGCTGACGATATAATGGGACATGCGCTCATCACTAAGGAAATAAGTGCCCTCCATCGTACGCTCTGGGGTGACGACCTTAGAGAACACGTTTGAATACAGTTCGTGTCGGAGTCCGTCCCAATAGAGTTCCTCGCTCGTATATATCAGTCCGTTGACATTACGGATACGGACGCGTCCCCGCAGATGCCACAACTTCTTCTGATCAAAATACCAGGCGGTATCAGCCTGAACGTACGCCTGAACATGGAACTTCTCGTCGAACTGCTCGAAGAACACACCTTTCTCGAATGTCCATCTCGACGGCTGACGGACAGTATTCACATCCCATCGCTCAGTGACAATCCTATACTTAATGATTCCAGAGTCACTTATCAGGGTGTTTACACCATACGATACCATCATTGAGGCAGAGTCACGGTCGTGGATGGCTGGCGCCGTATGCTCCTGAACATCATTGCAGGAAATTAATAATGAATAGTGAAAAGTGAATAGTAGCGGCACTATCCATCGCCACCTCAAATTCTTCCCTATTTTATACTCGTCACTATTCACTATTAACTAATCACATTAACTATCCATCATTCTACTTTCCATTTAGCGAACCAACGCTCGTTGAACGTCAGGCCGATATTCAGGCGGAAAGTGTTCTCTTTGATAAGATTATCTGCTGAACGGTGCTGCCACTGGGCACTGATATTCAGCAAGGAACGGTTGTTATAGCCATTCATGATAGGAATTCCAATACCCAGACTCACCTGCAGATTCTTAGGACCATCCTGACCATTAATATAATAATAAGGTGTAGAATAGCCAGCACCGATGCGATAGCGGATATGATGCATCAGGCTACGGGTACTTCTGGGATTAGGAATCCACTCTGCTCCTACATTCAACTTGTAACTATCTTTCAGCAGTCCACTCTTCAGACGGTACGTATCCGCCTCGAATGCCGGGAAATCTATCGAACCCCACTTCTGCATCTGAAAATCGGCACCTACCCTCAGTTTCTGGTCGTGCTGATAAGCTAGTCCTACCCCGTATGTCGTAGGCAATTTAAGGCCGTCGGTAATCACAAACGAGGTCGTGTCAGACTTTGCAATGCTTGAGTTGGCCGTGATGATCCTGCACGTGGGATCAGCATTCAGGCTGTGTCCGGGACTGAAAACAGCACCCAGCGTCAGTTCATCCTTCGCATTGATGGGCTGCACATACTGCATACCAAACTCTAACTTATAACTGTTCACCGACATAGAATACTCTTTGGACAGCGTATTCACGGACGACGAACTGACGGTCTTTACCTCCTTCAGATAATCACCCCAGAGATAGGCTGCGTTAAATCCCAACGAGAACTGCTTGAACAAGCGTACTCCCGCTCCTACGAACAGCTGACTGAGGCCACCGCTGCCAACATAAGAATTGACCATTGTTGTTTCTATTTCTGAAAACTTCGTGGTCGACGAATAGTCGTAACCGATATTCGAATAAGGCATAACGCCGAAACTGACACCCACATTCTTAATCAGACGGAAGGCTCCAGTCACATAGTCGAAACCTGCACTTTTGGCATTCAGCTTCCTGCCGTTCTCATTGTAGTTAGTAATCTGACCTGAAAGTCCGGCATCAAAGATCATGGTGACAGAGTCGATAGAGGAATAGGAAGCCGGATTCAGCGGATTCACCTCATTACCCTTCCTGAAGGCCATACCTACACCGCCCATACCCTTATTGAAGCCAACACTCTGATCAGCCAGGTCGCCAAGGCCATATTGGCTGTAGGGAGAGTTTGTGCCACTCTGGGCAAAAGCGTTCAGCGTTATCATGGACAGAACTGCCAGACAACTGATGATTTTATTCATATTGATAGTTCTTTTTCCGAAGATTTTCATTTCAGGGTGCAAAATTATTAAAAAAAAAGAAGAAAAACGCTTTTTACTGAAAAATATAGATTAATTTTGCATCGTGAAACAATTAAAAAAGATTTTTAGGACATTTTTAGGCATCATGCTCCTGATGCCCGGCACTTTCGTTCAGGCACAGACCGACTCCATAGAGATAAGTCTGCTCACCTGTTCACCCCACGAAGAGATATACAGTCTCTACGGTCATACGGCTCTGCGTTGGCACGACCTGAGCAAGGGCGATGATATTGCCTTCAACTGGGGCGTTTTCGATTTCCATAAGCCCTATTTTGTACTGAGGTTCGTTTTCGGACTTACCGACTATGAACTTGGTGCCTATCCATACCATCTATTTCTACAGGAGTACAAGGAATATGGCAGCAGCATCACTGAACAAGTACTGAATCTTACTACCGAGGAGAAACTCGCCATAAAACAGGCACTGGTTGATAATCTACAGCCAGAGAACAAGGTTTACAGATATAACTATTTCTATGACAACTGTTCTCTGCGGCCACGTGACATCATTGAAAGATGTGTGGCCGGGAAGGTGGAATATGCCCCCCGGGATGATTATGCACCCACCTATCGGGAGATGGTGCGCAGCTGCACCAGGAACCATCCTTGGGGAACTTTCGGCAACGACATGCTCCTCGGCCTGCGTGCAGACCAGACCACCGACATGCGTCAACAGGAGTTCCTGCCCGAGAACCTGATGTATGACATCGACCGTGCCACCATTTATGCCAACGGCGAATACCGTCCGCTGGTGAAGGAGCGCCGCATAGCTCTTCCGTCAGGCGTGCAGGTTATCGAACAGGATTTCCCCCTTACCCCCACCGAATGTGCCTGTCTATTGTTGATTCTCTCCATCATCATTGCCATCATGGAGTGGAAACGCCAGAAGACCTTCAAATACTGGGACGCGTTATTGATGACCGTTCAGGGACTGGCGGGATGCGTGCTGTTTGTCATGATCTTCTCTCAGCATCCCACCACAAGCCTGAATCTACAGTTGTTGTTATTGAATCCGCTGCCCCTGTTCTTCATCCCTGCAGTGCTGAGACGACGGGAAACCCGCTGGTGGACTATCTTTGCGATCATGATTGTTCTCTTCACCATTGGCAGTCTCTTCCAACATTATGCCGAGGGAATGATGATTCTGGCACTATCTTTGCTGATAAGAGTCATCATAAACTTCAAACTTCATAGTTCAAAGTCTAAGATTGAGAAATAGGTATATATATATCACGCTGCTGGCCGTTCTCGGATGGAACGCTGAAAGCACTGCGCAGAACGGAACTCGACAGGTGCCGCGTCTGGTGGTGAATATCACCATCGACCAGTTGCGTAGCGACTTTCTCGAAGCCTACACCCCACTTTACTGCTCCGATGGTTTCAGAAAGCTTATGGAACAGGGTGCGGTCTATGAGAATGCATCTTACCCTATGCAGCAGACCGACCGTTCCTCAGCGGTATCGACGGTCATTACAGGCTCTGTGCCATATTTCCATAGCATCATTGGGCAGCGATGGATTAACCGTGAGACGCTGCTACCGCAACTCTGCACAGAGGATCCCCGACAAAATGGCGCACCTTCACCCGCCAATCTTTCTGTATCAACACTAGGCGATGAACTGAAAGTTGCAACTCACGGAGAGGCACGCGTTTTCGCCATTGCTCCGGTTTGCGATGCTGCCGTTCTCTCAGCTGGTCATGCGGCTGACGGAGCCCTTTGGCTCGACGAACAGACAGGAGAATGGACTAACGCCAAGTATTACTCAAGACAAACAGACATTCCCTTACTGAGTACCAATAAGTTATATGAGGTAAGGGATTATATAGATCATGTCATTTGGACACCTTTTGGACAAGAATCCGATTCCGGCTTCAAACACACATTCAAGGGTAACAAGAAATATCAGGAATACCAAACATCCGCACTTATCAATGCCCACATAACAGACCTCGCTCTGTCTTATGTCATTAATCAGATGATGGGTGCAGACCTTGTTACCGATTTGCTTTGTCTGACTTATTATGCTGGTCCGTTCAATCACCAACCCGTGACAGATTGTCAGCAAGAGATACGCGACACCTACCTCAGATTGGACCGAAGTATCGGTCAGTTGATTACCAGACTGGAAAAAAGTATAGGTGCAGGTAACGTTCTTTTTGTGCTGACAGGTACAGGTTATTGCGATCCAGACTACAACGACTATTCCCGATACCGCATTCCAACAGGAACATTCTATATTAATCGCGCGGCCAACCTGCTGAATATGTATTTTGGTGCCACCTGGGGACAAGGCCGCTACATCGAGGCATGGTATGGTAACGAGTTATATATCAACCACAAACTACTCGAGCAGAAGCATGTCAAGCTAAATGACTTCTGCCTGCAAGCTAAGGAGTTCCTGTTGCAGATGGAAGGGGTCAGAAACGTTTATACCTCCCTACAATTGATGGGAGGCGACAATAGCCTGATAACCAAGGTTCGCAATGGTTTCCATCCTTCACACAGCGGTGATATCATCATTGAGGTTACTCCTGGATGGAATATCCTAAATGAGGACACCGGTAAAGACCGTCTTTCACAGGCCTCAACCATCCCCTTCCCCATCATTCTCTATGGAGCAGGTATCCAGCCTGTAAAAGTACAGACACCCGTCACTACTGATCGTATAGCACCGACAATTGCCCGTGCTATCCGTATTAGAGCACCTAACGCCTGCAACTCAGAACCGCTTTTTTAATTAAGAATGCGATTAATTCAAAAATTATTCGTATCTTTGCACCCGTTTTTAAGCAAATCATAAATTGTATATTATTAAATTGAACATATTATCATGAATTTCAACAAGATTCTTAAGTCGCTGTTTGGTGACAAGTCCACCCGCGACATGAAACTCATCCAGCCGCTCGTAGAGAAGGTGAAGGCAGTATCGCCGAAGATAGAGCAACTGGACAACGATGCTCTCCGTGCCCGTTCCAAGGAAATCCGCGAACAGGTTCAGGCCACATCCACAGAGCAGAGGGCACGTATTGCTGAGCTGAAAGCCACCATCGAGAACACCCCCATCGATGAACGTGCTGACATCTTCGCACAGATTGACAAGATAGAGAAAGAGATACTCGACATCTATGAGAAGGCCCTCAACGAGGTGATGCCTGAGGTGTTCGCCATTGTCAAGGAGACCGCCAGGCGCTTCGCTGAGAACGAAGAGACCGTGGTGACCGCCACAGACTTTGACCGTGAACTGGCTGCCGACCCCAAAAAAGACTTCATCACCATCGACGGCGACAAGGCTATCTACCACAATCACTGGACTGCCGGAGGCAACGACCTGCCCTGGGAGATGATCCACTATGATGTGCAGCTCTTCGGTGGTGTCGTACTCCATCAGGGAAAGATTGCCGAGATGGCAACGGGTGAAGGTAAGACCCTCGTGGCCACCCTCCCCGTATTCCTCAATGCCCTCACCGGCAACGGAGTCCACGTGGTGACCGTCAACGACTACCTCGCCAAGCGTGACTCCGAATGGATGGGACCACTCTATATGTTCCATGGTCTCAGTGTAGATTGTATCGACAAGCACCAGCCTAACTCCGAGGCCCGTCGTAAGGCGTATCAGGCAGATATCACCTTTGGAACGAACAATGAGTTCGGTTTCGACTACCTGCGTGATAATATGGCCATCTCGCCTGCCGACCTCGTGCAACGTTCCCATAACTACGCTATCGTCGACGAGGTCGACTCCGTGTTGATCGACGATGCCCGTACACCGCTTATCATTTCTGGTCCCGTTCCCAAGGGCGACGATCAGATGTTCGAGGAGTACCAGCCGTTGGTGGAGCGCCTCGTGGGCGTACAGCGCCAATTGGCCACCCAGTACCTTGCCGAGGCCAAGAACCTCATCACAGAAGGTAATCGTCTCATTGAGGCTGGCAACAAGAAGGATGGTCAGGAAAAACTCGATCAGGGATTCCTCTCGCTCTACCGTTCGCATAAGGCTCTGCCGAAGAACAAGCCACTTATCAAATACCTCTCTGAGGAAGGCATCAAGGCTGGTATGTTGAAGACCGAGGAAATCTATATGGAGAACAACAACCGTCGCATGCCTGAATGTATCGAGCCTCTCTACTTCGTTGTCGACGAGAAGATGAACTCCTGCGACCTTACCGATAAGGGTACAGGCTGGCTAGCCAAGCAGGTGAATGATGCCGAGCTGTTCGTATTGCCCGACATCACCACACAGCTCTCAGCCCTTGAGAATGAGACCGACCTGACAGACCAAGAGCGCGTCGACAAGAAAGATGAAATGCTGAGTCACTATGCCGTACAGTCTGAGCGCGTACACACTCTCCAGCAGTTGCTGAAGGCTTACTGTATGTTCAACAAGGACGACGAGTACGTGGTCATCGACGGTGAAGTGAAGATTGTCGACGAGCAGACTGGCCGTATCATGGAAGGTCGTCGTTGGAGCGACGGTCTCCACCAGGCTGTGGAGGCCAAGGAGCACGTGAAAGTAGAGGCCGCCACGCAGACCTTCGCCACCATCACCCTGCAGAACTATTTCCGCATGTACCACAAGCTGGCCGGTATGACTGGTACTGCCTCTACTGAGGCCGGTGAGTTCTGGGATATCTACAAACTCGACGTGGTTGAGATTCCCACGAACCGTCCCGTCATCCGTAACGACCAGGATGATCGTGTCTATAAGACAGCCCGCGAGAAATATCGTGCTGTGATTGAAGAGATAGTGAAGATGCGTAATGCTGGCCGTCCAACGCTGATCGGTACGACCTCCGTCGAGATATCCGAGTTATTAAGCCGTATGCTTGATATGTACGTGAACCCCGAGACTGGTAAGCGTGAGGGTATTCCCCATCAGGTATTGAATGCCAAACTCCACCAGAAGGAGGCCGACATCGTGGCTCTTGCCGGACAGTCCACCAATGGTAAGGGTGCAGTCACTATCGCCACCAACATGGCCGGTCGTGGTACTGATATCAAGCTTTCGCCCGAAGTTAAGGCCGCAGGCGGACTCGCCATCATCGGTACAGAGCGTCATGAGTCACGACGTGTGGACCGTCAGTTGCGCGGTCGTGCCGGACGTCAGGGAGACCCTGGCTCCAGTGTCTTCTTCGTGTCGTTGGAGGACAAGCTCATGCGTCTGTTTGCCTCAGAGCGTATCGCCAGCGTCATGGACCGTCTGGGCTTCAAGGAGGGAGAAATGATTGAGTCACCTATGATCTCGAAGAGCATCGAACGTGCACAGAAGAAGGTCGAGGAGAACAACTTCGGTATCCGTAAGCGCCTCATCGAGTATGACGATGTGATGAACAAACAGCGTACCGTAATCTACGAGAAACGTCGTCACGCCCTCATGGGAGAGCGCATCGGCATGGATATCGCCAACATCATCTGGGACCGTGTGGTGAACATTATTGAGAACTCCGGTGACTATCAGGGCTGCAAGGAGGAGTTCCTCCATGTGCTCTCTATGGAAGTACCATTCACCAGCGAGCAGTATATCAACGACCCGCGTGAACAACTCACAGAGAATGCCTTCCAGGCTGTCGTAGAGAACTTCAACCGCCGTACAGAGCGCATACAGACCGTTGCCCAGCCCATTATCAAACAGGTCTATGAGAATCAGGGCCATATGTATGAGCGTATCGTTGTGCCTCTCACCGACGGCCGCCGTATGTTCAACATTCCCTGTAACCTGAAGGAAGCCTACGATACCGACTCCAAGTCAGTTGTCAAGGAGTTCGAGAAGAGTATCCTACTCCATATCATCGACGACTCCTGGAAAGAGAACCTGCGCCAACTCGACGAGCTGAAGCACTCCGTACAGAACGCCTCTTACGAGCAGAAAGACCCGCTGCTCATCTTCAAACTCGAATCGGCCAAGGTATGGGATGCCATGATCAACGAGATGTACAACCGCATCTGTTCCATCCTCACCCGTGCCCAGATCCCCGAGATGCAACAGGTACAAGAGGCTGCCCCCGAACAGCGAACCCAGCGTCAGCAGTACACTGAGTCAAAACAGCAGATTGGAGAGGAGCAACTCGTAGACCGAAACCAGCAGGCTGCAGCCCAGCACGACACCCGTGCCCAACAGCCTCGTACACCCGTCATTAAGGACAAACTCCCCGGCCGTAATGACCCATGTCCCTGTGGCTCCGGCAAGAAATTCAAGAACTGCCACGGCCGAGGCATAGTCTAAGGAAAAGTGGTCTATAGGATATAAACAAATAATATTTCCATAGAAATGATAACAATTAATAATCTGAAAAAGGCCTTTGGCCAGACCATCGCCAGCGACATACCCTCGTTTCAAGTAAACGATGGCGATATCCTCGGTCTCGTAGGAAACAACGGTGCAGGAAAGACCACCCTTTTCCGCATGCTCCTCGACTTGCTCAAGCCCGATGAGGGCACTGTCATGCTCGATGACTTCAACCCAGCCGAAAGTGAGGAATGGAAAGCCTCTACAGGCGCCTATATCGACGAGGGGTTCCTCATCGACTTCCTCACGCCCGAGGAGTATTTCGCCTTTATAGGCAAGATTACGGACATGCCCCAGGAAGCCGTAGATGAGCGTCTGAAGGACTTTGAGCGTCTCGCTGCCGGAGAGATCTTCGGACAGAAGAAACTTATCCGCAACCTCTCCGCAGGCAACAAGCAGAAAGTAGGTATCATCTCTGCCCTCTTCAATCGTCCCAAATTGTTGATCCTCGACGAGCCATTCAACTTCCTCGATCCCTCATCGCAGAATGTCCTCAAGCATGTGCTCACCGAATACAACCGTGAGACTGGTGCCACCATCCTTATCTCCAGCCACAACCTGCAGCACACCGTCGACATCTCTACCCGCATCGCCCTGCTGGAGAAAGGCAAGATCATTCGTGACCTGCCCAATACCGACGGTTCCTCCCGCTCAGAACTGGAGGACTACTTTGAGACTGAGGCCTGAACACTAACCTATCCTATTTTTTAGGTATTTTGAAAAACTTGCAATGGAATGCAACCCGATTGCAAGTTTTTTTATGTACCTTTGCACTCGAAAATCAGAAGGATATGAAACTTTCAGAACTGAAGACTGGTGAAAAAGGCGTCATCGTAAAAGTGCAGGGCCATGGCGGCTTCCGCAAGCGCATCATCGAGATGGGATTCATCAAGGGCAAAGAGGTGGAAGTACTGCTCAACGCACCGCTACAAGACCCCGTTAAATACAAGCTGATGGGCTATGAGGTGTCGTTACGCCACCAAGAGGCTGATAATATCGAGGTAGTATCGGCCGACACTCCCATCGAGGCCATCAGCTTCATACCGTCGGATGCAGCGCATATCCATGAGGATGACTATATCCACCACGAAGCACTGAAAGAGCGACGCACCATCAATGTGGCACTGGTGGGTAATCCCAACTGTGGCAAGACCTCACTCTTCAACTTTGCCTCAGGTGCCCACGGCCATGTGGGCAACTACTCTGGCGTGACCGTCGATGCCACCGAGGCCCATGCCTCGATGTTCGGCTATGAGTTCAACCTCACCGACCTGCCCGGTACCTATTCCCTCTCCTGCTACTCGCCCGAGGAACTCTATGTCCGTGAACACCTCACAGAGAAGATGCCCGACGTAATTATCAATGTGATCGACTCCTCAAACCTGGAGCGAAACCTCTACCTGACTACCCAGCTCGTTGACATGAACATCCGCATGGTCTGCGCCCTAAACATGTACGACGAGTTTGAGCGACGCGGCGACTACGTAAACATCGACACCCTCAGCACCCTTTTCGGTATCCCGATGATACCCACATCATTCAAGAACGGTACGGGGGTAAAGGAGCTTTTCCGCGCCGTCATACAGGTCTATGAGGGAGCCAGCAAGTCGTTCCGTCATCTGCACATCAACTACGGCCATGAGATAGAAGACGGTATCGCCCATATCCAGAAATACCTGAAGGCCGACGAGCACATCCGTCAGCACTACTCCACCCGATACCTCGCCCTGAAGCTGCTGGAGCACGACAGCCAGGTGCTTGACTACCTGGGCAAGCACATGGCCGGTGAGGATCGCATGAAGGACTTCCACAACCTCACCCATGCCCGCGACAAGGCTTCAGCACGTGTGATGGAGGAGACGGGCAATGACTCTGAGACCACCATCATGGATGCAAAGTACGGTTTCATCAACGGTGCATTGAAAGAGGCACAGTTCAAGACTGGCACGAAAAAAGACACCTATCGCACCACCCACCTCATCGACGGTATCCTATCTCACAAGTATCTTGGATTTCCCATCTTCTTCCTGTTACTCTACGTGATGTTCGAGACAACCTTTTCCCTCGGTCAGTACCCGATGGACTGGATAGAGGACCTGGTAGCCTGGCTGGGTGACAAGATCAGCGCAACCATGCCCGACGGACCGTTGAAGGCCATGCTCGTCGACGGCGTCATCGGCGGCGTAGGCTCAGTCATCGTCTTCCTGCCACAGATTCTCATCCTCTACTTCTTCATCTCACTAATGGAAGACTCCGGCTATATGGCACGCGCCGCCTTCATCATGGACAAGCTGATGCACAAGATGGGACTCCACGGCAAGTCGTTCATTCCGCTCATCATGGGCTTCGGCTGCAATGTACCCGCTGTCATGGCTACCCGCACTATCGAGAGTCGCCGCTCAAGGATTATCACAATGATGATCCTGCCCTTCATGAGTTGTTCGGCACGGCTGCCTATCTACATCATGATTGCCGGCACGTTCTTCTCGCTGCAATACCGCTCCTGGGTGCTGCTTTCGCTCTATGCCATAGGCATCACAACGTCGGTCGTGGTCAGCAAGCTGTTCTCATCGCTGGTCATCAAGGGCGAGGACACCCCCTTCGTGATGGAACTGCCCCCTTATCGCTGGCCCACTCCGAAGGCCATCTGGCGCCACACATGGGAGAAGGGCAAGGAATATCTAAAGAAGATGGGCGGCATCATCCTTGTAGCCTCCATCATCGTATGGGCTTTGGGGTATTTCCCGCATAACGAAAGTTTGCCCCGCGAACAGCAACAGGAGCAAAGCTACATCGGACGCATGGGCAAGACCGTTGAACCGCTGTTCATGCCACAGGGCTTCAACTGGAAACTTGACGTGAGCCTCATCGCAGGTGTCGGTGCCAAGGAGATTGTAGCCTCCACCATTGGTGTGCTCTACTCCGGCGATGACTCCTTTGGCGACGAAGATTCCTTCAGCGACGACTCTGAGCGCTACACTCACCTGCGCCAGCTGATGCTCTCAGAAGGCATCACACCACTTTGCGCGTACGCGTACCTAATATTTATTTTGCTCTACTTCCCCTGTATCGCCACCATTGCAGCCATCCGCAACGAGACCGGCTCGTGGCGCTGGGCTGTCTTCGCGGCCGCCTACACCACCGTCATCGCCTGGTTTGTCAGCATGGCGGTCTATCAGATAGGCAGCCTGTTCGGCTAACCCGTGTCCGTGGGTCAATGACGCAACGTTCAACACACATAAATAAAGGTAGTTTGTTATGGATGCAAAACGAATTTTGAAGTACCTTCGCCAGCTGGCGAAGAATAACAAACCGCACGTGGTTCCAGGAACACCGGAAAGAGTATGATGCCATACGGGCAGACTTTGAGCAAGGTGTTGAACAGGCCATTCGCCGCATCATCACCTTCGACTCGTCGGTCATTCACCTGACGGTGAAGGACTGCACGTATAGGTTCTATCGCGACACGCGGTTTTCGAACGACAAGTCGCCCTATAAGAACCACCTCTGTGCCTATATTGCAGCACATGGCAAGAAGGCACTGCATGGTAGCCTGTGGCAACTACTAGTTGCCCACCAATATCCTGACCTCATGTCGCAATGAGATTATGGGCAATACCGACGAGTGGCTGCGCTGTGTCCGTAGTCCTGAGTTCCTGAAATACTTTGGCAACCCAGCGCCCACCAGTTTCCCGTCGCCCACTGATGTCTCGAGTTGGGACCAGCCTCAGAGGTTCGGACTTGAGTGCTTGAAGACCTGTTCCTCCGGGTTCCCTCGCGATTGGGCGTATGTGGAGTATTTGCGCATGAAGGACTACTGCTGCTGGCATCAGGTGCCCGACGAACCTTTTATTACCTTGTATTTTAAGCACTTAGAGGTACTAATTTTTGTCGAAATGACAAAGAAAAACGCTTCTTTTTTGTGCCTCTATGAATTATTCAGGATAGGGTAAACTCTGTGAAAAAATGCAAAAAAAATTGGAATATAACGAGATATGTCGTATATTTGCAACTACAATTCACTAATATGACATTTTGTATCAATCAAGAAACAAGAAATTAATTTTTTAGACTTATGAAAAAGAAAAGTATTATTATCCTGTGTTCGGTGGTAGCAGTATGCGCCATTGGGTTGATTACCTCTCACTTTGTTGATTGGCCTGTAAATCATGACGAGGCAGATGGCGATATCGCCAAGGCTGCTAAATTCTCTCGTGAGGAAGTTTCCGAGAAGCTTACTAATATGGAAGAATTTCTTCAGACCGACTCAGCCTTCAAGGATGGTATTGTGGCAGCCCAGGTGGTGATGCAGACACGTGCCGCCCAGTTCGGCACGCTGGTTGACATGTCAAATGAGGTAGCAGGCAAAATCCCTGCATTTGCCGAGGTGCTGAAGGAAATGAACGCCCAGCGTGAGTTGGTGAACAACGTTGCCAATTCACTGGCAGAGTCGGCCGAAAAACTGAATGCCGCCCTTGGTGGTGAGGAGTGTCCCGACTTGGCCCAGTCAACCATCAACGCCTCACTGGCTTACACCACGCTGCAGAAGCAGAACAATTTGGCCACCCGTTTCATCGAGACCACCGACAAGTATTTAGAGACTGCTCAGGGCGATGACAAACTGAAGCTTGTCCGCGACCAATGGTTGGAGTACCAGCAGATGACTGCTGCCCTCGAGGGTGACAAGGCAAGTGCTGAGGCTTTGGCAAAGAAGGGTAACCTGCTTTCTGGTGAACAAGCTCTTGCTGCCGTAGGCAAATACGGTCTTGCCGAGCAACTGGTTATTCTGCAAAGCTGCGAGCTGGCCCAGAACATGAATGTTGAAACCAAACTGAGTAATGCTATTTCTCAGCAGACACTCGAGAGAATATGCTCAGTATTCCGTAATGCTGCAGAAGTTACTGTTAAGAGCGTAAACGACGGCCTGGCCCTGAATAATCAGGAGGTTGAGAAGATCTTCAGCAACGCCCTCGATGAGGCCATGAAGAACGCTTCAACTGAAGTTGTTGCCAGCATGCAGAAGTTCGGCTTAAACAATGTCCAGAAAATGGCTAATGCCCGGATAGTGGTTAATGCCCAAACATTGGCTAATGCCCAGATTATGAAGATTGGTAGTGCCAGCAAGGTTATGGAGGCATTCAACACCTCAACATTAGGTAATGCTGGAAAAATTCAAAACCTGAATCAGAACCAGAACTTCAGCCTCAACCAAACGATTGGCAACGTCATCAGTCAGACAGCAGCTGCAAACAACAGTGAAAAGCTGAACGGCAAAAAGAAGAAAAGAAAAATTGATTCATGATATCGGCGATGTACATGCGTAACTGGATTGCTCTTCTTCTGTTATCTCTGATGCCCAGCTTATCCTGGGGGCAGACTCAGACTTATTTTCAATATAAGACGGACGAAGCCACGCTGGTGTTCTTTGACAAGGACCTGTCGCGCTACATCCCTCACATGATACGTATGTATCAGAACGGAAAGGCACTTCATCAGCAGATATGGACCAGTGATTCAGTCTATCAGCCCGAGGCACCCTTGCTATTATTGACAGACTGGGAAGACGACGGTAACGGCGGAGCAACGCCGTTACCGCGTTCTCTTATACAGATCGGCATGGCTCCGCTGAACATGTCGTATTACATCAACCCATCAAGTGAACGATACCGTCAGTTGTTCAAGCACGAATATACGCACATCGTCATGACTGACAAATACAATCGGCGCGACCTCAACTGGCGCCGTTTCTTCGGTACGAAGGTCGATACCGACAAATCCCAGCCCATCTCCGCCCTATGGAGCTACCTGAGCGTGCCCCGTTGGTATTCGCCCCGTTGGTATCACGAGGGTATCGCCTGTTTCATGGAGACCTGGATCGGCGGTGGTGTAGGACGCGCCTTAGGGGGCTACGACGAAATGTACTTTCGCAGTATCATCGACGGGGGCGACAAACTCTACTCGGTAGTGGGCCTGGAAACGGAAGGCTCCACGAAGGACTTCCAAGTGGGCGCCAATGCCTATCTCTATGGTACCCGTTTCGTGAACTACCTCACCAAGGCCTATGGCTACGAGAAGATGATTCAGTTCTATAACAGAACGGCTGATAGTCGTACCTTTTTCGGCAATCAGTTCAAGAAGGTCTATGGACAGTCGCTCAGAAAAGTATGGAACGACTGGAAGGAAGACGAGAAGCAGCATCAGGAAGAGAATCTCGCTGCCATCCGCCAATATCCCATCACAGAGACCAAGCCGCTGACCAAAGAACCGCTGGGCTCTGTGTCACCATTCGTCTATGACCCTGCTACCCAAAAGGCCTATGCTGCCATGAATGCCCCCGGTGACTTTGCACACATGACGGAGATCGACCTGCAGACAGGCGAGCAGAAGAGACTGAATGACATCTACGGCATCCAGCTCTATGATCCTGCTTACGTAGCACTTGACCGTAAGGACCAGCGCCTTATCTATACTTCGAACAACGCGAAGATGCGTGGTTTGGAGATCTATGACATCCAACAGAAGAAAGTGGTGAAGAAAAAGAAGTACCAGCGCATCGGCAATATCGTATATGACAACACCCACGACTGCCTCTATGGTCTGTTCTCCAACGGCGGAACACAGTCGATTGTGCGTCTGGACCGCGATTTGGAGAATCCGGAAGTAATCTATGCCTTCCCATTTGGTGTGAGCGTATTTGACTCAGATATCAGTCACGACGGCAAATGGCTGTCGTTCACTAGCCAAGGCGACAACGGCGAGCATACACTTTTGCTGTTCAATACAGAAGAACTGGCTAAGGCCATCTTCAAACCCGTGAAACTGATTACCTGGCAAGACAGCAACTTAGGGCAGTTCCGCTTCTCGCTCGACGACAAGTATCTGATTGGCAGCTCTTACTATACGGGTGTCTCTAACCTCTGGCAGATCAACATAGAGACTCGCGAGATGGAGATGCTTACCAATACCGACATCGGCCTCTTTGCACCCTTGGAGATTACGCCAGGCCAGCTGCTGGCGCTCCAGTTCAAGCGCGACGGACTGCAACCCGTCTTACTCTCCCGAGAGGTGGTGAAGGATGCCAATGCCGTGAAGCTCTACGGCCAGCTCGCCTATGAGAACAACAAGGAGGCGATGGAACAGGTAGGCTTGCTCAGAGACTCGCTGCCCAGGAAGAACTTCGGCGATGTATATAACAACATCACGCCCTACAATGTCTTTAAAGAGATGAGGTTCGCAGGAGCCTACCCTATCATCAGCGCTTTTACCGATGCCAGAGCGTGGAATCACATGACTCCCGTGTTAGGCTATCGCTTCAGCGTGAACGACCCCGTAGGACTGAACAGCATGAAACTGTCAGTCGGTCTATCCCCCTGGAGTAATAACGACTGGAAGAACAAATTCCACATTGACTTCGATTGGAAATACTACTTCTGGAACCTCAAGGCCGCCTGGAACCATATTGACTTCTACGACCTCTTCGGTCCGATGCGCAGAAGCCGTAAGGGTTATGTGGTGCAGCTGGCTTACGACTATACCAACACGCTGATTTCGCCGTATAACAAATCATGGGGTTTCTCGGTGGCTACCTACGGCGACATGGATGCATTGCCCTTGTATCAAGAGATTGAGGTGCAGGATGTCAGGTCAATGCAGACAGCATCGGTTTACGGGAAATGGTCAAAGACCCGCACCACATTGGGTGGTGTGATGAAAGAGCAGGGCTACGAGTTAGGCATAGAAGGCTACGGCTATCTGGCTAGCGGACGGGTTTATCCCTCTGTAGAGGCTACAGGTAACTTCGGTACACTGGTGCCTTTTGACAGAAACACCTCGTTCTGGCTCCGTACGGCAGCAGGTCACAACTTCGGCGATGAAGAGTCTGTGTTTGGCACTACCTATTTCGGTGGTTTCCGCAATAATTATGTTGACAATAGAGATGCCTTCCAATATCGTACGACTTTAGCAATGCCTGGTGCTGCTATTGATGCCATCCCGGCGCACTCCTTTGCCAAGGCGACGGCAGAGCTCAACCTGCGTCCGCTCCGGCTCAACAACTTTGGTGCGCTGTTCTGCTATCCGACGTGGATACAGTGCTCGCTCTTCGGAACGGGGCTCTCCGCTTGGAATCCCAACACATCTCACAAGATGTATTACAGCACTGGTATCCAACTGACCACTGAACTGGTGTTCCTGAATTATCTCAAGACAACCCTGTCTATTGGTTACGGCCATCTGTTTGCACCAGCAGGATTCGATGGTGGAAGACGTGGAAACAATGAGTTTATGATCTCACTCAAATTGCTGTAATGTTATTTGTCGCTGCTCTCCTCCCTGTTGTCATCTATATCTTTGTAGTCTATAAGATCGACAATTTCTCACTCATCAGCATCAAGAACCTCTTCTTGCAGGTGCTGTGCGGGATGGTGGCGGCATTGGCCTGTTTCGGCCTGTTCCAATTGACAGGGTTGATTCTTTCCGAGAACCAGTCTGATTTCTTCAATCCTGTTCTGGAAGAGATCATCAAGGCCATCCCACTCCTTTGGTTAGCCACCCGGAAGAAGATCGTGTTCTTCATCGACAGTGTCATCTGCGGTGCTGCCGTAGGTGGTGGGTTCTCCATCCTTGAGAACATCTTCTACCTGCTGTTGGGCAATGAAATGGGCATCGGCACCGTACTGTTCCGAGGTTTGGAGGTGGCATTGATCCACATGGGTTGCAGTGCCATCATTGCTGCTGGACTCATGTTAGGCATCCGACTGATATTACGTTTCCGCTCCAGACTGGCTATCAAAAACAGTGACGCTCTCATGGTCATCTCCCTGTTGGTGGTATCACCAGTGCTACATGTCTGTCACAACACATTCCATTTCAATCCCCTTGTGCAGTTCATTTTCGTCATTGGCACGATGGGAGGCCTATTGGTTTGGACTTACTTCTACGATGTAGAAATGATCCATAGATGGCTTGACACAGGGCTCGACAAACAACTAAGTCTGCTTGACTCCATTAAGAAGGGGCTTCTGGACGACACTCCTACTGGCAATTTCCTTAAGTCGGTCAAAGATGTTTTCCCACCAGAGGATTATTTCGATATTATCTGTTATGTACAACAGCATGTTGAACTATCTGTAGCATCCAGAAGTCGGGTTATGGTCCGGGAATCGGGTCTGGAGCGCGATTTTCCCCTGACAGACGAGATGAAGAAACTGATTCTTTCCCAATACACAGAGTATAAACTTCTTGAGGAAAGACTTGGCAATGCCGCCAGAATGACTATCGCTCCTGTCGTGAAGTATGATCCGGCTGAATATAAAGCACTCGAAGACCTTCGGACTGAATGCAAGAAGAATTGATATGACGGGAAATCTATAATGCATACAAAAGAGGATGTGCCTATTTTGACACACCCTCATGTTTTTGTGTTGAAGGAGTATAGCGCTGTCTAGCGGGAAATAGGTCTATAAGTCGACTAACACGTTTAGGTGGTCTACGTGGCGAGGCCAAGAATATCGATTTGCCTCGAAATCTGATGGTCTGAGAATAAAATCACATTTTCACAAGCCTTGTGGGGCAAAATTGCTTGGTTGCAAAGAGGGAATATCCTAACTTTGCAACCAAAATTTATTTTGGAATTATGACGGATTACGAGTACATTTTAAAACAAATAAAGTTTTTCCATTATAAAGGATGGGAGGCAGGAGAACTAAGGAAGTGCTTGGATATGTTGCCTAATCTTTCTAGGGAAGAATTGTCGTCATTGTACAGGAGCAGATGGCTGAAAGAGGATAAGACTTTCAGGGAAGCTATCTTCAATACGCTCTTCAAAAATCAGATCGGAAAGCGTGAGAGCCGGGTAAAGGAAATGGATACCGCCTCATTGGTTGAAGAGTTCAAAGATAAGAAGAGTGGCAATGTGTCGCTCATTCGGAATGAATTGCGCGAACGCTATAAGACAAATAAGGAAAGACCATTGATCGCTGCAGCTTAAAGAACGAGTAGAATCGTCCATCTCTCGCTCAACCTTCCTCCATGGGCGAGCCTAGGACGAGAGAAGTCCGAGGCAATGACGAGTGATTCTTATTTGTTTTTTGCCATATTTTTTGGATATTTGCTCAGTTTGCACTATCTTTGCAGCGATGTTTGAGAAAGATATAGAAGATTACGAGAGCATCAATCAGGAATATCAGCAGAAGTAAGCGTGAAACGGAGTATATTGGGAATATTGGCAGCAACGGTGATGGTTGGCTTGACTGGGATTGATTCCAAGGCAGCAACCGTCGAAGGGACGGTTTCCGTCGCGACACTTAATGTCGATGGACTGCCAACCAAGATATTGTTTGTCAATAGTAATCCTGATGGTCCAGGCAGTGGCGGTACAGTGATGGTGAGCCAGTATCTGGCCCAAAAGGGCTATGATATCATAGGGGTACAGGAGGACTTCAACTACGACGACGAACTCCGTTCGTCGTTAGAGACTGACTATGACTGCGGTCTGTGGCAAGGAGGGATCAGTCTCGGAGATGTCAACTGGCTGACAATCTGGAAGACCAAGTTTGAAACCGACGGATTACGATTCTTCTGGCGCAAGCAACATCTGATAGAGTATGAGGAGACGGTGGAGTGGACGGCCAGCTACGGCAAGTTCGACCACTGCTGGGACGACATTGTGACAAAGGGGTTCCACTACTCCGAGATGACTCTCGACAACGGGCTGCGTATCGTGGTTTATAACATGCACCTCGATGCCAGTACGGAGGAAGACGAAAGAGACGATGATGACGGCGGCGACAAAGAGGCACGCCGCAGGCAGTGGTATCAGTTGCGCGACAGCGTGATGGCCCGTCTTGACGAACGCCCCGTCATTCTCTTGGGCGACATGAACAGTCTCTACCCTCGCGACAGCATACATGCAATCTTCATCGACCCTATCAATGCCACAGACCGTTATCACGTGGCTGATGCATGGGTGGAGCACAAGATGGGGGGAGTCTATCCCGAAGTAGGAAGTGGCGACTATCGTGTGGCATATACCACTGGCGAGTCACTCGACAAGATATTGTATATCAACCCTATGGAAGGACTGCGGCTGCAGTTGGATGATTACAGGGAAGAACGCGATTATGTGTGGGACGACGGAACACCACTGGGCGACCACTATCCCGTATCTGCACGGTTTAGCATTGTCGGCAACAGTGATACAGGAATAAGACAGTACAAAACAGACCAGAGACCACAGAAGATTTATACCGTCAGCGGCCAGCAACTCTCTGGCATCCCATCACGTCCGGGCATCTATATCATCAACGGCAAGAAAATAGTCAAACCACATTACTAATGGAAAAAATCATATTAGGCATAGACCCAGGAACGAACCTAATGGGATATGGGTTGCTGAAGGTGACGGACGGCAAAGCACAGATGATGACCATGGGTGTCATAGATCTGCGGAAGTTCGAAGACGGCTACCTGAAACTTGGACATATCTTTGAGCGAGTGACAGGCATCATCGACGCATTCCTGCCCGACGAGTTGGCCATCGAGGCACCGTTCTTCGGGAAAAACGTACAGTCGATGCTGAAACTGGGCAGGGCACAGGGTGTAGCCATCGCCGCAGCCATCCATCACGGGGTGCCTATCCATGAGTATGCGCCGATGAAGATTAAGATGGCACTGACGGGCAATGGCAATGCCTCGAAGGAGCAGGTGGCGGGTATGCTGCAACGACTGTTGAAGATCGAGAAGGATGAGATGGGTAAGTTCATGGATGCCACTGATGCCTTAGCGGCCGCCTACTGTCACTTCATGCAGGCAGGAAGGCCTGAGAGCGACGTGAAATACCACGGATGGAAGGACTTCGTGAACAAGAACCCCAATAAAGTGAAAAAATAAAAAGATGAAAACGATTGAGATAACCAACGCAAGAACAAAAAAACCGGAATGGTCGATGGCCGAACCAGTGAACTTCACCCTTGACGAGGGTGAACACATTGCCATCATAGGCCGCAACGGAGCGGGAAAGTCGATGTTCGTTGACATCATCACAGGTCGACATCCTGCATTCCCCAATATGGTCAGGTACGCTTTTGACGAGCCTTACAACAATATCAAGCATATCACCTTCCGTGACACCTACGGGGGCGACAATGACCGCACCTACTTCCTGCAGCAACGCTGGAACCAGATGGAGATCGATGAGGAGACTCCCACCGTAGGCAGTAAGTTGGAGGAGGCTTTCCACCTCGCAAATCCTGAAGAGGAACTCCGAAAGCACATATACGAACTGTTCCATTTAGAGCCGCTGCTCGACAAATATGTGATTCTGCTGTCGAGCGGAGAACTGAGAAAGTTCAAGTTAGCCGCGTCGCTCTTCAGCCATCCAAGGGTGCTGATTATGGAGAACCCGTTCATCGGACTTGACGCTGAGACCCGAGACCAACTGAAGGAACTGTTAGGTATGCTGGCCAAGGAACAGGGATTGCAGATCATCCTTGTGTTGGCGAAGGCAGACGAGATACCAGAGTTCATCACGCATGTGGTTGAAGTGAGGGAGATGAGGGTGATGGAGAAGGTCACACACAGGGAGTGGGAGGAGCGCGAGGCCGTACATAAGGGACAGACGCCGTGTGCCCTGTCCTCGAATGCTCCTGCTACTGCCAATAATGAAGAAGTGATCAGATTCAATAAGGTGAGCATCCGGTATGGGGAGCGAACCATTCTGAAGGATCTAGACTGGACGGTGAAGCAGGGAGAGCACTGGTCGCTGTCAGGACAAAACGGCAGCGGGAAGTCTACACTACTCTCGCTGGTCTGTGCCGACAATCCACAGAGCTATGCCTGCGACATCTCACTCTTTGGAAGGAAACGAGGATCCGGAGAGAGCATCTGGGACATCAAGCGACGCATCGGCTACGTGTCGCCTGAGATGCACCGCAGCTATAAGCAGAACATACCAGCCCTACAGATTGTGGCCAGCGGACTGAAGGACACCGTTGGGCTATATGTGAGAACCAATGAAGTGGAAAAGGAACAATGCCTGAAATGGCTTGGCATCCTCGGTGTGGGACATCTGGCAGAGAGACCGTTCATGGAGATGTCGAGCGGAGAACAGCGGTTAGTGCTAGTAGCCCGTGCCTTCGTGAAAGAACCTGACCTGCTGATTCTCGACGAACCCCTGCACGGCCTCGACGACAAAAACCGCAGGATGGTAAAGGACTTGGTAGATGATTATTGTCAAGATCCATCGAAGACACTTGTCTATGTGACACACTATCAGGAGGAACTGCCTCATTGCATCGATCATTCAATCTTCCTTGAACGCCACTAGAATAAGAGAATCCCGCCGGTTGGTTGGCGGGATTCTCTTATTTTCCTTCCATCAGTGCTGCCGTACGAACACGGGAGAGCGTCTCGGGCGTCATCTGCAGATAACTGGCAATATATACCAACGGGGCACGGAGAACCAACTGAGGCTGGTTCTTCACCAACTTCTGATAACGGTCCTGGGCACTCTCGAAACGGAGCATATCAGCATGATGCTGAGACAAGATTAGTGACTCCTCCAAAATCTTTCGATAAAGAATCTGGATATTCACACTCTTCATGGCTACTGCCTCAAGATCAGCCTTCGGCATAGCAATAAGCACCGTGGGTTCGATGGCCTTAATCTGAAGATAGGTAGGCACCTCATGGAACAGACTCTCGATACACATCACAATGCTATTCTCGGTTGCCATGTATTCGGTCAATTCTTTCTCGTTCTTATAATAGAACTGACGTACGAGGCCTTTAACCACCCAATAGATATTGGTACACGTCTCTCCTTCTTTCAGGACCATCTCGTTCTTGGCGAACTTCATCGGCACAAGGATGCTCTCCAACAGATCCAACTCTTCATGGGTCATTGTGCTGTAACGTCTGGCTAACTCACGAGCCACGTCTCTGGTTGTAATAGCAATGTTAGGCATATTAGTTATTCAAATTACAGATTTACTATTTACGTTTCTTATCAATCAAGTTTCAACACAGCCAGAAAGGCCTTCTGAGGCACTTCCACGTTGCCAATTTGCTTCATACGTTTCTTACCACGCTTCTGTTTCTCCAACAGTTTGCGCTTACGACTGACATCACCGCCATAACACTTGGCAGTAACATCCTTTCGTACCTGTTTTACTGTCTCACGGGCAATAATCTTAGCACCGATAGCAGCTTGAATGGCAATATCGAACTGTTGACGAGGAATCAGTTCTTTCAGCTTCTCACACATCCTGCGACCAAAGGTAACGGCATTATCCTGATGTGTCAGAGTAGAAAGGGCATCAACAGGTTCACCGTTGAGCAGGATATCAAGTTTTGCCAGTTTCGATGGACGAAAGCCTGCGACGTGATAGTCGAACGATGCATAGCCTTTAGAGATGCTCTTCAGCTTGTCATAGAAGTCAATCACAATCTCGCCAAGGGGCAGCATGAAGTGTAACTCAATACGGTTACCCGAGACATACTGCTGGTCGATAAGCTCTCCCCGTTTGTCAAGGCAAAGGGTCATAATCGGACCGATATAGTCGGCGGCTGTGATGATGGATGCCCGGATATAGGGTTCCTCGATGTGCTCAATCATCGTCTGGTCGGGCAGTCCAGAGGGATTATGCACTTCCTTGATCTCACCCTGTTTGGTATAACACATATAAGATACGTTCGGCACAGTGGTAATGACATCCATATCAAACTCACGATCAAGACGCTCCTGCACGATCTCCATATGAAGCAGACCGAGGAATCCGCAACGGAAACCGAAACCCAGGGCTACGGAACTCTCCGGAGTAAACGTCAGCGAGGCATCGTTCAATTGCAACTTCTCCAACGAGGCCCGCAGATTCTCATAGTCTGTGGGATCAATGGGATAGACGCCGGCAAATACCATCGCCTTCACTTCCTGGAAACCCTCAATAGCTGCACTGCAGGAATTAGCGACATGGGTAATCGTATCACCCACCTTCACCTCCTTAGAGTTCTTGATGCCGCTGATAATATAGCCTACGTCACCAGTACGCAGTTCCTTACGGGGAATCATGTCCATCTTCAGCACACCAATCTCGTCGGCATCATACTCCATGCCTGTATTGAAGAACTTCACATGGTCGCCTGTACGGATTACACCATTCACGATCTTGAAATAAGCGATGATGCCACGGAAGGAATTGAACACAGAATCGAAGATCAATGCCTGTAGCGGGGCCTTCTCATCTCCCTCTGGATGGGGGATGCGCTCCACAACCGCATTTAAGATATCTTCTACACCCTCACCTGTCTTTCCTGAAGCACGGATAATATCACTACGGTCGCAGCCAATCAGGTCGATAATCTCGTCCTCCACCTCATCCGGCATAGCCGAAGGCATATCAATCTTATTAATAACAGGGATAATCTCCAAGTTATGGTCGATGGCCATATAAAGATTGGATATGGTCTGCGCCTGTACTCCCTGTGTAGCATCAACCACTAACAAGGCGCCTTCGCAGGCAGCTATCGAACGAGACACTTCGTATGAGAAGTCCACATGTCCAGGCGTATCAATCAGATTCAGGATATATTTCTCACCTTTATATTCATACTCCATCTGGATAGCATGGCTCTTGATGGTGATGCCGCGCTCACGCTCCAGGTCCATATCATCAAGCATCTGTCCCTCAGTAACCTGAATGGTCTTGGTGAACTCCAACAATCGGTCTGCCAAGGTAGATTTACCGTGGTCTATATGTGCGATGATACAGAAGTTTCTTATATGGTCCATTGGTTAAACGCCATCTTTAAAATGCAAAGTTACAAAAAAAATCAACGAGAAACGGATATTTTTGCTTTTTTTTGTATCTTTGCACAAAAAAATAGCATTCATTATGAAAAAGTATTGGATAATCGCTGCTCTCACACTACTATTTACTGCTTGTCAGGAGTCGTTGGAAGACCGCTGTGCAAGAGAGGCACATGAGTACACGAGAAAGAATTGTCCTGCGAAAATGGACAATAACACCATCCTCGACAGCATGACCTTTGAGCGCAGTTCACATACCCTGCACTATTACTACAAACTGACGGGCTTTGCCGACCATGACAGTATTGCAAATAGTATTGATGCCGTGAACGTTCTGAAGAAAGAACTGAAGAACACAACAGGACTAAAATTGTATAAAGACAATCACTACCGCTTCGCCTATACTTTCCGATCGGAGAAAGACCCTGACAAAATACTGATCGACGTTGTCTTTACTGACAAAGACTACTAAAAAATCCCCGCTAGCGGGGATTTGATTTATTCGGGCTTCATGTTCGTATACACCGTCTGGACATCATCGAAATCCTCCAGTCTCTCCACCATCTTATCGATGGTTTCACGCTGTTCCGGCGTTACATCCTTCATATCATTGGGAATGCGGGTGAACTCTGCACCTGTCACCTCGAAACCATTCTCCTCCAAGTGTTTCTGGATTGCGCCAAATGAAGAAGGATCGCCATAGATGGTGATGCTGTTCTCCTCCTCGTCCTCATCAAACTCATCCTCTACTCCATAGTCAATCAGGTCGAGGATCATTTCGTCCATATCCAGGTCATCCTTTTTCTTAAAGGTGAACACAGCCTTGTGATCGAACAGGAACGATAGTGATCCCTGTGTGCCTAAATTACCATTGAACTTGTTGAACACGGAACGCACGTCACCCACGGTTCGGGTAGTGTTATCGGTCAGAGTCTCCACAAAGATGGCGATGCCGTGAGGGCCATATCCCTCGTATGTCACTTCCTTGTAGTCGCTCTGGTCCTTACCCATAGCATTCTTAATGGCACGCTCGATGTTGTCCTTCGGCATGTTCTCGCGTTTTGCGTTGGCAATGATAGCACGCAATGCGGGATTGTTCTCCGGCTCGGGACCGCCTGCCTTCACGGCAATGGCAATCTGCTTACCGATCTTTGTAAATGTCTTGGCCATATGGCCCCATCTCTTCAGCTTTGTAGCTTTGCGATATTCAAATGCTCTTCCCATAAATATTATTTCGTTATTACGTTATGACGTTATTTCGATATGACGTTATAAAATCTTTATCTCAATTCTGCGTTCAACTGTTTCTTGATGTTGGCTATCAGCTTCTGCATGATGGCATCGATCTGCTTATCACCCATCGTCTTCTCTTCATCCTGAAGAATAAAGTTCACGGCATAGGACTTCTTGCCGGCAGGCAGCTTGTCGCCCTCATAGACATCGAACAGCTCCACCTTCTTCAGGAGTTTCTTCTCCGTCTGACGGGCTATCTGTTCAATCTGTGCAAAGTCTACGCTATTATCTACCAATAATGCGAGGTCACGACTCACGGCCGGGAACTTGGGCACTTCTGTATAGAGCACCTCGTTCTTCTTGATAACCTTCATCAACGCAGTCCAATTCAGTTCGGCAAAATACACGGGATTGTCGAGACCAAACTGTTTCAAGAGTTTCTTGGTGATGATACCCATCTCGATAAGCAGCTTACCACCACGATTCTCGATGCTGAGACCAGCCGAGAAGATGGGGTTCTCTGACTTCTTACGAACGATCACGCCCGGCTTCACACCAATACGACGCAGGATGTTCTCCACATAGGCACTCAGCTCATAGAATGTAGAATCCTCATTGACATGTGCCCAAGACCCCTCTACTCGCTTACCCGTCAACCAGAGGGCTGCATGATACTGTTCCTTATAGGCCTGCATCGGATCATTGTCATTCTGTTTCTCAGGATCGAAAGTGTATACATTTCCGAACTCAAAGAAACGCAGGTTCTGACGCTTACGATTCACATTGTGCTGGATGCTCTCTAAACCACCAAATAATAATGTCTGGCGCATCACATTCAAATCGGTTGAAAGCGGATTCATGATACGGACCAATGTGTCGTTCTCACCATAATAGGCGGCCTTTGTCAACGAGTTGTTCAGGATTTCATTGAAGCCCTCGCCAACCAACTGTTCACTCACGAGGTTGGCCAGTTTATGCTTCTGATCCTCGTCGCCCTTAATCACAAGCGAACCTTTCAACTGGGTAGGAATCTCCACATTATTATATCCGTAGATACGCAGGATATCCTCCACCACATCGCAAGGACGCTGCACATCCACACGATAGGCAGGAATCTCTAGTATCAAAGACTCGGAGGTCTCGTTAAGGACTTTCATCTCCAAACTCTCGCAGATAGACTTAATCGTCTCAATGGGTATTTCCTTACCAACAAGGTTGTGAACATACTCATAATTGAGTTCTACCACAGCATTCTTCATGGGTTCCGGATAGACATCGCAGACCTCCATCGACACCTTACCGCCAGCCAGTTCCTGACACAGGATAGCTGCCTGCTTCAAGGCATAGATTGTTCCATTGGGGTCGACACCACGTTCAAAGCGGAACGAGGCATCTGTACTCAATCCATGACGACGGGCACTCTTACGGATCCATGTGGGATGGAAGTATGCACTCTCGAGCACGACATTCTTAGTTGTCTCGTAGGTTCCACTACCCTTGCCACCAAATACGCCGGCGATACACATCGGATCCTCGGCATTACAGATGGCAAGGTCACGGTCAGAAAGATTGTGCACTTCGCCATCGAGTGTTTGGAATGGAGTTCCCTCAGGCATCGTCTTCACCACAATCTTGTGACCTTTCACCATATCTGCATCGAATGTGTGCAAAGGCTGGCCATAGGCCATCATGATATAGTTAGTGATATCTACTATATTATTGATTGGACGCAGACCGACGGTTGTCAACTTGTTCTTCAACCAGTCGGGCGACTCCTTCACCTCACAGTCGGTGACGCTCACACAGGCATAACGTTTGCAGGCTTCCTGATTCTCAATGACCACCTCGATAGGCAGGTCGTGATTTACAACCTTAAACTTTGAGCAATCAGGACGATGCATCTTTGTCTCATAACCATTGCTCTTCAGCCAGGCGTATAAGTCACGGGCCACCCCCCAGTGAGAGAGGCCATCAGCACGATTGGCGGTGATATCCACCTCAATAAGCCAGTCGCTCTCAAGATGATAATATTCTGCCGCAGGTGTACCTACTACAGCATCCTCTGGGAGCACAATGATACCTGCATGACTTGTGCCAATACCGATCTCATCCTCTGCACAGATCATTCCGTTGGATTCCACGCCACGCAGTTTCGACTTCTTGATGACGAACTCCTTGTCACCATCATAGAGTACACAACCGAGGTCAGCAACAATCACCTTCTGGCCAGCCGCTACATTTGGAGCACCGCAAACAATCTGTGAAGGCTCACCTTTACCCAAGTTAACAGTTGTCACATGTAGGTGGTCGCTATTCGGATGGGGTTCACATGTGAGCACCTTACCCACATAGAGTCCCTTCAGACCACCCTTGATACTCTGTACCTCTTCCAATGCGTCGACCTCGAGACCTGTTGATGTGAGCGCATCAGCCACCTGCTGCGCCGTCAGGTCAAAATCAACGTATTCCTTCAACCATTTGTAGGAAATATTCATTATACCGATTCTTTAGTAATTACTAACTTGTGAAATTTCAGCGTGCAAAGGTACTAAAAAATCGGTATATACACAAATTTTTCCCAAGAAAACTACTCAAGGCAGTTCATTAAGAAATCAACCGCACCATTAATACCGAATTTACGCACATCTATCGAGATGTCATAGTTGCGGGCATCAGTCCAGTCCTTTCCTGTGAATGTCTTCGTATAAAGTTCACGACTGTAGTCGTTGTCTACGACCATAGCGGCCGCATCTCTCATATCCAGACCATACTTTTCCGCAATCCTGCGCTTACGGCAGTCTTCACTCGAGTGAATGAAAATCTTCAAGGAATTGGGATGATCGGCAAAGATATGGAAACCGCAACGACCTACGATGATACACGACTCCTTGGAAGCAATCTTACGGATTGCCTCTGCCTGAGCATCAAAAAGTTCATGTGAAGTCTGATCATGCTCTGCACCATCATACTCGGCCTTACTCATGTAGGTCTGATAGAAGTTCGTAAAGTCATCACGCCAAAGAGGATTCCTGGTCTCTATCTTCTCCATGGCCTCCTCTACCACACGGTTACGCTTTGCCACCTCATTCAAAATCTGCTTATCTAGCAGTTTCACTTGAAGCCGACGAGCCAACTCTGCGCCAATCTCATGACCACCTGTACCGAACTGGCGGCTAATCGTAATAACGAATTGTTCCTCCCTGTTCATATCGTGTCAGTTATTAGTTAAACATTATTCTCTGTCGGCAAAGATACGAAAAATAATTGGAATTACCAAAGCTTTATGAGATTTTTTTTGTTTATAGTTGATAGTTTATTGTTTATAGATGATTACTACTAAAGATTTAACGGCTTGCAAGGTTATCAACTATAAACTATAAACACTAAACTATAAACTCATCATATACTGTGCAGCAGCTTCTGCACACCGTTCGCCATCAACACCTGCCGACACTATTCCACCGGCATAGCCAGCACCTTCACCGCAAGGGAAAAGCCCCTGGATACGAACGTGTTGCAACGTATCCCGATTCCTTACAATACGTACTGGCGAGGAAGTTCTGGTCTCTACAGCAATCAGTGTTGCTTCATTTGTAAGGAAACCGTGTGCGTGACGCCCGAATACCTTAAAACCTTCCTGTAGTCGCTTCGATATAGTCTTCGGCATCCAAAAATGCAATGGACTGGATATCAGTCCCGGAGCATACGATGACTTGGGAAGATCATAACTCAGACGGTTGTTGACGAAATCCGACATCCGCTGGGCTGGTGCTGTCTGCCTCATATTGCCCTGATGCCAACACATCTTTTCAAGTTCTTCTTGAAACCGCATGACTTTCAACACATCATCCCCTGTAACATCCTCCGGCCTCAATTCAACCACCATACCGCTATTGCTCCAAGCCGTACCACGATTAGACGGACTCATACCATTCACCACAATCTGTTCCTTGTCCGTAGCTGCAGGTATGACAAAACCGCCAGGACACATACAGAATGAATAGACACCCCTACCGTCAATCTGAGTCACAAACGAATATTCAGCAGCGGGCAACCATCTTCCACGTCCATACTTCGAATGGTACTGGATCTGATCAATCAGTTCTGAGGGATGTTCGAGCCTCACTCCTACTGCGATACCCTTAGCCTCCATCTCAATCGCCGCTTCAGACAAATACCTGTATACATCTCGTGCAGAGTGTCCTGTAGCCAGGATTACCGGACCATAATATTCCTTATCAGCCACACATCCAATGACCTTATTTCCTTCCAATATCAGCTGTGTCATCTTCGTTTGGAAATGCACCTCACCACCACTTCTGATAATGGTATTTCGCATGGCCTCGATGACCATTGGCAGTTTATCTGTTCCGATATGAGGATGGGCATCCGCCAATATCGCCGTAGAAGCACCATGCTGACAGAACACATTCAGGATCTTATCCGTATCACCACGCTTCTTACTACGGGTATACAGTTTCCCGTCAGAATAGGCTCCTGCCCCTCCTTCACCAAAACAATAGTTGCTCTCTGGATCCACCTTCTGTTTCTTCGTGATGTCAGCCAAGTCTTTCTTGCGCTCATGAACATCTTTCCCTCGTTCAAGAACGATGGGGCGTAAGCCCAACTCAATCAATCGAAGTGCAGTGAAAAGTCCTCCCGGTCCAGCACCAACAACAATCACCTGAGATTTCCCCTCTACATTCGGGTATTCCGTTCTGACAAAATCATCGTCATGAGGTTGCTCGTTTACATACACCCGTACTTTCAGGTTTACGAATATCTGTCTCTGACGAGCATCAATGCTACGTTTCAGGATTCGTACGCCACAGATGGTTGTCGCATCAAAGCCATATTCGTCAGCAAGCCAGCCCTTCAGTCTGTCCTCCTGAGCCGCCACCTCCGGCAATACCCGTATCTGATACTCATTAGTCACTTATTGATAATTTATGATACCGTATTTCTTAAACCTGGAATATAACTGACAATTCTCACTACAATAAATGAAAGTATGAAAACAATAATTGCAAATACAGGAAGGAAATAATGCGGATCCAATGTCGAAGAGTTGAATGCGAGTTGGTCATTCAGCACTGTCATCATTAACGGATGAACCAGATAGATACCCAGGCTACAATTAGACACGACGACCATATAGCGCCGAATAGATTGAGGACACCCGTCAGCATGGTTTTTAATAAACAAGAAGATAGCCACAGCCTCTATCAATGTAAACGGATGCATATCGTCATAGAAAAGATTAAACGGACATCCCATTACATGAGAGAAATAACGAGTGCCTAAGGCGGAGAGGAAAAAACTCAGGAAACCCAAGATATAGATGGTATACCTCGTGCGTTTTCCGAATGAATAGGAAAAAAGATAATATCCTAAGATAAAGTAAGTGACAACGCCAAGAGATTTTAGGCCAAAAGTATCTAAATACTCGTTCAACAGAATCATCCTCTGTGCATTGAAAACGCCGACATGATCCAATAATTGAGAAACACCAAACGTCAAGATGACTGCAACGATGACAAAGTAACGGAAAACATGACGGTTTTCCGCAATACTCTTTAATACAGGAACAAAGATGTATATGCCGATCATGGACTTCAGGAACCAAAATGGCGCAGGCCCCTTCAGGACACTGAGAAAGAATATTTTTATATTATCCAGCCCTTCTAAATAAATCATATAAATAGCCGACCAAAACAGGAAGGCGTATATGATGCGAAGGATATTTTTCCTATACAGGCGTTTGATATCAAGAGGTTTGTCTGGTGACAGAAACAGAGCACCGGAAATCATAAAAAACACCGGTACGCTCCATTGGGCAAAAGAAACAAACACATTCCTCGCCTCCCATTCCGAAGAAGGGAAAGATTCTGGCCAGCCCTGTCCACCTATATGTTGCCATACCACAGCAAAGGCGGCGACAGCCCTCATCACATCAAAGGCTAAGATACGTTTATTCATTCCATTAACAGCTTCACCCTTCTGCTAAGTTCCTTACCTACGACCTCAGAAGCCTTATAACTCCAATGGCTGTTATCAAAGAGGAATATATCCTTCTCCCCCTTATCTATAAGAGGCTTCAGACAATATTTTGACAACATGACTTCAGGTATATCACCTAACAGTTCCCGAACATCCTCATTGATACGTTTGGGATGAGCATAAGGATTGTCTACGATATAGTCTTGATAAAGATCGTATTTGTCAACAGGAAGCATAAGGACAAGGGCAAATCCTCGCTCATGAGCCTTTGCTGTCAGTAAATCATACACTTCCTTGACCTTTGGCCGAATGGACCCCTCAATCGTCATGCCGTTTAGGATATCGGCACAATAGAAATACAATTTACGAGGTTCAGGACTCCCGAAGAAATCCTGTTTTAAGTCTACAACATACACTGGACTCCTATTAGCAAACCTGTACAAGACGAAGTCACGAGCACGGAGTAGTGACCATTTGTTGGGATTATGCTCTTCTCCATCACCATTAGACGGTTTCTCCGGTTCTGGGACTTCAACCTTGTCAACTCCAAAATTATCTATTCTAATGGCGAAATCCCGTTCTCCTACCTCTACAACCATCACATCTATATTGGTAGAATCAACAACACCCCAATCCATGATATTATAAGCATATTGTATAGGATTGTCGTAAAGACTACGCTTACAATTGGCAACCGTCAGTCCTTCTCCAGGCATATAGTTCTGATATCCGGCATGTTCTTGCTGAGAAAAGGAGTCACCGACCGTCAGCACATTGACATGGATGTCACGCAGGTTTTCCGTCTTATTAACCTTTATGAATAAAGTATCCTTTATTTCATGCTGCCGGATCATCTGACCATATTCCGACCAAAACGGTATGAGGGCCAAATTACCCAGATCACCTGTATCTGCCCGAGGACTAATATAGAGTGTCACATAAAGCACTAATCCAAACAACAGCAGGAAAACCGGCAATACCGTATATGATAATTTAAGTAAGAACTTCTTCATCGTCAGAACTGGAAATAAATAAATGTCTCAACTTCACCTGCAAACAGGAATAACATCAGGCCAATGCCAGCATACAGGAGATAACGGGCTACCGTATATTTGAAAATGCCGTCAGTAGACAACTGCAGCGGATGCTCTTTCTTTCTGGTCGTCCATTCCAGTATCAGAACAATCAAGATAAACAACAACGTTGCTTTCTTGAGCGGTAGTGATGGCATGGAGAAAAGGGAATTCGAAAGGATACCACCGAAGAACCGGAAGGCATCGGCAATGCTGTCAGCATGGAAGATGATGAATCCTAAGGACACAAGGAAATAATTCAACAGCATCTTCCAGAGATCCGTCCACTTAGGCAGTCCGTGGTCGTTGGGACGCAGTTTCTTGTTCTTTCCAAATGAGCCTGACAGAACCAGCGGAACATAAAGCATGGCATGATAGAGTCCAAAGAGACCGAAAGTCCAGTTGGCACCATGCCAAAGGCCAATCAGCACAATGTTTATCACCACTGCCAGCATCACGCCCCAATTAGCAAGGTTACGGAAGGCAATATTCAACGGCATAAACACATAGTCCGTAATCCACGACGTAAGTGAAATATGCCAATTACGCCAGAACTCTGCAATGTTACGTGCCAATAAAGGATGATTGAAGTTGCGAGTGATATTGAAACCAAGAATCTTACCAACACCGATAGCCATATTAGAATAACCATCGAAATCGGTGTAGATCTGCATCGTATAAAGCAAAGTCCAAATCAGAAGCGTCGATCCGGACTGGCTCGTATAGTCGGCCCATATGCTGTCTGTCACAAGGGCAAGATGATCAGCAATACAAATCTTCGTGAACATACCCCAAAGAATCTGCCTACAACCATCTACGGCCTGGACATAGTCCAACGAGTGCGACCTTCGCAATTGCGGAATAAATGTGTTCGGACGGTCAATAGGACCGGAAAGGAGTGTGGGAAAAAATGCAATGTATGTTGCAAACTCAATAAAATCCTTACAGGGCTCAATATGCTCACGATGAACCTCAATGATGTAACTGATCAACTTAAACGTGAAGAAGCTGACACCTATCGGCAGGACAATATGAAGTGTAGTCCACGTTGCCTTAAAACCTATTGCACTCAGCAATTCCGCAAACGACTCGGCAAAGAAATTCAGGTACTTGAAATACAACAACAATCCGATACCAAGGCAGACTCCCAACGTTGTCAACCGTGATGCATTTTTCCGATGCTGCTTCTGCATTTCATTCTTAAGCCATAAGCCAAGACCATAGAACACGATGGTGGCTCCAATAAGGAGCGGCACCATCGACCAGTCTGCCACACCATAAAAGAAATAGCTCGAAAGCAGCAGCCATAAATTCTGGAAACGAGGATACTTCTTGCTGACAGGAAGGTAGTAAACAGTAAATACTACGATAAAGAACAGCAAGAATCTGACAGAATTAACGACCATTAGCGTTATTTACATTTATCTGATTTACAATTTTTGATTTTACAGCCTTTCCATCATCGAATCAACCATCTCACCGACGTTATTCCACTTCATGATCTCCAAGGAAGTAAACTTTATATTGAAGGCCTTTTCAATAGTGACAATCAACTGTACATGACTTAGCGAATCCCACTCCTCTATATCGTCTGCAGTGGTATCATCAGTCAGGTTGCACTCGTCGAGGTCCAACACGTCTATAAAGATCTCATTCAACTTTTCAAAAATCTCTTGTCTTTCCATAATTTCTATCTATTGTTTGTTTACTAATTCAATAAAACCAATCTCTGCATTCCAGAAATAACATATTTTACGATTACCAAATGCCGGAGCTGCCACAGGTTTGAACAAAGCTACCCAGTCTTCCTGTATCAGATGTTCATACTCGCTATCCACATTATCCACCTCATAACAAGTATGATATGGAGAGACACCTTGTTTAGTAAGCATCTTTTGCATGGTCCGATTGTTTTCGTATGGCTCTACCAGTTCCACACGTACCTCATCCGCCTTCGTCAGGAAACAAATACGGGTACGCTGGGTATCGTCATTTACAATCTCACCCATCTGATAGCCAAGCTTCTCGAAAGCCTTGCCTGTAGCGACGATATCGCCAGTCAGATAACCGATATGGTCTATCTTGTTCTTCACTTTTACTTCTCAATTAATGTTTCAATATAACACTCCCTGGGTTGATAGGTCTCAACATCCAGTTCATATCGGGCTGTATCTGCACCTTCAACCTTCGTAAAACCAAGTCCTGTATAGTGATTTTCCACCATCTTATTCTTGAGCGTAGGCAGATACTCGCCAACTATTTTCTTAAAGCCAGCAGCCTTAGCACGTTCTACCATCGTATTCAGGGTAAAGTTCTCCATACCACGCTTCAGCACTCTGCAGCTCATGAACCAGGTATCGACAAACAACGTCTCGGCATCCAGCTTCTTCATAATAATGACGGCAATAAGTCCGTTATCACCGAATTTATCTTCAAGTGTAAAGCTCAAGTCTATCACATCCGAATCCTCTGCCATAGCGGTAACATCTGCCTCTGTATATCGGATGGTACGCAGGTTAAACTGATTGCTCCGTTGGGAAAGCTGTGCCACACGTGGCGTATTAAACTTGGTAAAGCCGCTGACCGTAGACTCCATGTTGAGTGACTTCAGGAAATCGGCCTCGTTGGTGAAGGTTTTGGAGAGCGACACGCGTTTGGCCTCCACCTGATACTGCTTTGTGCGGTCCTTGTCAGCATTGCTGTAACTGGCTGTCTCAAAGAGGTTCAGCGAATAAAGATATTCCAAGTATTCACCAGGATCTTCCGGCAATTCAGGAACAGTGATGCCCTTGATATTCTCACGAACGATATTCCGTTCAAAAGGATTATCATCGAGGAACACCATCGAGTCAAAGCCGATATTCAAGATACTCTGTATGGTACGGATATTATCAACCTTCGTTTCCCAGTTAGCCTGGAACACGGCTATGTCATCGAGTTTCAATACCATATCCGGATGTTTCTCAAACGGTTCCTTAGCCGTTTCCTCATTGTTCTTCGAGGCCACACAGATGATGATACCACGTTGACGCAGTTTCTTAACCCACATCTGGAATTCGGTAAAGGCCTTGCCAATACCCAAACCATGTCCCAACTGGATGCCCTCCAGTCCATCGTCGCCAATGACACCACCCCACACGGTATTGTCAAGGTCAAGGATCAGACATTTCTTGAATTGTCCTCTGATGGCGCAAACGATATCCAACACCCTTGATGCCACGTATGGAAGGATGTCCACACTCAGAATCATCTCCGTGCTGACATACACATTCGGTGCAAACATGAAATCGCGTCCGAACTTGTTCTGCAGTCCGGCGATATCGCAAATAAAGAGGTTTGGATACTGCTGCGACAGCTTCATCAACTCATAGTTGAGTTTGCGAACCTGATATGTGAACGATGACACCACCTTGTTGGCATAACTACCAAACACCGTGTCTTCTATCTCTGGATAATTGAAATAGATGATTTTCTTATTGGCCAGAGCCGGATTCTCACAGACAGAGGCAACAAAAGACAACCGCTCATCTGCAAGCTGAGCCTGCTGGTCTGTAGTGAGCAGACTATGGTGCTCTCCTAACTTATGGGTCGACTGGAAGACGACTATGAAATCAGCGTCAAATTCATATAATTCACTTGAAGGATCAAGGAACTGACGATCCACCTGATTATATTCAGCTTCAAAAAGGTTGATATTCAAGCCTCGCTCCACACCTAATCCGCGGATGGCAGTAGCCAGAAATTGAGTCGCCGTATCACCTACAACTGACACTTTTATCTCAGGGAATCCCGAGAGATCCTTTTTCAGATTTTTCTTAAGTTCTTTATACTGTATCATAAATATTACTTCAAAAACGCTGCAAAATTACTCATTTTCTACCAAATAAATCGATTTTTGATACTTTTTTTGTAAATAACAAGCGAATTTTGGATAAAAATGTCTATATTTGCAGCAGTAATCAATGATGTTGAACAACCTAAACTGTATAAAATGAGAAAGAAGATGATGACACTGGCATTGATGGTGACGATAGTTACCTCTGCCGCAGCAATGACATTCGATGAAGCACGTGAGCACGCGTTGTTCCTCACCGACAAGATGACCTACGAACTCGGATTGAGTAGCATTCAAGCCAACAACGTGTACGAAATCAACCTCGACTACATTATTTCCGTAGCCATTCATGGCGAACGTCTCAGCACTTGCCAGTCACGCAGAGATGCCGACATGAGGTATGTGCTCTCAGACTACCAATACCATATTTATAAGAAGACAAATTACTTCTACCGTCCCATGAGCAGTTCACGAAATGTGTGGTCATTCCACGTCTATAAATACTATACAGATAGGAACCACATGTATTCGAACCGTCCAAAGCCTTATCAGGACTACAAAGGCCACGGTGACCCAAGAAAAAGCTATTCTCCGCCTGCCCGTCCCTATGCCGGCAAAGAGATGAGAAAACAGCAAAGAATCAATCCTCATAGCAACCAAGGACGCAAGTAATTCAAGATAAATCGCGATTTTTTTCGCGATTTATTTTGTTTTTTGCACTAATTCCATTACCTTTGCACCGCCGTTGGAGGAAGCCCCACTTGTAGAGGGGTACCGGCGGAAAGATAAATTGCATAGGAATATGAAAGTAATGAAATTCGGCGGAACGTCCGTAGGTTCCGTAAAAAGCATTCTTAGCTTGAAAAAAATTGTGGAGACAGAGGCTCGGACGCAACCTGTCGTAGTAGTAGTAAGTGCACTTGACGGCATCACCGACAAACTGATCGCCACATCGCAGATGGCCAAGCAAGGCGACGACCACTATCGTGAGGAATTCGACGCGATGGTGACCCGCCACCACCAGATGATCGAGGCTGTCATTACGGATGACAAAAAGCGCATAGACTTATTCAACAATGTAGACCAGCTCTTCGACCAGTTGAAGAGCATCCTCTACGGTGTGTATCTGATTCACGATCTGTCGAAGAAGACCGAGGACACCATCGTATCGTATGGCGAGCGTCTGAGTTCACATATCGTGGCAGCCATGATCAAGAACGGTGTTCGCATGAACAGCCGCGACTTCATCCGCACGGAAAAGAAGCTGGGCAAGCATGTGATTGATGCCGAACTGACCACCGAACTGGTGAAGGAGTCGTTCAAGAATATAAATAATAAGTATGTATATGTAGTGCCGGGATTCATCGCCCGCGACCGTGACACCCACGAGACAACGAACCTGGGCCGTGGCGGTTCAGACTATACGGCCTCAATCATCGCAGCCGTGCTGAATGCCGAGGTGCTGGAGATCTGGACGGACGTGGATGGCTTTATGACGGCAGATCCGAAGGTAATCAAGAGTGCCTATACCATCAACGAACTCTCTTATGTGGAGGCTATGGAGCTCTGTAACTTCGGTGCGAAAGTGATCTACCCGCCGACAATCTATCCAGTCTGCGTGAAGAATATACCTATCAAGGTGAAGAACACTTTCAACCCTGAGCATCCGGGCACACTGATCAAAGACAAGATTGAGGACGACAACAAGCCCATCAAAGGTATCTCAAGCATCAAGGGTACCTCGCTGATCACCGTGACAGGTCTTTCAATGGTGGGTGTGATTGGTGTAAACCGTCGTATCTTCACCACCCTGGCCAATAAGGGTATCTCCGTGTTCATGGTGTCGCAAGCCTCATCTGAGAACTCCACCTCTATCGGTGTGCGAGATGAGGATGCCGAGGCAGCTGCAGAAGTGCTGAACGCAGAGTTTGCCAAGGAGATTGAGACGGGTGCAATGTTCCCCATGCAGGTGGAGAGCGGTCTGGCCACCATCGCCATCGTTGGTGAGAACATGAAGCAGACCCCAGGTATCGCCGGTAAGCTGTTCGGAACACTCGGACGTTCTGGTATCAGCGTGATTGCCTGTGCCCAAGGTGCCTCAGAGACGAATATCTCGTTTGTTGTTGACGGCCGCTTCCTGCGCAAGTCACTCAACGTGTTGCACGACTCGTTCTTCCTGTCAGAATACAAGGTGCTCAACCTCTTCATTTGCGGTATCGGCACAGTGGGTGGCATGCTGCTCGAGCAGATCCGTACCCAGCAGCAGTTCCTCATGCAGTCGAGACGTCTGAAGCTGAATGTCGTCGGCATTTCCGATGTGGACAACTTCGTACTCGACCGCGACGGCATCGACCTTGACAACTACGAGAAGATTCTGCGTGCAGGCTATCCAGCCAACACCGAACACATGCGCGACGAGATTGTGAAGATGAATATCTTCAACAGTGTCTTCGTCGACTGTACTGCCAGCCGTCAGATAGCATCACTTTATCAGACATTCTTAGAGCACAACATATCCGTGGTGGCTGCCAACAAGATTGCTGCTTCCAGCGACTATGACAGTTATCTCAAGCTGAGACAGACCGCTCGCGACAAGGGCGTGTGGTTCCGCTATGAGACCAACGTAGGTGCTGGCCTGCCGATTATCGGTACCATCAACGACCTGTGCAACTCGGGCGACAAGATCCTGAAGATCGAGGCCATCCTAAGTGGTACACTGAACTTCATCTTCAACGAGATTTCTGCCGACGTGCCCTTCTCCGAGACCGTGCGCCGCGCCAAGGAAGAACGTTATTCAGAGCCTGATCCCCGTATCGACCTCAGTGGCACGGACGTTATCCGTAAGCTGGTGATCCTGACCCGTGAGGCAGGTTACAAGGTGGAACAGGAAGACGTTGAAAAGCATCTCTTCGTGCCCGACAGCTACTTTGAGGGAAGCATCGACGATTTCTGGAAGCGTCTGCCTGAGCTCGATGCTGACTTTGAGGCCCGTCGCAAGGTGCTGGAGGCCGAGAACAAGCGTTGGCGCTTCGTGGCCACAATGGAGAACGGCAAGACCAATGTCGCCCTCAAGGAGGTACCGTATGGACATCCGTTCTATGGTCTCGAGGGTTCGAACAACATCGTGCTCCTCACCACCGAGCGCTATAAGGAATACCCGATGCTCATCCAGGGCTACGGTGCCGGTGCAGCTGTGACTGCCGCTGGTGTCTTCGCCAATATTATGTCTATCGCCAATATTTAGTTTATGAAGCATATCATCATACTTGGTGATGGCATGGCAGATCTTCCCGTCGAGCGGCTCGGTGGGAAGACCTTATTGCAATATGCCCATAAGCCCATGATGGACCAATTGGCTCGCGAAGGCCGCTGCGGACGATTAATCACCGTACCAGAAGGCTTTCCTCCTGGGTCTGAAGTAGCGAACACCGCCATCCTCGGCTATGATCTTAATAAAGTGTATGAAGGTCGTGGACCTCTCGAAGCTGCCAGCATCGGCTATGAGATGGCTGACGACGATTTCGCTATCCGCTGCAACATCATCACCCTTGAAGACGGCAAGATCATCACCCATAACGGTGGAAATCTGGAGACTCAGGATGCCGATGTGCTTATCAGATATCTGAACGAAACGTTAGCTAAGCCCATCAATGATCGTGAGGGCTGCGAGAGAGTGAAATTCATCACAGGCATCCAGTACCGTCATCTGCTTGTCATCAAAGGCGGCAACAAGCACATCGTCTGTGCCCCACCCCATGACCATCCCAATGAGTCTTGGCGCGAACTTCTGGTAAAAGCCGAGGAGAATGCTCCTGTGGAAGCTGGACGCCTGACACCCCAACAGACTGCCGACCTCATCAACGAGCTTATCCTGAAATCACAGGAACTCCTCGCCAAGCATCCCTATAACGTTGCAAAAGCGGCTAAAGGTGAGCGTCAGGCCAACAGCATCTGGCCCTGGAGCGGCGGTTATCGTCCTTCGATGGAGACACTGATGCAACAATATCCGCAGGTCAAGTCGGGCACAGTCATCTCGGCCGTAGACCTGATCCGAGGCATTGGCCACTATGCGGGTCTGAAGATTGTCGAGGTCCCAGGAGCCACTGGACTGGCCGACACCAACTACGAAGGCAAGGCTCAGGCTGCCATCGAGGCGCTGGAAAAGGATGACTTCGTCTTTGTCCACGTCGAGGCCAGCGACGAGGCGGGCCATGACGGCGATCTCGAACTGAAGCTCAAGACCATCGAGTATCTCGACCAGCGTCTCATCGCCCCTATATATAATAAGGTGGCGACATGGACTGACCCCGTCTGCATTGCCGTACTCCCTGACCATCTCACGCCTGTGGAGCAGCGCATCCACGTCGGACAGCCCGTGCCATTCCTCATCTGGTATAGTGGCATCGTTCCAGATGACGTTCAGCAGTACGACGAAGTTTCCTGTGTATCAGGCTCTTACGGTCTGCTGAAACTAAATGAATTCATGCAAACCCTTATGAGCATATCATAAAGTTTTTCGTAAACTCAAGCATAAATGCAAAGTTCAAAGCTCAAAGTTCAAAGTATATGAAATATTATAGCACAAATGGGAAAGCCCCCATCGCCGACCTGCACAAAGCAGTAGTCAAGGGTTTGGCAGAAGACCGCGGCCTGTATATGCCTGAGCGTATCAAGCAACTGCCAAAGGAGTTCTTCGACACCATTGAGACGAAGTCTTTCCAGGAAATAGCCTATACCGTGGCAGACGCCTTCTTTGGAGAAGATGTCGATGCAGCGTCGTTGAAACAGATTGTCTACGACACGCTCTCCTTCGACTGTCCTGTTGAGAAAGTAACGGATAACATCTACTCCCTCGAACTGTTCCATGGTCCTACCCTCGCCTTCAAGGATGTGGGTGCCCGTTTCATGGCTCGCCTCCTGCAATATTTCATCCGTCAGGAAAGTTCAAAGTTAGTAAATGTGCTCGTGGCCACCTCTGGTGACACAGGCTCTGCCGTTGCCAACGGCTTCCTTGGTGTAGAGGGCATCCACGTCTATGTGCTCTATCCGAAAGGTAAGGTAAGCCCCATCCAGGAGTGCCAGTTTACAACCCTCGGCAAGAACATCACCGCCATCGAGGTCGACGGTGTGTTTGATGACTGTCAGGCGCTCGTAAAGAATGCCTTCATGGATGCAGAGCTAAACCAGCACATGAAGCTGACCTCTGCCAACTCCATCAATGTAGCCCGTTTCCTGCCCCAGGCTTTCTACTATTTCAATGCCTACGCCCGTCTGAAGGAAATGTTCAATGTTCCATGTTCCATGTTCAATAACCTTGTCATGTGCGTGCCCTCCGGCAACTTCGGAAATATCTGTGCAGCCCTCTTCGGCCATGCTATGGGACTGCCTGTGAAGCGCTTCATTGCCGCCAACAACGCCAACGACATCTTCTACAACTACCTGCAGACAGGCCGTTACGAGCCGAAAGCCTCCCTCCAGACGCTGGCCAATGCGATGGATGTGGGCGATCCCTCGAACTTCGCACGCATCATCAACCTCTACAGCGAGAACAACAAACTCTCGCCTGAAGAGACCCATGAGCGCATCACCAGCCTCATCAGCGGAGCCACCTACAGCGACGACCAGATCCGTCAGACCATGCGCCAGTGCTACGAAGAGACAGGCTATATCCTCGATCCTCACGGTGCCTGCGGCTATCAAGCTTTGTCCGATGGCTTAAAGCCCGGCGAAGTCGGTGTCTTCTGCGAGACAGCCCATCCTGCGAAGTTCAAGGAGAAGGTCGACGACATCCTCAGCATCG